>DATMQT010000007.1:0-29352 GCA_035566655.1 Candidatus Dormiibacterota bacterium
TCCTCCTGCAAGATGGTGGGCCCCGATTTCCGCGCCATCAGTAGGGTCAGTTGTCGCTGGTGAATCGCTGAGCCTTCAAACTATAACTTCATTTCGCGATTTGAGATAGACAAAATGTTGGTTCTTTTTCACAGGCAGGAACCGGGTTGGACATCATTGAGGAGATATGGGACGGACCACAAACCGTGTGGGGATGGGCGCCTATCCCAGGACCCTACAAGCCACAAAAAAAGCGGGCGCGGCAGTTTCGCCGCGCCAGCCCTCGCAGGAGACACGAACCCTAAATCGGCCCACTACCCAGCTCAACCCGCACCACCGGCGCCGCAACCCTAACGCGCGGAACGCTGACGCGGGGAACATTTACCCGCACCCGCGGACAAGCCACCACAGGAATCTCTACCGTGCTAAACGCAACCGGAGCCAAGTGCACGCGGCCAACCTGCGCCTCGATCCGCGCCCGATTAGCCTCAACTCGGGCCAGCTCCGCTTCCTGCCGGGCCGACATCGCCTCAAAGTGCGCCATTCCAGTCTGCGTCCGGGCCATCTCGGTCTGGAACCGCGCCACCGCGGTGACCAATGTGCAGGAAGCCCTCTCGCTCCGCGAAGCGACCAGGTTGGTCCTTTCCAGAACCTGGTCAACCCGCGCCGAAGCCATATCCGCCAGTGCTCCGGACCGGTCAGCCACACGATCCACAACCCGGTGCGCCCAAGCCGCGCCGCCATCCTCATAAAACCCATTCAATCCCAGCGCCAGCACCCCAGCCGCCAGCCACGCCCATGCCTGTGTAGTTTTCATCGCCATAATCTCCATCTGGCAGATTGGACGAACCCCGCCCAAATCCGTTAGCAATGGAAGATACGTGGCCAGCGGAAAATAGTTCCTTACGCCTGCCGCTCCCTCAGCTTCTCCAGAATCATCGGCCCCAACTGCGAAACGCTGCCGGCGCCCAGCGTCAGGATCATGTCCCCATCCTCCGCCGTACCAGCAGCCGCGCTCACCGCATCGCCGAACGAACTCACATACTGAGCACTCCGTCCACCCTTTTCTCGTATGGTCCGCACTAATGCTTCCCCGCTGATGCCTTCAATCGGCTTCTCGCTGGCCGCATAGATATCGAGCACGAACAACGAATCCGCGTCGCCAAATGCCGTGGCGAAGTCCTCGATCAGATCGCGAGTCCGCGTGTACCGGTGCGGTTGGAACACGACATGAACCTTGCGAAACCCGCACTGCCGGGCCGCCGCCAGTGTCGCCTTGATTTCCGTAGGATGGTGCCCATAGTCGTCAATCACGCTCACCTCCGCCGCCCGCCCGCGCAACTGGAATCGCCGGTCAACCCCGCGGAACTGGTCCAGGGCCGCGCGAATCGCATCCACGACAACATCAAGCCCCACACCGACCGCGATCGCCGCCGTAGCATTCAGAATGTTGTGAACCCCGGGAACATGCAGCGTGAACTCGCCGAGATCTTTCTTGCGATAGCTCACGCGAAAGCGGCTCAAAGCCTGGCCATCGCCTTGCGCTTTTCTTGGCCCATCTCCCGCCGCGGAATCCGTTTCCAACTTGATCCAGAAATCCGACCCGCGCTTCGTCCCGTACGTCACCGTGCGCCGCCGTACTTCCGGCAATAACTTCCGCAACAGCGGATCATCGTTGCACGCCACCACCATCCCATAGAACGGCACCCGGTCCATGAACTCCAGAAACGTCTTCTTCACGTCCCGCATGTTGCGGTAGCAATCCATGTGCTCGCGGTCGATGTTGGTCACGACCGATAGAATCGGGGACAGTTTCAAAAAAGACCGGTCGCTCTCATCCGCCTCAGCGACAAGATACTGTGACTTCCCGAGCCGCGCATTCGACCCCATCGCATCCACGCGCCCGCCCACCACCACAGTAGGATCAAGCCCGCCCCCGGCCAGCACCGCCGCGACCATCGAAGTAGTAGTGGTCTTGCCGTGCATCCCCGCGATGGCGATGCCATACTTCAACCGCATCAACTCCGCCAGCATCTCCGCCCGCTGAATGACCGGAAGATGCAGCTTGTGCGCTTCAAGCACTTCAGGATTCTCCGCCGCGATCGCGGAACTAGTCACAACCACTTCGGCTCTTGAAATATTTTCCGCGCGATGTCCTTCAAAGACAGTCGCGCCCAGCGCAGCCAGCCGCTGCGTAACTGCGGAACTCTTCAGATCAGATCCCGAAACGCGATAGCCAAGATTCAGCAACACCTCGGCAATCCCGCTCATGCCGATCCCGCCAATGCCCACGAAATGTATCTGCTGAATCTTGGCAAACATAAATTTAGGGGTCTGGGATCAGGGGCTAGGGTCAGCAAAATCGAACTTGGTTTGCTAACCCGTGTCCTCTGTCCCCTGGTCCCTGCTTTCGAGCCCCGCCACCCGCGCCGCCAGCGCCGCAATATCCCGCGCGGCATTGGGGTGCGCCAAAGCCCGCGCCGCCTCACTCATCGCCTGCAACCGCCGCGGATCTCCTAGCAAAGCCGCAATCGTCTCCGCCAGCCACACTCCCTCCAGCTTCGACTCTTCCACCACCACCGCAGCCCCAACGCGTGCCAGTGCCTCCGCGTTCACGCGCTGATGATCGTCCGCCGCTCGCGGGAACGGCACAAAAATCGCCGGCTTCCCCGCCGCCGTAATTTCCGCCACGGTGCTCGCGCCCGACCGGCATACGACAAGATCGGCTCGCGCAAACGCCGCCGGCATGTCTTCGATGAACTTGAAGACCTCCGCCGACTCTCCTAGAGAAGCGTACGCCGCCAGCGCGTCATTATAGTCACGCTCGCCCGTCTGATGAATGATGTGCATCCCCGGCGCCTGCCGCCGCAGTTCGGGCAAGCAGCGAATCATCGCCTCGTTGATCGCATGCGCTCCCTGGCTTCCGCCAAACACCAACAGAGCAGGAACGCCGCCGCGCTTGGCGGGAATTTCAAAGAACGCCTGCCGCACCGGCACGCCTGTCACTTCCGCGTGACGAAAATATTTCGCCGTCTCCTCGAAGTGCACCGCCGCGCCCGACACAAACCGCGCCACCACTCGATTGGCAAACCCCGGCACCACATTCGGCTCAAACGCTAGGCTCGGAATATGTTTCACCACCGCCGCCAGCATCGCCGGCCCCGAGGCATACCCGCCGACGCCAATCACCACGTCGGGCGCGAACTCATTCAGCATGCGGCTCGCGTCCCAGATCGCTCGCGGCAAATCAAACGCCGTCTTCACCCGCGTCATCAGGCTGACATTCTTCAGCGCTCCCACCCGGACCAGTTGCAACGGATATCCCGCCGCCGGCACCAGACGGTTCTCGATCCCGCGCGCCGTCCCCATGAACAGCACCTCGGCCCCATAACTTTTCTTGAGTTCGTTGGCGATGGCCAGCGCCGGGATCACATGCCCACCCGTCCCGCCGCCCGCCAGGATTGCGCGCATGAGGTGACTATAAAGGAATTGCTGATTGTTGATTGCTGATTGTTGACTAAGCGCCCATCCTCGGTGCTCTGCGGATATCTTCCGTTTTTCAATCAACAATCAGAAATCATCAATCAACAATTGCTGTTCATTACTCCGCCTGCTTGGTAATATTCAACAGCACGCCCACACAAGCCAGCGTCACAAACAGCGACGACCCTCCATACGACACCAGCGGCAGCGGAATTCCTTTGGTCGGCATCATCCCCAACACCACGCTGATGTTGATGAACGCCTGTAGCACCACCATGCTCGTGATGCCCACCGCCAGGTAGCGTCCGAAGACATCTTCCGTGCGCCACGAAGCCCGCATCCCACGCCACAGAAAGATGGCAAACAGCGTCACCACAAACAGCGCCCCCACCAACCCCAACTCTTCCGCAGTCACGGCAAAAATAAAGTCAGTATGCGGTTCCGGCAGATAAAAAAGTTTCTGCTTGCCTTCCATCAAACCTGTCCCCGTGATCCCTCCCGTGCCGACAGCAATCAGAGACTGGATCAGGTGGAACCCGGCCTTCTGCCGCTCGGCATACGGATTCATGAAAGCCAGAATGCGGTCCCGCCGAAAGCTCACATGAAAGATCAGAAAATAAAGCGGCACGAGCGCGGCTCCGAATGCATACCCGAAATAACGCATCCGCATGCCTGCCACATATAGGATGCAAGCTGCAATTCCCGCGCAAGCGATCGCCGTGCCGAGATCAGGCTGCAACACAATCAACCCGAGCAACACCACAACCGGCGCGGCGGCCGGCGCCAGCGTGTTCCGCCAGTCGTCCATGGTCTTTGTGCGCGTCTCGAGAAAATAAGCGAGAACCAGAATCAGCGCCGGCTTGGCGAGTTCTGAAGGCTGAAAGGAAAACCCGCCCACGCGAAACCAGCGATGCGTGTTATGCGAGCGGTCGAGAAAGAAAACGGAGATCAGAAACAGCGTTGTGATGCCCAGCAACGAAAACACCAGCGCCGGATGCTTGTAGCGCCGGTAATCCACCCGCATAGCCACGACCATCGCCACCAGCCCCGCCGCCGCCCAGACCAACTGCTTCAACAAAAATGCATACGGCGACCCAAACCGCTCCCGCGCCATCACCGCCGAAGCCGAAAACACCATCACCAGCCCCACAAACACCAGCAGCATGGTCACGGTAAACAGCCAGCGATCGACACTCACCCGCTTTGCCATGGGAAGTTCATTTCACCACGGAGTGGCGGAGGCGACGAGAACGAATTGCTGATTGTTGATTTTGATTGTTGCCTGTCTTGGTTCGGGGACGACTACACCCATCAGATTTGTCATCCTGAGCGGAACAAGTGCTTGCGCGCTTAGCGCAAGCACTTGTGGAGTCGAAGGATCCCTAGCAGGCTTGTGCCGCCGGCGGCCTCACAAGGCGTTCCACCACAGGGGGGTTTCAGCCGTCACTGCTTCTCTATGCCTCTTGGGTGAGCCGCGCTCACCGTAGCCCCCGCACAATCTCCTTAAACACCCGCCCCCGCTCTTCATAATTCCTGAACTGATCGAAGCTCGCACATGCCGGAGCCAGCAGCACTACATCACCCGCCTCCGCGACAGCATTAGCTTTGCGTAAAGCATTCTCCAAAGTCTCGGCATGCACAACTTCGACGCCCCCGCCTTTCGGAGAAACGATCTGCGACTCAATCTTCCCCGCCGCTGCGCCGATCGTGTACACGCGCTTCACCCGCTGCCGCAGCAGGGCGTTCAGCACTGCGTAGTCGCTGCCCTTGTCTTTGCCGCCAAGAATCAGGTGGATGTTCGCCGGAAACGACTCCAGCGCCTTGATGGTCGCATCCACGTTGGTGGCCTTCGAATCGTTGTAATAATCCACGCCACGGATCGTGGCTACAAACTCCAGCCGGTGCTCGACCGCCTTGAAGTCGCGCACCGCCTGCCAGATCTTTTCCGGCGCGCATCCCATCAGCGCCCCCGCGCAAACGGCCGCCAGCACATTCTCCAGATTATGTGCGCCCTTTAGCGGAATCTCCGAGACCAGCATGATCTCGCGCTGAGCGTTTTTCCGGCCATCGCGGAACAGAATGTTCCCCTCGCGCACCCAGGCGCCTTGCTTCACTTCCTTCTGCCGGCTGAACCAGAACACTTGCGCCCGGGTCCGCGCGGCCATCCCTACACAAGTCGGATCATCCTCGTTAAGCACCGCAAAGTCATCCCCCCGCTGATTCTCAAAGATGCGTGCCTTCGCATCCACGTAAGCCTCAAACGTGCGGTGCCGGTCGAGATGATCGGGCGTCACATTCAACACCACTGCAATCTTTGGACGGAACGTCTGAATGGTTTCCAATTGGAAGCTGGAAACCTCCAACACAATCACGGTCTCCGGCTTCGCTCGCTCCGCCAGCGAAATCGCCGGAGTGCCAATGTTCCCCCCGACGAGCGTGGGCAGCCCGCCCGCCGTCAGAATCTCCCCCGTCAAAGTGGTCGTCGTGGTCTTCCCATTCGACCCGGTAATAGCCACAATCGGTCCCGGCAGAAACTGCGCCGCTAACTCAATCTCGCCGATGACCGCCTCGCCCATGGCGCGCGCCTGCACCAGCAGCGGCGCATCCACAGGAACGCCTGGGCTCACCACAATCAAATCCTGCCCACGAAAAGTACGCTCGCCGTGCCCGCCGGTCTCGACGGTGATCCCATGATCAAGCAGTGCCGGAATCTCATTCCGCAGTTCGTCCCCACTCTTGGTATCGGAAACCGTAACCCGTGCCCCACGCGCCTTCAAAAAAAGCGCCGACGCCACCCCGGACTTGCCCAGGCCAACCACCAGCACGCGTTTGTTATTAAGTTCCATGATGTTTCAAGGTTTTAAAGTTTCAAGGTGCCCATCTCTGAAACCTTGAAACTCTGAAACTTTGTAACCTGCCTTATCTCAGTTTCAGCGTCGTCAGTGCAAACAGCGCGAACACCAGCGACGCAATCCAGAACCGCACAATAATCTTCGACTCCGACCACCCCATCAACTCAAAATGATGATGCAGCGGTGCCATCTTGAAAATCCGCTTCTTGCGCAGCTTATACGAGCCGACTTGCAGAATTACCGACAGCGCCTCGATCACGAACACTCCGCCAATAAACGGCAGCAGCAGTTCCTGTTTGATGATTACCGCGACCGTCCCAATTGCCCCGCCCAGCGCCAGCGATCCCACGTCGCCCATAAACACTTCCGCGGGATGCGCGTTGTACCACAAGAATCCAATCGCCGACCCCACCATCGCCCCGCAAAAAATCGCCAACTCGCCCACCTGCGGCATGCGTGGGATCTCCAAGTAAGTAGCAAACGTCGCGTGCCCGCTCACATACGTCAGCACCGTCAGGGCGCCCGCGGCAATCACCGTACATCCAATCGCGAGCCCGTCCAACCCATCCGTAAGATTCACCGCATTACTTGATCCCACAATCACAAACACCACGAATGCGATAAAGGGCAAAAACGCCAAAGGCCAGAGATGGGGAAAACGTTCCAGGCTCTGCCACACCAAGTCTGGATGGAATTTCTTGAGGAACGGCACAATCAGCTTGGTCGAATACATGCCATAGGTCTGCATCGCGATCAGCATCACCGCGATCACGATGCTGGTCGCAATCTGCAGCCCGATCTTCGCCCGCCCGGTCAGTCCAAGATTCCGCCGGTGCACCACCTTGGTGTAATCGTCGGCGAACCCAATCGCCGCGAAAGCGCACGTGGCAAACACCGCAATCCACACAAACCGGTTGCTAAGGTCCGCCCACAACAGCGTAGGCACCACGATCGCGATCGCGATCAGCAACCCGCCCATGGTCGGAGTCCCGGCTTTTTTCTGATGTGCCTTCGGACCTTCTTCGCGGATGTATTGTCCAATCTGGAATTCGCGCAGCCGGTTGATCACCAGCGGCCCCACAATGAGCGCGGTAAACAGCGCGGTAAGACTGGCAAACGCAGTGCGGAACGTCAGATAGCGGAAGATGCGGAACGGCGGAAAATAATGTTGCAGCTTAACGAACAACAGCCAGTAGAGCAATCAGCCTCCGTCCCGCGACAGTTTCAATTCTTGCCGCCGCGCCGCACCTTCCACACTTCCATCGCCTTCTCCAGCTTCACGCCCCGCGAAGCTTTCAACAAAATCACGTCGCCATCCCGCGCCTCGCGCGCCAGCCACTCCCCGGCATCCTCGGACGCCGTCACAAACTCCGCCCGCGCTCCCGACTGCTTCGCACCCTCGACCATCGCCCGCGCCAGCCCGCGCACTCCAACCAGCAAATCAATTTTCTTCTCCGCGATATGCTGCCCCGCCCGCCGGTGCATCTCTTCGCCCGCCGGCCCCAATTCCAGCATTTCGCCCGCCACCACGATACGCCGCTTGGCCGCCATTCCGGCCAAAGCATCCACCATCGCTTCCAGCGCCTTCGGATTCGAATTGTAGCAATCGTTGATCACCGTGATGTTACCCACTTGGAGAACCTGCCCGCGTTTCTCAGCCGGAGCCAAAGTAGCCAGCTCTCCCACAGCCTCAGAAGGCTTGAGCCCGCGCTCCAATCCGACAGCCACCGCCGCCAGAGCATTCAACACATTGTGCTCTCCCACAAGCGGCAACCGGGCATGTTCACGCACGCCTCCAATCACCACATCGAACTCCGCACCCTCCGCCCCCTTCGACTGGATTTTCTCCGCTCGCACGTCCGCCGCCGCCCGCGTCCCATACATCACCACTTTGCCCTTGAAGTCTCTCCCAAACTGCGAGACAAATTCGTCATCCGCATTCAACACCGCCACCGCACCCGCGGGCAACGACTCGATCAACTCATATTTCGCCCGCGCAATCCCGGCCAGCGAATCAAAGAACTCCAGATGCACCGGCGCAACGTTCGTGAGCACGCCAATCTCCGGCCGCGCAATCTTCGCCAGCGCCCGAATCTCCCCCGCATGCGACATTCCCATCTCGATCACTGCCACGTCATACTCCGGCTCCAATTTCAGCAGCATCAACGGCAGTCCAAAATGATTATTGAAGTTTCCCTCCGACTTCAGCACCCGGAACTGCGCACCCAGCACATGCGCGATCGCTTCCTTCGTAGTAGTTTTCCCCGCCGACCCCGTAACCGCAATCAGCGGCTTGCCCCAAAGCTTCCGGACGGCAGTAGCCAGAGTCTGCAGTGCCACTAGCGTGTCACCCACCGCCAGCAAACGCGCCTCTTTGGGATATCGCCCCAACTGATCTTGACGCACAACGGCCGCAACCGCTCCCCGACCCAGCGCCGCCTCGACAAAGTCGTGGCCATCCAGCCGCTCACCCTTCACCGCAAGAAAAAGCTGGCCCGACCCCACCGTCCGGGAGTCGATCGAATACCCCTGCGCCACCTCGTCAGGCGCAAACTCGCCGGCTGCGGAAATAAAGTCGGCAATCCTGCCCAGCGTAAGCTTCATCCTTTCGCCCCGGCGGCTGCCGCCTCGCACTCAAACCCCACCGCCCGCAGCGCCGTGCGCGCCACTTCCAGATCATCAAATGGAAGCGACCCCTCCCGCGTGACCTGCACCTTCTCGTGCCCCTTGCCCGCCAACAACACGATGTCTCCCGGCCGCGCCTCGCCAATAGCCAGCGCGATCGCTTTCCGACGGTCGGCCTCCACGCTGTACTTCACTCCAGTCTTCTGCAACCCAACCACCGCATCATTAATAATCGCCACCGGATCCTCGCTCCGCGGATTGTCCGACGTCAGCACCACGAAATCGCTCCCGCGCCCCGCCGCCTCGCCCATCAAAGGCCGCTTGTTACGGTCGCGGTCCCCGCCGCATCCAAACACTGTCAAAACCCGCCCCTTCGCATCAGACACTAACTCCCGCGCCAACGCGGTCAGATTCCGCAACGCGTCGTCGGTATGCGCATAATCCACCACCACCGTAAAGGGTTGGCCGCAGTCCACGCGCTCAAATCTCCCCGGAACGCATGCCAGCCTGTCGATCCCCTCCGCAATCGCCGAAGCCGCACACCCGCGCGCATACCCCGCTCCCGCCGCCGCCAGAATGTTGTACACATTCACCCGCCCGATCAGCGCCGAGAACACCGCAACCTTCCCCTCCGGCATCACCAGATCAAATCGCGTCCCGCGCGTCGTGATCTCCACTTTCTCCGCATGCAGATCGCCGCGCTCCCATCCGTATTTCAGCACCACCGAACTACGCTTCCGGCTGAACTCCGCCAGCTTCGCTCCCGACTCATCATCCACATTCGTCACCACGGCTCGCGGCGCATCCGTGCCACAGCCCTCAAACAGCGCCCGCTTGGCGGCGAAGTACTCCTCCATAGTTTTGTGATAATCGAGATGATCGCGGGTCAGGTTCGTAAACACGGCGACATCAAACGGCACGCCAAACACCCGTTCCTGCGCCAGGGCGTGCGAAGAAACTTCCATCACCGCATCGGTCGCGCCTTGCCCCAGGGCCTCGCTGAAAATGCGATTCAGTTCCAGCGCCTCCGGCGTGGTATGTGGCGCCGGCAAGACTTTCCCGGCGACGTGATATTCGATCGTCCCGATCAGCGCGCTCTTTCGCCCCGCCGCTGTCAGAATCGATTCCAACAAAAACGCGGTCGTGCTTTTTCCGTTCGTCCCGGTAATTCCCGTAACCGCAATCCGCTCCGCCGGTTTCTTATAGAAGTTCGCGCTCACCCGTGCCAGCGCCCGTCGCCCGTTCGGCACCACCGCCCACGCCACTCCCGGACGCGGCGTCTCCACCAGCGAATCCGTCACCACCGCCACAGCCCCAGCCGCGATTGCCTGATCGATAAACTTATTCCCGTCGCTCGACTCCCCGCGCATGGCCACGAACACGCACCCCGGCTTCACTCGCCGCGAGTCATATTCCACACTGCTGACGCCCGGGTCCCCGCTGTGTGCGAGGACTTCCGCTCCATCCAGCACCTGTTGGAAGGTCATTGCTAGGAATTATATGGCACAGGGACCACGCGGATTGATTCGCGCAAGCGCTACTCTGCGCGCGGACGGATCGGGAAGGGCACGATTTCAGTCGTGCCGTACATGTCCATCAGAATCCGTTGCGGCTTCAGCCGTTGAAGCGAGATCGAAGCCCCATGGCGCCAAGGTTACCAACGGCACGTTCCCCACCTCGACGACCCGCGCTACATTACTGGTATGTCCTACGGAACCAGCCTCGCCAAATTCCGTTGCGCGCAATGCGAGAAGTCGGAAGACCAGTGCGAGTGTGACAAATTCTGCTGCCTCTGCAGTTCACAACTCGATATCCGCATCTGCAAAGACGGCCTCATGTACTGCGAACCCTGCCGCAGCGTCTGCGACTACCAAACCTCCGGCTAAAACCGCCTTAAATCACCACCGCCTCCCGATACTCCCCAAACACGCGTCTCATAGCATCCGAAATCTCACCCACGGTCGCATTTGCTTCCACCGCGGTGAGAATACGCGGCATCAGATTTGCTCCTGACTTGGCCGCATCGATGATGCCGTTCAGCTCAAAGTGCCAGGGTCCAACATCGCGCTTTGCTCGAAATGCCCGCACGCGCTCGATTTGTTTGGCCTCCAGCGCCGGATCAATCTTCTGCGTCGGAATCGCCTTCTCTTCCTCCACCTCAAACCGGTTCACCCCAACCACCACCTCATCCCCGCGATCTACCGCCTGCTGATATTCATATGCTGCGTTCTGTATCTCCTGCTGCACAAATCCGCGCTCAATCGCCTTCAGCATCCCGCCCATCACTTCAATCTTTCCCAAATACTCCGCCGCGCGCTTCTCAATCTCATTTGTCAGCGCCTCGATGTAATACGATCCGGCCAGCGGATCAATCGTCTGCGGCGCGCCCGATTCATACGCAATCACCTGCTGCGTGCGCAAAGCAATGCGCGCCGCCTGCTCGGTAGGCAGCGCCAATGCCTCATCGTACGAATTCGTATGCAACGACTGCGTCCCGCCCAGCACCGCCGCCAGCGCCTGGATCGCCGTGCGCACAATATTGTTTTCCGGCTGCTGCGCCGTCAGCGTCGACCCCGCCGTCTGCGTGTGAAACCGCAGCATCCACGAGCGCGGATTCTTCGCCTTGAAGTGTTCACGCATGATCCGTGCCCACATCCGCCGCGCCGCCCGGAACTTCGCCACCTCTTCCAGAAAGTCGTTGTGGGCATTAAAGAAGAACGAAAGCCGCGGCGCGAACTCATCCACATCCAGCCCGGCCTTGATCGCCGCTTCCACATACGTCATGCCGTTAGCTAGCGTGAACGCCACTTCCTGCACCGCCGTCGATCCTGCCTCCCGCATGTGGTAGCCCGAAATCGAAATCGGATTCCACTCCGGCACATTCTCCTTCGCCCAGGCAAACATGTCGGTAATCACGCGTAGCGCCTGCTGCGGCGGATAAATATACGTCCCCCGCGCGATGTACTCCTTCAGCACATCGTTCTGCACCGTGCCCGAAAGTTGACGGATGTCCGAGCCCCGCCGCCGCGCCACCGCCACATACAACGCCAGCAGAATCGACCCAGTAGCATTGATTGTCATCGATGTAGAAATCTTGGTCAGCTCAATTCCCGCGAACAGCCGTTCCATGTCCTCGATGGAATCAATCGCCACTCCCACCTTGCCCACTTCACCCGCCGCCAGCGCATGATCTGAATCCATCCCCATCTGCGTCGGCAAATCAAAAGCCACCGAGAGCCCGGTAGTCCCATTCGCCAGCAAGTATTTGTAGCGCTTGTTCGACTCCTCGGCATCGCCCATGCCCGCATACTGCCGCATGGTCCACAACCGCCCGCGGTACATCGTCGCCTGCACTCCCCGCGTAAACGGATACTCCCCCGGATACCCCACCTCGCCCTCGTAATCAGAGCCTTTCAGGTCCGCAGGTGTATACAACGGGTTCACTGCAATGTGTGACGACGTCTCAACCTCCGCCGCAGCTTTGATTTTGTCAGCCATGCCTTGTCATTCCGAACCGCGCAAAATCCTTGTCATTCCGAAGCGCGCAGCGCAAAGGAATCCGCTGTCGCGTCCACCGCCACTAACCTCGCCCACCGTCCCCGCGTGCGACCCTGCCCTTCCGCCGAACCCTCCAAAACGAACTAACCCCAAACCAAGCGAACGTCAATGTGAAACAAATTGCAACCACCATGCGCCCTAGCCCCGCCCGCCCGGCGTGGTATTTCGCATACTCGTGCACCGACTCAACCCCACCACTCAAAGCCATCACCAGGAAAATCAGCCCTGTAACCTCCAGCCACAGCACGTGCAGCACCCGCCCGAAAGCTCGCGCAGTCGTGGCCACAGCGGCGGACGCGGCCCGCACCACCCGGTTGCGCCGTGCCTGTTGCCCCGCCACACGCGCCACCACCCCCAACTTTTGTGCCGTAGAAACTTTGCTCACGGCCTCGATTTTAACAGCCTGCGGCGCTACAATGACGCCAACCTGCGCCCGCGCTCGAAACGTTCGGCGGCCACAGGCATCTAAGTATCAGTGTCAGCTTCTGTGCGGGACAGCGATCGGGGGACCCAGTGGACCAGCAACTCAAACAACTCATGAAGGAACTCGGCGAGGCCATCAACGAGTCACTCTCCGATTCCGAACAGATCGCCGAAGTCGTCTCCCGCATCAAAGAAGGCGGCTACGACATCTTCCTGGTCCTCGAAGCCACCATCGGCGTCAGCAAGCAGGGCGACAAATCCACCGACAAAACGTCCCTGGTCACCACTCTCTCCACCAACCCCGAATTCAAAGTGAACGACCAGGACCTCAAGTTCCTCAAGTCCCTCCGCATCAAAATCGAAGAAGAGAAGGAAAAGTAAAGTTGATGATGTAGAGACAGCCGCCCTTCGGCTTCGCTCAGGGCAGGCCCTCGGCTGTCCCGGCAGCAGCAAAGCTCCGCCGGATTCTTCCCGATCACCTGTGCTACCATCTACTGTTTTTCCAGGCTGGCTCCATGTCCATGAAAGACACGCTCGGAGTCCTTCTTGCCGGCGGCGCTGGCGAGCGCCTGTATCCTCTTACCCGCGACCGCGCCAAGCCCGCCGTCACCTTCGGCGGAATGTACCGCATCATCGACATCACTCTCTCTAACTGCCTCAACTCTGACCTGCGCCGCGTTTACATCCTCACGCAATACAAAGCGCTGTCGCTGAACCGCCACATCCGTGAAGGCTGGAACATCCTGGGCCGCGAAGTAGGAGAGTTCGTCGAAGTGCTGCCGCCCATGAAACGGGTCAGCGATCAGTGGTATCAGGGCACTGCCGATGCGGTTTACCAGAACATTTATTCCATCGGCAGCGAGCAGCCCAAGCACGTCCTCATCCTCTCCGGCGATCACATCTACAAAATGGATTACGGCAAGATGATGACGCAGCACAGCGATTCCGCTGCCGACATCACCCTCGCCACCATCCAGATCGATCCCGCCGAAACCTCCCGTTTCGGCGTGGTCGACGTCGACAAAGACGGCCGCATCAACGGCTTCGAAGAGAAACCCAAAGAGACGAAACTGCGCTCCCCCTGGAACGCTGAGAAAGTTGCGGGATCGATGGGCGTCTACCTCTTCAACGCCGACGTCTTAATCCCAGTGCTGCTGAAAGACGCCGAAGACCAAAGCTCCAGCCACGATTTCGGCAAAGACATTCTGCCCAAGATGGTCAGCGACTATCGCGTCTTTGCCTACGACTTCGTCGACGAAAATAAGAAAGAGGCGCTCTACTGGCGCGATGTGGGCACGCTCGAGGCCTACTACGAAGCCAACATGGACATCGTCTCCGTCTCGCCCATCTTCAACCTCTACGACCAAGCCTGGCCGATCCGCACCCACCAACGCCAGTACCCGCCGGCAAAATTCGTGTTCGCGGAAAAAGAACGCATGGGCACGGCGCTCGACTCCATCGTCTCCAACGGCTGCATCGTCTCCGGCGGCATCGTCAAGAATTCCGTGCTGTCTCCCGATGTGCGCGTGAACTCCTACTCGGAGGTTGATCAGAGCATCCTGTTCTCGCACGTCGCCGTCGGACGCCACTGCCGCATCCGCCGCTGCATTATCGACCGCAACGTCCACCTGCCCGAAGGCACCACCATCGGCTACGACACCGAAGCCGACCGCTCCCGCTACTTCGTCACCGACAGCGGCATCACCGTAGTCACCCGCGACTACTCGCTGTTCGAAAACCCGGTGACGGTGGATTACTTCACCAGCGAGTAGCACCTGGAAGACGATCTTGTCTTCTCAGCCCATTCCGTACTAACATTTCTCCGTCCGCTGGGAGCTTACCCATGTCCACCCGGCCCGCCTTTGCCGCCATCATTGCCTGTGCGCTGCTGTTGAGCAGCGCCGCCTTCTCGCAAGACCAGCCGAAAGTTGCGCCGCTGCCTTACGATCCACTCGAGCTCGCCACTGGCCCCACAGTGGTTCCCGACACGCCCGAGAAGCGCGAACTGGTGCTGCACCTTCTCGAGCATGCCCGCCAGAACAATGGCATGCACACGCCGGGCTCGGCGCCGTTTGCCATGAAGGTTTCCTTCAACTCCTCTGGCAAGTCACGCTACACCGGCTTCGGAGAACTGGAAGAGACCTGGATGTCGCCGAGCAGCTTCCGGTGGTCGGCGCGCCTCGGTGATTACTCTCAACTCCGGATCTTCTATGACGGCGCCGCCTATGACGACAAGCCTCGGGGCCCGATTCCTCTGCGTATCCAGATGGTGCGCGAGTCGGCCTTGTGGCCGGTCACTGGCAAGTTTGCGCCTGCGCTGATCCGCATGGCGACCGCCAACTGGCAAGACACGGAAGTCGCGTGCATACTGATCTCCAGCGCGATGAATGATGCGTCCGCCACTCCTGGCCGCCGCTGGGAAGAGACCGAGTACTGCATCGAACCCAAGACTGGCCTGCTGCGCACTTATTCGCAGGCGCCCGGCATTTACACGGTCTACGATTATTCAGAGAAGTTCGAGTTCCATGGCCGCACACTGGCGCGGCATATCTCTATCGTGGAAGACGGAGTGACCGTGCTTCAGATTCATCTCGACAGCCTCGCCGACGCCGCCACCTCTGATCCTGACCAGTTCGTTCCCACCAAGAAGATGATCTCGCACGGCCCCGGCGACATCCTGGTCGGACCATTTCGCTTCCCGCAATCAGTCGCCGCGCCTCCCGGACGCAAGGGAGAGATCCAGCCTGTGATCGTGCATGCTGTCCTCGACAAGAAAGGCCACGTGGTGGAAGCCGAGGCGCTTCAGCATTCTGACACCCTGCTGGCCGACGCTGCGCTGGCCATCGTCGAACGCTCGAACTACCGGCGGCCTGAAAGTGACAGGCCGGTGCAGCGTGAAGCGTTTATCAACGTGCAGTTCGTTCCCCCGCAGTAGCTGTCGTGTCGACGCGCGCTTTCTGAAGCTTGGGGATGGCCCCCATGGCGGCTAGAAATCGCGCGTTGTCGATCAATTGCCAGACTTCGACACACTTTCCCCGCTCGAACAGATGCAGCAGCACTCCCGGAGCGACGACGAAATTGTGAGTGGGGGCATACCCCATGTACTCTCCCCTGTGCGTCCCGTAAAACGTATACCGGTGAGCGACTTTTTCCCCGTCGCAGAAGATATCCTGACTATCGATTCTGCGGTCGGGAAACCCTCGCGAAACCTGCTGGAAATGCTCTCTCAAGCCTCCGACACCGCGCTTTGTGTTGCCGAACCCGTGATGCAGAACACCCCTGTCATAAAGCGTCAGGTAGCCTTCCAGGTCCTTCGCGTTGTATCGCTGGGCAGCCAGTTGAATGGCCTTTATGTTCTCGTCTCTGGGCATCCATCCTCCCCCACACACATGCTATGAGCGGCCACACTCTACAGTTATTCGATCGGCCACGATTGGTCATCCCTGTAAAAGATCATGTTGGAATCCGTCTAGGCAACTTGCCCGCGACCGGCAAGGGGAAGATTCCGCGCGAGATGGAATCGCCGGTTTTCCCGCGCTGCTACAATGCCCCTGTTTCAACAAGGCTTCGACCCGCGAACTTGCGGGACTACATCCACGTACTGTCTTGTGGGGCGCTTTGTGTCTCCTCTGCCTGAGGTTGAACGTTTGCGGGTCGCATGCGTCTCGCAAACGCAGCGCCTGAAGGCGGGAATCAACACGCGGCAGTGGCGGTATGCCTGAAGGCATACCCTGACACGAATCTCAGTCTGAAAAAGCTTTCCGGGGAGCTTAGGTTTGGAAGACGTCCAGGTAGTTGCGATGCTGGTCCGCCGCTGTGTAGCCGGCGACGCCGCTGCCTGGGAAGAAATCGTCCAGACCTACAACCGGCGTATCTATAACATCTGCTATCGCTTCGCGGGATCGGCCGATGACGCCGAAGACCTTGCCCAGGAAGTCTTCATCAAAATGTATCGCACGCTGTCGAGCTATGACAGCTCGAAGGGCGCTTTCGTCACCTGGGTCACAACCATCACCCGCAACCTGCTGGTGGACCATTTCCGCAAGACCAAGCAGGACCGCATCACCGACTCGCTCGACGCCACGTCGTCGGCGCATGAGGACGCCCAGCCCTTGAGTGAGCAAATTCAAGACCAATCCGCGCCTCCCGACCAGCACGTACGCAGCCGCGAGGTCGGAGAAACAGTTCATGCCGCCCTGGCGAAGCTCTCGCCAGAGCTTCGTGAGGCAGTGATTCTAAGGGACTTACAGGATTTTGACTATCGTGAAATCGCAACCGTTTTGAAGGTTCCGGAGGGTACTGTGAAATCTCGAATAAATCGTGGTCGCGCGGAACTAGCCCGGCTCTTACAACGTACCTATAGGCAGGTGATGTGATGCCAGACCACACCAGTAACGGAATGCAGTGTCACGAGTTTGACGGCCTCGTCAGCGACGCGCTCGATGGCGTTCTAACCGGTTCCAAGCTCGACCGTTTCCAGGCTCACTCGCGGACTTGTTCCGTGTGCGGGCCGCTGTTCGCCGAAGTTCAGGCGGGCCGCAACTGGCTGAAGGATCTCACGGAGGTGGAGCCTCCAGTCAGCCTGGTCAATAACATCCTGGCATCCACAACGGGCGTTGACACCCAACGCCTGCGGGTAAACGTGTCCGCGCCGCAGCGAAGTGTTGGCTGGCTGGAGCGGGCGCAAGCTTGGGCTTCAGGCTGGGTTTCGGAAACTGTCCAGCCCATCTGGGGCACCGTCCGGCAGCCGCGGTTTGCCATGTCGTTCGGCATGGCGTTCTTCGCGCTGTCGGTGGCCTTGAGCGTACTCGGTGTGAAACCCGCCGACCTGCGCTCGATCAGCTTGCGGCCTTCCGCCCTGCGGCACACCTACTACAACACGCAAGCCCGCGTCGTGCGGTATTACGACAACATCCGGCTCGTCTACGAAGTGCAGGCCGCTGCCAGCAAGCTCAAGCGCAACGTCGTGCCCGCCGAAACCGCACCGGTAAAGAAAGACCATAAGAACGACACAACACAACAGCCCGAGCAGAAGCAGGATCGCAATTACAGCCAGAACGAAAACCATTTCATTCTGGCGTGCGCTCCGCTGGGTCCATCTGTCTTTGATCCGTTAAATCCGGATCTGCCTGTAGTGTCGGTGACCACGTACAGGAGGTTCGTATGAACTGCGCCACACATAGCGATATTGCCGCAGTGGCTTTCTGCCGCACTTGCGGCAAGCCACTCTGCGGTAATTGCACCCGCGACGTCCGCGGAGTAATCTACTGCGAGCCCTGCCTCGCAGCCCGTCTCGAAGGCACTGCCCCGGCAGCGGGATTCGTGCCTCCGCCAACCCCGTATCAGCAGGTCATGGATCAAGGTCTGGGACTGAAGGTCCCGCCGGGGCCTACGTCCGGTCCGAATCCCGTGGTCGCGGGCATTCTTGCTGGATTCTTTCCCTTCGGCGTGGGCGCCGTCTACTGCTCGCAGTACGCTAAAGGACTGGCGCACCTGCTCGTCTTCGCGCTGCTCATTTTCGGCGCGGATCATGCCGGGAACTGGGATTGGGTCTTCGGCTTGGGCATCGCCTTCTTCTACGTCTATCAGATCATCGACGCCGTGCGTACCGCGCGCGCCCTTCAGGAGGGCCAGCCCGCTCCCGATCCCATGGGCCTGGGCCAGACCTTCAGCATGGGCGAGAAGTTTGACAGCGGAAAGATCCCCATCGGTGCCGTCATCCTCATCGGCCTCGGCGTGCTCTTCCTGCTGCACACCATGGGGATCATGGAGTATGGCTTCGAACGCTTCTGGCCGCTGATTCTCATTTTCCTCGGCGGCTGGATGTTCTACCGCAACTGGGAGCGATCCCATCGCATCTGCGGCTGTGGACGTTGCAGCACGCGCTGGCTGATGGGCCCGGCTATGGTGCTCACGACTGGCATCCTGTTCCTTTTCCACACCATGGACATTGCCAATCTTGACCGCACCTGGCCCGCCTGGATTCTGGTGGTCGGCATCGTGAAACTGCTGCAGAGCAGTGCGTCATCGGCCGGACACGTCGGCCCACTGCCACCGGCACCGCCATCCGCTGCGCCGCCGTCTCCACCGCCATCTTCTTCCAATCCGGAAGCAACTTCGTCTTCCGGGGAGGTGCACAATGTCTAGTACGGGTCAACCTAATCCCGTTCGGCCTGGTACGGTCCCAACTCCTCCACCTGTTCCACCGCTGCGGCCCCGGCGCCGTTCCTTTGCCGGGCCGGTTGTGCTGATCGTCCTCGGGGTCGTCTTCCTGATGGGCAACCTGCACATGCTGTCCTGGCTCCGGCTCGGCACCTTGTTCGCCCACTACTGGCCCGCGCTCCTGATCCTCTGGGGCGTGGTCAAGCTGATCGAGTATCAGCAGGCCCAGCGCGATGGCCTGCCCACGCGTGGGATCGGCGCCGGCGGAGTCTTTCTCGTCATCTTCATCGTCGTCTGCGGACTCATCGCCACTCAAGCTTCACGCTTTAACTGGGGCGAACTCCGCGACAACATGAACATTGACGACAACGATCTCAACAACATCTTCGGCGAGACTTACAACTTCGACGATCATCTCGAACAGGCTCTTCCATCCTCCACGACCAGCTTGCGGGTCAACGACGATCACGGCGCAGTGCGGGTCAGCTTCGCCAATGACAGCAAGATCACGGTCACGGTCCGCAAGCGCGTGGGCGCCGAAAGTCAAGGCGATGCCGATAAGTACAACTCGGAGACCAAGCCAACCTTCACCACCACCGGCGGGGTTCTGACCCTCGAAGCCAAAACCCAGGGCGCCGGCGATCATGCTGTGCAGAGCGATCTCGATATTTCCATCCCGCGCAAGATGGAGCTGCACGTCATTTCGCGCCGCGGCGATGTCTCCGTCAATGGCCGCGACGGCGAAGTGGAAATCAACAGCCAGCACGGCGACGTCACCTTGGAAGACGTCACCGGCAACGTGAAACTCATCCTCGAAAAAAGCTCGGCCAAAGTCGAGCAGATCACCGGCGACCTCCACATCACCGGACGGCTGAACGAAGTCTCGGTTTCTGACGTGAAGGGCGGAGCCCAGCTCGAAGGCGAATTCGGCGAGAGCGTCAAGCTTGCCCGCATCACGAAAGCCGTCTCCTTCAAGTCCTCCCGCACCGACCTGGAGTTCTCCCGCATCGATGGCGACCTCAACTTGGATTCCGACGACTTGCACGCCGACAAGATCACCGGTCCCCTCCATCTGACTACGCGCTCCAAGCAGATCCGCCTGGACGAGGTCTCCGGCGACGTGCGGGTGCAGAATGAAAACGGCGGAATTGAAGTCTCCATGCGCTCACTCGGCAATGTGCAGATCGACAGCCGCAACGGCGACATCAACCTGAGCCTGCCCGAAAAGGCCGGATTCCACCTCGACGCCCGGACGCGCGACGGCGAAATCCAGTCCGACTTCCCTGAGCTGAAGATTAACAGCAGCGACCGCGAGGCGAAGGCCAGCGGGAGCGTGGGCAACGGCGCATCGCACATCGTGCTGAACAACGAGCACGACGGCATCGAGATACGCAGAGCCGCGAAAAACGGTGGCCCGACGGAAGGCGTTTCCGGCGGCGTCTCCGGCGGAATCCCGGGCGGGCCGAAACAGGCCAAGCCCGCCAAGTCTCTGCCGCCACCCAAGGCGAAAGTCGAACCCACGGAGAACTGATGGATTGAATCATTGAGTCAATGAGTCATTGACTCAATGATTCAATGCCGACGCATCCAGCTCCCGGCAACACTTGTATCCACTCAACCCCATCGTCACATCAAACTCCGCAATAAAATTCTGCGCCACGTCGCGGACCCCTTGCTCGCCCGCAATGGCCAATCCCCACAGATAAAGTCGGCCCAACAGCACCGCCCGCGCTCCCAGCGCCAGCGCCTTGATCGCATCCGACCCGTAACGAATGCCGCTGTCAAAGAGCACTGGAATCTTCTGTTGAACAACAGCAGCGACCGCAGGCAAAGCGTCCAGCGCGGCGACCGCTCCATCCACCTGTCGTCCGCCGTGGTTCGAAACGATGATGCCGTCCACTCCCGAGTCGAGCGCTCGCCGGGCATCGTCCGCATGCAGGATTCCCTTCAGCAGAATCGGCAGTCGAGTCTGCTGCCGCAGCCACGCAAGGTCGCTCCATGCCAGCGCAGTGTTTGAAAACAGCGTCGCCCACATCCGGATGGCGGCTGCAGCATCGCTCTCCGGCGTTTCCGCCAGCCGCGACCGAAACACAGGATCGGTAAAATAGTTGGCCAGCCCCTGGCCCAACAGAAACGGCAGGTAGGGATGCTGTAGGTCGCGCTCGCGCCAGCCCAGCATCGCCGTATCCAGCGTGACCACCAGTGCGGAGTAGCCCGATCGCCTGGCGCGCCGCAACATGCTGCCTGTCAACTCGTGATCCTTTCCCCAGTAGAGTTGGAACCAGCGCGGGGCATTGCCCATGGCCTGCGCAACGTCTTCGATGGAGCGCGATGACAGCGTACTCAAGACGAAAGGAATGCCGAGGGTCGCAGCCGCCCGGCCCGAGGCAAGGTCAGCGTCAGGGTGAATGATGCCTTGCACCCCCACCGGTCCCAGCAGAACCGGAGCCGGCAACGTATGCCCCAGCATTTCGATGGAGAGATCGCGTTCGGATACATCGCGTAACATGCGCGGAACAATTCGCCAACGCTCGAAGGCGGCAAGGTTGGCGCGCGTGGTGCGCTCCCCGGAAGCGCCTCCGGCAACGTAGTCGTAGGCGGGCGCCGGCAGCACCTCGGCAGCTTTCTTTTCCAGTTGCGCCAGAGAAACCGGAACAGAAAGCTTCTTCCCGGCCAAGCCAAGCTGGTAAATCTCAAACTGCCGCTGCATGCCAAGACTCGCAGTGCCGGGCTTCGGGACGGAATGCGGCGAATCAGGCATGACTCCCCTCGCAATCGTGCGGAAACAACCGCCGGGGATTGATTCTACACAGGGATATGTCCAATCGTCAGGTCGACTTCTTTGCCATCCGCCCCACCATCTGCGAAACTGATTTCTAGGCGCTCAGAGACGACAACTGAGAACTGAGAACCGAGAACTGAGAACTGCTTTCCATGGGCCGCATCCACGTACTTCCCGAACACGTCGCGAACAAGATCGCCGCCGGCGAGGTGGTGGAGCGCCCAGCCTCAGTGGTCAAGGAACTGCTCGAGAACGCACTGGACGCGGGCGCAACCCGCATCAAGATCAGTGTCGAGGCCGGCGGCAAGAAGCTCATCCAGATCACCGACAACGGATGCGGCATGGTGCGCGACGATGCCATGTTGGCCTTCGAACGCCACGCGACGTCAAAAATCAAGGACGCTGAAGATCTGCTCAGCGTGGCCACGTTGGGGTTTCGCGGCGAAGCTCTGCCCTCAATCGCCTCCGTGTCGCGCCTGCGCCTGGAAACGCGAGATGCCGGGGCCGCCGCCGGAACCATCCTCGAAATCAACGGCGGCAGGATGGCGCGTGTCGAAGAGGCCGGCCTGCCCGAAGGAACGTCCATCACAGTGCGAGACCTCTTCTTTAATACCCCGGCACGCAAGAAGTTTCTGAAAGCCGAGTCAACCGAACTTTCGCACATCGCATCGCTGGTCACGCACTACGCGCTGGCGCATCCGGAAAAGCATTTCGAGTTGCACTCCGCCACCAACGCCATGCTGGTCGCCCCGCCCGTGGCGGGATACAGCGAGCGTGTCTATCAGGTCTTCGGCAAAGAGACGCTTGACCAGTTGATTGCGGTGGCCGCCCGTCAGCCGCTTGAACACGTCGGGCTGCCGCAGCCCCCGCCCTGGCGGCGCGAACAAGAAGATGAGGCATCCCAACCTGTGGATCCGGGCGAGATGCGCCTCCACGGCTTCGTTTCCAAACCCGAAATCCAGAAACTGAACCGCAATTCGATTTTCGTCTTCGTCAACGGACGCCTAATCCGCGACCGCCTCGTCCAGCACGGACTGACCGAAGCCTATCGCAACATCATTCCCCCCTCGGTCTATCCGGTCGTGCTGCTGTTTCTGGAATTGCCTCCGGGCGAGGTGGATGTCAACGTCCATCCTTCGAAGACCGAAGTCCGCTTCCGCCAGCCCACGTTGATGCATGACTTCGTCCGCGACACCGTGCGCGCAGCCCTGATGAAGGCGCGCCCCGCGCCGCAGTTCACCACCGAGATTCACGCCCACGCCACCGCCAGCTCGGGACTGACCCCAGGCGCGCGAGAGTGGGAGCCGCCTTCCGACTTGGGATCCGCGCCAGGCGCGCCAACTCGCGCGTTCTATGATCCCGCCGGCGGCGCAGGCTTCGCTCTGCAAGCTCCGGCGCTGCAGCCAGTTTCCGCCCGCTTCCAATTCGAGGGTGGAATCGCCGTCGAGGCCAACGCCGCAATCCCTGTAGCTCGCGGACTGGAAACTCGTTTCACCGAAATCGTTCCAGAAACGATACCGGACAACGGTTGCGCCCCCGCCCTCGACACTCAGGAAGAAGATCCCACGCTGGCCGCGCTCTCCACGCTCCGCCCCCTCGGCCAGATCCGCAACTCGTTCATCCTCGCCGTGAATGAAGACGGACTCTGGATCGTCGATCAGCACGTGGCCCACGAGCGCGTGCTGTTTGAACGCATCCTGAAGCAGCGTGCGGCGCAGAAAGTAGAGAGCCAGCGCCTGCTGATGCCCATCGTGCTTGAGCTGTCTCCCGCGCAGCAAGCCATCTTTTCTGAAATCGCCGACGAACTTCAGCACAACGGCTTCGAGGCCGAACCTTTCGGCGCGCGCAGCGTCGCCGTGAAAGTTGCGCCCGCCGGAGTCGATGCCGCCGCGGTCGAGCACATGCTCCACGAACTGCTCGATCAAATCTCCCGCGAAGAACAATCGCTAAACCTTGAAAAGATTCGCGGCCGGATTGCCGCCTCCATCGCCTGTCACGCCGCCATCAAGGTCAACATGCCGCTCGAACAAAACAAAATGGACTGGCTGCTCGCCGAACTGGCAAAAACCGACCACCCCATGTCCTGTCCGCACGGCCGCCCGGTCGTTCTGCGGTATTCTGTAAAGGATATTCAGAAAGCGTTTAAAAGAATCTAGCCATCAGCCGTCAGCCGTCAGCAAAAACGTTGACGATGGTTTTCCTGACGGCTGATGGCTGACGGCTGATGGCTATCATGACCGAATCCGACCTCCAGCAACTCCGCCGCTCGAAGTGGCGGCTCGATGGCAAGCCCATCCGCACCGTCGAAGAGGCGCGCGCCTTCGTTGAGGACGTCGGATTCTGCCTCATGTATCCTATGCGCCCCACCATGCCGGTGCCCACGTTCATCGGCGCGTTCGTCGGTTCCGACAATCGCCTCCCCACCTGGCAGCATGCCTACTCCGATCCCCGCGCACTCGCGGCCACCGATCTCATGGTCCGCCTGCTGCGCGAACGCTCGGCCTACGAAGCAAACTTGGTGGAAGAGAACAACGCGTTCCTGGTCGCGGCTTCCGCGTTTCCTTATTTCTACGCGCTGGTGGGCGAGCGTAATCCCAAGCTCGCGCCCAAGCAGGGACCGCGTTCCGCCTACTCGCCGCTGGCCTGCGACGCATTCGCGCTGATCGTCCGCGACGGCCCCATCTCCAAGCAAAAGCTGCAGGAAGCGCTGGGTGGCAGCGTCTCGTTGGCCGCGCTCGACAAGGCCCTGGGCGAGTTGCTGGCGAAGCTGCGCATCACGCGCGTCGACTACAAGGCTGAAGAAGGCGGCTCGTTCTGGGACGTTCTCTACCGCTGGTCGCCCGACGCGGTCAAAGAAGGCGTGGGACTGTCGGTGCAGCAGGCGCTATCGGCACTGCTGTCGAAATATCTCGATTGCGTGATTGCCGCCGAGCAAAGCGAACTCGAAACCTTCTTCGGAAACTTCGTGGCACGCTCGCGCGTGAAAGAAGCCGTGAACGCACTGCTGGCAGCCCGCGAACTCAGCTTCATCCACGTCAGCGGACGATCGATGCTGCACATCACCCCGGCGAAGGAACCGGTGGCCGCCAGTCCTCGCCCGTTCCCGCGAGTGAAGGCAAGGACGGGAGATGCACGCTGATGTTGGAGGAAGCGATCGAAAGACAGGGCTTCGCGATCCTACCTGAAGTTCTTGCGACGAGTGCGATACAGCGCCTGCTTGAAGGGATCTCTGTCGCGTCGCCCCGCCGCAGCAGAGCCGGCATGCGCCATGCCTTGGGATTAAGCCCTGTCGCAGCTTTGGCCCGACAGCCGGATGTGATCGAACTTGCGCGGGCCGTGCTCGGCAATCTGGCATTCCCCTACCGCGCAACGTTATTCGACAAATCGCCCAAGTCCAACTGGCTCGTGGTCTGGCACCAGGACACGGCGCTGCCCCTGCGCAGTCAGCGCGAAGCGCTCGGCTGGGGGCCTTGGTCTGTAAAGGAAGGAGTCATTTACGCCCACGCACCCGCAACGGTACTGTCGCGAGTTCTCGCCTTGCGAATTCACCTTGATCACTCGACCGCTCGGAACGGGCCATTGCGGGTCGTTCCCGCCACGCACACATTGGGCGTATTGGACGATGACCGCATCCACGAGATCGCGACCAAAAGTGCTCCCGTCGAATGTCTGGTCCCAGCGGGAGGCATCTTGGCGATGAGACCCCTCCTGATTCATTCTTCATCCAAGTCACGCGAGGAGACGGACAGGCGAGTTCTACACATCGAGTACGCAGCATCCCCCTCGATTACAGCACCGCTGGAGTTGGCAATCACATAGCGCCTACGACCAAGGGCCGCGCCGTACCTCATCGTACGGCGAGTAATCCAGCCCACTGGGGCGTCCCCCGGGAGATCAACTTGCCTTCTTGACCTGGTATCGATCGCAGATTCTATTCGCCGACTCCCACACCCGGTCGAACTCACCCAGGCGATAGAAGATGACCCGCCGCGCTAACTCATAAATAATTTCCTCGGAAGCCTGGTCGATTTGTGCTATTGCAGACATGGTCGCACCTCTTTCCCTCCACCTCTAAACCGCGATCGGCGGTCGCAGATTCCGGTTCACGAACAGCCGATATTCATTTTCGGGCCAGCCCGAGGCGGCCATGGTGTGATAGAAAATCACCCACATAGGCGCTGACGCCGATTCATCCGCCCATACTTCCGCAATCCGCAAAGTTCTCCGCGCCGGTGGCTGCGGATTGCGCCAAACGATCTCCAGCATGACGTCCCTTTCTCGCCGTCCGGGCTTGCAACCGGACTGCCGCATTGCAGAGGGCAGGTTCGCCACTCTGTGCTCTGCGTCACCGTACCTCCTCTGTTTCCTGGCATCGGCAAAGCGGGTACCCTCACTTCAATTGCTTTCCAACGTATGCCATCTTTGACGCGGGACAGGGCAAGATGGAGCGGGCGCAACTGTCACTTGTTTGTTAAATGATTGTCCGCTGCGCTTGACAATGAGCGGGAGCCGCGAGTGCTCCGGCGCATGCAAAGCCTCGCGGTTCTCTCTACCGTGTACAATCGTCTGCTTCGCACAATGCAGAATGCAGAATAACGACCACCCTCAACGCAAGCTGATCATCGCCATCGACGGCCCGGCCGGCGCGGGCAAGAGCACCATCGCTTCCCGCCTCGCGCGCAAACTCGGCTACGTCAACCTGGAAAGTGGGGCGATGTACCGCGCCCTCGCGCTGAAAGCCATTGATCACGATGCATCGGTCGACGACGAAGCCGCGCTGGTCAAGCTGGCGCAGGAGTCGCGCATTCAACTCGAACCCACCGTTGGCGGAAACCGCACCCTGCTCGACGGCCACGACATTTCCGCGCGCATCCGCGAGCGCGACGTGACCGAAGCGGCCTCGCGCGTGTCGGTGCATCCCGGAGTGCGGGCTTGGATGGTTGCGCGTCAGCGCGAGATGGGCGCGGGCGGCGGCGTGGTGATGGAAGGCCGCGACATCGGCACCAAAGTCTTCCCCAACGCCGACCTGAAAATCTTTCTTGACGCCGATCCGGTAGTCCGCGAGCAACGCCGTATGGAGCAGCAAAAGATCAAAGGCGAAGTAGCCGCGAAGGTAGCCGCCGACCTGCGCGAACGCGACCGCCGCGACCGAACGCGGGCCGCTTCGCCGCTTATGGCGGCGGCCGATGCAGTGGTCATCGACTCGACCAAGCTGAATGAAGATGAAGTGCTGGCGCGAGTGGAAGAGCTAGCGAGGAAACTACTTAACTCTTAACCTTTATCTGGATGCCCAGCTCTCGCAACTGCTTCTCGCTCACTGGCGTCGGAGCATCCACCATCAAATCCACCGCCCGCGCCGTCTTGGGGAACGGAATCACTTCGCGCAAACTCTCTGCCCCGGCCAGAATCATCACAATGCGATCGAGACCCAGCGCAATGCCTCCATGCGGAGGCGTGCCGTACTCGAGCGCTTCCAGAAAGAATCCAAACCGCGCCCGCGCTTCTTCCTCGTTCATGCCCAATGCACGGAAGATTCTGCTCTGCACATCCTGCCGGTGAATACGAATCGATCCCGACCCCAACTCCGTCCCATTCAACACCACGTCATAAGCCAGGGCGCGCACCGCACTCAGCGGCGACAGCGGATCGTGCAACGCCTCCACTCCCGCCTCCAGCAACTTCATGTCTTCTTCATGCGGCGAGGTAAAGGGATGGTGCGCAGCGTTCCACACTTTCTCGCCCTCGTCCCACTCGAACATGGGGAAATTCGTAACCCACAGGAAGCGGAAGTCTTTCGCCGCATCGCCACTCTTCTTGAAAATTCCATGGCGCTCGGAATACTTCTGCGCCAAAGCCAGCCGCAGCAACCCCGCCGAAGCATAGATCGCCAACTCTTGGGGCGTGACTTTGTGATGCCGATGCCCGGAAACCGGCGTCTGTGGCCCAGTTTGAGCGCCACCAGCCACCAGCACAATCAGGTCGCCATCCTGCATCCCAGCCTTCTTAGTAATCGCCGCCGCCGCCTCGGGAAACTTGTTACCAATGCGTTTGAAGTCTTCAAAGATCTTCGCCCCACCCTTCGCGTGGAACATCGGCTTGATGTCATCCCGCTCTTTGCGCGAGAGTTCGCCCACCTTCGGCGTGCGAATCGCCACCACTGGCAGGTTCGTATTGATCGCCAGTTCCTGCAAATTCGCCGCCGCAAAACATTCCCGAACGTCGGTAAACGCCGGGAGCCGCAAATCGGGCTTGTCGATTCCATACAGCCGGATCGCCTCGTCATAATCTATGCGCGGAAACGGCGTCTTAATCTCCGACCCCGCCGCTCGAAAGGCCGCCGTCAGGAATCCCTCCACCACCTCCCAGACCCGCTCTGGCTGCGGATACGACATTTCCAAATCGATCTGTGTAAACTCCGGCTGCCGGTCGGCGCGCAGATCTTCGTCGCGGAAGCAGCGCACGATCTGAAAGTATTTGTCGAACCCGGAAATCATCAGGATCTGCTTAAACATCTGGGGCGACTGCGGCAAGGCATAGAACGTCCCCGGCTGCACGCGGCTCGGAACCAGATAATCGCGCGCGCCCTCGGGCGTCGAGCGCGTCATGAACGGCGTTTCAATCTCAAAAAATCCCTGCTCCGACAAATAATCCCGGATCGCCTTCGCCACCTTGTGTCGCAGTTCGATATTGAACTGCATCGCGTCGCGCCGCAAATCGATGTAGCGATATTTCAACCGCGTCTCTTCGTTGGTCAAAGAAGTATCGGAAGGCAGAAACGGCGGCAGCTTCGACTCGTTCAGAATGCGCAACTCCTCCGCCACCAGTTCCACGTCGCCGGTCGCTATGTTCTTGTTCACTGTGGTGGCATCGCGCAGCTTCACCGTACCGGTTACGGCAATCACGTACTCGTTGCGCAGAGCTTCTGTCTTTTCGTGGATCGCCGCGTCGCGCTCGGCGTTGATCACCACCTGCGTCATCCCGGTGCGGTCGCGGAGGTCCACGAAAATAAGCGAGCCCAGGTCGCGCCGCTTATTGACCCAGCCCATCAGCGTGGCCTTTTTGCCGGCGTCGGAAGCGCGCAGCGCTCCGCACATCTGCGTTCGTCTTAGATCGCCTAGAAAGTCGAGCAAGCTGTGTCCTTACAGTAAGGAATGCGGCAGAAACGCCGAATCAGGGATTATAAATGGTAGGAGAAGGCAGTCAGCATTCAGCAGTAAGCACTCAGCCATCCCGGCGCTGCTTCGAGATTAGCTGAACGCTGAGTGCTGAATGCTGAGAGCTCGACCACTAAGAGACTTACTTCTTGCCCGCCTTCCCGTCCATCACCGTCGACCATTTCGTCCCATCCTGCGACATGTCAAATGCGAAGCTGTAGGACGCAGCCGACGTCATGTGGATTGTGAACCGGCCCTTCATGGACACGCCGCTCATCTTCTCATCGTTGATCCATGTCCATGTTTCGCCATCGACCGTGCCCCTGGAGTCCAC
>DATMQT010000008.1:0-2429 GCA_035566655.1 Candidatus Dormiibacterota bacterium
ATCGCGGTGAAGACGTTGGCGATCAAGCCGATGGTCAGGGTGATGGCAAAGCCTTTGATGGGGCCCGTTCCAAAAATGAAGAGGAAGAAGGCCGAGACCACCGTAGTTACGTGCGTGTCGATAATTGTCAGGAACGCTTTCGAGAAGCCCGCGTCCACCGCGGCAGCCGATGATTTTCCATTGCGAAGTTCCTCACGGATGCGCTCAAAGACCAGAACGTTCGAGTCCACACCCATTCCGATGGTCAGAATCACGCCCGCGATGCCTGGCAAGGTTAAAACAGCCCCAAACATGGCCAGCGCGGCCAGAAGAATGACCAGGTTGATGATCAGGGCGAGCACTGCGTTCGCGCCCGATGAGCGGTAATAGAAAACCATGAAGATCATCACCACCAGCAAGCTCAGGACGGATGCCTGCACTCCGTGGCGGATGGAGTCGGCGCCAAGCGATGGCCCGACTGTACGCTCTTCGAGATACTTAATCGAGGCCGGCAACGCGCCGGCGCGCAACACAAGCGCCAGATCGTGTGCGGATTCCTGGCTGAAGTTGCCGTCAATGCGGCCCTGGTCCTCAATGCGGCTCTGAATCGTCGGCGCCGAGTAGACCTGGTGTTCAAGGACGATGGCCATCTGCCGGCCGCGGTTCTGTTCGGTGAAGGGACCGAAGCGCTTTGCGGCTTCGTTCGAAAGCACAAAGTTAATCTGCCACTGGCCGGGCATTTCCGTGTTGCGGTTTTCCGTGGCGCTGCGAAGGTCGCGCCCGGTCACGACCGGGGGCCGCTGCACCAGATACCAGTTCTCGGACGTATCGTTGGGATTCTGCCGGATGTGCGACTCCGGCCGTTCCTTCAGGAGCTCCGTTCCCGGCGGGAGAACGCCGCCATGCCGCGCCAAGCCTTCCGCTTGGGAAGGATACGGCGTGGGGTCCACTAACAACATCAGTTCCAGTTGGCCGCCAGCCTGGATTACGGCCTTGGCGCGCTCCGGATCGCCTTCGCCGGGGAGTTGCACCAGAATTTCATTGTCATTGCGGCCGTGCGCCTGGATCGTAGGCTCGGTGAGACCCAGCGCGTTGATGCGGCGCTCGATGGTTTCGAGCGACTGGCTCATCGTGGATTCCTGAACGCGAGCGATCTCGCTCGGGCGCAACGTGAGCATGTAAGACGCGGTCTCGCCAGGCGCGGGCGCAAGTTCCCAAACGCCTTCGTATTGCTCGTGAATGAGATCGCGGAATTGCGAGAGTTGGTCGGAAGGAATATTGCGCACGATGATGTGCGTGTCGTCGGCGCGCCGCACTTCGTCGTAGCGGATATTCTTGGAGCGCATCGCGGTGGTCAGGCGATCCACCGTCTGGTCGGTCTCCTGCGCGATGGCTTCCTGCACCTGAACCTGGAGGATCAGGTGCGTGCCGCCCTGCAAGTCCAGGCCGAGCTTGATCTGGTGCTCGAAATTATTCTTGAGCGCCGTGAGCGACGTGGGGAAGTCTGGGTAGCCGATTACGGCAAAGATGCACAGCAGAATGACTGCGAAGATAAACAGGGCTTTCCACTTCAGATTAGGGTTCATGGTTAGGAGATCAAGCGCGAATGCGAGCGGCTCATGGAGTTATTTCGCATCGTCGGATGCCTCCACCTGAGCAATCGCTGCCCGCGCGATGCGGATTTTTACATTATCGGCGATCTTGAGAATCACGGTGTCGCCGTCCATGCCGTTGATCGTGCCGTAGATTCCCGCGGTGGTGATCACTTTGTCGCCGTTCTTCACCGCCGCCAGCATCTCCTGCACCTTCTTGCGCTGCCGCTGCTGCGGCAGAATCACCAGGAAATACATGATTCCGAACATTAGCGCGAGGGGAATCAGAAAACCGCCGAGCCCCGCGGCGCCGCCGGCTTGCCAGAAAATCAGTGCTGCCAGATTCATGTTCCGAATTGTTCCATGCCTTTCCGAGTTTTTCTGAATTGGCCCGTTGGCACAACCGCGGCCAGCAGCCCGACCCGGAAGGAGAGAATACCATCCTCTAGCGGGTGAGTTCCCGCTTCCCTTCCCGCTCGATTCTCCTGCTGAGACTCGACTTGTGCGGGTTGCCCGCTCCCCCGAACGCCTTACACGCGTCCCGGGCGGTTCGCTTCAGGCTGGGCCCGCCGCATAGCGCGTGCGCAACTCTGCTGCGAAATTTGCAAGTTGTCCAAAACTGATAGCCTCTCGGATTTGCCGCATTATGTCAAGGTAAAAGTGGACATTGTGGTGGGTGGCAAGGATGGCCGCGGTGATTTCTCCGGCGGCGAAGAGATGCCGAAGATAAGCGCGCGTGTAGCGCCGGCACACGGGGCAACTGCATCCCGGATCGATCGGGCGCTGGTCTTCGATGTAGCGGGCGTTCTTGATGAGCACGCGGCCTTCGCTGGTGTAGAGGCAGGCATGCCGCGCCGC
>DATMQT010000009.1:0-10692 GCA_035566655.1 Candidatus Dormiibacterota bacterium
GATTTCGTTTGTGAAGTCGGGTCTTCGCGATCAGTCGATCAGCCGGTCGACGTTTTCGTGGGGCATTCCGGTGCCGGACGATCCCAAGCATGTGATTTATGTGTGGCTTGACGCGCTGGCGAATTACATCACGGCGATCGGCTACGGTTCGAAGCACGCGGGGGCGCAGGAGGCGTTCAAGAAATTCTGGCCCGCGGATGTACAGATGATCGGGAAAGAGATTGTCCGCTTCCATTGCGTGTACTGGCCGGCGTTTCTGATGGCGGCTGGATTGCCAGTGCCGAAAGCGATTGTGGCGCACGGGTGGCTGCTGTTTGAAGAGAGCAAGATGTCGAAGTCGCGCGGCAATATTGTGCGCACGGAGACGATTCTTGACGTGGTGGGGGCGGATGCGCTGCGTTATTTTCTGCTGCGCGAAGTCGTGTTTGGGCAGGATGGATCGTTCTCGTTCGACGCGCTGGTGCAGCGGTACAACTCTGACCTGGCGAATGGACTGGGAAATCTAGCCAGCCGCACGCTGACCATGATCAACCGCTACTTCAAGGGCGAGGTGCCGTATCCGTCGCCTGGTGCGTCGAAAACCGCTGCGGACGCTGCGATTGCGGAGACGGCGCGGAAGACCATCCGCGAATTTGGAACATTCTTTGATCAGTTCCAGTTCTCGCGCGCCCTCGAAACCGCGTGGGCGCTGGTTGCGGCTGTAGACAAGTACATCGTCGAAAACGAGCCGTGGGCCTTGGGCGAAAAACAGGATGAAGACAGCCGCTCGCGCTTGGCGACGGTGCTTTACACCGCGGCGGAGGCGCTGCGGATCGCAACGGCGTTGGCCTATCCGGTGATGCCGGATGCGACCGCGAAGATATGGACGCAGATGGGATTGGGAGACATCAAGAAGCTTGCTCTGAGCGAGTTGGCTTGGGGACAACTGCCTTTGGGCGCCAAGCTGGGTGAGGTGCAGCCCGTGTTTCCGCGCGCTGACAAGAGTGCGATCGAAAGGATGCAGAAGATGGAAGAGGAGCAGAGAAGTACGCCGGTGGTAGAAGCCCCAGCGGCAACACCAGCGGCGCCAGCTACTTCAGCCGCAGCGGCGCCGGTTGCAATCCCCGCGGCAGTTCCAGCGGCGAACGAAAAGATTTCCATCGACGACTTTGCCAAGATCGAACTGCGGGTCGGAGTTGTAAAAGTCGCCGAGCGAGTGCCCAAGGCGGACAAGCTTTTGCGGCTGGAGATTGATATTGGAACGGAAGTGCGGCAGGTGCTGGCCGGGATCGCCGAAGCGTATGCGCCGGAGACTCTGGTTGGGCGGAAGGTAGTGATCGTTGCTAATCTCGCGCCGCGTAAACTGCGCGGGATGGAGTCGAATGGGATGATCGTGGCAGCGTCACTGGAAGGCGGGAAGCCTGTGCTGGCGGGGTTCCTGGAGGATGTGCCGGTGGGCGCGAGGTTGAAGTAGGCGCGGCCGAACTTCGCTCTGGCCGGACAGCCGAGGCGGCTGTCCCTAGATAACCATTTCATGTTTGTAGATTCTCACGCGCATCTTGATGGGGAACGCTTCGACTCCGATCGCGAGCAGGTCATTGCTCGTGCGAGAGAGGCTGGGGTGCAGACGATCGTCGCCATCGGCAATGGCGACGGGCCGGAGCTGTTGGATTGCGGAATCCGGTTGGCGGAGAAGTACGACGTTATTTACGCGACTCTCGGCATTCATCCGCACGAAGCCAGACTTGCCGACGAGGCCGCTTATCTGAACATGGAGCGTCTGGCGAAGCATCCGAAAGTGATCGCCTGGGGTGAGATTGGTCTGGATTATTTTTACGATCACTCGCCGCGTGACGTGCAAAAGACGGTATTCACGCGGCAGATGGAGCTGGCTGCGGCCGCGAAGCTGCCCATCGTAATTCACTGTCGTCCGTCCGAGGGCAGTGACGACGCGTGGAACGACTGCTTGGAGCTCATGCAAGGGAATTGGGTGACGAGGGGGCTGGGCGGGATTCTGCACTGCTTCACGGGGAGCTGGCCCCAAGCTAAGCGCGCGCTCGACATGGGATTTATGATTTCGTTCGCCGGCAATGTGACTTTTCCCAAGGCGCAGCAGATTCGCGATGCCGCGCTGGAAGTTCCTCTGGAGCGAATGCTGATTGAAACCGACTCGCCGTACTTGGCGCCTGTGCCGCATCGCGGCAAGCGCAACGAACCGGCGTTCGTCATCGAGACCGCGCGGAAGCTGGGCGAGCTTCGGGGATTGCCGGCCGAAGAAGTGGGCCGGCAGACAACCCGCAATTTCTACAATTTTTTCAAATTGACTGAAACCGCTGAAAGCAAAGTTTCGGCAGGTTAACTCTCGTCCCGAAGGGCGTCTTCTGGTAACCTCAGAAGTCAGATTCCATCATTTCAGAAAGAATTGAAATCCGATGCCCGAAAACACTTTTGACATCGTGAGCAAGATTGACCTGGCGGAAGTGTCGAACGCCATCCAGCAGGCGCTGAAGGAGATCCACCAGCGCTTCGACTTGAAGGATTCGAAGTCGAATATCGAGCTGGAGAAAGATGCAATCGTGCTGCATTCGGCTGACGAATACAAGCTGAAAGCGGTGAACGACATCCTGCAACAGAAACTGGTGAAGCGCGGAGTCTCGTTGAAGGGATTGACCTATGGCGCGGTGGAACCGGCCGCCGGGGGAACGGCCAAGCGCAAAGTCACGATGCAGCAGGGCATCGCCATCGAAAAGGCGCGGGAGATCGTGAAGCTGGTCAAGGATTCGAAGAAGAAAGCGCAGGCTTCCATTCAGGGCGACCTCGTCAGGATCAGCAGCAAGGACCGCGACACGTTGCAGGAAGTCATCGCTATGCTGCGGGGGCACGACTTCGGGATCGATTTGCAGTTTACGAATTACAGAACGAACTAGGAGCAAAATCTTTACCATAGAGGACACAGGGGAAGACAGAGGCATTGAGCGCACCGGCCACTATCAACGGGAAAGAGGTCTTTGACCTTCTGCACGACGATCTCGCCGCGCTGGAGGGCGAGTTCGGGCACGATACTGTCTCAGGCGTGCAGGCGATCACGGAGATTGGGGAGTACCTGCGGAACGGTGGAGGCAAGCGCATCCGTCCGGCGCTGCTTTTTCTTTCTTCCAAGTTGTTCGACTACCAAGGGCGCGGCGCGGTGAAGCTGGGCGCGGTGGTTGAGATCATTCACACCGCTACGCTGGTGCATGACGACATCATCGATGAGGCGAAGACGCGCCGCGGGCGGCCCGCCGCCAACACACAGTGGGGCAATTCGAAGTGCGTGCTGGCGGGCGACTGGCTCTACATGCAGGCCTTCAAGGTGGCGGTGCAGGAGCGCAATTTCCGCATTCTCGACACGCTGATCGAACTGACGCAGCAGATGGTTGAGGGCGAACTGCTGCAGATGGAAAAACTGGGGCAGCTGATTACGCTCGACGAGCACTTCGACCTGATCTACCGCAAGACGGCTTGCCTGTTTTCCGTGTGCATGCGGCTGGGAGCGATCCTGGGTGGAGCGACCGCCGCGCAGGAAGAAGCCTTGGGCCAGTACGGGCGCGACCTCGGCATGGCGTTTCAGATCGTGGACGATGTGCTCGATCTGACCGCGTCCGAAGATGTTCTGGGCAAGCCGGTGGCCAGCGATCTGCGCGAGGGTAAGGTGACTATGGCGGTGATTCATGCGCTGGAGCGATGCACGCCAGAAGAACGAGCAAAGATTGAAACCATTCTGCGCGAGCGCGCATTTAATGGCGTAACGCATGCGCAGATCATGGAGACTCTGCAACGCTATGGCTCGCTGGAAGCGGCGACCGCCCGCGCCGCGCGCTATGCCGAGTCAGCGCAGAATGCGCTCAGCGCTTTCCCCGATTCCGAGATCAAGCGTGCGCTATTGTGGGCGCCGGAGTTTGTGGTGGCCAGAGAGAAGTAAGTCAAGACTGCACTGCAAACCTGAATCCTTACAGTAATTTTCCGGGCAACCTCTTCCTCCGTTCTGTCCACAAATAGTCAGCAACCCAAAGGCGCCAGTCCGTTCGTGGTCCCGAGTACGTATGTAAGGCAACGGTAAATCTCTGGCCTAACTTCCAAAAAGACGAAGGAGACGTTTCAATGAAAAAAGTAATGGTTTGTCTGCTCGCTCTGACTTTCACGATGAGTTTGACTGCTTTTGCGCAATATTCAGGCTCGTCGCAAGACAACAAGTCACAAACCCAAGCCGATCAGACGAGCGCCAAGGCTCCGCTGATGACTCTGAAAGGTACGGTCAAAGCTGATGGCGACAAGGTCACGTTCGTGAACGACAAGGACGGCAAGAGTTGGGAAGTGATGAACCCCGAAGAACTGAAGGGACACGAGGGCCATCACGTACAGCTGAGCGCTCAGGTGTATGCGGACAAGAACTCGATCCACATCATGAGCGTCAAGATGGCCAAGGGCGACTCGATGAAGAACGATTCGATGAGCAAGTAGCCTTACCGGTTTGAATGCGGGACGGCGAAGTCCGTCCCGCATTTTTGTAGCGACGCATCCCCTGGCCCTTCGACTTTGCTATATTGAACCCTTTCTGGATTTTCCTTATCCAACTCTTTTATGGATTTGTTTTTGCTGATGGCGCGCCACGGATACGCTCTGACCTTTGGCCTGTTGCTGGCCGAAGCGGTCGGACTTCCCTTTCCTGCGGCGATCGCGCTGGTGGCGGCAGGGGCCGCGGTGGCGGCGCACAGCTTATCGGGTCCTTACGTTTTGCTGGTGGCGGTCACGGCCCTGTTGCTGGGCGACACGGTGCAGTTCTGGCTGGGACGCTATATGGGCTGGCTGCTGCTGGGATTTTTGTGCCGCGTGTCGATCAATCCGGAAACCTGCATTCTTCGCTCCGCCGAGTCGTTCTACAAGCGCGGGAAAGTCACGCTGGTGATTGCGAAGTTCATCCCCGGCGTGAATACCATGGCGGCGCCGCTGGCCGGCAGCATGAAGATGCGCTTCGGGCAGTTTCTGCGCCTGGATTTCGCCGGCGCCCTGGTATATTCCCTCACCTATCTCGTAGTCGGATTCCTTTCGCGCGATGTTCTGAAAGTCGTGCTGCAAGGGTTTCACGCCGCGGGTCGGGCGATGGAAGCGGTGGTCGTGACAGCTCTGATTGTGTATGCCATCTACCGCGTTTTGCAATACCGCAAACACAAGCAGTATCGCGTGGTGCCGCGGGTGCAGGTGCAGGAGCTGGCCGCGCGTCTGGCCTCTGATGAAGCAAGCCATGTGCTCATCGTCGACGTCCGCAGCCACGGCTACTACGACTCGGGAGGAGCGCGGATCAAGGGCTCGATCCGCATCGAGCCCAACAATCTTGAGGAAGAGATCAAGAATCTACCCAAGGACAAGGACATTTATCTGTACTGTACTTGAGCGCGCGAAGCGACCAGCGCCCGGGTGGCGCACCTGCTGCGGGAAAAAGGATTCAACACGTTCGTGATCGTCGGAGGATTGACGGCCTGGCGCAAAGCCGGGGAGCCGGTGGAGTCGGTTCCGGAGAACGATCTGGTGAAGCTGCCGACGTTTAGTTAGTCGTTGGTCCTTAGTCGTTCGCCATTCGCACTCAGCGCAAGGTATCCGTCACACTCCGAATTGACGCAGGTGGTGGTCGAGGTGTTTGTACATTCCGGTCGCCCACTCTTGCGGCGTTATTGGGCCAAAGAAAGGGTGCGGCTGCTTCGTGCATTTCGCTTCCCCTCCTTCGTGAAATTGCTGGACGCACGCCTTAAGGCGCTCCCGCTCCCGAGTGAAGTCTTTGTTGTCGGCCATCACTAAACCCTTGTGCGTGGGACCATTCCTGGAGAACGGCTTGTCGTCGGTAAAGACATGCCGGACAAAGGGCCCGAGTATCCTGCCAATGAACAGCCGCGGCAGAACGGAGCGTCCGGAAGCCATGTCGAGCGTGGCGGAGCAGTGTGCCATCATCTGCGCGACATCCATTTTTCCCCACTGACGATGAGTCGTTGGCTGCAGCTTGTCGATGCGGGAGATTACCTCCGCAGCGACTTCAGGTTGAAATAAATTCTGCACTTGCAAAACCCTTCTGGACTAAATGTCGGAAATGATAGCACCGTCCTTGCTAATGGGCGGTCCGCAGGTGACGTTCGACAAATTTCTCGGAGACTTGCGGAGATGGTATAGCATGGTCGGGCTTTGCCGCGATGAGTAACTCGCCTATCCACGATGCTCGACGCTCCGGCGGGATGAACGGCGTTTTGCTGCTGCTGGGGCTCTCAGTTTTCATCAACTATATCGACCGCGCCAATCTTTCCGTGGCCGCTCCGCTCTTGCAAGACGAGCTGGGTCTTTCGTACTCGCAATTGGGAATCCTGCTTGCGGCCTTCTTCTGGACCTATGCCTGCATGCAGCTTCTCGCGGGATGGCTGGTCGACCGCTTCGAGGTGAAGTGGGTCCTGGCGATCGGCTTTTTTGTGTGGTCGGTGGCCACGGCGTTCACCGGCGCGCTGCATGCCTTTGCCGCTCTGCTTGTGATACGCGTGGTTCTGGGCATCGGAGAGTCTGTGGCTTATCCAGCCTACGCCAAGATCTTTGCCAATCATTTTGTGGAGAGCCAACGGGGTTTCGCCAATTCCATCGTCGGAGCGGGTCAGTCGCTGGGACCGGCGCTGGGCATTTTTTTCGGCGGGACCCTGGTGGCGCGTTTTGGCTGGAGACCGTTCTTCGTCGTTCTTGGGCTGGTCAGCCTTCTATGGCTGCCGCCATGGTTGCGATGGATGCCGCGCACGTCCGCCACTGGTGTTCAGGACATGAAACAGGGCCCTGGACTTTCGGAGATCATTCGCCATCGATCAACCTGGGGAACGTGGATCGGCCATTTCTGCGCGAATTACTTCTTCTATTTGTTGCTGACCTGGCTGCCGACCTACCTTCAGCGTGCGCGACATTTTTCCCCCAATACCATGGCAAAGATCGGAGGGGCGACGTTTTTGTTGGCTGCGTTGTCGTCACCGATCTGCGGCTGGCTATCGGACCGTTGGATTTCCTCCGGCGCTTCGGTAACGCGCGTGCGCAAAACCTTCATGGGCGCCGGAATGGTCTGCAACGGACTTTCTCTGGTTGCCTGTGCGGAGGCGTCCGACAAACTTCTGGTCGTCCTGTTACTTTTGGCAGGCGCGTCATTTGGCTTGGTCAGTTCGAACCTCAACGCGGTCACGCAGACCCTGGCCGGGCCACATGCCGTAGGACGATGGATGGGTGCGCAGAACTTTGTGGCAAACCTAGCAGGGGCGGTCGGACCCGCAGTGACGGGATTCCTGGTTGGGCGAACCGGGAAATTCTATTGGCCTTTCCTGATCACATCGGTGATCACCTGGATCGGGGCGGCGAGCTACGTCTTCGTGGTTGGTCCAGTTGAGACCGTAGTCTGGAAGAATCAGCCGAAGGCGATCGCTCCCGCTGCAAGTTTCGAAGGATCGTCGGTTCGCCGTCCGTAATACAATTTTCACGATGAGCCAGGAAGTGGAAATCAAGTTTCGCGTGGCCGACTTGCGGGCGCTGGCACGCAAGTTGTGCGCGGCTGGGTTTCGTGTGACCACGCCGCGGACGCGCGAAATGAATACGTTGTATGACCTTCCCGGCGGGGTGCTGCGAGCGCGCAAGGAACTGTTGCGACTGCGCAGGTACGGGACGGAGTGGACGCTGACGCATAAAGCCGGGAAGCGAACTGGACGCCACAGCAGCCGCGAGGAGTTAGAGACCGGCGTGACCGACGGCAGGCAGATGGACTTGATTTTGCGTGCTCTGGGATACTCGCCGTCGTTTCGTTACGAGAAATTTCGCTCCGAGTGGACCGATGGGAAGGGACAGGTCGTCGTGGATGAGACGCCGATTGGAGACTTCTGTGAGATCGAGGGGTCACCGCGGTGGATTGATGTGGTGGCGAAGAAGCTGGGAGTGAACGAGACCGATTTCATCACCCAGAATTATGCGACTTTGTTTCTGGAGTGGAAGAAGAAGACAAGGAGCACCGCCAAGAATATGAGATTCAAGGGGGCGCGTTCATCATGAGAGGCAATGCGATGCCGACTTTAACGTTGTTGAGGTTCACCCGGAAACGACTCAGAATGGCGATTTCATTATCTGGCGCCGTCATTGTTATCCTGACAGCTGTTGTAAAGGATAACCGTACTGACCGACTGAAAGAACTCATTGGCTCCGTCGAAGCCACAGACACTATTTTCGCAGTTCGTACCGATGATCGAGACACATTTGCTTCTTTACGACGCATCGAGCACGAGACCTATAACCTGCAGCACCCTCTGAAACCCGGAACACTGGCGGAATCGTTGCGAACCTGGCCTGATCCTCATACTGCAGACTGGATCGATCTGAATAAGGCCTTCGACCAGCAGCGTGCCGCCGTGGGACTTTTCGTGAGTGTTAATCGACTCGCCCACAAGGTTAACGCACAGCAGTGGGAACAGAACCTGATCAAAGAGCTGAAAGCCGACCTGGATGATTCGCAGCGCACCCTCGATAAGTTAGGTCTCGAGGTGGCGCCCCAGAATTACAAGCTAAACGAAGATATTCAAGGTGCTCTTGAGCACACTTCCACAAACTTGGACGAGATGAACAAGTTAACTAGCGCCATTCTTCAAGACGCCAGCGTGCAATTGGATCAAGCCGAAGGAGAATACGCGCACTGGAGCGTGATTTACTACTGTCTGTATGGGTTCGGGGCACTGATTGGCATCGTCGGGATCTTGATGGGTTCAGGAGACATATCAAGGGCAGCCGCGTGATCGCCCTGCCCCCACGTCTGCTGCTGTCGCCAAGCGCTCTATGTCTCAGGTCTTACTCCCTCAGCGTGGTAAACCGGCTATCCAGGATCGAGGACTATTCCCTTACGCGCCGTGGCACTTTTTGAATTTCTTTCCCGATCCGCAAGGGCAGGGATCGTTGCGGCCCACTTTTTCCTGGCCGCGAACGACTTGCTGAACGGGCTGTGCTTCGCCGCCACCCGCCATGCGGGCCTGTTCCAGCTCGCGACGCTTGCGGCGCATGAAGGCTTCCTCCAGATCGTCGGCGGAGGTTGCGACCAGACGCGGCGGTCGGCGGCCGTTCCCGCCAGTTCCCTGCTCTGACGGCACTCCGGGCTCCGGGCCATGACCTGCTGGGTCGCCTCCCTGCGGGCCTGGGCCGGGGTCCGGCGGGCGCTCGATAATCTGCATCAGGTAGAGATAACGGGCGGTATCTTCCTGGAAGCGCTGCAGCATCGCTTCGAACATCTCGAACGATTCTTTCTTATACTCGACCAGCGGATCGTGCTGGCCGTAGCCGCGCAGGCCGATGCCCTCCTTCAAGTGGTCCATGCTGAGCAGGTGATCTTTCCACTGCTGGTCGATCACGCTGAGCATAATCATGCGCTCGTGATGGCGCATGGCATCAGGTCCGATCAGCTTTTCTTTCGCGTCGTAGCGTTCCTTCAGCTTCTCGAAAATCGCGTCACCCAGTTCCTGCCGGTTCAGCGCTTCGGGCTTCACGCCCTCCGCGATGAAATCCACGCCGAAGCGGGTGAAAACCGCGTCTTTCAGACCCTTGATGTTCCAGTCGGCGGCGTGGCCCTTGGGAGGACAGTACTCCTCCATCAGGTCGCCGAGAATGGCGGAGACGTAGTCCTCGAGGATGAGATCTTTCTGATCCATGCCCTCGAGCAGGCGCCGGCGCAGGCCGTAAACGGCCTCGCGCTGCTTGTTCATGACGTCGTCGTATTCGAGCAGATGTTTGCGGGATTCGAAGTGCTGGCCTTCCACCGCTTTCTGCGCCGTCTCAATGCGGCGGCTGATCAGCTTCGACTCGATGGGAATGCCTTCTTCCATGCCCAGGCGCTCAAGCAGTTTCGAGACCCACTCCTTGGCGAAGATGCGCATCAGGTCATCTTCAAGAGCGAGGTAGAAGCGCGAAGAGCCGGGATCGCCCTGGCGGCCGGCGCGTCCGCGTAACTGGTTGTCGATGCGGCGCGACTCGTGGCGTTCAGTGCCAAGAATGTGCAGGCCGCCGACGGCCGTGACTTCGTCGTGCTCTGAGTCGGTTTGCGCCTTGTAGCGGTTGAAGGCCTCCATCCACTTGTCAGTCGGAACGGTATATTCGTTGCCGTTGTAATAGAACACCGAAATCTGCCCGTCTTCCTGGGGCCCTTCGATCTTTCCCTGGGCCACTCGCAATTGCTGCGCGATTCCCTTCTTCACCAGCTCCTGCTTCGCCATGAATTCGGGATTGCCACCCAGCAGAATGTCGGTGCCGCGCCCCGCCATATTGGTGGCGATGGTGACCATGCCTTTTCGTCCCGCCTGGGCCACGAATTCAGCTTCGCGCTCGTGGAACTTTGCGTTCAAAACGACGTGCTGTTTGATGCCTTTCTTCTTCAACAATTCGGAGAGGCGCTCGGATTTTTCCACCGACGTGGTGCCCACCAGCACGGGCTGGCCTTTCTCGGCCAACTTCTGAATCTCGTCGGCCACCGAGAAGTACTTCTCCTTCTCGGTGCGAAAGACGACGTCGGGATTCTCCAACCGCAGCATCGGCTTGTTGGTGGGAATGACGGTGACTTCGAGCTTATAAATCTTGTCGAACTCGGCGGCTTCCGTTTCCGCCGTGCCCGTCATGCCGGAGAGTTTTTTGAACATGCGGAAGTAA
>DATMQT010000010.1:0-9191 GCA_035566655.1 Candidatus Dormiibacterota bacterium
GGATCGTCCTTGCCGCGGCTGGCCGGTGCGAGGTCCTCGATCATCAGGTCGATTTCGCTCATCTCAAAGCCTGTAACGTCAACACTGAAATCGAGCTCAAGTCCTGCGAGTGCTTTGAGCTGCTCCGCCAACAAGCGGTCATCCCAGACGGAGTTTTCAGTTAGACGGTTGTCGGCGATCATGAAAGCGCGAATCTGGGCTTCGGTCAGATTTTCGAGCATGATCGTTGGGACTTGAGTCATGCCCAAGCGCTGGGCAGCCAGCACGCGGCCGTGGCCGGCGATCAGCTGTCCCTTGCCATCGATCAAAACTGGAACATTGAAACCAAAGGTCTCGACACTGCGGGCGATTTGCCTGATCTGTCTATTGCTGTGAACTCTCGGATTTTGCGGATCAAGACTAAGAGAAGCTAACGGCCGATACTCGATAGAAAGAACTTGTGGAGCCATGTTTTACCCGTCCTTTCGGTGGCACACAGGTCCATTGTTCTCATTTTTCTTTGACAACGCCAGCAAGGTTTGGGTCCAAAAAAATACAGGTATGTACGGAACTAGTCATTTCTGACTGATTTTGCGGTTGTGACGGGGATAATTCGGTCTCTCTGCAAAACGGGCGGTGAGCGACACCAGAGGCCCTGTAAGTTCATGGTTCGTTGGTACTCCCAAGCTCAGACCCGTCTTCTCTTGTAACGCGGCTACCTGTCCTAGGATAAGGTAATGTGCCTTTGTGTCTTCTTCGGTCACAATCTTGCGCTCGAATCGAAGTATGGTTCCCGCATTCCTTGGTCGCCACACCGCCAAAATGCGCTTAACCTCGGTCTGGGAAATTGGCATTCCTAGACTACTCTGCTTCAGGAGTTCAACGGCCTCCTTAACGGCAACGCTATGTTTTTCGCCTCTTTCGCGGGCATCATCGTACGCGTACATGACACGCGCGGCGCGCATGAACTGCCAAAACGGCATCGTGTTCTCCGCCTGTCGAGGCCTGCCCTTCCCTCTTTTCTCGGTCTCCATAGCCCTCTCCCAAAGAGGATGACATCCCAACCCGCGTAACTTCGTTGACGCGAATGCCTCAATAATCTTCGCTTTCTCTTCGCTATTCTACCCGAGACATAAATTTAGTCAACAGGTATCTGAGTACCTCTCGGAAAAGAGAAAGAATCAGAAGTGAGTTTCTTTGCTGTCCGGTAGCGCATTTCGAGGAGCCGTTGAAACGGAAGATTATTTGGAGGGCTCTCTCGTTTGGCGGGTGAGTACGCGCTGGAAGTACCGCACGCTCCGACAGCTATCCGAGATTTGAGGTTGCCATTGAGCAATTGCTTCCCACTAGCCCACTTCTAGGGCGGATCTATGATGATCAGTCCTGGCATCAGTCGAACACGCCGATATTCGCTCCTCATTCGATGACCGCACTGCGGCTGTAGGAGCCGGTATAGTTCTTGCCGCCTTTGCCGCGCGCGCCAGGGATCACGAACTGGTTGTAGTTCTCAGGTGTACCGGCGTGATCGTGGTTTGTGGCCTGGTTATCGCGGTCGGTGTCCATGGGTTTTACGCCGAGCGTGGTATTGTCGCCGCTGAAGGTGGAGTACGCGGCCGCGGCCCAACGCCAGCCAATGTCCACACTCGCAACGTCACTGGCAAAGGTGCCGCACATCGTGACCGGCTCGACGTCAGCCGGTAGGCCCGCGGACGGCACGAACCAAGGTATTCCCGTTAGGAAGGAATTGTCATCGAGATCCCACGGGATGGTCGTAAGCCAGACGTTATTGACAGCGTCGAAGGACGTGGACGCCACCGCGGCGTTCGGATCGATGGTGATTCTGGCGTCCGGCAGCGCCTGATTGACGGTAACCGTATTTCCGGCGGGGTCCGTGTACTGGAACTGCACGCTGGATTGGAAGAAGGTGACGTGGATGAGCTGCTTGGTGACATCACGAACCTTGAAAATGCTGTTGAACCACACATAGCTTCCCCCGGGTACGGCCACATTGCGGAAGTCCGACGCGATGCAGGCCTGCTGGCTCTGCAAGGCCGCGGTCACGATCAAATCCGCGGTGCCGCTGCCGGCGATCAGGTCCGCGCTCCCCGCAAAACTGGCGGTAAGCGTGCGTCCGTTGGGCTCCGCCGAAGTCACGGTGATAGTGCAACTCGCAACACCGGGCGTTGTGCTTGGCACCGGTGTACATACGCCATTGTTCGATAAGATGTCGCTGGCCACCGGCGAACTGACGGCGATAGGTGCGAGCACGCTCGGGTCAATCGGAATAACCATGTCCGGCGCAGTCAGGGTAACAGTGGCCGTTGTGGACTGACCCACCATAATGGAGAGTGGCGAGAAAGCCAGGGCAACGGAAGTTGGCTCGGGGACGACACTGAGCGTTCCATTGATGAAGCTGATCGCGTAGTTGGGCGAACTCAAGCCCGCGCACATAATCAGGTATGTCCCGACTGGGCTGTTCGGCACGGCAGTCGTCGTGCAACCTAGTAATCCCGCCAAGGCCGAACTGGTATCGCCATTAACGAAGCCACTGAAGTTCGCGGAAAACGCCGAGTAGTTTGCGCCATACCGGCGTGCCGCGTTGTTTGCTGCAATCGTCAAAAGCGCCTGCGCCACCGAGAATGTAACGGAACCTGCAGAGGCCTGGAAGGTTCCTTGGGCCGCGAAGTTTGCCGAGAGCGAATGAGGTCCTGCGTTCAAGACGCCGAGGCTGAAGACAGCCGAGCCGTTCGAAAGGGTCATGGAAAATGCGGTCCCGCCGTCCAGGCTGAGCGTCACGTTACCGCCCACCGTCCCGCCCGGAGAGCCAACGGAAACCGTCACGCTCACCGGAGTTCCATATGTCGAGTTGGCAGCACTGAGCATGATTGCGGTTGAAAAATTACCATTTACGAGCTGACTGACTGCGGAGGATGTGCTTGCACTCCAGTCCGCGTCACCGCTGTATTGCGCGGTGATTGTGTGCGTTCCCGCCGTCAGCGTGCTAATCGTAAACGCAGAAGAACCATCACTCGCAACCGGAACTGCTGGACCCAAGGCCGTGGCACCGTCCAGAAAGGTTACCGAGCCAGTTGGGGCTGGTACGCCGGGTGGCGGCGCAACGCCCGTCACTGACGAGCTAAACGTGACCAACTGACCAGCGGTGGACGGATTGGGGGAACCGTTTAGAGCGGTGGCTGTACCATTCTTGTTGACAACCTGTAGGACAGCAGACGAAGTGCTCGAAGTGTAGTTAGTGTCTCCGCTGTACTGCGCGGTGATCGAGTGCGTTCCAACGGTCAAAGCGCTGCTCAGGAACGTAGCCGTGGCGCCACCGGCAAGAGTGACCGCTGGACCCAGCGGCGTTGCGCCGTCCAGAAACGTCACTGTCCCGCTGGGGGTGGGGCTGCCGGAGGCCGTCAGGTTGGCGGCGAAGGTCACGTTCTGCCCAAACGTGGAGGGGTTAAGGGAACTGGACAAGGCAAGCGATGTCGGACTCTGGGCCACGGTCTGGGACTCAAACGCCGCGAAAGGCGAGAGGGAACTCACGCTGGCGCAAACGATATGAAGTACCGTGTCGTTGGATACGGTACGGTTCTGCCAGGCGCCGTTTTCAAAGTGCATCAAAACAACACTGGAAGGATTGCTGACGTTACCGTAAGGAATGCAGATCTGGATTGGCGCCGTGAATCCCGCGGTGGTGGAGAAATCATAGTAGACGGGTGGGTTGCCAAGCTGGAAGTTCGCAGGAGGGGCAGGGCCGGTGGTGGTGTCATCGAGCGTCACGCTCGTGAGTCCGTTCTGAGTAACTTGCGTGAAGGTTACCGTGATGGGACTGACGGAACCGGCCGGATCGCCCAGATTGACGGTGTTGCTCGTTGTGAGCGTGTTGGCCGTGGCGATTGGCTCGTACACCAGAGCATCGTTGCAGAAACCGACCGGAGGACAATTGTTCTCTAGGTAAAGCACGTGCGCTATATCCGAGGGATCCATTACCAAAGCCGTGGCTTGGGAAAGCAGCGAGAGCACATCCCTGTCCAGCGGTTCAATATTCCAGTTCAGGCCGTCAAGCCGTGCAAGGGCTACACCACCGTCCGTATTGCTGTGGTCGAAGCCGTAGACGATTCGAGGGGTGCCAAGCGGCGAAACCCCCAAGGACACCATCTGATAATCCCAGGGAAACGTAATGCAGCACGGAATGATCGAGGAATCTACCAGCTGCAGCGGCCAGGACCCAAAAGATTGTTTAGCGGCATAGACAACCCTGCTCGTGAGGGCGTTGATGTCTGTCCAGCCCCAATAACCCACACTGGGCACATCGTGTGCGTCGATTGCCAGGGAAACCCAGTACGCTCTGTCGCCGCTGATCACTTCAAAATTCCCGGAACTCCAGGGAATGGCGCCTATTCCCCTGCGCGCATAAACCACCTCAGTAAACGTGGAACGGTTATCGGCCCAAACGACTTGAGGAGTACCTTGCGAGTCCACCGCGAGTGATAGGCCCGCCATTCCGCTGGATGGACCAATGATGGAATCGGTAGTCCAGACGCCATTGGTTTTCGACGCGTAGCCTATGCCGCTCGGGGAAATGGGGCCGTCTGCAACGTGTATGGTACCGCTCGTATCGATGGCCATCGAGCTGTAAAGTCCCGCCGCAAGCGGCACAGTTTCATGTACCCAGCCGACAACGCCGATTGTGGCATGACGCATCCCGCCCTGGCCGTCCTGATAGAAAATGTGCGGGTTTCCCTGAGGGTCGAGTGCGATGCTGATGGTGTAAGCGTACAAACTCGATCCCGGAGTTGGAGTCAATACGTCAACAGTTTGGGGGATAGGCGGTGTGAAGCCGCAAAGAACATGCGGAGGACAGCTAAGCACCAGCGGAAAAGCCTCGTACATCACTTCCGGGCCCCTCGCTCCACTGGGTTGGTCACCTATGTAGTAATAAGCAAAATATACGTTCTTGGAGTCGACCGCAATTGCCGCGCCTCTGCGAATCCCGGTTCCATGATCCACGACGAAACCAGGCTGCGTGGTTCCGGCAGTTGCTTGTGCCGATGCTTTGCCCGGCAACAGCAGAAAGGTTGCTGCGGCAAGCAGGGCGGCAAGGACGACTCTCTTTGGCTGGGTCATGGCAATTCTCCTTAAAAACCTTCGCTACCCTATTAATCGTAAAAACCAGCCAAACTGGCTCACGCAACGGAATAATTTCTGGTGCGCACGCCGTCCCTGCCCCCGACAATTACCGAAGTCTCGGCGACCGGTTAACGACGAACCCGTGTGTATTCCCCGCTGAATCAAAGAACATCCCGACCGCGTCACCCTGGGGATTGATTCCAAAGGCTAGCGTGCCCGCGGCTCCCGGGTAATCGATGGAGCTGAAGTGCCCACGGCTCAACACAAAACCGTGATAGTTGGAACTCTGGTCCAGGTAAAACCCCGCCGCCTCGCGCGAAGCGTTGATGCCCCAGGCCTCGGTGTGGATGCTGTTCGGATAATCGAAGGGCGTGAACTCGCCGTCGCTTGGGCGCAGCAGGTAGCCATGTGTATTTCCGGCCGTGTCTGTCCAGAGACCCGCGAGCAGGTCGCCATCGGGGGTCGCGCCGTTATTCATGGAAGCCAACTCATCCGGCAGCGGTGGGTACTTGCCGTCCAGGGCCGTGTAATTGCCATGGCTCAAAATCATGCCGTGCATGGTCGTTGAAAAGTTGTAATCGTGATAACAGCCGACAACTTCGCCGGTGTCGGTAACCCCGGCCGCGATCGTATTGAGGTGCCCGGGGAACTCCACGTTTTCGAAGACTCCGTCCCGCAGGAGGAAGCCGTGGTAGTCGCCCCCGGGCAACGCAGGATTGAACTGGACCGTACCGACGATGTCGCCCTCGTCGTTGATAGCGTTCAGATTGGTGATCGCGTTTGGATTGGCAGTTGGATAGTCAATAGTTGTGAACTGCCCGCCGCTCGTGTCGATTCCTGGCACCTTTTCCACCGCACCGCCGTTGTCTGCTTTCCTAGCTTTCCGCAGGAACCCGTGAGTGTTCCCGGCCGCATCAAAATAAATGCCGACGATGTCTCCACGCGCGTTGATGCCGTTCACGATTGTCCCCGTGGTGCCAGAAGCGGGGTAATCAATTTGTGTGAACGTAGGCGCGTGTACTTGTCCGAGAGCTATACCAAACGTGAGCACGAGGCTCGCGAGAGCTGCCAATAGCAAATTTCGTGACATGACATCCTCCTTTTGTCAGCGGCTCCTCAGCGCGAATCCGGTTTTTCATCTTCCGCCGGTGTCGCGTCATTCAGTCCTATCAGGAAACGCTTGCTACCCTAATTAATCGGAAAAACAAGGCAAACTGGCTCACGCAATCGAAAGATTCCTTGCAGGCTGGGCGCAGATCTCTGACGTATCCTCAACCCATGCGTTTCAATGTATTGAATAGAAAGTATTGAACTTTGGCGGCCTTTTGACTATTCTGCCCGCATCGTCCCCGTGGTGGTGACCATACCCGGAGGCCCCAACGTGGGTCAAACTCCTTCCAGGCAAGTCAGCGAGCTACTCCTCCACTGGGGGAACGGGGACCGCAAGGCGCTGGAGGCCATCCTGCCTCTTGTCTATAACGAGCTGCGGCACCTTGCTCGTTCGAAACTTCGGCAACAACGCCCAAACCACACACTGCAAACCACCGCGCTGGTCCACGAGGCTTATTTGAGACTGGCCGAAGAAACATCTTTACACGTTGAAAATCGCGCGCACTTCCTCGGCATTGCCGCTCAACTCATGCGTTGGATTCTGGTGGACTACGAGCGCAACCGGCGGGCCGCCAAGCGCGGCGCTGGAGTGACGCTGCTTACTCTGGATCCCAGCGTCGCCTCGCCACAACGTGATGTTGATCTGCTTGCCCTCGACGAAGCTCTCGAGCGGCTTGGTAAACTCGACTCGCAGCAGGGTCAGATTATCGAGTTGCGCTACTTCGGCGGGCTTTCGATTGAAGACACCTCCGAATTTCTCGGAATCTCTCCAGCCACTGTGAAGCGCTCCTGGGCTTCCGCGCGAGCCTGGCTGCGGCGCGAGATGAGTCAAAAAGAGCTGCGCGCATGACACCGGAGCAATGGCAACGCGTCCGGCCGATTCTAGAATCCGCGCTTGAGCTCGAGCCGACATCCCGATCGGCCTTCGTTGACAGGGCTTGCGCAGGAGATGACCGCCTGCGTCTCGAAGTCCAGTCACTGCTCGCCGATCAGAAGCAAGGGGATCACTTCCTTGAAGAACCGGCGTTGGAGTTGGTCCGTCAACACATGGCCCAAGATCAGGCACAGCGGGACAAACAAGCGGAGTTAGCCTTGCTTGGCAAGATGATTTCGCACTACCGGATTCTGCAGAAGCTGGGCGGCGGCGGTATGGGAATAGTCTACAAGGCCGAGGACTCCAAGCTACAACGCTTCGTGGCCCTCAAATTCCTGCCCCAGTCGCTCACAACGGATCCTCAGTCGCTCGCCCGTTTCCGGCGCGAAGCGCAAGCTGCCTCCGCCCTGAACCATCCAAATATTTGCACTATCTATGAAGTCGGCGAACAGGACGGCCAGCCCTTCATTGCCATGGAATTCATGGAAGGCACCACGCTGAAGCATCACATCAGCGGAAAACCCGTCGACCACGATGAGCTGCTCCCGCTGGCGATTGAAATTGCGGACGGACTCGATGCCGCCTCTTCGAAGGGCATCGTCCACCGTGACATCAAGCCTGCGAATATATTCGTCATAAATAATGGCCACGCCAAGATTCTCGATTTTGGCCTCGCGAAGGTTTCTTATTCTGCCAAGCGCGTTTCTGCCCTGCCAACGACCACTGCGGAAGAACTGCTGACGAGTCCTGGTACGGCAGTGGGCACAGTGGCGTATATGTCGCCCGAGCAGGTGCGCGGAAAAGAGCTAGATGCCCGCACCGACCTGTTTTCACTTGGTGTGGTGTTGTATGAGATGTCGACAGGCGCTCTCCCCTTTCGTGGGGAAACATCGGGAGTGATTACCGACGCGATTCTGCATAACGACCCTGTCGCTCCGGTACGGCTGAATCCGGATGTTCTGGCAGAGCTCGAGCGCATCATCAACAAGGCGCTCGAGAAAGAGCGTGACCTCCGCTATCAGTCCGCCTCCGAATTGCGCGCGGATCTGAAGCGCCTGCGACGCGATACGGTTTCGGGCCGAATTTCTGCATCGAGGAGCGGAGCCGTTCCGGGACTCGCAGCTGGGCCTGCAGCTCGCTCGAGCGCGGCCAGTGGGCCGGCGACAGAGGCTGCGCGCAAGCGATACGCCGTCGTGGCCGCTTGCTGCGCACTCGTGGCAGCAGTCTTTGCGACGTATTACTTTTGGCCCCGTTCGAAAACTCCGGGCCCAGCAAAGGTTACGCAAATCAGCCAGTGGAACAAACCGATGAACGAGGCGAAACTCTCTCCCGACGGCCATACCGTGGCGTTTGTATCACCGCTAAACGGAGTCGCGGAGGTATTCCTCATGCTTACCTCTGGGGGCGAGCCCCTTCAGCTCACGAACGACGAAGGCGACAAGTTTGTGGAGGATTTCTCGGCCGATGGCAAGGAAGTCTATTACAGGAGGACTCTTGGACAAGACGAAATACTCGCCGTACCCACACTCGGGGGTAGGCCGCGCCATGTTGCATCCGCTAGCTTTATGGTCCAATCTCCGGATGGCTCCTCAATTTTTTATGTGAAGTCGGATAGTCCTGCAATATATCGGGCTGATAAAACCGGGCTGAATGAAGAAACCGTGTTCAACCAGGAAAACAATGGCCTGGATTTCATCCCGCTTCTATTGTTTCCGGGCGGCGACGACCTGCTTGTGGTCAGCCGTCAAGGGAATTCAACCAATTTCCGTTTTCATAGAGTCAACTTAACCAGCCATAAGGCGTTTGATCTTGGAGAGGTGTCTGGAAATGCGTTTGATGTCGTATGGGACGAACCAGGAAAGACTGTTCTTTTCAGCCGCACCGTAGACGGGCTTGCGAACATTTGGAAGTACAGCTTGCAAGACCGAACTCTGACACAGATTACTTTCGGAGCCGGAGCGGACTTCTCGCCCATGCCAGACCCGGGAGGAAGAGGGATTTACTTTGTAAATGGCAAGTCCACCGGGTTGCTGACCGCCTACAACGTTCATTCCAAACAAACTACGGACATTGTGTCCGAGAACGCGACTCAACC
>DATMQT010000011.1:0-51884 GCA_035566655.1 Candidatus Dormiibacterota bacterium
CAAGTGATGGGAGAACCCGTCGTCGGGATGAGTTCCGAGCAGCATCTTGGCAATCGCAATGGAATGGTCGTACTCTCCTTGCAGAAACAAGATCCACGACAAATGATCGTTGCTCGGGTCGAGTTCTTGTGCCATCTGACACTCTTTCCTGGCTTCATCGAGACGTCCATGGACTCCCAGGAAAGTGCAAAACCCGTCATGGGCGGAGGCGTTGTTGGGGTTCAGCCCTAGCGCCTTGTGGAAGTTTGCCTCCGCACCAGACCAGTCGCGAACCTGGGACTTGCTAAAAGCCAGAATCGCCCAGGCGTCCGAAGAATTTGGGGCGAGAGCGACGGCTCGCTCCGCCGCCTTTAGCATGATCGCAGTGTCTTGACTGGACGCATAAAAGCGATTCGAGTACGCGATGGCGATTCCCACGTAAGCCGGAGCGAAACTTGGATCGGCATCGATCGCCTCATGGAAATGATCGACGGCTTTCCTGTTCTCGTCGTCGCCGGAGCCCCTGCTGTATTTGTGCAGGTGATAATTCGCTTGAAGATAGGCGTCGAACGCCTTTGGATTTGCCGGCCGAGGCTGCTCCAGTGTTACCCGGCCTGGCGTTCCGAGCTGTGTTTGAATTTGGCCCGCAATTTGTTGCGTCACGTCTCGTTCGAGCGTGAAAACGTCACCCATATCGCCCTCAAAGCTGTTGGCCCAAATGTGTTTGTCGGACAGTCCGTGGATGAGCTGTGCGGTGATGCGCACCCGATTGCCGGATCGCTGCACTGTGCCTTCTACAATTCCATCCACACCCAGCTCACGCGCAATTTCCGGAAGTGACTTCTTGGTTTGCTTGTACTGCAACGAAGAGGTACGCGAGACTACCTTCAGGTTGCTGATCTGCGCGAGATCAGTGATCAGCGCGTCCGTCATTCCGTCGGAGAAATATTCCTGAGCTGAATCCGCGGACAAATTCTGCAAAGGGAGAACGGCGAGGGAGTGGATAGCGGGAGTGCTCCCTCCCCCTGCCCACCGCGCTCGCAATCGCCCGGCGCTGGCGGCGATCAGCAAAACCGACAAAATCACAGCAACAGTTGCGGCCAGCGCCAAAATCCGGACTTTGCGACCTACTCCGGACGTCTGGCCGGCCGACGGATACGTGGCTGATGAGGAGCCTTTCCCCGCTCCATTCAGCGGTTCTACCGGCGCAATCAGCCGGTATCCACGTTTTGAAACTGTCTGGATAAATCGTGGTTCGCGGGCATCGTCGGAAAACACACGGCGCAACTCGGAGATGGAGTGCTTCAACACGTCGTCGGTCACAAACGTGTCGGGCCACACCGCCTGCAGCAGAGTTTCCCTCGGGACGGTTTGGCCTGGGCGACCGGCCAGGCAGAGTAATACCCCCATTACCTTCGGCTCGAGACGCACCGTCGTGCCATCGCAGGTAACGCTGTTCCGACTAGGCTCAACCAGCCAAGCTCCTACTCGAAATTCCTCATTCAAGAGCTGCTCCAGGCGAGCTAAGTGACAGGATTATAAACCTGTTTTCGAGAAATGCTACTTGACCGCATTGTGATGTCCTCGGCGCCCTTCACCAAAATCACACCGCAAGTTCACTATTTCCCCACGACTCTCGAGGCCGAGACAGCGTAAGAAAGACATCGCCGCACCGCTTTGGCCTGGTAGGCGGAGCAGGGCGGCGGTCTGAAGCCGCCTGAAAGACGACAAAACCGATTTGCCGAGGTGAAATATGGTTCTACAGAATCGCACCGCCGTAGTCGGAATGTTTGGCGCGGTCCTCGCATCCTTGTTTTTCTTCGTAACTCCCGGCCACGCTGAAATCGTTTACAAGGACATCTACGTTTACATGGTCGACAAGGGCACCTACAGCTTCGACCTCAATGGCGATGGCATCACTGATTTCACACTCACCATGACTCTGCATCAGGTCGGGTGCCCCTATTCCATCACCGCCGTCGAGACCCCGGCTCAAGGCAATGGCGCAGAAAGCACCGCCCTGCCGGCAGGAACTCAAATTGGCCCGAATGAACAGTTCCCTGAAAAGGCGCTAGGGATGGCGAATTTCAACTACCTTTGCGGCGGCCACTGGAGCTACGCCGGACCCTGGCCGCAAGGTCAAAAACGCTACCTGGGACTGATGTTCCTGATTGATGGACAACCGCACTACGGGTGGGCTGCGGTCGAATTTGACGTGATCCTTACCTTTGGACCACCCAAACTGATCGCCAAGCTGACCGGCTACGCCTACGAAACGGTTGAAGGAATGCCAATCAACGCAGGCCAAACCCAATAAACCAATTCGGCGTTGCCGATCGGTCCGTCTTAGAGAAAAAAAGAAAAGGAGACCTTGTAATGAAGACCATGTTTCGCATCCTGCTTTTGACTCCTTTCACTTTCCTCGCTTCGGTCGCGTGGCCGCAAGCACAACCACAACCCAAGTACCACCAGTACACGCTCTATGATCTGGGCACCTTCGGAGGCCCCAACAGTTCAACCTCCTACTTTGCGAGGAGCCTCTCGTTCAAAGGAGCGATCGGCGGAGCGCAAACCCCAGCCCACGATCCTTTCGATCCCAATTGCCTGGGTAATCCGTATTTCCCTGGCTGCTACGTGATGCACGCTTTCCAGTGGGACGGCGATACTCTTACCGATCTGGGCAGCCTTCCAGGAAACAACGGGAACAACAGCAGCTTCGCCACTGCGATTAACAACCGCGGTTTGGTCGCGGGGTACGCTGACAACGGGACCTTAGATTCAACCACGGCTTACCCGCAAACCCGCGCTGTGGTCTGGAAAGATGGCAAGATTAAGGACCTGGGCGCCTTTGGCGGAACCCAGAGCGCCGCAATGGCCGTCAATGATCACGGCCAGGTGGTTGGAGGCGCCCTCAACACAGTCAATGACCCATTCTCAGCCGGATTTGTTCTTGGCTTTGGCGCGCTCACGCCCGGCACGACCCAAGTGCGGGCTTTCGTCTGGCAAAATGGCGAGAAGCGGGATCTGGGCACTCTGGGTGGCCCCGACGCATTCGCATATGCGATTAATCGCTTCGGACAGATTGCAGGCCAGTCGTATACGAATTCCTCGCCGAATCCGGACACCGGAATTCCGACGGTGGATCCGTTCCTTTGGACCAACGGCAAGATGATCGATTTGGGAACCCTGGGAGGCACAATCGGTTATACGGTTTGGCTCAACGATTGGGCACAGGTGGTTGGCATTTCAAATCTCGCCGGCGACCAGACGTTTCATGGCTTCCTCTGGAACCATGGCATGCTCACCGATCTGCTTCCCACCAGTGGAGGATCCGACTCTCTTGCCGTTTGGATCAACGATCTGGGAGATGTGATCGGAGCATCTACACTGCCCGGCGACCAGACAAACCATGCCTCGCTGTGGACTTTCGAAACTTCCGTCGATCTGGGCACCGTGGGTCAGGATCCCTGCTCTCAGGCCTGGAGTATTAACAACTTTCGGCAGATTGTGGGGCTCTCAAACTCATGTGCATCGGAGCAGTCCGGTCGCGCTTTTCTTTGGCAAAACGGCGGCCCGATGGTAGACCTGAACGCGTTGGTGGAAAACTCTTCGAACCTGTATCTGTATACCGCAAGTTACATCAACGACTCCGGAGAAATCATCGCCCAAGGCATGCTCCCCAACGGTGATATTCATACGGTGCTGCTCGTCCCCAGCGGCGATTGTGAGCAAGCGTGCGAACAGCGGATCGTGGAATACCAGAATGGGCCAGTCGCACCTGCCTACCCAAGCTCAAGTATTCCAGCGCTCGCGAGACCAGTGGATCGACTGCTCAGTCCGCTTCGGCATCGCCAGGCTACGCCCGGGCAGCGTTGAGCCGATCGGATCACCTTCGGCCCATCCCGACGCTGAGGTGACCACGCAGCCGCAGTTGCTGTACGGCGAAGCTCTCAACTATTAACATAACGCTCGCCACAGAGACTGGCGTGAGCAACCAAGCTCGACGAATCGCAAGCTGACGGGTTACCGCACTTCGGGTGCGATCCAATACTCGACGCGGGTGACCGTCAGGGATCCCACAGTGATGCCGAACTAGTTTGTCCATGAAACAGGATTCTGACACTGAGCACAAAAATGAAATTCACTTTCACAAAAGCGAATCTTGAGGGGACAGGGATGTACTCTCGATTCTCTCTGTGGGCGGCGCACCGTATTTCGGCGGCTCATTTTCCGGCGCGTGTGATCGGGAGATCTAACATGCAAGCCGGGTTCCTGACTGCGGTGCTTCTTTCTCTCTTGGCAATGAGCCAAACCCGCTGCGGAAACGGCGGAATCTCCCCTCCACCGGCATGTGTGAGCGCCGTTACGGTGGTCTGTACCCAGTCAGGCCAAGTGCAAGGAACCATTGAAGGTGATCTGCGGGCATTTCGCGGAATCCCTTATGCCGCGCCGCCAGTGGGCAATCTGCGCTGGCGCCCGCCTGCGCCGCCACTGGCATGGAGCGGTGTCCGCGATGCGACCACGTTCGGAAACATGTGCCCGCAGGTGGACTCCAATGACCAGGTAATTGGCAACGAGGATTGCCTGGTGCTGAATATTTTTATGACTGCGTCGCCGCCAGATACGGCGCAACCGGTGATTGTCTTCTTTCATGGAGGCAACGACACTGCCGGCACTACGCAAAAAGCCAAGTTCGACGTTCCTCCACTCGCTAACCACGGTGTAGTCGTCGTCACCGCGGAATACAGACTCGGCCTCCTCGGCTTCTTTGCCAATCCGCTGCTCACTGCCGAAGACGGTCTTTCCTCCGGCCAGTACCTTCTGCTCGATCAGATTGCCGCGCTCCAGTGGGTACACACAAACATTGCAGCCTTTGGCGGCGACCCCGCCCACGTGTTGATGTATGGGCAGTCCGCGGGAGCAGCCGATGTGCAGGCGTTGCTGGTTTCCCCGGCCACACAGGGGTTATTCTCCGCAGCCGCGACGGACAGCGGCCTTCTCCTCCACGGTAACGCGCTCCCGCTGGCTACAATCGAAGCGTTGGATCAGCCATTTGTTTCTACGGTCGGATGTGCCTCGACCACGGATGTACTAGCCTGCCTGCGCGCAGTCCCGGCCGAGACCATCGTTTCTAACCAAGGCCCCTATAGTAATAACAGCCTAATGATTGAGCCCCGTGTTATCCCAATAGATCCGTTCGACGCCCTACAGCAGCATGGTTCCCCAGTGCCTTACCTCACTGGGGGGACGCGGGAGGAATTCGCTACCCTGGGCGACGACCCCAACGCTCAGTTGGACGCGAACGGCTACGTCGCTGCCCTGCACTCGCGGTTTGATTCTTACGGTGCTACCGTGGCGACGCAAGTGATGGCACTCTATCCGGAAACCGACTACGGCTCATATGCTTACGCGCTCATCGCCGTCGACAGCGACTTTAACGGAGCCTGTTTAGAGCGCACTGTAGCTCGCGCCGCAAGTGGAGCAACTCGTCCGCCTGTGTGGCGGTTCCTGTACACCCACCAGTTCGAGAGCGACGCCAGCTTGGCCGCGTACAGAGCTTTTCATACAGCAGAACTTTATTTTGTGTTCGGCAATGTGCAGACCGCCACCACAGCGCCCCCGTACACTCCTACGCAAGCCGAGCTTGCCTTTGCCGGGCAAATGATGGGCTATTGGTCGCGTTTCGCCGCGACGGGCAATCCAAACGATCCAAATGGAGCCGCCTTGTGGCCGCCGTACGATCCGAGCACCGACGCGATGCTGCGGCTCGACGACGTGCAGACACCAATCGATGGCTATCACAATTCGAGATGCGATTATTTCGCAGCCCTGCCAGCGCCACAGAATGGCACCGGTCCCGCCCGGGGCACGACTCCACTTAGCAATAATGCGTCGGGGGGCGATCACCGGATGGGAGATTGACGCGAGCGATGTGCTTCATGGCTTCCTGAGGACCCGTGAGGCCGAAGATATGAGGTAATGCGGGCTCGTTCCGACAGCTGGGCCAACCGCCGATTTGTAAGTTAAGACAGGGTAAGAAATCGAGCCATGGCACTTCTAATTGGATGTGCCTTATGCAAATGGTGAGACTATGACGAATGCACGACTAGCAGGCTGCTAGGTCGCGTTCACCTTGGTGCTGGTAGTCTGCGGCAAAACCGATGCTCAGAAGGTTGACGCCGCCTCGCCCACTTCCCAGCAACACATTCTGTCGCTCAACTTCACGAACAATGGGCAACACTTGGTCGCTAGAGTGGGTCAACAGATACAGATCACCCTCGGATCAGTCGGCGGGCCGCAATACGGCGAACCGGAGGTTTCCTCGGCTGCTATCCGGCTTGAGAGCGTGGCGCTGTACCGACGTATAGGCGTGCCGGTGACTCCGGGAGGACCAACTTTCATATATATTTTCGAGGCGGCCGCTGAAGGGCAGGCACAGGTCAAAGTTCCAATTATCAACTCACACAACCCTGACTAGACTAAAGGGCACACCTTTGCCGCTACGATTCATGTTCGACCCGCTTCGGGCAATCCGCGCAAACCACTTGCGTTCCTAACGCCGGACCGGTCAAACACCAAGCCATGGAAGGGTGCGTGGACGAATCTGAGCAACGCGCAGCAAAGCTTCAAGCCGTTGCTGCCCAGGCTTACGGGGGTCGAAGTAGAACTCGTGGTCGCGAATCCCGGCCGCGCCAGTGGCGAGGTCACGATGGCGTTGATGAATGCAGAGGGCGAAAATTTGGCGGATGTGTCGAAAACCGTGACGGTCGCCGACTGCAACCACGTTCTCTTCCTTCTTCCCAAGGGCGGTGTACGAGTTTTGCCAGGGCAGATCTATAGCATCGCACTGAATGGCGGTGGGGGCGTCTTCGGCTGGAAGTACGTCAAGGGCGGCTACGCAAACGGTGCTGCGTCTTTGAACGGTAAACCTCTTTCAGGGGAGACTCCCAGCACGTTTCTGTTCCGGACGTTCGGTGCGAATTGAGGATGCTGCGACAGTGAATTACGCAGTCAAGTTTAGTCAAGTGATTGGGTGATGCTTGGAGAGAAGCCGGGGATAAAAGTGTGGTATGCGCGGAAAAAGCGATGCCTGATTCCTTCTGTGCCGGGAGTCGGTGACAGGGCAGCGTTCTAACCGGACGGAGCGAACCCAAAAACGCTACAGCGAATGGCCCGCAGCCGTCAGATTCGCTGAATTCAAGTAGGAAAACTATGGCGGTTCCGAGCTTCTGATCTCGAAGGGTGGTTGAGAGCGAAAAGGGCAGGCTGATTCACCGATTTTTCAACAGAAGTTTTGTCGACCCGCTACTCAACTTGCGCTAAGCTGAGGCAGCCATCCGTGTCGCCTCAACCGAAATGGAGGAAATAAATGAGGCGCACGAGTTATCAAAAAGGCAGTCTGAGACTCGCGGACCGCAAGAAGGGAAAAGTTTGGGAATTCCTATGGAGAGAGGTTCAGCTGGACGGCACGATCCGGCGAAAACACATCGTCATTGGAACGCAGGAAGACTTGCCGACCGAGTCTTCCGCCCAGGCTGTTGTAGATGCAATCCGCTTGGAAATCAACCAACAAACCCCTCAAAGGCTCATCAAGAGCATCAGTTTCGAGACGCTTGTGAATCACTATCGCCAACACGAGTTGCTGGACACTTTCAACAAGACGAAACCGGGGCTCGATGCGGCAGACGAAGATCGCAAATCGTACTCGACGCAGGTGACCTACGAGGGCTATCTGAAGAAGTGGATTCTTCCGCGTTGGCGTGCGTGCAGGCTGACAGACGTCAAGGCAACCGAAGTCGAAAAATGGCTCAAGAGTCTCTGTTTTCCGAAGACCGGCGTTCCGCTAGCGCGGGGCGGTAGGGCCAAGATCAGAAACATCATGAGCGCGATCTATTCTCACGCGATCAGATGGGAATGGACGGAGAAGAATCCAATCACGAGCGTTCGCCAGAGCGCGAAACGACAGAAAGCACCCGATGTTCTGACACCGGAAGAGATCATGGCATTTCTCAAGGAACTGCCCGATCCACTCTGCACGATGATCGAGTTGGACGCTTTCACCGGCTGCGGCGAGGAGAACTGATAGGGCTTCGGTGGTAGGACGTGAATTTCGAAAACCTCATCTTGCACATCCGTCGGTCGGTAGTGGCGATGGTGGAAGGTGCGCCGAAAACGGAAGCTTCTCTGAAAGACGTTCCGCTGGATGCACAAACGGCCGAGTCGCTGTGGGCATGGAGACATCTTTCTCCGTACGCCAGTCCAAGCGATTGGGTATTCGCTTCGCCGCATATGAAAGGCCGACAGCCATATTGGCCCGGAACGTTGTGGCGATATTACGGCAAGCCGGCTCTACAGCGTGCCAAGATTACGAAGCAAGTTTCGTATCACACATTTCGGCACACTTTTGGGACGCTGTTGAACGCGAACGGCGAGAATCCCAAGGTTGTACAGGAACTGCTGCGCCATGCGAGTCTGAAAGTCACCACCGACGTTTACATGCAGGCAGTCGGCCCACAGAAGCGCGAGGCACAGAGCAATTTGGTCAAACTGGTGAGGAGGGGCTCGGTTTTGGAGATCAAACCGGCCTAAGTGGATCAAATTGGATCATGAAGAAAAACGGCAGGTTTGTGGAAGTCTATTGTTTTGTTGGCGTCCCCGACGGGATTTGAACCCGTGTTACCGCCGTGAAAGGGCGATGTCCTAGGCCAGGCTAGACGACGGGGACGGTTGTAAGGTGGGGTGCACGAGGCACCATTTGATCGTAACAACCCTGCGCTACCCTGTCAAAACGCGGCGTTGCTTCTTTCCCCAAAATCCGAAGACAATTTAGAATTATCGGACCGCACTTTGTAGCGCGGTTCAAAACTATTCGAGGCGCATGTGGCTGACCCACTTTATCTCAGTCTTTGGTTTCCCGATTTCTCCGGTCCCGAAATGTTGCCGCACACATTTGACGTGTTGCAGCAGTTCCCTTTCTCGACACAGCGTCCCGGCGTCAGTTATTTTGCCGTCCATCCTATCTCTTGGGACGAAGCCACCGTGCTGGAGCGCCGGTTTCCGGGTGGAATCGATCCCGGACAGGCAACGTTGATCGCCGCTGAACTGGTCCACGACGACTATGCTTACGTGTTCGAGGCGCACTGGGATCTGTGGACGCCGGATGAGTCAACCGCCAACTGGGTGCTCGAGCCCGCGACCGTGAAGTTCATCGTTCAGGGAGAAGAATTCGACGAGGGATCGTACCAGCAGACGGGACACGTCGAAGTGGACTTCGGCCTAGATTCGTATTTTCTCCAGCCCGAAACTCCTCTCAGCGACCAGACCCGCGCCAAGATTCGCGACAACGTCGCCAAGCTGGTGGAATTCTCGGTGAATGTAGAGAAGAATAGCGGGACAAATGCGCGGCTGCTCTGGTCGGAATCGGAAGAAAGCCTCGCACAAAAACTAGTCGCGCGCCTGCAGAAAGTGCAGTAAATTAAAAACGCAGAGGACGCAGGACTTCTTCCTCTGCGCCCTCCGCGTCCCTGTGCGTTGAGCGATTCTATTTCGTTCGTCCGCCCTCAACTTTCAGCGCGTCTGAGGCTCCAGCCTGCGCCCCCGCCAGCCGTGCAGTCAGCACACGGAATGGGGAGCACGAAACGTAATCCATCCCCACCTGATGGCAGAACTCCACCGACGACGGATCGCCTCCGTGTTCGCCGCAAATTCCCACCTCCAGCTTGGGACGCGTTTTCCGCCCGCGCTCAATCCCGATCCGCACTAGTTCGCCCACGCCGTCGCGATCAATCGAAGCAAACGGATCCTGTTTCAGGATGCCTTCCGCCAGGTACGTAGGCAGAATCTTGTTCACGTCGTCTCGCGAGAAACCGAAAGTAGTCTGCGTAAGATCGTTCGTACCGAATGAAAAGAACTCTGCTTCCTTGGCAATTTCGTCCGCGACCAAGCAGGCGCGGGGCAACTCAATCATTGTTCCCACCAGATAATGCACGTGCCTTCCCTTCTCTTTGAAAACTTCTTCCGCCACGCGTCGAACAATCGCCCCCTGGTTCGCCATTTCTTTGACAGTGGAAATCAGCGGGATCATCACTTCCGCGTGGGTCTTGATGCCTTCCTTGTCCACGGCCACCATCGCTTCGAAGATGGCACGCGACTGCATCTCCGTGATCTCCGGATAGGTAATTCCCAAGCGGCATCCGCGATGCCCCAGCATCGGATTGAACTCGTGCAACTCTTCCACCCGCGCCAGCAGCCGCGACAAAACTTTCTTCAGATCACCTGCCCCTTTCGCCCCATACTCGCGGTATTCCTCCACCAGAGCTTTCTTCTGCTTCGTCCCGGCACTGGGCAGGACGGCGAGGTCGACCATCAGCTTCTCGCGTTTGGGCAGGAACTCGTGCAGCGGCGGATCCAGCAGGCGAATCGTCACCGGCAACCCTTCCATGGCCTTAAACAGTCCGATAAAGTCGGCACGCTGCATGGGTAAGAGTTTCTTCAATGCGACGCGCCGGTCTTTTTCATTGTCGGCGAGGATCATGGCACGCATGTGCGAGATACGGTCCTGAGCAAAGAACATGTGCTCCGTGCGGCACAGCCCGATCCCCTCGGCGCCGAACTCGCGCGCCTTTTTGGCATCGCGCGGGATGTCCGCGTTGGCTCGCACTCCGATTTTTCTGTAAGGCTCCGCCCAGTTCATAAACTTCTCGAGCTTCGCCAGATTCTCCGGGTCAGGTGGAAGCAACTTCCTCTTGCCTCGCAACACGCGGCCGGTGGTGCCGTCGATCGTGATCCAGTCGCCATCCTTAAATACTTGCCCGCGCGCCCGCATTTCGCGTTTTCGTTCGTCGACGGCGATCTCACCCGCCCCCGCAACACAACTCTTGCCCATCCCGCGAGTGACCACCGCCGCGTGACTCGTGATACCACCCTGTGAAGTCAGAATGCCACTCGCAACTTCCATCCCGTGAATGTCTTCGGGAGTAGTTTCGGCGCGAACCAGGATCACCGGATTCTTTTCCGCGCCGTGTCCGGCCTTGGCCACGGCATCGTCCGCGGTGAAAACGATTTGCCCAACCACTGCTCCCGGAGACGCAGCCAGGCCTGTCGTGGTGAGCACATCCTCGGGCCGAACGTCTTTCTCATCCAATCGCGACACGAAGAAATCCACGACCTGGTTGGGGTCAAGACGGAAGATCGCATCTTCTTTGCTGATCAATCCTTCTTCCACCATTTCAATCGCCAACCGTACCGCCGCAAGGCCAGTACGCTTGCCGTTGCGCGTTTGCAGCATGTAGAGCTTGCCATCCTGGATGGTGAACTCGAAATCCTGCATGTCTTTGTAATGCTTCTCCAGCCGCGTCGTGATCTCGCGCAGCTGGCTGTACACATTGGGCATCAGCTTCTGCAGTTCGAGGATTGGCACGGGTGTACGCACACCCGAGACTACGTCTTCGCCCTGCGCGTTCATCAGATATTCGCCGTAAAACTCCTTCGCGCCAGTGGCTGGGTTGCGCGTGAAGCCCACCCCTGTGCCGCTTGTGTCGCCGAGGTTGCCGTACACCATGGCCTGCACGTTGACCGCGGTGCCCAGCATGTCATCGATGTTGTTGATGCGGCGGTAAGTCTTGGCGCGGTCGTTCTGCCATGACTGAAATACCGCATTTCGCGCCATCACCAGCTGCTCCTGCGGATCCTGCGGAAAGTCGCGCTTGGCGTGCTTCTTGACCACCTTCTTGTATTCTTCAATCACCTCTTTCAGCGCTTTGGCATCCAGTTCGGTGTCGAGCTTCGCCTTCTTCTGCTTCTTCTTGGCATCAAACACCTCGTCAAATGCGTGCTTGGGGATCTCCAGCACGACGTTGCCAAACATCTGGATCAGCCGCCGGTAGGAATCCGCCGCAAACCGTGGATTATTGCTGAGCTTGGCCAGCGCCTCCACACTCTTGTCGTTTAACCCGAGGTTGAGAATCGTGTCCATCATCCCCGGCATCGAAAACTTCGCGCCCGAGCGTACGCTTACCAGCAGTGGGTTCTCGCCCGTTCCCAGCTTCTGTCCCTGAAGAGCTTCCAGCTTGGACAGCGCTTCCTCCATCTGTCGGTCAACTTCTTTGGACACGCCGCCGCTCCGCATGTATTCCCTGCAAGCCTCAGTCTGAATGGTGAATCCCGGTGGCACGGGCAGTCCGGCATTGGTCATCTCGGCCAGACCGGCACCTTTGCCCCCCAACTCGTCTTTCATCTTGCCGTGGCCATCCGCCTTGCCACCGCCGAAAAAGTAAACATACTTGGTTATGGTTTTCTTGCTTTCCTGAACTTCAGCGTCGGGGAGGGTAATTGTCGCCATGATGATTAGTCCTTTGTATTCGATTTCGTAGCGCCGGCGTTCTGCCGGCAATCCGCACATCTGAATTCGAGGTTTTAGGAATGTCGGGCGATCATGACTTCCCTTCCGTCACAATCTCCGAGAAATCAGCAATTGTAGAAAACTCCTTCAGCAGCGTCCGCAGCAGCGCCAGCCGGTTCGCCCGAACCTTCTTGTCTTCCACCATCACCATCACTTTGTCGAAGAACTTGTCCACCGGCTCCCTCGCAGTCGAAAGCAGCAGCAGCGCGTCCAGATATTCTTTCTTGTGTCGATGGGCTTCGACGCGACCGTCTGTGCGCTCCATGTACGCCATCAGGGTCTTCTCTTCTTCGGCAGCCTCCGGGAGATATTCAAACTTGACGGCGGGCTCAATACCCTTTTCTTCGGCCTGCCTCAAAATGTTCCGCATGCGCTTGCAGGCCGCGCCGATCGCCAGAAATTCCGCCATGTGCAGAACCTGTTTCACCGCCTCGGCCCGCGCCACCGCATCCACAACACCTTCCGCGTCGGCCGCCAGCACCGCCTTCACCACGTCATACGCATAGCCGCGCACATCTTTCAGATAAAACTCCAGCCGCTCCCGGAAGAATGCGCGCACGCTCTCGGAGAACTTTGCATCATCGACAAACTTCTTCTCCGCGTCCGATCCCTGGTAGCCCGCCCGCGCGTCCCGCATCATGTCACTCAGTCGCAGCGGCAGCTTCTTCTCCGCGATCACTTTCACAATCCCATTTGCCTGCCGCCGCAGGGCAAACGGATCCTTCGACCCGCTCGGAATCATCCCCAGCGAAAACATCCCGGCAATCGTATCCGCCTTGTCGCCGATCGAAAGCACCGCGCCCTCCATCGACCGTGGAACCTCGTCTTCCGTGGACTCCGGTTTGTAGTGATCGTAAATCGCATCCGCGATCGCAAACCGTGTCGCCTCAGGCAAACTTGAATCGAGCTCCTGCGCCCGCGCATACAGCCCGCCCACGATGCCCTGCAGTTCAGTGAACTCCTTCACTAGTTCGGTGGTCAGATCGGTCTTGGCCAGGGCGGCAGCTTTATGAATCACACCCGGACGAATTGCCATCCTGCTCTGCTTGACGATCTCACTCAGCCAACTGCACAAACGCTGCACCCGCCGCGTCTTCTCGTGGTAGCTGCCCAGGTCTTTCTGAAAAGTAACGTGGCGAAGCAGATCCAGCCGCTCCAGCAGCGATCGTTTCTGATCCGTCTCCCAGAAGAAGCGCGCATCGCTGAACCGCGCCCGCAGCACACGTTCGTTGCCGTGCCGGATCAGACCATTGCGATCGCAATCTGTATTCAGCACGGCCAGAAAATGCGGCAGAAGTTTGTGCTCTGCATCTTCCACCGCAAAGTATTTCTGATGATCGCGCATGACTGTGACGAGAACTTCCTCCGGCAATGCCAGGAACCGTGGATCGAAGCCACCCATGACTACGCTGGGAAACTCCGTCAGGTTCATTACAGTGTCGAGCAGGGACTTGTCTTCACGCCAGCGTGCTCCAGAGATAGTGCGCGTGGCTGAGTCGAGACCTTTGCGAATCTGCTGCTCGCGCTCCGAACGCCCCAGAACCTTGGCCGCACGCAGTGCGTCAACATAAGCCGAACCAGCCCGCGAAATCGTCACCGCGCCCTGCGACAACATACGGTGCCCGCGCGAAGTCATCCCCGCCCAGACTCCATCAAACTCCAGCGGAATCGTCTCCCCGTCGAGCATCGCCACCACCCACCGCACCGGGCGAACGAAGCGCTCGCCAGCTTTGCGCCAGTACATGTTTTTCGGCCAGTAGATCGAAGAAAGTTCCTTGGGCAAATTCTCCACAAGAATTTCGCCGGCGCTACGGCCCTTCTTAGTGACTTTCGCGGCGAGGTATTCGCCTTTTGCCGTGGTGATCCTCTCCAGTTGCGAAACGTCTACTCCAGACTTTTTGGCGAACGCATGCGCCGCTGGAGTGGGCTGCCCATCTCTATAGGCCACGGTGACGGAAGGTCCATTCACCTGCTCGGTTACGTCGGATTGTGCCGCCGGAATTCCGGAAGCCAGCACCGCCAACCGCCGCGGCGTATCGAAACCAGCAATCCCCCCCGCCGCCAACCGCTCACGGATCAGCAGCGCGACGACGCGCTCGCGCAACTCCTGCGAGGCCCCGTCAATCATCCGCGCCGGAATCTCTTCGCACCCGATCTCGAGCAGAAAATCTGGCATGTTCCTCTTTGCAGTCCTACAATCCCACCGGCGACAACTTCTCGCTTCTTTTCGTGTGCACTTTCTTGACGACGGGGTCAGGTTCGTCCAATTTCTCCCCAGCGGCTTCGCTCTGTTGTTGATCCACCCAGGCCTTTGCGATTCCCACCGCCAGCGCCCGCACGCGCGCAATCACTCCGACACGCTCAGTAACAGAAATAGCTCCCCGCGCATCGAGAATGTTGAACAGATGTGAACACTTGAGACAAAGATCGTAAGCGGCGAGAAGAGGAAACCGGGACTTCGACCGGGAAATTCCGCCGCCTTCAGTCTTATCCTTTGGGGCTGCATATCGATCCAGCAGTCCCTTGCACTCCGCTTCACACAGCTCAAAGTGCTTCCACGTCTTCTCCACATCCGCCAATTCAAAGTTGTAAACCGAGAACTGCAACTCATCCGCTAGCCGCACATCGCCGTAGGTCGTCGCCCGCCCGGTCTCGGGATCGCGCGCCCACACGATGTCATAAATTGAATCCACATCCTGAAGAAATGCCCCAATGCGCTCCAGCCCATAAGTCAGCTCAACGGAAATCGGAAACAGATCCACACCGCCGCACTGCTGAAAATAAGTAAACTGCGTGATCTCCAATCCATCCAGCATCACCTGCCAGCCCACGCCCCACGCGCTCAGCGTCGGAGCTTCCCAGTTATCTTCCTCAAACTTGATGTCGTGCTGCCGCAGATCAATCCCGATCGCGCCCAGCGACTCCAGATACAACTCCTGCACATTCTCCGGCGGAGGCTTCAATATCACCTGCAACTGCATGTGCTTGAACAGCCGGTTAGGATTCTCCCCATAGCGCCCGTCCGCCGGCCGCCGCGATGGCTGCACATACGCCACCTTATAAGGCTTCGGCCCCAGCACCCGCAGAAACGTCTCCGGAGCCATCGTCCCCGCACCCACTTCCACGTCATAAGGCTGCTGCAGCACGCAGCCGCGCTCCGCCCAAAACGCCTGCAACCGCAGGATGAGTTCCTGAAACGTCAGCGGATTGGGCTTAGCTGGATTCACACACTTGTCCGGGACCTTGAAGATTAATCAATGATTGTAACGGAAGCGGAGAGAACCGTCAGCCGATGGGCTAGAACTCGCCCTTCTCCAGCATCCCCGCCGTGACTAGCTTCTTCTCAATATGCCGCTGCAATGCCTGGATCAGAAACTTCCGCAGATCGGCCCCCTGCGCCTTCGGCCACGACTTCCCCGCAAAGCTCTCCACTGGAGCACGAAACATCAGCGCCGCCAGCGCACGCGAGTCTTTTGAAATTTCCGATGACGCCAGCCGCTTATCCTCAGGACACATCAACCCGTCCGCCAGGGCGTGAAAATAAGCACGGCTCCCGTTCAAGCCGCGCCCGCACACGATGCACTCGGTCAACTCAGGCAGAAACCCAACCAGCCGCGTCAGCCACAAATCAAAGTAAGTGACGGGCATCCACACATCCGAGCCCGATAAAACATGCAACACCGAAAGCGTCAGGCGGAAGATGGCGTCATTGGCCTCGTGGTCGGGCAGCAGTTCGTCGAGCAACTCCGCCACATGCGCCAGCGCCACCGCCCGCGCATAGCTAACTTCAGTAGCCAGCGGTGACTCCAGCACCTCGCAAGCATCCAGCCGCACCAACTCCTGCCGCTCGCGGACATCATAAAACGCGCGCACATAGGTCATCGGCTCCAGCGCCCCGCCAAAGCGCCGCTTCGACCTCTTCGCCGACCGCGCCACGCCGCGCACCTTGCCCTCCGCACGTGTGAAAAGCGTGACCAGCAAATCAGCCTCGCGCAGCGGATAGGTGCGCAGCACAATCGCTTCCGACTCCATCAGTGCCATGAGAGCCTAGCAAGTCCGAGTTACTGGAGGATTGTAATGGACTGAGCGGATGTAACAAAGGAGTGGGAACCACTGGCGACGGCAATCACCTGCTCAAAACTGCGAAGGGACGATCGTGAGGGTCCAAACGTCGCGAGTGTCCTTGCGACACTAACCCATGATCGCCCCAAAAACGCTCTTACTATGAAAGTTACAAATCGAATGTAGCTGGCGCCCCTCCGTCGCACAATACAGTGGATACCGTAGTGCAACAAAAGCCTGGTTGGATACCTAAATACCTAAAATGAGTCGCGCTCTTTCGTCCAATTATCCAGGCAACTTTTACGGGGGCTTGGGGGTTCTCTTTATTAGAACTATCCGACTCAGGAGGAGATGTGCACAAAAAATCAAGCAGGATGATTGTCCTTTTGGTGCTTGGGCTGACCATGGCTGGTTGCAGCAGTAGCGGCGGTCCAGGCTCAGGCAACATCAACGGAACCTGGGCCGCTACTCTGACCAACACAAGCGATGGAACGACGGCTTACAGCTTTTCAACGACCTTTACCCAGGGCAGCGGCAGCGGGCTCAATGTCACCACTTTCACTTTTACGTCGACTGCCCCCTGCTTCGCCTCGGAAACAACGACAGAAATGGGTTCGTTCACTCTGAGTGGCAACTTCAACGGCAATGTACAGGGCTCATTTGGACTGACCATCACCGGCACCACGAGCAACGTCCTCAGCTTAAGCGGGAATGTGATGGGCAATACCATCTCCGGCAACTGGACCCTGTCGGGTGGAGGATGCAGCGGAGGGGGAACCTTCACGGCCACCCATCCCTGAACCTGCCTAGCGAAACGGTAATCCGCTCTCTGAAAAGCAGAAGGCGCGCGCCCGTTATGGACGCGCGCCTCAAAGCATGAAGCCAAGCCAAAACCGAAAGCCGCCCTACCGCCCGAAGTAAGCTGCATTCTTCGCGGTGTATTCGTTCCACTTCTCCGGCAGATCGTCGAGCGCGAAGATGGCCGATACCGGACACACGGGCACGCAAGCGCCGCAGTCGATGCACTCGACCGGATCGATGTAGAGCAACGGCTCCGTCGCATACTTGGGGTCATCCTTCTTGGGATGAATGCAATCCACCGGACACGCATCCACGCACGCCGTGTCTTTGGTGTTAATGCAAGGCTCTGCAATCACGTAGGCCATAAGAGTGTCTGTCTCCTCAGAATCTATGCATATATTTTACTACTACTGCGCGTCTCGGCGAACCGCACATTCTAGCAAGAAATGCGGCCTGGGGTACAGCTTTATTGACCGGCTTTACTGACCCGCTCTTGACCCGCACCGCACGATTCGCAGTCACACAGTTTTCCGCCGCAGTCATCCCGCGCTAGCCTTTAACTACCCAGGGCAAAAAAGAAACGGCTGGCAGCGGACGCTGCCAGCCGTTCATCCTTGCCTACCGGATCAAAGAATTCCGGATCAGTCCATGTTTAGCGGTGCCCGCCGCCGCCGTGTCCGCCGCCAGCGTGTCCACCGCCTCCACCACCGTGGAAGCCACCTCCGCCGTGGAACCCGCCGCCACCATGAGCAGCACCGCCGTGGAACCCGCCGCCGCCGTGGAATCCACCAGTCGAACCATGTCCGAATCCGCGCCCACCTGCAAAGCCGCGTCCGCCGTTGAAGCCACGCCCACCCCCAAACCCTCGACCTCCGAACCCGCGGTCATGGTCCCAACCGCCGCGTCCACCCCAGCCACGGCCCCAACCACCCCAACCGCCTCCCCAGCCATACCACGGGCCGGCGCCGATAAACACACCACCCACAAACCAGTCAGGCCCGTAGTACCCGTAAGGCGCGCAAGCGTAGGGGTAATAGTTGTAATATCCGTAGTCGCATACCGGCGGTCCGCCAACATAGCCGTAGCCCGGCCCAACAGCCACTCCAACTCCGACCTGCGCTTGCGAGTACGCCAGCGGCAGCATCAGAACACCTACCAGAGCCAAATATTTAAGGTAACGCATGGTGACCCCCTTTTCAGATCCGGAGCGTCAACCATAAGCCGACCGGACCTGCAGGCTGCCCAGATGTTACTTCAATCTGAAACCGCCTACCCATTTGAACTCCAAGTTAATAAAAAAGTTGCAGCTTCCGCAATGGCTGATTTCAGCCACCCTGCCTGAATTCAACCACTTGCGGGGCAGCTATGCGATGATGGAAGCCCCGTTCGATCTAGCCGCATCGCCGCCGTTCAGCCCGCCCGCTACGGCCTGTAAATCCAAGCCTGCGCCGTGGCCTGATCGTTGTTCGGATATCCGCCAGCCAGCAACACGCTGCCATCGCGCAGCTTCGTCTCACTCATGTAGTGCCACTTGTCATTCATCTGGCCGGGCACCACCAGGAACTTCCCGCTCGCCGGATCGAAAACTTCCACTTCCCGGCTCCCTCCCGCAATCAGCAATCTTCCAGACACCAACTGCACCGCTTCATCCGGCAGCTTGAATCGAGTGTCGTTCATCGAAGTGGCGGCCGTGAATTTCCCGGTATGCGGATCGTAAATTTCCGCGCTGCTTAAGTTGCCGCTCCAGCCGCGCGAATCCGACCCGCCAGCGATCAGAACTCTTCCATCTGGCAACAGCCCCGCCGTGTGTTTGCACCGTGCGGTACTGAGACCGGCGGTTTCGGCGAAAGTACCGGCTTTCGGATCGTACAATTCCGCGCTTGAGAAAACGCTTCCCGCGTAGCCACCGGCAATCAGAACGCGTCCATCATTGAGCAGCGTTGCCGTGTGAGAGATGCGCGCATGACGCATGGAACCAGTCGCCTGGAATGAAAGAGTCTTCACATGGAAGATCTCAGCCGAAGCCAGCGATTCGTTGTCACGTTCCTCCCCGCCTGCGATTAGCACGTCGCCATCCGCCAGCAATGTTGCACTGGGCCTGCCGCGCCGGGTAGTCATCTTGGCGATCACAGTGAACTTCCCCGTTGCCGGATCATACAACTCCGCCGAATCCGTTCCCCCCTGGCCCACCCATCCTCCGGCAACCAGTACTTTCCCGGATCGCAGCAGCACCGCAATTTGTCCCACGCGCCGCTGGTTCATCTCTCCCGTAGGCTGGAACTTGCCGGTCGCGGGATCATAAAGCTCGGCGGATTTGTAGAAGTCCTGATTACGGCGCATACCTCCCGCGATCAGGACCTTGCCGTCGGGCAACAGCGTAGCAGTCTGCCCCGACCGCGGTTCGAGCATGGACGACGTCGGCGATAGCGATCCGACTCGCGAACCCGGAGAACCAGCATCACGAGACCCAGTAGCTGCGATAGCTAAAGTGATTGTGACGAGAGCAACGAGAAGCAGGGAACGGTTCATGGCTTCCTCCTGTGAGGTCAGACGTTTCGCAGCAACGACAGTAAGCAGGCAGCCGCCTTTTTTGAAGGCGCAGGGCTACGCTCCTACGAGTGCCTCACTCGGCTCATACTCCACAATGTAGCCCGCAACCGCGCTAGCCGCGACCGTGTAAGGCGATGCCAGATACATCTGTCCCGGCCCGCTGCGCCCAGGGAAGTTCCGGTTCTGCGCGCTGATCACCACCTGATCGGCACGCGTCGAAACTCCCGGCCCCGCATTGATGCACGCGCCGCAACTCGGCTCGATCACAATCGCTCCAGCTTTCTGAAACACATCGAGATAACCCTTGCGCATGCAGTATTCGCGGGTCTCCTGCGATCCAAACTGAATGTAGAACTTCACCGAATCCGCCACGCGCTTTCCCTGCCTCAGCGCATCGGCCAACACTGCAGCATACATGTCCATGTCTTCGTTCTTGCCCGCGGTGCAGGTGCCGCCATAAGCGATCTCGATCGACACCGGCGTGTTCAGCTCGCGCACATACTTCCCATTACCCGGATCGCCCGGAGTTGCCACCATCGGTGTAATCTCCGCCGCATCCAGTTCGATCACATGCGCATACTGCGCACCCGGATCGCTGTATAAGCCTTCAATCAAATCCTGAGCCTTTCCTCGATCCATCCCGCGCCGCTCCACCAGAAAGTCGACCGCCTTCTTGTCCGGCGCAACAATGCCGGTGAAGCCCCCAATTTCAGCCGCCATGTTCGTCATAGTGGCGCGCTCATCCACGCTGAGTTCTTCGATGGCCTCGCCCGCGTACTCCATCACTTTGGCCAGCGCCTTGCCACTGTGCACGTAGTCCAGGCTCAAAATCTTCAGGATGAAATCCTTCGCCGTGGCATTCGCATGCCGCTTCCCGCGAATCACAATCCGCACCGACTCCGGCACCTTTACCCGCACATCCTTTGTAATCCAGCTATTGAAAACGTCGGTGGTGCCTATGCCGAAAGCCACGCATCCAATCGCGCCCACATGCGGCGTGTGGGAGTCCGAACCAATATTCAACTGCCCTGGCAGCGCGTAGCTTTCCAGCACGATCGAATGGCAAATCCCCTCCGAACCCTTGCGGTCTTTCAATTCTCCGTGCAGCCTGATTCCCTGCTTCACGGCAAAATCCTGCTGCTTGAGCTTGAGTTGCGTCGCCAGATCAAGCAGCCCCAGCTTCTTTTTCTCCTCCGAAATCACTTCATCGAGAAACGTCAGGTGGTCGCGGAAAAAGATAATGCTCGACGCATCGTTGACCTTCGCATCTTTGCCAACGTACCGGTCAAAAAAAATCGCCGCCATCGGCGTGACGTATTCATGGCTGAAGCGCAAATCGGCCCGAGCAAAACCGGTATCACTGGGTTTCACAGCGGGCACGCCAACTTCGCCCTTCTCGTTCTTCATGTGACGGGCGAAAATCTTCTCGGCCAGAGTCATGGCACGAGTGCCAGTCTTCACCGGCGGCAAAAACACTTTCCCTTGCATCCGCGCCACATTAAACGGAAACAGCCCGCCATACTCAATCACCTGCCGCGTAATCTCATCTTCCCCGGCAGTAAACTCAGCCAGCGCAATCTCCTCCCCGCCACGAATCCGGTCAATCAGCGAAAAGTCGGTGGAAGTCAGCACGCCCAAGTTCTGGCAATTCTGCTTGTAGATGCGCTCGATGTTCTCAGCAATCACCACGCGAATACCGGCACACATCTCAGCATAAGGAGACTGCTCCCGGCTCGATCCCTTCCCGCGCCGCTTCCCACTCACCGCACACACAAAACCGCCGCGCTTCACGTCGCTGCGCCCAATCGGCGTCACGCTGCCGCACTTCAGCCCAAGATAAGGAATCTCCCCCAGCGTCTCGTCAAAATAAAAACAGTAGTGCGCCGGCGTGATTTCGTCGGTCGAGATGTCGTCGCGCAGCTTGGGATTGTTCCCCGGATTCCTCGTATCCCAAGGCAGATCCTCGCCCGCGAGCTGCCGCTTGATGAGTTCCGGATCTTCGGTGAGAAAAAGAACGCGCCCTTGCAACCGCACCCGGTCAGGCCGCTTTTCAATCTTGCGTTCCAGAAGAGAGTTGATCACATTGAACCTGTAGAAGTTAAGAATTAAGGGACGACCGTATAGGAAGCATCAATCCCACAGCTTAATTGTAACGCGGCCGAGAAATCGCAATGCGCTGAGTTTCCTCCGCGTTCTCGGCGTCCTCTGCGGTTTTCATTTCCTGTACGCACTCGGATCCGGCAACGCCTCCAGCCCCCGCCCCGCAAAGATGTCCGCAAACTCCCGCAGCAGCGCATCGTGAATCAACCCGTTCGATGCCAAAGTCTCGCGGCTGTCGAGTTCAAAAGCCGACCCATCAAAGCGCGTAACTCTGCCGCCCGCTTCCTCCACAATCAGCACACCAGCCGCTGTGTCCCACGGATTCAGATTGAATTCCCAGAATCCATCAAACCGTCCCGCCGCGACGTTACACAAATCAAGCGCGGCCGATCCCGCCCGGCGTACCCCGTGCGAGTGCAGCGTGATCTGATGATAAAAATAAATGTTCGGATTCTTGTGCCGCTTGTGGCTGGGAAATCCAGTAGCCAGAAGCGACTCCTTCAGCACCGGCGTCTTCGAAACCTGGATCGCCTCGCCATTGAGCCGCGCGCCCTTGCCGAGCTCCGCCGAAAACAGCTCATCCCGCGTAGGATCGTAAACCACCGCTGCAATCCGCGCACCTCGATGCTCCAGCCCCATCGAAACGCAAAACACTGGATACCCGTGCGCAAAGTTCGTCGTACCGTCCAGCGGATCGACGTACCAGCGATACTCGCTGCCCTGATCGTTCAGCCCCTGCTCCTCCCCGAGAACATCGTGCCCAGGCCAGTGCTGCCGGATCCGCTCGCGGATCAACACCTCCGACGCACGATCGGCGGCTGTAACCAAATCCGCATCGCCCTTGTATTCGATCTTCAAGTGCTGGTGAAAGTAATCCACCAGCAAAGCGCCCGCCTCGCGAGCAATCGCCGACATGGCCGGAAGAAAGCTGTCGGAATTAGCAGACTCTTTTAGGTTTGTCATCCTGAGCGGAACGAGTGCTTGCGCGCTGAGCGCAAGCACTGTGTAGTCGAAGGACCCCTATCTACTTGCGCGAACGCAGGCTCCGCAAGGCATTTCTATCATTGCCCTTACTCGCGGCCTGCCACAGCCGCTGCCCAAACACTTTCTACTTCTTCTTCCCGCCACCTTCCGCGATGTACATAATCTCGTGCTTGAAAATAAACAGGTTCGGAGCGCCCTCGCGCGTCAGCCGCACCATGTGCTTGTCGTAATACTCAATCCAACCCGTCACTGTCTGACCATCCATCAGCTTCACGCTGACTGCCTTCTGTTTCTCCCCCAGAGCTTTAAGGAAGGTGGCTTCTTCGAAGGTTTCCTCAGGAGGCGGGGTCCGGCCGCGCTTGGCGGTGTTGGGATTTCCCTGCGCGCGGAATGGCATGCGAACATTGTACACGGAGCCGTTGCCCGGCAGCGGACGCCGAACACGACGTTTCGCAGGACCTTCGTGTCCTTAGTGGTCGATGATTTTCTAAAAGCTGATCTTCAACCCAAACTCGAACTGGCGGGGCGCCCCCAGCGCATAAGTTCCCGACTGAAAACTCGCCCGGAAAGGCGTAAGGCTCGATCCTCCCTGGACCCCGCCAACCACATTCGGCGCCAGGTACGCGCCCGACCCAGGAACCAGAGAAGCGCCCGGCAAGTTCCCCGGCAGAAATGCATTGGCGAAGTTGAAGACGTTAAACACGCTCGCGCTCGGCTCAATGGTGACGCGTTCTTTGATCTTGATCGGCCACGCTGCCCTCAAGTCCATCGACTTCAGCCACGGAATACCCAGCGCATTGGGAGCCACCGAACCGATCGTGGGCAAGGTCCAGCCCAGAGCAGTCAGGTCTCCAGCCGTCATCACTGGTGGCCCTGATATCAGGCCCGGGCAGGTAAAGTGGTTGGTGGTAGGCAAATTGTTGCCAAGAAGGCAGGCCCCCGCCGGCGTAAAGTTGCCGGCATAGGTGTGGTTGTAATTATTGATCACGCTTTGCAGATCGCCGATGTTGGTGCCGCGCTGGAACTGTCCGATTCGCGTTCCCGGCACAGGCTCAGGAGCAGCGGCAGCGCCCAACCCCGCTCCCAGCCAGTCCGTAGCAAAAATCTCGCCTCCGCTGGTCAGTTCCGGCAATTGCAGGTTCTGCGGAAGCGGGCTATAGAAGTGCCCGATCGCGCTGAACTTCGTATGGAACGGCAAGTCGAAGTTCCCGCCAAACGAGACCTGCTGCTTCCGGTCCAAGGCGTTCGGCCCCGTGAACCGCGTAGCATTGTCATTGTCCGTCGCCAGATTAATGAAGTCCTGATCCTGGACTTGGCTGGTGAACTTGGAGTACGAGTAGGAAACCTGAAAGTTCGCCGCCTTCACGTACCGCACCGGCCTGTCGACGTGCTGCACCAGCTTCATCTGAAGGCCGCTATACACTGCGCGCCCGTCGGGAAATTGCATATCCACCCCGCCCACTGCTCCGCTGTTGCCAGTCACCGGGTTCGTGCCCGGAAACGCGCAATAGGAACACGGCGAACCGCCTGCCGTCTGTAAGTTCGAATCCAAGCCCGCTGTCGAGTACGCTGACTGAGCCCCGGCCTGACCCAGCTTGCCGATCATGCACGTAACCTGGCCCGACCCTGCCACGCAGCCATTCGCTATCTGCGCCGCGTCGCGGGCCGCAACCGCATTCGCTTGATTGAAGCTGCGCGCCGCTCCGCTGTGGTTGATGTCCTGGCCGATCAGATAGTGCTCTCCAATGTTGCGAACGTAGTCCACACTGAGCACCATTCCCGGGCGAATCTCCTTCTGGAGGCCGAGGTTCATCTGCCACGAGCGCGGCGTGCGATAGCCCGGAAACAAAATGTCATAGCTCGGGTTCAGCGCCGTGAGTGTAGTTCCCAGGAAATTCGGATTCGCGGCTTGCCCGGCGGCGCCTGCCGCCGCCCGAAAAGCGCCGCTCAGCGCAAGAATCTGAGGCGCAACCGTCGAGATGTCCCCACCGCAGAAGTTCGGCCGCACGCTGGTGGTGCTCACAACGGTTGCGGCATTCCCCGCGACGAGCGTTCCAATTGCGGTTGGGCTAAAAGTAGTGGGCCAGGTGAATGCGTTAGCCACACCGCCCGAGCAAACTTCCGGAGTGTTTCCATAAATTCCCTTCGCCAGCCGCGCCGGGCTGTCGAATAGCAGATTGCTCCACAGCGAGTTGTCATAGAACAACCCGCCTCCGCCGCGCAGTACGGTCTTGCCGTTGCCTCCCATATCCCAAGCGAATCCTACTTGCGGAGCGAAATTCAGGTTGGGATTGCGGATCTGACTGCCATATCCCGGTCCCCATTGATTCAGCGCCGGCAACGCGCCCAGGTTGCTGTCCGTGCGTCCAGTGTCGCGCACATAGTGCAGGCCATAGGTCACTGTCCATCTCGGCCTGATCTTCCAACTATCTCCCACATACATTTCCAAACGGTTATCCGGGCCGAGTCTCCCGCCGGGAAAGCCAAATGAACCCTGGGCCGTCGACGACCCCACTCCATTCCCTAAGCTCACCCAGTCCGCCGGATAAGAGGTTGGATCAGACGACAGCGATCCCACCAGCGAAGTCGTGCCGGCTTGTGGAAATGCCGAGTAGGCTGCCAATCGCGCGCCCTCGATGCGGTTGAACGTTACCCCGTACCGGATGATGTGTGTGCCCATCACCCGGCTGCCGTCGTACCTGGCCTCTTTGTTCGATTGCACCGTCTGTTGCGGCGCCAGCCAGCTAGGCCCGCCGCAATAACTGCCACCGTTGCTAAGAATGCAATTCCCCGCTGTGGACGCGCCAACGTTAATACCCAGCCCAGGGATGGGATTCCCGGCCACGCCCAGACCGCTCGTCGCATCCCCGACCTCATTGCGGAGCTTGAGATATTCAAAGCGCAGGCTGTGCGCATACACTCCCGTATTGAAATCGACGCCCAGGGAGTGAGACTCAGTGTTATCGTCTGTGCGCAATTGCTGCGTGGAACTGGCCGAGCCAAAGGGACGCACGTCGCTAGCCTGAGTAAAATTGAACCGGTAGAAAGCTCGCGTGCTCTGTCTCAAGTTCCAATCCAAACGTCCATCGGTGTCAAACGCGCGGTAGGGTTCCGCCATCGTCGCCTTCAAACCGTTAAACGGATAGGTAAAGGGCTCAGCGACCGTGAAGTCCTGCTTTGCGCGCTCGGCAGCAGCGAACCAGAAGACTCTATCCTTGATGATCTCTCCACCTGCATTGGCCCCGAATTGTTCCCGCTGAAACGACGGTGAGGTCGCCCCCGGCAGCGCCGCTGAACCCTGACTTCCGCGGAACACTCCGAACGCCCCTCCATGCGTTTGATTGCTGCCCGAGCGCGTCGTCACGTTCACCGCGCCGGAGGAGGTCAGTTCAGTCGAGAGGTCGAGGGAAGATTGCGCGAGTTGAAACTCCAGAATCGCGCTCGCAGGAATGTTCTCGGTCGCAGCGCCTGTCGTCTCGTCGCTGATGTCGACCCCGTCTACATTAATCCTCTCCGCGCGTCCAAAGCGCCCCAAGAATGATATCGACGTGAATCCATTCTTGCCCGGATCGAAAACGCCAGCGTCCTGCACCTGCACGCCAGGCCGAAGCTGGGCCAGATCCATGAAATTGCGCCCGATTACGGGCAGGCTCTCAATCTGGTCTCCATTGAGCACACTCTGCACCGTGGCCTGTTCGATATTGACTCCCGCGCCTCCCGTAACCTCACCCTTCCCAACCCCCGTGCCCGGTTGCATCTTCACACTGCCGCTACTCGTAGCGCCGGTCTGCACCACCAAATCCACCGGTGTCGCAGTGAAGCCTTTGCTTTCCACGCGCACCAAATACTCCCCGGGCTGGATGGGGCCCGAGGAATACCATCCCGCAGCGGAAGTAGTCACACGGATCACCGCAGCCGTGGCCTTGTTCGTGATTTCGATCTTCGCGCCGAGAACTTTGCCTTGCGGGTCGGTAACCACTCCCACAATGCTCCCCGTGCCAACGCTCTGAGCCACCAGCAACGCAGAAGCCAGCAAGAACGCGACGCTGGCGAACCCGAATCGCCCACCCAAACGATAAAAAGAATGAAGATTCAAAATCGCGAACCTCGAAGCAGGAATATTCACAGAACCTTTCCTAATCCACGAACAGGTAGTCGGACAGCCAATCAGTATTTCGACGGAATCATTGAGCATATCAAACTACACATCAATCGTTCCGACGATCGCCAAGCACCCAAAGGTTTTACTGACCACTGATCACTAGCCACTGACCACTGCTTTCAAAACTCTGACTTCATCGTGTAGTACCCCGCCCGATTTCTCACCCGGTAAGCCGTCGCCTCGGTCGGCCCTGAAATTCCAACCTGAATCCGCCGAAATTGGGAATTCGACAAGCGCTGCGACGGATAATAAGCCAGCAAATACTGCGTGCGGAGTTCGTCGCTGATCTGCCGGAAGGCGTCATCCAGTTGCGACATCGAAGTCGCATAGTAGTACTTGCCGCCGGTATCTTCCGAGAGCTGGATCAGCGCGTGCTCTCCGCCAATCTCGCGCCCCGCGCTGTTCTCGATCGGCACAACAATGATGCTGTAGACAATGGCTTCCGCCTCTTCCGCCGCGCGCACTGCCTCTTTGTAATCGAGTTTGCTGATGGTGTCGCCGCCGTCCGTAATCAACACCATCACCTTGCGTCCCTGGCGGTGGTCGAGCGAGCGCGACGCCAGATAGACCGCGTCAAACAAGGCCGTCGCCGCTCCCAGGCGGATATGGTCAATGCCCTCGTCAATGCGCTTCAGATCAGCCGTGTAAGGACTCGATTGCAACACGGTCTCACTAAAGCCAAACACTGACAATGCATCCACTGGCCGCAGAATCGCATGTGCAAAGCGCTTGGCCGAAGCTTGCTCCAGCGGCAGGTCGTGACGCGTGCTCAGGCTGGTATCAATCGCCAGCGCGATCGAAAGCGGCACTGCGGATTCCTTATCGAACACCGAAATCTTCTGCACCAGACCATCTTCCTGCACCACGAAATTCTCTTTCTTAAGCCCAGCCACAGGCGCGCCGCGGGCATCGGTCACGGTGACATAGACATTCACCAGCTTGACGTCAACCTTGAGCGTGGTTTCCGGTTCGGTATTCGATTGGGTCTGCGCCGCCGTCCGCTGCGCGTAAACAGCGATAGCCAGCAGCAGCACAATGACGGTGGCAAATTTTCTCATTCAGTAAAAGAAAGTATACGTTGACTTAGATCGTGTGGGGACGAGCGCCTCGCCGGTCCGCCGAGCGAAGCGAGGCGACGTCGAGGAACCCGCCAGCGCCCTCAGCCCGCTCACTTAGATGCACCCTCCGCTCCGGGGCTGCCTTAGCCACGGGATTTTCCCCGCGGAATCTCCTCAGGAAACGCCTCGCCATCCGCCCACACCGCGCCATCCTCAAAATATTCTTTCTTCCAGATCGGCACCGTGCGCTTCAGCGTATCAATCACCCAGCGGCAAGCGTCGAATGCGGCCGCGCGATGCGCCGATGCCACCACGATCAACACACTGGTTTCGCCAATCTCCAATCGCCCCAGCCGGTGTACCACCGTCACCTGGCGCGCCTGAAACTGTTTCGCTGCTTGCTCCGCCAGGCTCTCCATCTGCCGCAAAGCCATCTCCTCATAAGCCTCGTACTCCAGGTAAAGCGTCCGCCGCCCGCGCGTCTGGTTGCGCACCACCCCCTCAAACACTACGGCAGCCCCATCCTCACCCCGCTTTATCCGATCAAGCACGCCAGCCGTGTCAATCGCCCCGCGGACGATCGAAGCCGCCTTCCCCGACCCTCCACTCACCGGCGGCAGCAGTCCCACCTCATCGCCCGCCCTCAGCACCGTCTCCGGCCCAGCGTATTCCCGATTCACCGCCACCGCCAGCGAACCCATCACATCCCTCATCTGCGGAACCTCACTGTAGTGCGCCAGCACATCGCGCACTACCGCCCTGCCAGGCAAATCCAGCCACTCGCCAGACTTCCCCGCGAAATCCTTCAACATCCCGAAAAACAGAACGTGCACCCGCATAAGAACAGTCACCAATTGCCAGTTGCCAGTTTAACGCCCTCCCTGCCAGTCCGCCTTTCCGGACAACTTTCCCTTTCCCGTTGACACTCCACGTTCCTGAACTATAATGCGCGCCATCGCAGCTCTTGAACCTTCCTCGGGAAACTCACAACGCTTGGCGCAGAAGTCTTGGGCGCAGAGAAGTGGGGACAGAAAAAGGATCCATGGAGATATTCGTCGACTTCGGTCTCCTCGAACTCCTGGCAGCCCTGGGCATAGCCGCGTTGTCGCGCGTCATCTACTCCAGAAAAATCCTGGGGATCCTTTTCCTCATCGTCAGCGCGCTTGCCCCCGCCGCACTGCTGGCTCTTTCTTCGGGATCCGCTCACCGCTGGTTAGCCATCCTCTGCCTGATCACCGCGCTGGTCAATGTGGCAGTGGTAGCCGCAGTCATGCAACGCGGCGAGGTCCCAACTCTAAGGATCCCGAGGCGAGCACTCCGGCGCAAGCCCAAACCTGTACTCACCTCCACGCTCGGCGATGTAGCGAGTGACCAACATCAATCGTCGCAGGACACCAGGGCAGTCTAAACATTAGGGAGGCTTTGCATGCCAAAATCGAAGTCGCACAAGAAATCCGGCCCACCCTCCAGACGGTCAACCACCTCACGCAAAACGTCCATCACCCGCAGATTGCAACTGACCGGCCAAAAGGCCAGCGCACCCCTCGATCTGTTGCGGCCCGGAATGCCCGCGCTCGATTCCATTCACGACGATAAGACAACCTTCCGCCCCACCAAGGGCGGCCCTACCTACCGCATCCTCAAGACCACGGAAACTGATACCTACGAAAACACTCCCACCGCAGTGGCCTTCCGCACTGCGCTGAGTGGGCAAAAACAGCCGGACCCCTCAGCTGTCGCCGCCGCCGACCAACTCTCGACCGCAAAGCCAGGCGCAACCGGAGGCCCCGACGATTTCGCCGGCGCCGACCGCAAGGCCGCGAAACTCTCCATCGCAACCGCCAAACCCCAGACCTACGCCGATGTAAGCCAGTTGATCGCCACACTCCCGCCCATCGAGCAGATGGTCAAGCTCAACATTTCGAAAGACCCCACCTCGAATCGCGTGCCGCTCGAGAATCGCAACATCCACGTCACCGGTTTCCTGTTCGCCGCCAGCCGCGAAGCCGACAATGACTTCCACTGCATCGTAGGCCTCGACCCCAAAGCCGGCCAGGAAATGTACATGACCATGGAGGTCTCCGGCCTCCCGCCCACGACTGATCCCGCTTTCACAGCCCTGAACACAACTCGCACCGCTTTCAAGCAGTTCTTTATCAGTGACAAGAATCTGCCCGGCGCCGGCTACCATTTCTATCAACCTCCCATTCCCCTGACCGCCGATGGCTCCCTGTTCTTCGACGTGACACACAGCACCGGCCAGGCCCCCGGCCCGCCCAGCCTGAAAAGCCGCATGCCCACCATCTGGGAAGTCCACCCCGTAACCAACATCAAGCTCGGCCCGTAGCCCAAGAGTGGCGATCCGCCGTTTGCCAAATTGATTGCGGGGCTGCTGGTTTGCTAAGGTCATTGTCATGTCCGACCGTGTCATGTCCGAGCTCTCCGGCGACCAGATACGCGAACTACTCGACTCCCTTTATCGCGTGGAGTCGGGACGCATCCTGGCCACTCTGATCCGCTTGCTCGGTGATTTCGATCTTGCCGAGGAGGCGATGCACGAAGCCTTTGCGGCCGCGCTGAGCCTGTGGCCGACGAGTGGAGTTCCCGGCAACCCGCGACCATGGTTGATTTCGACGGCCCGATTCAAAGCTATTGACACTCTGCGTCGACGGGCCAGATTTGATGCATCTCAAGACGAGCTCGTGCGATATCTCGAAGTGCAGGGGAGTTCGGCGGATAGCTCCAGTGATGACGATTTTCTTGAAGACGACCGGCTGCGCCTGATTTTTACCTGCTGTCATCCGTCTCTGGCGCCGGAAGCGCGCGTTGCGCTCACCATGCGTGAGGTGTGCGGGCTGACCACCGAGGAGATTGCAAAGGCATTCCTCACCACTCCGGCGACGCTGGCGCAGCGCATTGTGCGCGCCAAAGCAAAGATTCGGGAGGCAAAGATTCCCTACGAGGTGCCGACGCCTCAGGAATTGCCGCAGCGGCTGGGCGCGGTGCTTCAGGTCATCTATCTCGTCTTTAACGAGGGTTATTCGGCTGCGGCGGGAGCGGAAGTAACGCGGGCCGAGCTAACCGGCGAGGCCATTCGACTGGGCCGGTTGCTGATGGAACTTCAGCCAGAGCCGGAAGTGATGGGGCTGCTAGCTCTGATGTTGCTGCAGGAATCCCGGCGCGCCGCGAGAACCTCTCCAACCGGAGAGCTGATTTTGCTGGAGAATCAAGACCGCGCGCTCTGGAGCCGGGAGCAGATCGCGGACGGAGTGGCATTACTGGAGAAAGCCCTGGGCTACGGGCAGAAGTCCCGCCGCTTCGGCCCCTACACACTGCAGGCTGCGATTGCGGCCGTTCATGCGGAGGCGGAATCGGTCGCTCGGACCGATTGGCGGCAGATTGTTGCGCTTTACGACCAATTGCTGCGAGTTCAGCCTTCGCCGGTTGTACAGCTCAATCGTGCCGTGGCCATTGCGATGCGCGATGGTCCAGAGGCCGGTCTGGCGCATATCGACGCAGTCTTGGAACATTCTTCTGGAAAACAAGGCGAATTGGCAAATTATTACCTGGCGCATTCCGCCCGTGCAGATATGTACCGCAGGCTCGGAAGGACAGCTGAGGCTCGGTCCTCTTATGAGAAGGCTCTGGCGCTGACCCAACAGGAACCGGAGCGGCAATTCCTGGCGAGGCGGCTCGAGGAATTGAAGTAATAGTAATTCACCTGCGCTTGTCGCAGTGTTCCAGCTGGAACATAACGTCACGACGGTAAAGGGTATACGATTGTGTCGTGACAGCTAAGAGCAAGAAAGCAAAGCGGCGAGAGGCGCGGCCGCGGCCTGGGAAGCTTATCGAGCTGCATGCGTCGGTTGAGGACGATCTATTGGTGCTGGCGGAGGAGGAGGGGAGCGCAGAGGCACGCTGGAACCGTCCACGCAAGCGGAGGATCTCGTTGCGCTTGGATACCGAGGTGGTCGACTGGTTCCAGTCCAAAGGCCCGGGTTACCAGACGCGAATTAACCGGATATTGAGAAGAGTAATGATGGAGGGTAAGAAGCGGACGGGGGAGAGATAGGGCCAATCGAAGCAAGAATCATCGAGAAATTTGCGAGCTAAAAGAAATGGCCCCGCATTGGCGGGGCCATAAAACGTGGTGCGGCTCTCTGTCAATATCTAGTATTCGGCGATCACAAGGACGCTGTCAAGTTACTTGGAGAAATGCAGGGACAGACGGGAAGTTCCCCATTTTTCTCGCCTTAGAAATTGGGGTCAGTCCCGTCTGTCCCCGGTTTATCCCCGTCCCCGGTTTATCCCCGGTTTATCCTCCGGTTTATCCTCCCGCATTCACCCCCGCATTCACCTTCTCACTCATCTGGTATACTAGAGACATAGTCGGAGCCACCGCGCTCACGGCTAAATCTAGCGGCATCGCCCGCATATATGAGGTAGCCCCATGTCTAAGAAAATCCACCGTATCACTGCATTTGAATCCCGCAAGATGTCCCACCCGTTCTTCAAGAAAGTCGACAAGTACTGGTTGACGGTGAAGGCCACTGACTTCCCGACCGGCATCAGCGCCGCCGCCAACGCCCGCGAGCCTGTGGGCCTCAATCGCTTGGTCTATCGCGACGTTCGCGAGAGCCTTGAAGGGACCGGGGCTGACCCCGGGACGTTCGACCTGATGAACAAGGGGATTACCATCCTTGCTCTCGGCGTGCGCTTGGTCGACAAAGACCAGCAGGTGTACGAAGTCGCCATAGACGAGGAGAAGGGCGGAATCGTCGACGGGGCTCACACGGCGAGAATCATCGAGCACTGCAACCGAGAGGGCTCAACGGACTCCAACCAGTACGTCGAGGTCTACATCCGCACGGGCATCGAGAACGGCCTCATCACGGACATCGCGAAGGGGCTGAACACCGGGATGCAGGTCGCCCCTAAGTCCATCTACAACATCGACGGTGTGTTCGACTGGCTCAAGGAGGAGCTGAAACCCACCCCGTATCGCGACGCGTTCGCCTGGAAGGAGTCCGACTCAAAGGATTACGACGTCCGCGACCTAATTGGCATCCTTGAGCTGTTCAACATTTTCGACTTCCCCAACAGCGTCAGCAAGCACCCCATCTCCGCTTACGAGAAGTGGAGCATCCCGCTCAAGAAGTTCGCGGACGACTACGAGAAGCACAAGGACGACCTTGATGAGAGCAAGTACTACCGCCTTAAGCCGATTCTCCAAGACGCCCTCGTCCTCTACGACTACATCCGCCACGACTACCGCCAGATTCACAACGACGGCGGAGGCCGCGCGGGCAAGATGAACATCGTGGAGGAGGCTGCCAAGAACAGAGAGTTCGACTTTCCGTTCGCCCGCCTCGACTCGTCCAAGTACAGGCTCACCAAGGGCGCCTGCTACCCGATGCTAGCGGCCTTCCGCAACATGGTGGAGGAGGACAGCTCCGGCTTCGCCAAGTGGCGCGGCGGGTTCCGTCAGGTGCTCAAGCTGTGGAAGGATGCCGGACCGGAACTGGTGAAGGAGACGGACAACGCGACCGAGGACATCGGACGCACGCCCGACCACCTGGGCAAGAACCGCAAGCACTGGGACGGGCTGCACGTGAAGATGCAGAACCGCCTGCTTCGCGCGCAGCTGGAAGTTGAGCGAGCGCGCAGGAACTGAGGAAGGCTCTCAGGCTTGGGTCCGCTGGCCCCGTTCAGTGGGGGTAGGCGGACCTTTTTTATTGTGCGAGCCTCCGGACAGATGGAGTTCCCCAATGTCCCGTCAGAAAAAACGGAAAACGTCCCGGCTGTCCCCTGTTGCTTCCCAACTTCTCGAAAAAGCCTGCGATCATTGTTCCGTAGGGGCGGGTGGCCCAAGCTTTTGATCTCGCGGGCATTACCAGCACGGTGGGTGCCCCGTTCCTTCGCGTTTTTTGCGAAGGGCGGGAGTCGGGAGTGCCGGCGGCCGCGCCCGTGTCTAGCCCCGTCTTCAATCATTCCATTGCCCAAAATGTTGAGCTAACTCTTTTCGACCGGCGAAAAAGCGTATATACTACGCCCCTTCCCGGCTGAGGTGGATTGATGCATAACATACTTGCCCTAACGCTCGCGGTCGCATCGTTGTACTTGGGTCTCTCCCCCGCTTTCCTGTCCGCTCAAATGCAGCCAAACAATTCAGACCCTTGTTCGAGGTGGGGAGGAGTGGTTGACGAGCATTTGCTCCTTAGCTCTCGGCATGAATTCTCAAGAATGCAAGATGAATTCTGCAGCGTGACCCGATCGGCCACGAGTTCCACGGAGGCTGTCAAGGCCGCCGGAAGTGCGGGTATTCCTTTACCTATCGCCGATGACATTGTCCAGCTGAAGGCTGGGGCCAACTATGAAACCTCTAGCTCGAGCTGGTCCGAGTGGTACCAACAGTTCTGCGACAAGCACCTTAGAGAACAGGTGCTTGATACACAATATACGAACGTGACTCATGAATTTAGCAAGTACGCGCTGGAAGCGGCAAAGGCGTGTTATGCGAGTAATACAGCGGGCCTACATGGGCAAATCACACCCACGGGCGACAAGCGAATGATTTCAATTAGTGTACGATATCACCCGAATGGCTCGGAGAAGGCCACGCTTCGAGGCCCCGTAAGAGCCACCGATCCAGACTCAATTTCAAGTTGCAATCCGGGCAATAAGAACAACTTGTTCGACGACGGCTGGTTCAGTAAAGTCGATCTCAACAGTGGAGCTGTCGCTCAATGCATCTGGAATCCCGAGAAGAATTTCGGTACTGTGATCAATACCACCTCAAGCGGTAGCTTGGCCTTAAGCCTCGATGCCGATCCTCCCCCAGTACCTGCGAAAAGCGGCGATGTGGTACAGAGGGGATATTCGAAATTGACTTTTAAGGACCCTTGCTTCGACAGCCAGAACTATGACAACCAGTATTGTCCGCTGTGGAATTTTGACTTTCAGCCCGTCGAAAAGCAAAGCACGGTTACCGTCACTGTAACAGTTGACGCCGACTTCACCTTGTCGCCTCCGGGTCCTGGGGGCTACGCTCGCGGGTGTACTGGAGATGCCGCGACCAGCGACAGATGGCGAGCAGGGACGATCTATCTTCGAGGATGCGGGAAGGAGGTGGATGGCGGCCCGTGGTCAATGGAAACTGAGGGCGCAGGCTTCAAGCCGGAGTTTCCGCACTCGTTTACAGCCGTTGCTTCCTGTCAACCGAATGGATCGCCTTTGCAGCTAAGCCTCGTTGGGCACCCTAGGGGTTGCTCAGAAATGAAAATCAACAACGGTCTGGTTACATTCCACGAGATCAAGCAATAGATGCCACTGGGTCCAGGGTAGAGCCTCCGGCTACCTTGTCGGAGCGTAAGCTTTGGGCGCGGGGGCTGGCCCACCTTTGGTTTCTGTCGGCACCATAGGAGCTGAGGCTGCCCCACCTTTCGTGGTCTTCGAAAGGTGGGCACCACGTACCTCGCCCTATTCGTTCATTCGTCACCGCCGGGTGTCCGCATGAAAGGCTAAGGTATTGGCCGCCAAGCCCCGATACCATCGTCCGTGGTACCCACCCCTTCGGCAGGCTCAGGGTAGGCTCTTCGAAAATCGCGAAGGGTGGGGCAGCCTCAGTCGTGGTATCGCCAACCAAAAAAGCAAAGGTGGCCAGCCCTCAAGTTGAAATAAAATCTCGACGACTTGTCGAATTCCGGTGGGGCCGTTCGACTATCTGTTGATAGGCCGGTCAACCGGCCCGCCAGAATGGAGGAAAGCGATGACCCGAAACCGAATACACAGCATTTTCCTAAGCGTGTTCGTGCTCGTCTCCGCGCTGATCGCGGCGGCGTCCTTGCCCGCAGCTGCACAAGACCCCAACCAGCCGTATCCGACGATGGCCCCGGTAGAACAATATCTGATGGATCGCGACGCCGAAATCGCCTTGGCCCGCAGCGCCGCTCCAGACGCCATCTCTCATGACGCCTCGGTCATCGTCCTAACCCGTCACGGCTACGAAACCGCAGTCGAAGGAAAAAACGGCTGGGTCTGCTGGGTCGGACGCGGCTGGTTGGCTATGTTCGATAACCCAGAATTTTGGAATCCAAAAGTCCGCGCCGCAGATTGCCTCAACCCACCAGCCGCCCGCTCCATCCTGCCCTACGCCTACAAACGCACCGAACTGCTCCTGGCGGGCCATTCCAAACCCGAAGTCATCGCCGCAATCAAAGCAGCGATCGACAAAAAAGAATTACCATCCCTCGAGCCGGGAACTTTCTCTTACATGATGTCGAAGGGCTCGTATCTAACCGACAACGGCGGCCACAACCTCCCCCACCTGATGTTCTACGAAGCAGCAAAAGACGGTGCAGCCTGGGGCGCAAATCTTGCAAACTCCCCGGTCATGGCCGTAAATTACTGGTACATTTCCGAGCAATCTTACCCACAACTCAAATCCTTCCCGCCGCTGTCCGTCTTCTTAATAGGAGCAGACAAATGGTCCGATGGAACGCCGGCGCCGAGCATGTAAAGACTCAGCGGCAAACGTTGAGTCCGCTGGGCCAAAAATAGAAATTCAGAAAAGTAGCGGTCCTGATAAGGTGTCCGCACACAACCAATACTCATTACACAAGGAGAGAACACCATGCGTTTCATGATGATCATGTATCCGAAAGACTACGCAACCGCAAGGGCCGGTACGGTGCCCGACTTTAAAGACATGGAGGCAATGGGCAAGTACAACGAGGAACTAGGGAAAGCCGGGGTGCTGCTGGCGCTCGACGGGCTGACCCCGCCGGCGACGATGAGCGCGCGCGTCACCTTCAAAGACGGAAAATCGAAAGTGACCGACGGTCCGTTTACCGAAGCGAAGGAAGTGGTCGGCGGCTACTGGATCATCCAGGTGAAGTCGCGCGAGGAGGCGCTCGAATGGGCCTCGCGCATCCCCGGCAAGGATATCGAAATGGTCGAAGTTCGCCGGATGTTTGATATGACCGACTTCGATCCCGAGACCCAAAAGGAGATCCAAAAGAAGTTCGGCGACGCCGTGGCAGCTGAGATGCGCCTGTAGTTGAAAAATCCGCGGGTGGCCCAGACTTGCCTCCGGTGGGTTTAGCCAGGAACGTTGATGCCAGCAAGTTGTTGCTTCAATGAAAAAACGGTAGGGCCGCCGTTAACGGAAACAACGAGGGCAGTCTCGGCGCCGGTGACCCGAAACTGCCCTTCTAATTGACGATCTCAGCACCCGTTTTTCGCGCCCACCGTCGCCAAACCGGTGGACGGCACTCCGCCTGTCAGCCCGAGGATGCCCGTTCCGATTGTCCCCTTGCTGGCGTTGGCGGGAGCGAATAACACCAAGGCCGAGGCCTCACCCGTGGATGAGCCTACTACGAAGTTCACAAGGATATTGTTGCCGATGACGTAGAACTCCCCTCCGGTGAGCGAGCCGCCGTCGAAGCCCTCAAGCGTTGCCGTGCCGCTGTGCGGCCTGCCGAAGGCGCCATCGTCCGTCAGCACCAGGCAGAAATTTTGGTTGCCGCCCTTGATGGTGCCGGCGATGCCAGCCTTCACCTGAGTTTCGAGCACGGGATAGTTGCCGGTAAAGCTCTGTGCCTTGGCGGCGCTGGGGACTATTGCAAAGGCCAAAAGTGGCAAAGCCATTGCGATGAATGTGCGAATGTTCCTGCTCATTGGTCTTATCTCCGAGTGACAATTTTAAGTTGATACCGCTGCTACCTTTGACTATTGAGTCGCGCAGCGGGTTACCCGCACTTGTCAATTGATTGTCAAACGTTTGCCCGACCCAGCGGTAACCTGGAAGTGACTCTTTGCGAACTCAGAGCGTTGGATGCGCGAGCGCACCTTAACCAGGATGGGGTTCTTTTTCGTCCGATGAAGCATCACTCGACGACCGTCGTCCCTAACGCTGCGCCCTTGCGACGCTCGCGAACCTCGATGACAACCTCCCGGGCTGCGGCGATAACGACCTCCGGACGGTCGATCATTACATGATGGCCGCTGCCCCGGGCGATGATGCGACGGCTCTGCGGAGACAGGCGCTTCAGGCTTTCCTGCAGGCCGTTCCAGATCGGATCGACTGCGATCGATTCGGCGCTCCGGCCTTCCTTCGCGCGATCCGGGTCTCGAGAGACGATCACCAGCGGAATGTCGCCACAGCAACGCGCTTCGGCGGCTTGCGCGGCGGAATGCCAGAACTCATCCCACTCGCCGAGTCCGGCGCGCGCGTACGCCGGACGGCAGGCCTCGGCGCGTGCCAGGTCGCGCCACGCATCGAGTCCCTTCTCCACGTCGCCCGCGCACTCGCCGTGCAGCCGGGCCCATCCGCTGGACTGCTTGATCAGGTCCCACATGTTGTCGCGATGGATCTTTCGCGCGTTGTCCGACGTCCATGCTCCATTCGGCGTCTCGGTTACCTGGTCGGGAACGCTGCTGTCGGAAAACACCATGCCAGCCACCTGCTGCGGATAATCGGAGACGAACTGGCGCGCGTAGAATCCGCCCGCCGATGCGCCCACCAGCACGATCGGGGCGTTCTCACCTGCCGCCTGCAAGAGCGCATGCAGTTGCTGGGCGATGTGCTTCGCGTCGTGCGGGTCGGGCTGGTCGTCGCTCCAGCCGAGACCGGCACGGTCGTAGGTGCAGACGCGCGTGAACTTCGCCACCTCCGGCTGCACCTTCTGCCACGCGATAAAGTACGTTGCCCAGACCGGCTTCCACGATCACCGTGGGAGCGCCGTCGCCCGTACAGTACAGGTGCATGCCGTAACCATTCACCTTGTAGATCCTGCCCGGCGGTGGATAGCGATGCTGCAGGGCGGCGGAGACAGTGAGGTTGTACGCCGCCGAGAGCACGACCGCTCCCGCAAGCACGGCTAAAAGCCGCAGAACTCGACTCATATCACCGCAACTCCTACATGCAATGCAGGGGATAGTACTGCTGTTGCTGAGACGTCTTAGTATGGTATTGGTTAGCTACTTCTGTGGCACCCACGCAATAGAATCGGGGACGGGCCCCGTGCCAAAATTTCTTGGACGACTTGTCGAATTCGGTCCGGCCGTTCGACTATATCGTGAAGGCAGGGCAAACGGCCCGCCCAAAGACTAATAATTAAAGACTTTACAGGAGAAGAAAAAGTCATGCCACAATATCTGGTTTGTAACTACCTCCCCGACAACTTCGATCCGTCCACCGTAACCGAAGCGATGATGGAAGAGATCCACGCGCTCAACCGCGAAATGATAGCTGCCGGCGTGAGGAAGTTCGCCTGCGGTATTTCCCCGGCCGCCAAGGCTAAGACCGTGCGCAAGCAGTCCAACGGCAAGGTGCTCGTCACCGATGGGCCGTACACCGAGACCAAGGAGCACATGGGCGGTTTTTGGATACTGGAAGCCGCCAATATGGAAGAGGCACTCGCGTGGGCGCGCAAGGGTACCGTCTCCTGCGATGCGGTGGGCGAGGTGCGCGAGCTTCTTTTCTTCCCGGCTCCGGAGGAAGCAACGAAATAGTCTCACCTGCCGCGTCTTCGGCTATGAAACTGGTGATAGACGGAACATTCCCCCAATTTTTCGACGAATGGAACTTGGTGAGCGTCCCGTCGGTCCGTTTTTACCCAAGGAGGAAAACAATGCATAAGAAAATTGGCGCAATCGCGACCACGAGTTTCGCACTGCTTGTGGTGCTCGGAACGGTGCACCTCGGTACGTCGAACCAGGCGATGGCGCAGGCCGCCGCGACACTTTCTCCGAAGATTGCGCCGACAAAGATGGCCCCAATCGACCAGTACCTCATGGCCGACCGAGCCGCGGAAATCGCTCTGGCGCGCAGCGCAGCACCGGAGTCCATTGCACACGATGCCGAGGTGCAGGTTCTTGGACGGCATGGTTTCGAAACGGCGGTCAAAGGCACGAACGGTTTCGTGTGTATCGTGGCACGGGGGTGGACATCGGCTGCGGACGCTGACTTTTGGGATCCGAAAGTGCGGGTTCCCATGTGTTTTAACGCGGCAGCCGCGCGTTCCTACCTTGTGCGCCTCGCCAAAGAGACCGAGTGGGGACTGGCCGGGCGTACGCCAGCTCAGATGACCGAGTCCATCAAAGCTGCCATCGCCAAAAAAGAATCGCCGGCGATGGAACCCGGGGCGATGTGCTACATGCTGTCGAAGCAAGGCTACGGTGGCGACAGCAGCCCCCACTGGCCTCCCCATCTCATGTTTTTCTATTCGGACACCGACCTCGCAATCTGGGGAGCGAATCTGCCAGGTTCCCCCGTCGTTGGTATGAGCGACCCCGTGGAGCACCTGACTTCGTTCGTGGTTCAGGTGCAACGCTGGTCAGACGGAACGGAAGGCCGCTAAGCCGGACTGTGCAAAGGGGCGCATAAGGGCTGATACATAAGAGAGGACAATCAAATGAGAAATGTAATCTACGCAGTCAACCTTACCCTCGACGGCTGCTGCGACCATACCAAATTTAATCCCGCTGAAGATTTACTTGAACATTTCACGCGCCTCTTGCGAGACGATGCTGGCCTGCTCGTCTATGGGCGTAAAACCTATCAATTGATGGTTCCTTATTGGCCTGATATCGCAAAAAGCCAGTCTGAGACAAAAGCAGATAAAGAATTTGCTCAGGCATTTGATTCCCTCAACAAGATTGTTTTTTCCCGATCATTGGGCAGCGCTGAAGATAAAAATACGAGAATCGTTCGCTCAAACCTTCGCGACGAAATACTTAAATTGAAACAAGAACCAGGCAAAAATATCTTGGTCGGCGGTGTAGATGTTCCTTCACAACTGATGGAGCTTGGCCTGATTGATGAATATCGTTTTGTCGTTATGCCAATCATTGCTGGCGAAGGGAGACGGTTGTTTGAAGGTATCAAGCTGCCGGAGAAACGCCAATTAAAACTTATTGAGTCAAAGACTTTTAAATCAGGATGCGTTGCGCTCCGTTACTTGAAACAGTGATGCAAACATCTGCCCGAGTGGTCCGGGCCTTTGATTTTGAGGGCATCACCAACACAGTGGGGCCACGTAAAGATCGTTAAAGCCGGGCCGCGCCTGCCTGATCTATTTTGCGACGAAGTACTCACCTCGGTGAAGCGGGGCATCGATGTTTTGAAACCTGAACGGCAGCGACGGGTACTGCCAAAGCCGCGGGCCTGATTGCAGTTGATAGTGCAGGTGTGGTCCGCCTGAGCTTCCCGAGCTCCCCAACCGTCCAATGACCTGGCCCGTGACGAGCCGGTCCCCCACTTTGACAGTGACGGAGCCTGTTTGCATGTGCATCATGACGCTGTACTCTGAGTTACCGTGATCGATGATCACGCTATTTCCCGCGTAGGCCGTAACCGGGTCATGGAGTGGCCTGTAATAATCGTCACCAGGGGGCTTTCCCGGGTGCGGGTTTTCGGGTACGTCATTGCGAGTGTAGACCACGGTTCCACCCGCAGGTGCCAGGATCTCGCGGCCCCAGCCCGCATCCGCCTCATTCTCGTTGGCGTCGCTCAGCTCCCCATCTTTCGCATCCAAGCCGTCGAGATCTATGGCAAAAGCATTCGAAAACTGATGGTGGCCGCCGGTGGTGATCCAGTCCTGCCCGACAATTCCATGACCACGAAAGGGAACGATGAGCGTTGTCTTCTGTTGGTAGTATCGAATCGGGATCGCGAGCATCTGTTCCGCCCGATGGCCCTTCGCATCGGCGACTGTTAACCGGACCGCTGCGGAGTCAATCGCCAATGCTTGGGGATGGCGAAAGTAAAAGAGAATGTCAAATGCCTCGGGCAGCGTAAATTCACTCGTCGGCCACGCGAACGGGTCGTTCGGCTGGATCCGATAGCTTATCTGTTTGATCTTTGCCAGCATTTCAGTCGTCCAATACTGGCTCTCGACGATAGATCCGGCACTCGAGAGTTCCACGCGGGCCGATATCGGAGTGAGCTCACAGTCGGTGGAGCAAATCACCGCGATACTGAACACGAATGATGACGTGTTCAAGTTTTCGGGATCATCTACTTTGTAAACATTTGCCGGGACGACCTGCAGACGAAATTCGGGTTGCTGGGCCCATGTAGGCTGGACTGCCAATAGGCACGCAGGCACAACTAAAAGCAGCAGAGCTCGGCTCATGTCAGCGCACCTCCTAAATGTAATTGCAGGGCATACTACTACTGTTTCTAAGACGTCTTAGTGAGGGATGGGTTAGCTACTTCTGTGGGGCGGACGGCCCAGGTTTTTGATCTTGCGGGCATTACCGAGACAGGGGTGCCCTGTTCCTTCGCGCTTTTTGCGAAGGGGCGGGAGTCGGAAATGCCAGCGCCAGGTGGGTTTGATCGCGTGTTCACAACAAAATCCGATAGCACACGCAGCCTCGCTACCCGCCCGTGCAAAAAGCGCAAGAAGGGGCACCCTCTGCATAGATGGCACATGCGAACATCATCAGAAAGGCGGGCCACCCGCCCATCACCAACAGGGGGGAATGGTGCACGCAAGGTCGTTAAAGGTGGGGGCAGCCGCCCTCAGGATCACGCCACTATGACGAAAGGTGATCAGGATGAGGGATGAAGGACAATCCGCGCCTTATCGCAACCCCTCCACCAAGTACAGTTGGCTCAGTTCGTTGCCGCAGGAATAGGCATAGTATTTGCCATCGGGAGTGAACACCACTTGGTACAAGGCAACCCCCGCGGGGTCGGATGGCCCGATTTTCTTGAACAACTCGCGGCGGCCACTAGCCAGGTCCACGCGCATCACATCCGCCGAATAGCTACTGAGCACCCCAACCAGCACCGAGCGCCCGTCAGGCGATACAGAAAAGATTGTCTCGTCAGGATGAATGCCGGGAACCGGCCGGGGCGCTCCCTGACCGTCCACGGGGTATAGCGCTACCGAATCCGAGAAGCCAAACACGAACTTGCCGTCGGCGGTGGGAACGGATCCGCTCACTGCCTCGGGAGAAATCGGACGTGCAGTGCCCGAGTCGATGGCTTGCACATAGATGCGCGATTTGTGGTCCGGTTCAGTCCCGGTAAATACAACGCTTTTGCCATCCGGAAGAAAGCGGGCGTAGCTCCGGTCGATGGAATCATGGGTGATCTGCTTCGTCTCCCCGGGGCCAAGAGGAATCAGAAAAAGCTGACGTGGAGTGCGCAAGATGAGAGACGACAGCACCCATTTCATGTCGGGTGAGAAATCGTAACCCAGGCCATCGCCAACGCGTTCGGGCGCCGCCCCGTCGCTTGCGCGCACATAAACGTCGTAATCAGGCCCGCTATTTTCTCCTCCCCTCCACATCAGCATTTGCTTTCCGTCGGGTGAGATAGCAAAGACAGCACTCGAATTCTGAATCGTGACATCGTGTTCCTGGTCCTGACCGCGTCCTCGGGCGTAGGTGAAGAATCCAGCGACATTGTGCCCAAGAAGAACGCGCCCATCGCGGGCAATATCGTAGAGGGTTGGAATGCCTGGAATCCGGTCGACCACGCGGGTATGTCCCGAAAGATCGGCGGCCCGGAGCTGAACATCCATGCCCACCACCGCACTGGTGAACCAGACTTCCTTGCCAGAGGGGACCCAATTAATGTCCTCGATGGCCGTCTGCCGTGGGGACAGAGTGCGCTTGCGGCCGGAAGAGTCTACCATCACCACATTGCCCGCGTCGTCTCCGAAGGTGGGATGCTCGGCGAATGTCACCCAATCTCCCTTGGGCGAGACGCGCACGTTGCTTACATAGCCTGTGGTGGGCTCATATAGAACATGGCCAATTGGGTATTCAATGCGAAAGTGTCCCTCCATGTAGTGGGCGACTGCGATCTGGTTGTCTGGCCCCCAATCGGCGTCCTGGACGTCGTTGAGAACGGGACGAGGGGCTGCGCCGCTTAGCGGCGCTCGTGCCAGCATGCCTACTCTGACTTTGGCATACAGATATCGCCGCTGCTGGATCAGGAGCATCTCTCCCGTAGAGGAGATTGATTCGATCTCCGCATCTTTCAGACCGAGGCCTAGAGGGACGTGACTGTCGGGCGCGAGCGAGAAAAGTTCGCTGTTAATCCCGATGCGCGCCGAGCTGTAGATGATAGTTCGCTGGTCGGGAGCGAAGCGGGCTGAAGAGATGTATTCGCGCGCGAACGTGAGCTGACGATAGCTGGGCGGCTCGGGAGGAGGGGTGTTCAGGCGAACGACAAGCAGAGCCACGGCCACAATGAAGACGACGATCACTCCCAGCAGCGAGGGAACTATCCAGGATTTTCGCGATGCTGGTGCAGCGATCGCCGGTTCAGACGTCGCACCCGCTGCGCGGGCCGCGCCGGCCGCGGATGAAGCTGAAGACAAGGCCTCCAGGGCAAAGGCAATGTCTCGCGTGGACTGAAAGCGCGCCGCCGGATCTTTTTCAAGGCAATGGTGAACGATGCGTTCCAGCAGCGGCGGCACATCGCGGCCGGTGGCCGAGAGGTCTGGAGGCTCTTCTTTGAGAATCGAGCTGATGGTATCCGCCGTGGTATCGCCGCGAAATGCGCGCTTGCCGCTGACCATTTCGTAGAGCACAGCGCCGAAACTGAAGATGTCGGAGCGCGCGTCGATGGTGGCTCCCCGGCATTGCTCTGGAGACATGTAACCGAGCGTTCCCAGCAGCACGCCGCGGCCGCTGACGGAATCGAGCGTCGGCTGAGCGGACATGCCGGGCGTGCTCGGCTCTGGCATGGTTAGCTTGGCCAGGCCGAAGTCGAGAATTTTTACATGACCGTCGCGCGTGATGAAGATATTCTCCGGTTTGAGGTCGCGATGGAAAATGCCGTGATCATGAGCGGCGGCAAGTCCGCGAGCGATCTGTAGCGCGTATTCGACCGCTTTGCGTACGGGCAGCGGGCCGCCGCTCAGCCGCGTGCGCAGCGTTTCGCCTTCGAGCAGTTCGGAAACGATGTAGGGGAAATTATCTTGGCTGCCAATATCGAAGACCGCAAGGATGTTCGGGTGGTTGAGGGCGGCTGTAGCTCGCGCCTCCTGCTCGAAACGTCGCAAGCGTTCGGCATCGGGTTCAGAGCCCGAAGGCAGAATTTTGATGGCGACTTCGCGTCCCAGCCGTGGATCGCGGGCGCGGTAGACTTCCCCCATGCCCCCGGCCCCGAGGGCGGCTACGATTTCGTAAGGACCGAGTTTTGAGCCGGGAGAGAGAGACATTCCGCGCAATTATAGACGGATTGCTGATAAGGCGCGGCGAAGGATCTCCTGCTCCACAGCACTGTGCATCGTGAGATTCCTCGTCCCGCTGATGAAAACGCGGACTTCGGAATGACGCCGTGTATGAACCCAGAAAGTTGGAAACTGAACCACTACCAGGAATTGAAAATTAAAAATAGTTCGCCTCGGCTGTCGATTTTCCCTGTGCGCGACGACTATAGGATGAACGATCCGGCGCGCAAGGCTGTGCTGTCGGCGCCCACCGAGGGGAGAAGAACGAGAGAAGAACAATGAAATACATCTGCTTGGGATACATCGAGCCAGGAAAATTCGAAGGGATGACGGAGGACGAGCGACACGCAACCTTCGACGATTGCTTTGAGCACAACGACCACCTCCGCGCCAACGGACATCTTGTCGCCGAAGTACCTCTTCAGCCTCCGGAGGCCGCGTTGACCCTGTACTGGAAAAACGGCAAAGTCACCACGACCGACGGCCCTTATGCGGAAACCAAGGAACAGCTTGGTGGCATTCAAATCCTTGAGGCGCGAGACCTCAATCATGCCGTTCAGCTTGTCTCACAGCAACCAGGCTTTAAGCATGGACTCGGCCCGATTGAAATACGGCCGGTTGCGGATATAAGCGAAATAACAAAGCAGAGTGAGCAGCGGCGACGGCGAAAGGAGACCTCGCGATGAGGGCGCCCCCGACGGAAAGCGCGAGGGAAACAATGATCAATATCATGCCCCGGGTGCTAGGCTTCATTGAAACCTTCGAAACCTTGAAACTTTGAAGCCTTCTTCAATCAGCGCTCGCCGCCACCGAGTGCCAGCAGCGTTCCAGTAAGCCGCCGTTACTCTCCAACCCCCTGCCATTTGTACATACATTCCCCGCAGCTCTTCCCCCAAAACGCTAAAATGGGCCCTAGCCCATGAGCCCACCCTAACATCCCTGGCTAGTTAGACTTGGGACATGTTGTCCGTACATCTCGATGCGTACATAATAGGATGCACAAATGTTCCAGTTGGAACACATCTCACATATGTTCCGGTTGGACCACAACGCAAAACCGCCCCAATGTTCCCACCGGAACACTAGAGCGGTTTTTCATTGCCAGGTCTGAGTGCACTGGTCACTGACCACAGGCCACTGACCACTGGCCACTGTTCTTAAGCCTGCCCGGTCAGCACCTTGTCGTGGACCACCGCGGTCTCCTGCGTGGGCCGAATCGCCTTGGACGCAGGCTTCGAGTCCTTCGTCTCAGTCTCCATGAAGACCTTCGCGGCCAGCGACTCCGCCACCACTGGCAGCGAGACCCGCAGCGCCTCTTCAATCGTCTTCACGTAGTGAATGCTGAGGTTCTCGACCTGCTCCGGTGTGAGGTCCTCTTCAACATTCATTTTGTTTTCCGCCGGCAGAATGATTGTGGTGACCCCGGCGCGTTTGGCGGCAAGAACTTTTTCTTTAATGCCGCCGACCGGCAGCACGTTGCCGCTGAGTGTGATCTCACCCGTCATCGCGGTGAGCGGACGGATGCGATGCCCCGAGAGCAACGAGACCAGCGAAGTCGCCATGGTCACGCCCGCCGAAGGACCATCCTTTGGAATCGCGCCCGCCGGAACGTGCATGTGAATGTCATGATCAGCGAAAAAGTCTTCGGCAATATTGAGCTGTGAAGCGTTCGAACGCACCCAGGTCAAGGCGGCCTGCATGGATTCCTGCATGACCTGCCCGATCTGTCCCGTCATGGTGAACCCGCCTTTGCCTTTCATGGCATTGGCTTCGACGAAGAGCACGTCGCCGCCTGATGGAGTCCACGCCAGGCCGACAGCCACGCCGGGACGCTCGGTGCGCTCTTCGATCTCACCTTCAACGCGGATCTTGATTCCGCCAAGAAATTCCTGGATGATCGCTTCTGTGACCACAAGCTTCTCGGTCTTGCCTTCGGCCAGTCGCCGCGCCTGCTTGCGGCAGATGGTCCCAATGGTGCGCTCGAGGCTGCGGACGCCTGCTTCGCGCGTGTAGTGACGAATCACATAACGCAAAGCTTCGTCAGGAAATTCAATCTGCTCAGCGGTGATGCCGTTCTCCTCCACCTGACGCGGGACCAGATAACGCCGAGCGATGTGCAGCTTTTCTTCCTCACTGTAACCCTGAAGCTCGATGATCTCCATGCGGTCGCGCAGTGGCTCGGCGATTGGGTCGAGCATGTTCGCAGTGGTGATGAAAAGAACTTTCGACAAGTCGAAGGTAACGTCGAGATAGTTGTCGCGGAAGCTCGAGTTCTGCTCGGGATCGAGCGCTTCGAGCAATGCGGAAGCGGGATCGCCGCGGAAGTCGCGTCCGACCTTGTCGATTTCGTCGAGCATGAAAACTGGATCTTTGGTTTCGGCGCGGCGAATGCCCTGGATGATTTGACCCGGCAACGCGCCGATGTAAGTGCGGCGATGGCCGCGGATTTCGGCCTCGTCGTGCACTCCGCCAAGAGACAGGCGGACAAACTTGCGGCCGAGAGCGCGCGCGATCGACTTGCCAAGCGAAGTCTTGCCGACACCCGGAGGTCCAACGAAGCACAAGATTGGGCCTTTCATATTCGGCTTCAAGCGCCTGACGGAAAGGTAATCGAGAATGCGATCTTTTACTTTTTCGAGGTCGTAGTGATCGGTATCCAAAATTTCTTTGGCTTTGATGATCTCGATTTCCTGGCCGGAAGTTTTGTTCCAGGGCAGCACGGCAAGCCACTCGACGTAATTGCGCGTGAGCGAGTAGTCGGCGGCCATGGGAGACATGCGCGAGAGGCGTCCCAATTCCTTGAGCGCTTCTTTCTTTACCTCGTCGGGCATACCGGCGTCGTCGATCTTCTTTTTCAGGTCTTCGACGTCGCGCTGGCCTTCATCCTGCTCGCCGAGTTCTTTTTGAATCGCTTTCATCTGCTCGCGCAGATAGTATTCGCGCTGGGTTTGCTGGACGCGATCCTGCACTTCGCTCTGGATCTTGTTGCGCAGTTGCTGCACTTCAAGCTCCTTGGCGAGATGCTGGTTGATCTTTTCGAGGCGCACGCGGATGTCGAGGGTCTCGAGCGTGTCCTGCTTGTCGGGCGTGGAAAGCGAGGGTAAAGATGAAGCGATGAAATCCACAAGGCGGCCCGGTTCGTCGATATTGAGGGCCACCGTGGAAAGCTCGTCGGAAAGTGTGGGCGAACCGGCGACGATCTGCTGGAACAAAGTCAGCACGTTGCGCTGGAGGGCTTCGATTTCGGAACTGTCCGGTGGTATAGCTTCAGGAATAGTCGACACCTTCGCACGCATGAAAGGAGCTAATTGCGTAAACTCGCCGAGACGCACTCGCTCCAGACCTTCGGCAAACACGAAGAGGCTCTGGTTGGGCATCTTGACGACTTTGTGGACGATGGCGGAAGTGCCGACGGCATAAAGATCGCTGGCCTGGGGGCTATCGACGCGGGCTTCGCGCTGGGCGACGACGACGATGGTCTTGTCTTCGCCGAGCGAATTGATTAATTGGACGGAACTCTCGCGGCCCACGGTAAGGGGCAGGACGGCGTGCGGGAAGAGGACGGTATCGCGCACAGGAAGCACGGGCAAAGCCCGTACATCGTTTGTTTCCCGAGGTTTAGGAGGCTGTTCGGAAAGCGGTTGCTGGCTCATTGGTTCACCCTGAGTGTAAGTCACTCAACTTTAGATGATACTCCTCGGGAAAGGTTTCAAGGCTCCCCGAAGTCCCCGCAGAGTGGATTCTATTCCTGTCGGGGATGGTTCGCACTGTATCAAAGGTGCAGCAGCTAACGCGGGGGAGGCTCCGGCCCATTTCCGGAAAGGAGCCCCCGGTTACATCTGAGCTGCCGTTCTGCTCGATGTCGCTCGACTTTTAACAAGGGCATTCCTGGATAAGTTCCTGTTTGCCGACAATCCGCGAACTAGCTTGTTTTGCAGAGATCGCGGAGTTGCCCGGTACTGATTCGGCTCCGAATGTGTCGAGCTTAATCAGTGTGGCTGAAAGGCGGGAATCACACTGTCAAGGATACTTTTAGCAAAGCCTTTGTCAAGCGGAGCGTGTCCCTGCAGCCATCGGAAGAACAGGGGTCCAGTAAGCACGTCGATCAGCAGCTCTGGATCCGTTGTCGACTTCAGTTCGCAGGACGCAACAGCCTCTTCGATGATTCTGCGTTGGATCTGACGTCTGTGCGTGACATATCTCTCCAAGAACGCCTGCCGGAGTCGCTTATCCTCGTGGATACCGGTAAAGACGCGAGCCATGACCGCACCCTCTTCTGATACCAGGAAGTCAGCCGCACGCAGGACGTAGCGGCGAAGCCGCGTCAAGCCGGAACCAGTCTCAGGAATCGCAAGAACAGGTTTCATGCGTTCAAAGCAGGCGTCAAACAGGATTTCTTCCTTCGACCTCCACCAGCGGTATAGCGTGGCACTGCTCACGCCGGCTGCCTGTGCTATCTCGTGTGAGCCGACGGCGTTGAAACCTTTGTCTCTCAGCAGCTTGTAAGCGGCTTCCAGGATTTCCTTCCGGGCGTGCTGACTCCGTGGCCGACCGCGGGGTCTTGGTGCGATCTTGGTTTTAGGTCCTTTCATCACCACTGTTTCCATTTACGAAAATACCTGTTTCGTTTTATTTTGGCAAGCATCTATTGCAGTGTAGAAACGAAACTGGCAGTTTCCTATTTTGTGGTCCCTTTACGGGCCGGTGAAACGGTCAGCGTGGCAAAACTCAATGGAAGAAAGGAACCCATCATGAAACGGCTCGACAGTAAGGTTGCGATAGTGACAGGCGCTTCAAAAGGAATCGGAGCAGGTATTGCAAAGGCTTTCGCCGCGGAAGGTGCCGCGGTGATCGTGAATTACGCGCGCGATCAAGCGGGCGCGGAGCGGGTGGTGGGCGAGATCACCGGCAAAGGCGGGCGGGCGGTCGCCGTGCAAGGCGACGTGGCGCAGAGGTCCGACGCGCAACGCCTGGTCGCGGAGGCGAAAAAAGCCTTCGGGCGCCTTGATGTGCTCGTGAACAACGCGGGCGTCTTCACGTTTGCACCATTCGAGCAGTTCAGCGAGCAGGAATTTCACCGGCAGTTCAACACGAACGTGCTCGGCACCTTCCTCATGATTGAAGCCGCTTTGCCGGCCTTCGGGACGGAAGGCGGCAGCATCATCAACATCGCATCGACGGCCAGTGTCGCTGCCTACCCGACCCTTTCGATCTACGTGGCGTCAAAGAGCGCTGTCAATGGCTTGACGCGCGTGCTCTCAAAAGAGTTCGGCCCCAGAAAAATCCGCGTTAACGCACTCAATCCCGGTGGAACCGAAACGGAGGGTGCATACGCGGCGGGCGTCATGGGAACGGAGTTTAAGAAGCAGATAGTCGCGAGTACGTCGCTGGGCCGTGTCGGCCAACCTGAGGACATCGCGCGCGTGGCTACATTTCTTGCCTCGGATGATGCGGGCTGGCTCACGGGAGAAATCATCTTCGCGAACGGCGGCAACAAGTAAACGCCTTCACGAGAACACCAGAAATGAGTGCCTGCTTTACATTTACACGCGAGAAGACACTCGATGAGACGGACGGCCCAAACGATCTTCAGGCGAATAGCTTCAGCTCGCGCCCGATGCTATCGGATGGGGCACAGCATAAACCTCTGGCTTTGAGTGTTACTCAAAGCATGGGGTTACGAACACTCTGGAGGAACAATGATTGACCATATCTATCTTCCCGTGACCGACCTGAAGCGCTCGGAAACCTTCTACGGCGCCATGCTCGGCCCGCTTGGTAAGTCCGAGCGCTGGCACATCAAGGCGCAGGCCGGCTATCCCGATCTTACGGGCTTTGGCGAGCCGGGCATTCCGGGCTTCTGGCTGAAGGCCTCAAAGACCACCTGCGCCGGGCTTTACGTCGCGTTCGCCGCGAAGAACGAGGCGGCGGTGAACCAGGCCTACGAGGCAGCGCTTGCCAATGGCGGCAAGGATAATGGCGCGCCAGGGCTGCGGCCGCAGTGGGACCCCCGCTATTACGCGGCCAATGTGCTCGATCCCGACGGCTACAATGTGGAGATCTGCTACAAGCCCTGGCTTTACGAATAGTTACGCGGCGCTGAAGCGCCGCTCTTCCACTTTGCTGCTTATGCGGAGCGGTAGATCCCCAGGACTTTGACGAATTCTGCTACCTCGCCTAGATGGCGGAGGGCGTTGCGGGCGGGTTCGTCGTCGCCGCGGAGGAAGTCTACGTAGAAGATGTATTCCCAGGGGCGCCCGCGCAGGGGGCGGGACTCAATCTTACTAAGGGTGATGTCGCGGAGAGCGAAAACGCTGAGCGATTTGAACAGCGCCCCGGGGACGTTCTTCACTTTGAACGCGATAGACGTTTTGTTCGCGCCGCGCGGAATCAGGCGCTGGTAGCCGGGAACGGAAGCCTGGCTTCCCTTCTGACGCGCGATTCCCGTTTCTCCCGTCGACTTGCGAATCGGCGACTTGCGAATCAGGAAGAAGCGGGTGTAGTTGCGTTTGTCGTCTTCGATGCCGGCCTGGAGGATTTTTCCGGAGTACTCACTAGCGGCATGGCGGCTGGCGATTCCGGCGGCATCG
>DATMQT010000012.1:0-28050 GCA_035566655.1 Candidatus Dormiibacterota bacterium
CTCATACGCGAAGGGCCGATCACAGCGCAGGATCGCTGGGAGGAGGCAAGGGGGTTTTCGCCATCAACTCTCGCAGTCCACATTGCGGCATTGATTTGCGCAGCGGAGTTGTTTGATGACCGCGGCGAACAGAGTACCGCGGAGTTCGTTCGCGATTACGCGGATTTTCTCGAATCGCATATAGAGCGCTGGACTGTGACTACTGAAGGGACCCTGGTGCCGGGAATCAGGCGTCACTATATCCGGGTTAATCCCGCCAGTGCACCTGACTGTGCCGATGAGGATGCGAATTGCGGCACCTTGGTACTAGCCAATCAGCCTCCTGGCGCTCGCCACGAATTTCCAGCGAAAGAGATCGTTGATGGTGGGTTTCTCGAATTAGTTCGTTACGGCATTCGCAGTGCAGACGATCCCATTATTAAGGACTCGCTACGTGTCGTCGATGCCGTCCTGAAGGTCGATACTTCCTACGGTCCCGCTTGGCGGCGATATAACCATGATGGCTATGGCCAGCGCGAAGACGGTTCCTCCTACGGCGGCTGGGGCAAGGGACGACCCTGGCCGTTACTGACGGGGAGCGGGGACATTATGAGATCGCAGCCGGCCATGATCCCTTGCCCTACTTGCGGGCCCTTGAAAACTTTTCGCAAGGAATCGGACTGATGCCGGAACAAATCTGGGACGGGCCAGACCTACCGTCGCAATATCTCCGTTTTGGTGGAACGACGGACGCTGCAATGCCACTGCTTTGGGCGCATTCCGAATACGTCAAGCTGCATCGCTCTGCTGCCGACGGGCGAGTGTTTGATTTAGTTGAAGCTGCGTACGAGCGGTACGTCCAAGGAAGTGGCGAACGCAAAAGAATGGAAGTCTGGAAGTCGAATCGTCAGGTCCAAACGGTACCAGCCGGCACGCTCCTGCGGATACAAGCGAACTCTCCGTTTCTCTTGCATTGGACGAGCGACGACTGGCAACTCTCGGAAGATCTAAGGTCACAAGGAACAGCGATTGGGATTGAGTTCGTAGATATTCCATTGCCCAAGCAGCAGAAGAATCCGATTCAATTCACCTTCCTGTGGCTCGACGAAGATCGTTGGGAAGGCGAGGACTATACGGTGAAGGTCCTGGAGCAGGACACGGCAGACCGCAGCAGCGCGAATTCCTTGCGCAAAAGAGAAGCACGGCGTAGGCATGTGACCACCGTCGGATAAGTTAGGCTGCCATCGAGGTGAGATTCCTGCTTACGCTGTCATGCAACGGGGTTCGACGGCCTTGCATTGCGTCCGGTGTAATTCTTCCAACTCGACCAATTCTTCGATGGACTGTGCCTGGATCGAGAGGCTACAGCACACACATTTCGATTCCAGGAAGAATAGTTCGTTCTGCACCACCGGATTCCGGATGAAATCGGACTCTTCAAATTCCATACTCCATTCCTTTGACAAATTAACAATGAAGCGAAGGCGGGTGGCTTTGTTTCCGCTATTTGCTCGCCTCAGTGGAATTGACGCAACTCGATTGCCGAATCACGGCGTGCAGACTTCGCTCCTCTGCCCGCGTTTCTGCGACGATTAGGGCATAGCCCGCTAGCTTCTGTGCGAATCCGGCTGTCGAGAATCGGCTTTCTCGACACTTTCGACCCCTTCGACAGTTCTCGTGCTGCACTGCCTGAAAACTTCCTTCAATTGGCGGTACTTAGCTTCGTGTCCGTTTTGGTATGCGATTTGCCTTTGGAGAAGGGTGCAATCGCGTGACTGACGCGCCTGAATCGACAAGACGACTCTTGGGCCACATTTCCCCCCAACCGAGCAGCGTCCCGATTCAGGCGCGCCAGTGACGCGATTGAAAACAGAAATTCAGTAACTCGATTGAGGGGAAAAAGATGAAGCAAATCTCTACAGCTCTAGTTGGTGCTGTGCTCCTGCTGAATGCACTTGGTTGCAGCAACGGTAAGGTGCGGGCTGCGGCGCCGCCGCCACCACCGGTGGTCGAAGTCGCACCGGTCATTCAAAAGGATGTGCCGGTTCAGGGCGAGTGGGTGGGAACGCTCGAAGGCTACGTCAACGCGCAGATTCAACCTCAGGTAAGCGGTTACCTGATTCGCCAGGATTATCGCGAAGGGGGACTGGTCAAAAAAGGTCAGCTCCTCTTTGAGATCGATCCGCGTCCATTCCAAGCTGTGCTTGATCAAGCCAAAGGACAATTGGCGCAGGCGGAGGCGCAGATGGCGAACGCGGAGCTGAACGTGAAGCGCGATATTCCCGAAGCGGAAGCCCACGCCATTCCGCAGAGCCAACTGGATACTGACACTCAGGCGCTCCGCGCGGCGAAGGCCTCCGTCGAGGCCGATCAGGCCACTGTAGAACAAGCCACGATAAACCTCGGCTACACCAAGGTCACTTCCCTCATCGACGGAATCGCCGGCATCAACACTGTGCAGGTGGGCAACCTAGTGGGGCCGTCAACGGTCCTCACCGCGGTTTCGCAGGTAAGTCCGATCAAAGTTTATTTCCCCATCAGCGAACAGGAATACCTGCGCATGGCGGACGGCGGGGCTCCAGGCAGCGTGGACTTTCTGACGCACGCTTCACGGATCCCGTTGAAGTTGACTTTGGCCGACGGCAGTACGTACCCGCATCCGGGCAGAATCATCTTCGCGGACCGCCAGGTAAACACGCAGACCGGAACCATCCAGATCGTAGGCGAGTTCCCCAACTCCAAGAATCTATTGCGACCAGGCCAATATGCACGCATTCAGACTCCTACCGGAAACATCACGGGAGCGCTGCTGGTGCCACAGGCGGCCGTGAACCAGCAGCAAGGAACCTATCAGGTCACAGTCGTCGGCACCGATAACCGCGCGCAGCTCCGGAAGGTGGAGGTCGGGCCGAGAGTGGGCACGCTCTGGGTGATCACAGCGGGCCTGGAGCCAGGAGAACGCGTCGTGGCGGTTGGCGCAGAGAAAGCAAAAGAAGGCGAACTGGTGAATCCCACGCCGTACAAAGAAACCGAGGAGCGCTAATCATGGCGAACTTTTTCATTCGACGGCCCATAGTCGCGATCGTGATTGCGATCCTCACAGTCATAGTCGGCGTAATCACAATCGTCACCTTGCCGGTCGCCCAGTTCCCGCAGATCGCTCCGCCTGAGATCAGACTGCAAGCCAACTATCCAGGTGCAGACGCACAGACTCTCGAGCAAGCTGTTGCCACACCCATCGAGCAGCAGGTCAGCGGTGTGGACAACATGAATTACATGTACTCGCTAAACGCCACCGCGAACCAGCAAACCCAGTTGCTCGTCGATTTCGATCTCAAGACCGATCCAAACATGGACCTCATGCTCACGCAGTCTCGCGAGCAACTGGCAAACGGGCAATTGCCGCCAGAGGTGAACAACTACGGAATCACCTTAAAGAAGTCGACTACCGCTCCGCTCATGCTGATCGCCTTGTACTCGCCTCACGGCAGTCGCGATTCGAATTATCTGGCGAATTACGCCTACATAAACCTCAATGATCCGATTGCGCGGTCCTACGGAGTCGGCCAGACTCAGGTTTTCGGCTCCGGCCAATATGCCATGAGGCTGTGGGTGAAGCCTGATCAGATGGCGAAGCTAGGCATCACGGTGACCGATATTGCCAACGCCCTTAAGGCTCAGAACACCGTCAATCCCGCGGGCCAGATCGGGGGCGAGCCGGCTCAGAGCGATCAGCAGTTCACGTACGCCGTGTTGGCTCAAGGCCGCCTGACTTCGCCGGAACAGTTTGGCGATGTAGTCGTCCGTGAAGCACCAAACGGCGGAACCGTTCGGATAAGAGACGTGGCGCGTGTCGAACTCGGCACACAGGACTACAGCTTGAAGGCTCGCCTGAATGAAAAGCCCAGCGCCGCCATTGCCGTCTACCAGTTGCCTGGAACCAATGCTGTCCAAACGGTCGACGGCGTCCGGAAGCTGATGGCGCAGATGAAGCAGCGGTTCCCGCAGGACCTCGATTACACGGTTTCGCTCGACCAGACACTCCCGGTGACAGAGGGCATGAAAGAGATCCTTTGGACTCTCGTGATTGCGATTGTGCTGGTCATATTTGTAGTCTATCTCTTCCTGCAAGACTGGCGCGCCACTCTCATCCCCATGCTAGCTGTGCCTGTCTCCCTGGTGGGAACGTTCGTTATCTTCCCGCTGTTCGGCTTCTCGATTAATACGCTTTCGATGTTCGGGTTGGTGCTCGCCATTGGGCTGGTGGTCGATGACGCCATCGTGGTCGTTGAAGGAGTGCAGCATCACATCGAGGAGGGATTGAGTCCGAAGGATGCCTCCATCAAGGCCATGCAAGAACTTTCCGGCCCGGTGGTGGGTATTGCCCTGGTTTTAGCCTCGGTGTTTGTGCCGACGGCTTTCATACCGGGCATTACTGGCAGGCTCTATCAGCAGTTTGCCATAACGATCGCCATCTCGGTAATGCTCTCTGCGTTTAACGCCCTTACCTTGAGCCCCGCACTTTCGGCGCTTCTCCTCAAGCCCAAGAAGCAGACTCGCGGACCATTGGGAAAATTCTTTGGCTGGTTCAACGCATACTTTGAGCGCTCCACCGACAGCTTTGTCCGGTTGTCCGGTGACCTGATTCGCAAGGCCGGTGTGGTGATGGTGCTGCTTGTCGTCGCAGGCGTTGCAGCCTGGTTCTTTAGCAAACATCTCCCCACGAGCTTCCTGCCGGACGAAGATCAAGGCTACCTCTACATCAACATGCAGCTTCCCAATTCGGCGTCGATGGAGCGGACGAGCGCAGCAGCAAAGCAAGTGGAGGACGTCCTCGCAAAGACGCCCGGGGTCGAGTACACGACCAGCGTTGTGGGTTTCAGTTTGCTCAGTTACGTCCGGACCAGCTACAACGGCTTCTTCTTTGTCAGCCTGAAACCCTGGGGGGACCGCAACAGCCAGAGCGAGCAATACCAAGCCATCAAGGCACGTTTGAACCAGGAACTCAAGAAACTACCCGAGGGAACAGTCTTCAGTTTCTCACCGCCCGCGATCCCCGGCGTCGGAACTTCCGGCGGCGTCACTTTTGTCCTGGAGGATCGTGCCGGCAAGGATATCAAGTTTCTTGCGGATAACCTCAACCGATTCATGGCCGCCGCTCGCAAGCGCCCCGAACTTGGCATGGTGAGCACAACATTTATCCCGAGCGTGCCGCAAGAGTTCATCAATGTGGACCGGGACAAAGTGTTGAAGCAAGGCGTGGCTTTAACGGATGTCTACAACACCATTCAGGCCTACATGGGCGGATTGTTCGTCAACTACTACAACGATTTCGGCCGCACCTGGCAGGTGTACGTCGAGGCTGAAGCGCCTTACCGGGCCACGACTAATGACCTCGGACAATTCTATGTCCGCAATGCCCAGGGACAGACGGTGCCGCTTTCCGCGCTGGCAAGATTCGAGAGCCGTTCCGGTCCTGAGTTCACGATGCGCTACAACGAATACCGGTCCGCACAGATCAACGCCAGCGCCGCGCCGGGTTACAGCTCCGATCAGGCAAGGGCGGCTCTGGAGGATGTTTTCAAGGAGACGATGCCCTCCGAAATGGGCTTCGACTACCTCGGCATGTCCTACCAGGAGCAAAAGGCGCGGCAGGGGGTGCCTCCGTCCGTCATCTTCGGCTTTTCGCTGCTGTTCGTTTTCCTAATTCTGGCGGCTCTCTACGAAAGCTGGACAGTGCCTTTTAGCGTGCTGCTCAGCACGCCAGTCGCAGTATTCGGGGCTCTCGCTACACTCTGGCTGCGCCGCGTGGTGCTCGGATTCTTTCTGCCTGCGTACATGGTTCAAATCGAGAACGATGTCTACGCCCAGATCGGCCTTGTGATGCTGATCGGCCTGGCTGCCAAGAACTCGATTTTGATCGTGGCATTCGCGAAAGAGGACTACGAACGAGGTATGTCCAGCGTCGATGCGGCACTTTCCGCCGCGAGGCTTCGCTTCCGGCCTCTCATGATGACTGCGCTCGCCTTTATTCTCGGCTGCGTACCGCTCTGGACAGCGTCGGGAGCAGGCTCAGTAGCACGCCAAATCATGGGCACGGCGGTAATCGGAGGAATGGTTGCCGAGACGTTCATTGGCAGATTCTTTGTTCCGGCGATTTTCTATGTAGTTGAGAAATTGTCAGGCGCCGAGCGACGGAGAGCATTGCCACTCACGCCCGCCGAAGCGCCCAGCCAGGGGGATTAATTATGAAGAACACTACGCTCTTAGGAATTCTAGCCGTGCTGGTTCTGGAAGCAGGCTGCATGATGGGGCCGAAGTACAAGCGGCCGGCTGTAGATGTCCCGCAGCAATATCGTGCACCCGCTCCGCAAGAGGCCTCTCAAGCTTCGTCGCTGGGCAATGAGCAATGGTGGCAGGTGTATCAGGATCCGGTTCTCACGCAGCTGATCCACACCGCCATTGCGCAAAACTATGACGTGCGCATCGCCGCCGCCCGCGTTCTTGAAGCCCAGGCACAAGTCGGCATCACCCGCGCCAACCAGCTCCCCTCGGCGAGCATAGGGGCGAACGTTTTCAGCGAGCAAAACGCCAAAGTTTCGAACCTCTTTCCCGCTTACCAGGTCAATGGCGGCGAACTGAACCTATCGGTGATCTGGAATCTTGACTTCTGGGGGAAATATCGCCGACAAACCGAGGCGGCGCGTGCCCAGTTGCTCGAAACTGAGTGGGGACAGCGAGCGGTAATGTCTTCGCTGGTGGCCAATGTAGCAGCGACTTATTTCCAACTTCGCGCACTCGACAGCGAACTTGAAATATCGCAGCGCACACTAGCATCGCGTCAAGAGTCGCTCAAGTTAACTCGGTTCCTTGAAAGCCATGGCTCGAACTCCGGACTGGACGTGAGCCAGGCGGAGCAACTCGTCTACACGGCGTCGGAGACGATTCCGGATCTCGAGCGGCAAATTCAGCAGCAGGAAAACGTGCTCAGCGTTCTGCTCGGCGAAAATCCGCAATCCATGCCCCGCGGACGCGCGCTTACCGAACAGCCCGTCCCCCAGAACGTTCCGGCTGGCCTTCCATCGGAATTACTGGAGCGCCGGCCGGACGTCCGACAAGCAGAGCAGATCGTTGTCGCAGCCAACGCGCAGATTGGCGTCGCCAAGGCCTCATTCTTTCCCAGCCTGTCGCTCACCGGACTGGGAGGGCTGGAGAGCAACGCTTTGCACCACTTCATCAGCCAGCCCTCGGAGACCTGGTCAGGCGCTTTCAGCGTGAGTCAGCCTGTCTTCCAGGGTGGGGCACTCCGCTCTCAACTCAGGCTCGCCCGCGCCAACTGGCAAGAAGCGGTGTTCTCTTATCAGCAAACAGTTCAGAACGCCCTTGAACAGGTTTCCAATTCACTCGTCGCCTCTCAAAAAGACCGTGAGTTCCGGGAGCAGCAGGAATTGCTCACACAGGCGGCGCAGCAGACCGACCAACTGTCCGAGGTGCTTTATAAGAACGGCGGCGCGAGTTACCTCCAGGTGCTGACCAGCGAATCAAATTACTTTTCAGCGGAACTAAATCTGGTGCAAGCCCAGCTGAACGAGCGTTTGGCGCTCGTGCAGCTTTACCAGGCCGTTGGCGGCGGCTGGCAGCAATAGAGGCTGGTGAAAGACACTGCTCGCGCGAGTTTAAAGCAAACGCAAAGTCAACCTCGATAATGTTCTTGAACACGGAATCGCGAGCGTCACTTCAGTCTTCTGGTTCGTAGTTCTGCTTGACCTCATGTCTTTTGACTCCTCTCGACAGTTTCAACAGATTCGACACTCACATCAGGCCAGTGCTCCGATACAGCTCTGAGACTCAATCACTTAGTTCAGTGTGACATTTGGCAAGAGGCTTGCTTTCCCCATGAGTGGCGGCACGGAAAATTCCCGACTGATCAAGGATGGCCGTGGAATCTATCCGATGACTACGCTGATGGACAAAGTTTGTTTTTGAGCAAAGCGGTTGGGCGGTGCATATGCGCATGAACTGCAACGGTGCGCCACTCGCAAAAGGGGAAATGACAATGATGCAAAAAGTAGCAAGCATCGCGCTCGCCCTCGGGCTGATAGGGGCTTGTGCCTTCGCGCAGGGCGCAGGGCAGCCAACCGGAGCAGTTCAAGGCTTGGTGTTTATCACGGATGCGGATAGCGGGCGTTCGGTCGTACCCGCCACGAAGATTACGTTGGACGGTCCCGCACATATTGAAGCTCAAAGCGACAACGAAGGTAAGTTTGCATTAAGCATAGTTCCCGCTGGTTCTTACACAATCACCGCGAACGCTCCTGGAATGGCCGCAACCCAAGGCGTAGTTGTCACGTCAGGAGCTGTGTCGCCAGTCCAGCTGGAAATGAAACTCAAAGCTGTGACGGAATCGACGACCGTAACTGCCAGTACAAATCCGGTGGACACCAAAAATGAGCCCTCGGGGACCAACACTATCGGTGAATCGGCGATCCAAAACATGCCCAACGTCGATGAGCATTTCCAAAGCCTGCTGCCGCTGATTCCAGGCGTGGTGCGCGGCCCGAACGGCCTGATCAATATGAAGGGGGCGCGAGCGTCGCAGAATGGATCGCTTGTAAACAGCGCCGATGTGACCGATCCAGCAACCGGCACAACCGCTATCAATATTCCGATCGACGTGGTTTCGTCCGTGCAGGTCCTGTCCACGCCGTACGACCCCGAATACGGCAGATTCACGGGAGCTGTTTCAAACGTCGAGACGCGGCCCGGAGACTTCAATAAATTCCGGGTATCTGCCCAGAACCTGATCGCTCGTTTGCGCCGTATTGACGGTTCGATTATGGGCATTGCTGCCTTTACACCGCGCATGACAGTTTCTGGCCCGATTGTGAAGGACCGCATCGCCTTCACCGAATCGGTCGAGTACCGCTTTGAGCGAAACCCGGTGGATAGTTTGCCGCCGCTTCAGAGTTATAACCGTACGGAAAGCTTCGACTCGTACACGCAGTTGGACGTGAACATCAGCCCAAGGCAAACCGCAACGGCCTCCTTCGCGATCTTTCCACAACACCTGGACTACTACGGCCTGAACACGTTCACGCCACAACCCAGCACGCCGGACCTGGATGAGCGGGGATATCAGGCATATCTACAGCACCGGTACATTACGGGATCCAACGATCTGCTGACGTCTCAAGTGAGCTTCAGGAGGTTTGACGCCGATCTCGCGCCAAACAGCAATGGGCCGTACCAACTTCTGGTTGAGACCACAGAGGGTGGCTTTTTCAACCACCAGGACCGCAACACGTCACGCACAGAATGGGAAGAACTTTACCGTTCGCACTCGCATCACTTTCTTGGCTCCCACGAATTGGATGCGGGAACAGATTTTGCCCACAGCTCCTACGACGGTCGCCAGCAGTTTCTTCCGGTGCAGATTATTGGCGTCGCTGGGTATCCGTTGGAACAAATCCAATTCGGCCCGGCTTCGACATTTTCCGTCGATCAGAGCGAAATTGCCTGGTTCGTGGGAGACAAGTGGACCGTTTCAAATCGCTTGACGCTCAACCTGGGCCTTCGTTTTGATCGCGACTCCGTCACTGATTCGGTAAACACAGCTCCTCGCGCCGGCTTCATCCTGGCGCTGACCGGCGATGGCAAAACTTTGTTAAAGGGCGGAGCTGGATTCTTCTATGACCGCGTTCCTCTCAACATTCCCGCATTTCCTTTTTTGCCGGAACGCACAGTAAGTGAGCTGAGCCCAGGCGGTGCGGTTATCGGTTCCACCCAATACGCCAATGTCATCTCCGAGGGGTTGCGCAATCCGCGCAGTGAGGTGTGGAACCTCGAAGTGGATCGCCAGGTAACGAGCAATTTCCTGGTCAGAATCGCGTATCAGCAGCGCAACACAGTACATGACTCCTACCTGAACCCTGTGGCGTCAGGAGCAACTGGCATCCTTGCTTTATCGGACCGAGGAAGTGATTTCTACAAGGAGTTTCAAATCACGGGGCGATATCGCGTCCACCGCAGCACACTGAATGCATCCTACGTCCACTCGCGAGCCTACGGCGACCTGAATGATTTCAACCAGTTCTTTGGGAATGATCCCCAAGCGGTGATTCAGCCGAATCAGCGTGGACGGCTGAACTTTGACGCGCCAAATCGAGTTCTGGTCTGGGGAGAGATCGCTGCGCCGTGGAAATTAACCTTCGCGCCCGTGCTCGATACTCACACGGGCTTTCCGTATTCAACCATCGATCAGCGCCGCGAATTTGTTGGACCCAGAAATGAATCGCGGTTCCCGCGATTCGTTGCGACGGATTTGCAAGTCTGGCGCGAAATCCGCCTGCCGATTAAAGAGAAGCATGCACGGGTCGGGTTTGGAGTCTTCAATGTTTTCAACCGCGCCAATTACCGCGACGTACAAAACGACATCGCCAGCGATCGTTTCGGCGAATTCTTCAACGGTGTAGGCCGGACCTTCCACGGCAAATTCGTGTTGGAGTTCTGACTATGAAATCGATCATCAAGAACACTCTTTCCACTCTGGCAATCACGATTTCTGCACTTACGATTGCATCCGCACAAACCAGCGATCCACTTCCATCCGCGGAGGATGTGGTCGCGAAGATGATGCAGTTCGATGCTCAGCGGCAATCTGAACTGACGGGATACACGGCCATTCGCCATTACGCCGCCGTGAACAAGAAACGGCACGCAGAAATGCTGGTGCGTGTCTCATGCGATAGCTCGGGCGCCAAAGAGTTCACGATTGTTTCTGAAGAGGGTTCGGGCTCGATTCGCAAACACGTCTTTCACAAACTCCTGAGCGAAGAAACTGAGGCTTCCCGCCGCGGAACTCGATCCAGCACGCGCCTCATACCCGACAACTACGAGTTTCAGATCGTCGGACGGGAGACTCTCGAAACGGGACCGGCGTACGTGCTGTCCGTCGTTCCAAAAACGCAGAACAAGTATCTGATCGACGGCAAAATCTGGGTGGATGCCAACGATTATTCCATCGTGCGAATCGAAGGCCAGCCTGCCAAGAATCCCTCCTTCTGGGTGCGCAGCGTTCACGTTGTTCACACCTATCAGAAGGTAGGTCAATTCTGGTTCGCATCTTCGACTCGCACCACCAGTGAAATTCGGATTTTTGGCGAATCGGAGTTAACCATCGAGAACTCTGATTACACCCTGAATCGTCATGCCGACCGCGTCGCCGAAGCCAATGTACAGACGAGGTTCGTCCGATGAGGAAAGGCCACATCGTTGCGGCCGTCGTTGCCCTGGTGCTGTTCGGCTGGGTAATCGCTCACGTTGGGCTCTCCGCCATGCTGGTGCAATTGAAGGCGATGCGCCTTGCTTTACCGATTGTCCTGGCCCTGAGTGTTCTCCGGCTGCTACTCCAGAGCATCACCTGGTCGGCTTCGCTCGAGGGCGAACATCTATCGGTTAACACGGCGAAATTGATGGGAGTGCGCCTCGCTTCCCAGTCCATGGGATACCTCACCGTCCTCGGCCCGGTGATCTCCGAGCCGATGAAAATCACGCTGCTGGGTACGTCGACCGAGCCAACGGTCACGGCCACGTTCCTTGACGATGGCGTGTACTGGTTCACTTCAGCACTGCTCGCAATTGCGGGTATCATGAGCCTCCCCTTGGTTGCTGTTCGTGGCGTAGCCTACCACTCGATCCCCGCGGTCCTCGCGCTCGCTCTGATGGCTTTTGTGATTACTCGTAGCAATCCAATTCTGTCCGGAGTGGTGCGCGCCCTTGGCAAGAAGGCTCCGTCGTGGCTCTGGCGTGCCGAACAGTTTGAATCATCGATTCGTAACTATCGACTCAATCAGCCCGCATTGGTCCGACGAATGTTCTGGATCGACGTCGCGTGCCAGGCACTGATTGCTTCCGAAGTGGTTGTCGTCTTGTGGTCGCTTCACCTGTCTATTCATTTCTTCACGATTCTGGTCATTGAGGGCGTGACCCGAGGACTAAAGATGCTGAGCGGCTGGATTCCCGCACGGCTGGGGTCTGACGAGGGCGGCGCTATCTCCGCGTTCGCTCTGACCGGGCTCACACCCATGCTCGGCCTTGCCTTGGCTCTAACTCGCCGTGTCCGCGATCTCCTCTGGGCTTTGATCGGCATCGCTTGGCTGGGCTGGAATTCCCGTGGAACGAACCGCTCGAACAGCACGGCCCGACCGATTCCAACCGTCCTGGCGAAGGAGGTTCTCCAATGCAAGCCGTGATAGCCGTTCCAGAACTCGCCGGCCTTGTAAGCGAGCAGCAAGCGACGGAGATGCTCATGCGGCCCGTTGCGGGTGTCCCTCTTCTGATGCGATCTGTATTGACTGCGGCGCGAGCCGGGGCAAGTGATGTTTTGTTGGTTGTTCCACCGGCACTGGGCGACCGATTCCTGCAAAAACTCCTCCAAAGAGTCTCACGGCGAGGACTAAGGATCAATCTGATTCAGATCAGAGACTTCGATCCACGGGGAAACTCAAGCTGGATCATCCTGAAGCGGCATTTGAAAAACAAGTTCCTGTGGCTACCCTGGAACTGGATCACAACCAAGGCCTTCCTTTCGCAGTTGCCGCTGGTCGACATCGGGTCCGTCGACTGGAGCAAGGCCGCTTACGCGACCGAACATGAGCTAGTCGAAGGTGCCTCTTCAGCCCTCCCCCCAAGGAGTGCAGGAGGCGTCGCGGTCACCTCGCCAGAAAGCGCTGTGACTGCTGAACGGTTTCTGGTTGCGAATTCGGGAAAAGTTTTGGACGGCATTCACACCTCATTCAATCGCCGGCTCTGCTGGCCATTCGTAAGACTCCTTTCACACACTCCTGTCACGCCCAACGCCATCACGTTCGGAGGAGTAGTGATTTCCATTCTTTCGGCTATTGCTTTTGCTCACGGCACGTATCTTTGGTCGGTGCTCGGCGCATTCCTTTTTTACATTGCCGGCTTGTTCGACGAAATGGACGGAATGGTGGCGCGAATCAAGTTTGCGGAATCGCCAAGCGGAACGTGGCTTGAGGGAATGGCCGACGGACTCAGCTATCTTCTGCTCTTCGCTGGAATCACGATAGGCCTGAGCCGGCAGTATGGCCGCTTAGCCGTTTGGATGGGCTTAGCGCTGCTGACAGGCTCGGTCCTTGCGTTGATCGCGACATCGTTACAACGCCGTCGCGCGACCGCCCCCGACCGCCCGAATGAGTATCTTGGCCGTTTCTACCAGTTGCTCCAGAAGGACTCAGGAAACTGGATTTCCCGTGTGGTCAGACAGGTGCAGGCCTTCCAACGACGAGGGATATTGATCCACTACATTGTCATTTTCACAGTCATCGGCGCGCTGCCGCTGGTGTTCCTGCTGGCAACCCTCGGCGCTCACCTTACCTGGATATTGATTCTATATTTCAATCGCAGGTTCTTTTCACAGTCCTCAGAAGTAAACCCCACAGTAAGTAAAGCAAAGGAGGCGTTATGAAGGCCGTAATCTTGGCTGCAGGACAAGGCACCAGGATTCGCTCTGTGCACGGCGAACATCCGAAGTGCCTGATTGAAGTCGACGACACCACGATTCTGGATCATCAGCTCGATGCTTTATCGATGGTTGGAATCAACGATGTCGCCATTGTTGTCGGATATGAGAAGGAACAAATCATTGCACATGTAAATGCCAGAACACTTCTCAGTCCAAGGATTCGCTTCATCGAGAATCCGGCATTTGCTATCACTAATAATATTTATTCACTCTGGCTCGCACTTGATTGGCTGCGCGGCGACAGTTTCATTGTTCTTAATGCTGACGTCATCTTCAATCCTGAAATCCTTGACGTCGCCGTAAGACCACATGCGCCTATCTCGATGATCGTGGATCCTTTGTGGCGGGATGAGACGATGAAAGTCGTCATCCTCGAGGACCACGTAATCAGAATGAGCAAGAACATTTCCCGGGAAGAGTTCAGCGGCACTTATATCGGTATCACCGTTTTCTCCAAAGCCATACAAGACAGATTTTTCCATAAGATGGACGATGTAATCGCGGCCGGCCGGGTGAACGAATTCTTCAATGTCGCAGTACAGGAACTCGCGAACGAACGAGTTCCTGTCGGCTATACCAGCACGGATGGATTGCCCTGGGCCGAAATCGATGATCCAGTCGATCTGATGTTCGCCCAGCAGAATGTGTTTCCACAACTTGCAACAGCGGTAGTGTGAACGTGCCGACGAGTGAAATCATTGCCGAGAACTTCGCGCCTGCTCAGTGGCTCTCCTGGCCGCGCAGTTCAATTCGAATTGTGGATTGGAACATCGACCGGGGCTTGCAACTTCGGTCGATCGTAGATTTTCTGGGCGATACAGACGCAGATGTTTTTATTCTCCAGGAGGTCGACGTCAATGCTCGCCGGACTCATCGTCTGAATATTGCCCAAGAGATTGCCCGAAAGCTGCGGCTGAATTATGTTTTCGGACGCGAATTTGTGGAGCTGACCCAAGGCTCCAAAACCAGTCCTGCTTACCATGGCCAGGCCACGCTTTCACCATGGAAAATCTCAAACCCGCGCATCATTCATTTTAGACGGCAGTCCGACTTCTGGAAGCCGCGCTGGTACAAGCCCACACTGCAAACCTTTCAGGAGCGGCTTGGGGGCAGAATCGCTCTGGCGGCCGCGATCAGCATTCCAGGAGTCTCGACTATCTGCTACAACCTTCACCTGGAGAGCCGAGCGAATGACGAACTGCGTCTTGCTCAGTTGAACGAGGCCTTACAAGATGCCGCCGTTTACGACTCGACTCAGCTGGTTGTCGTTGCGGGTGACCTGAACCTGAATGCTTCCAAGTCTGTCGTGACAGATGCACTGGCACGCGCCGGATTCCGGGATGTCGTGCCAACTTCTCGGGTGCCCACCACTCCTGCACGCCATCTGCTCGAAGCCGGCCGCCACATTGACTGGGCTTTCGTGCGTGGTCCCGTGCAAGCGGAGGCCGGCAAAGTTCACAGGTCCCTCAAAGGTTCTGATCATTACCCAATCTCATTTGAGTTGCGAAGTGCTGACTCCGGTCTCTCTCGTCGTGCGGAATAAAGGAAGAGAACAGGCTGGGCCATTCGGACTCCCTGCCTGAATGCGAACAGCCCGACACTCGCCAACAAAGACCTCGATAACCCACGTCACTCTCAGACAAGTCTGCCGTCACTTCCAGACAAGCCAAGAGCCCTGTTTGGGCGTATTCTGTTGGGCAACAGGCCGACCGAAGGTCGAACCTTGTGGCGTAAGCAAACGCCCGCTCTCAACCTGAACATCCGACCGAGAGCGATCCGTTCCGCTTGGTTAGAAGGCAAATTCCAGCCAGGAGGTACACATGAAATCAGTTCAGCGGTTCGCGCTTCGGTTGATGGTTCAGATTGCGGTGATGGTCAGCATTGCCCTGTCGCAGACTTCGTCCAGTTCATTGCAGGGCACCGTAACCGACCCCAGCGGAAGTGCCATTAGCGGAGCCAGCGTGGCGCTTTCCAGCAGCGAGTCGAAACTGGAACGAACGATGGTGACCGGAGTGCAAGGGGAATATCGGTTCGTCGCCCTCCCTCCTGGGACCTACACTGTGACCGTGACGGCGAAGGGATTCTCCCGCTATCAGCAAACCGATCTGCAACTGCTAGTCAACACACCGGGCACGGCGAACATACAGCTCAAGGTTGGATCGGCGACCGAGACCATTACCGTTACTGGCGAGGCGCCGGCGTTGAACCTGGTGGATGCTTCGATTGGTAATCCTTTCAATGAAACTCAGGTAAAGCAGATTCCGCTGGAGGGCCGCAGCGTTCCGGAGTTGCTGAGCCTGCAAGCGGGAGTGGCTTACACGGGCAATCGCCCCGATCTTCTCGACCCCAAGGTCAAGGACCAGGACTCGCGCAGCGGCTCGGTCAACGGCGCGCGCAGCGACCAGAGCAACATAAGCCTTGATGGCGTGGACGTGAATGATCAGTCGAATGGGTATGCCTTTACCTCCGTTCTGCCCACGACCCTTGATTCGGTTCAGGAATTTCGGGTCACCGCGTCGAACTACAACGCTGATCAGGGGGAGGGCTCAGGGGCCCAGGTCGCCTTGGTCACCAAAAGTGGTACGAACAGCTTCCACGGGTCCCTCTATGAATACCATCGCAACACCATCACCAGCGCCAACGACTACTTCATCAAAGCGGCCGAGGCTTTCACCGGGCAGCCAAATAAACCGGACAAGTTGATCCGAAATATTTTTGGCGTCTCCGTGGGAGGCCCGATCCAGAAAGACCGCCTGTTTTTCTTCGCCAACTATGAGGGCACGCGACAACGGGAAGAACAAAGTACAGTGCGCGCGATTCCCACCCCAACTCTGTGCCAGGGTTTGGTCGAGTACCAGGATGTGACCGGCGGAGTCACCACTGTGACCCCGGCCAACCTTGCAAGTCTTGATCCCCTGGGCCTCGGAATTAATCCGGCTATGCTCGATCTCACGAATCACACTGGGTACCTCGATAAGACGTTCTGCACGGGCCAATTCGGCACCAATGACCTCTCTGTGGGCGACCGTTACAACTATGGTGGCTTCCGTTTCCGCGCGCCTGTCAGCCTGGATAACAATGCCTTCATCGCCCGTCTCGACTATCACCTGACCGCCAACGGCAAGCACACTTTATTCTGGCGCGGGGCTTTACAGAATTTGCATAACCCGCAAGCACCTTTCCTGCCGGGCGGCCCACCCGAACAGACACTCGACGACCACAGCAAGGGATTCGTTGTGGGATACACCGCCGTGCTCAGCTCAACAGCGGTCAATACCTTCCATTGGGGTTTCACTCGCCAGAGCACTGGTTTCCTGGGGAACTCGAACCAGGAGTGGAACGTGTTCTACGGTCTTGATCAAAGCTTCACCTACAGCCACAGCGCGCAGACGCCCGTCCAGAATTTGCTCGATGATTTTTCCTGGACCAAGGGTAACCATACGTATCAATTCGGCGGCAACATCGGTATCGTCCGCGATCCTCGCCTCAGCTTGCAACATTCGTTTGGCGAGGGAAAGGGAGCAACCAACTGGATGTCCCCCACCGGATTTGCCAATACTGGGGGCGGTTACCTGGATCCGGCAAATATCGGGCTTAACGAGCCCGCGTCCAGCTTTACCTACGACTACCCTGTGCTTGCGTTGCTTGGCATGGTCTCGGACATCAACGCCAACTACAACTTCGACAAGCAGGGAAACGTGCTGGCCAAGGGCGCTCCGGTGAAGCGGGATTATGGGCTCGAATGGTACGAACTCTATGCGCAGGATTCATGGCGCGTGAAACCGAACCTCACCGTTACTTACGGTTTGCGCTGGTCGCTCTTTCCGCCGCCTTGGGAGGTCAACGGTTTCCAAGCATCGCCAACATGCGTGCCTGCTGTGAATCCTGTGACCGGATGCCCATCCGGTAGCAGCAACCTTGGCGCGGAGTTTAACCAGAATGTAAAGAACATGAGCCAGGGCATGGGCTACGACGCAACCCCGGTGGTCTCGTTTATCCTCGGAGGGCCGGCCAATCACGGGCCCGGTTGGTACAACTTTGAGAAGTCGGATTTCTCACCGCGCATCTCCCTCGCGTACTCGCCACGTCCCAAGAGCGGCTGGCTGAGAAACATTTTTGGCGAGGGCGATAAGACAGTGATTCGCGGCGGGTTTAGCAAAGTCTACGATCGCGCCGGAATGCAATTGCTCAACACTTTCGACGCAAACCCTCCGGGTGGCTTGGGCGCGAGCCTGCAGAATCCCTGCTGCATCTTTGGCTATGATGACGCCGCCCACGTGCCCCGCATAACAAATATCAATACGGTTCCCACATACGGCTGTAGTCCCGCCACCAGTCTTTGTAATGACCCGGCGAACCAGGTGTTCTATACGCCGGCTCCGCCCGGGGCGTTTCCGCAGACTCCGAACCCATTTAGCCAGGCCATTACGTGGGGAATCGATCAGTCGATGAAGACGCCTTACGCCTACGCCTTCGATTTCTCCGTGGGACGCGAGCTTCCCAACCGCCTGTCTCTACAGCTCTCTTATGTAGGACGCTTGGGCCGTAACTTGCTCACGCAACGCGACCTGAGGCAGCCGCTGGATATCGTGGACCCAAAGACTGGGATTGATTACTACTCAGCGGCCACGGCCCTAGCCAAGGTGGCGGTCCAGCATCCGAACACCTCGTTTCCGACCTTTAACCAGTACGTGAACTTTGTGAATACCTCAATCAACGACGGGAGCATCGGTCCAACTGCCGCCTATTGGCACGACATGCTGCCCCCGCTGCAACCGGGGGCCACTGCATATACAAGCTATGCCAACTTTGCCGGAATCACCCCGCAACCTGGCAACGCCAGCCTGATTCAGGCGATCTACGACCTCTACTACGATCCATTCCTTTCTTATGCCGGAAACGAAGTGGTTGGCCTTGGGAATGTCGACCTCTATGGCGGCTTAGGGGACAACCTGGGGAGTTTCTACTCGTTCTGCGGTGCCCCGGGATGTGCAACTTCTGGAGCTGGAACCTTTGCGACGCCCTTTGGGGGAGGATTCGGAAATTATCTGAACAACCAGGCGACCAGCATGTTCGCCTGGAGTTCTGTCGGCAAATCGAATTACAACGCGCTCCAGGCCACCCTGAGAAAGCAGTTCAGCAGCGGGCTTCAGTTCGACTTCAACTACACTTACTCCAAGTCGATTGACATCACGTCCTCCGCCACACGCCTTTCGTGGGCATCGTGCTGCAACGTGGGCGCTCCCGGAACTCGCTTGGCGAATGCGTTCGATCCGAATGGCCGTCGTGGGGTGTCGGATTTCGATACCACTCACCAGATCAACCTGAACTGGATTGCCCCGCTGCCATTTGGAAAAGGCGCACGCTTCGCCGGCAGCGCCACCGGAATTACCGAGGCTTTGATCGGAGGCTGGCAGCTTTCGGGCGTGGCCCGGTGGACCAGCGGCTTCCCGTTTACGGTCGACAACGGTAACTACTGGCCTACAAACTGGGACGAGCAGGGTATTGGTCAAATGATCGCCAAACCCCAGATCGGGCATCACCGGGATCCCACCAACGGTTCCGTGAGCGTCTTCGCCGATCCGGTGGCCGCTTTCAACGACTTCCAGCATCCTTTCCCCGGCCAAGCCGGTTCTCGAAACGTGATCCGAGGAGATGGGTATGCTGGGTTGGACATGGCGTTGAGCAAACGCTGGAAGATGCCGTGGGAAGGCCAAGGTCTGCAATTCCGCTGGGAGGTTTTCAACGTGCCCAACCTCCACCGGTTCAATGTCTTGTCGGGCTTGGGAACATCAGCGTGCAATTGTATCGCTTCGCTGCAGCAGGCGCCGCAGTCCTTCGGCAACTACACTGGCCTGCTGACCCAACCGCGGGTGATGCAGTTCGCGCTAAGGTACGAGTTTTGAGGGGGCAGCGCGCGCAACTCGGACGGGCCGTGGGCCCACGGCCCGTCCGCTCTTCATCGTGCTCCATCCAATCCGGCATCTTCGTGCAGCATTTAAGATGAGGATGCACCGGCCTCATTGGTTCCCCAAACTTCCATGACCACGCTGGCCCGCAAGCTGCGTTTGATTGACTACTTCGCCCTCGGCTTCGGCGTGATGGTGGGCACGGCGTGGTTGGTCGTGATGGACGACATCCTGCAGCGAGGCGGACCTCTGGGAGCCATCCTGGGATTTACCACCGGCGCGCTGATGCTGCTGCCCATCGGTTATGTCTACGGCCAACTGGTGCGCGCGATTCCGGACGCGGCTGCCGAAGTCGCTTACGTCGCCCCCTTCTTTCCACCCAGCGTAAGCTTCGGGACCGGCTGGATGGTGTTCCTGAGCTATTTTCTGACCTGTCCTTTTGAGGCTTTGGCGGCAGGCCGTATCAGCGGCTACCTGTTTCCTTCATTGAATAGGTTTGAGTTGTATCGCCTGGGCGGGTATCCCGTGTACCTGCCGCACGTGCTGCTCGGGCTCGCCATTACGATCGGGTTGACCTGGCTGAATTGCCGGGGCATACAGGCGAGCGCCAGACTGGGGAAGACGACGACGTTCACCTTCCTGGCCTTGGTTATAGTTTTTGCGCTGGCGGGGGCAACTCACGGCTCCGCAGCTAATTTTCGTCCTCTGTTCAGCCACGCTCCTCTGTTGTCCGTGCTGATGGTGTGGCAAGTTGTCCCGTGGCTGCTCTCAGGTTTTGAGTCGGTCGGGAAATGCGCCGAGGAAGCTCGTCCCGGATTTCCGCCACGCGACTTTTGGGTCGCGATCCTGTTGACCATCCTCGCCGGACTGGTTTTTTTCTGGGTTGTCATCTCTGCGGTTTCCTATGTTGCGCCCTGGCAAAGCCTGAATAGCAACCAGCAGTTTCCCACCGCACTGGCCTTCGAACGAGCCTTGCATGCGCACTGGATCGTGAACCTTATTATGGCCTCGGCGCTGGTTGCGTTATTGCAGGCGTTCAACGCGAATGTGGTGGCGTCGTCACGCTTACTGTTCGCCATGGGAAGGCGAAATCTGCTCGATCAAAGAATGGCGACGTTGCATCCGAAGAATCAGACGCCGTCCACGGCAATCATTACCGTCGGAGTCGCCACCGCGCTCACCATGTTGCTGGGCGAGGCCGGGTTGGTTCCCATCCTCGAAGTCGGTGCGCTGGCCTCGGCCGTGGGATGGATGTCTGCATGTGCGGCCTACTGGCGTATGCGACCGAACTGGCAAGGCCGCTTCGCTGCTGCCTTCGGATTACTGGTCACAGTATCGATGGTCCTGGTCAAGGTTTTGCCTGTTGTTCCCGGTCACTTCACGCGCTACGAATGGCTGGCGCTGGCCGTCTGGGCCGCAATTGGTTTTCTGATCACATTGCCAGTCTCCGGAACGTACCGGCAATCGGGGCACAAGGTGATGGACGAAATCCCCGCTCGGACGCGCGGTTCCAGTTCTTAGATCATCGTTCGCTCTGTACTCAGAGCATTCCGACGGAGGAGTTGCAGAGTTGGCCGCGTCTCAGTTCGGATACAACGGCCGCAAGTTCGCTTTGGCTGCCACGCTAAGGGCCCGCTCCCGCTGATCGGCATTCCACGCTCCGCTCCAGGGCCGCGACCGAAACAGGCTGGGAGATACACCGAACCGCCGTTTGAAACACCGGCTGAAGTGGGCAGAATCGCTGAAGCCCCAGAAGAAAGCGATCTCTGTAATGTTGCGATTGGAGAAACGGGGGTCGCAGAGCTCCGTGCGGCAACGTTCCAGACGGCGTTGTCGGATGTATTCCGCAACTGTGGATTCTTCTTGCAAGAAGAGGCGGTGCAGGTGACGCACCGAGATGCCGACGGCATCGGCAATCTCTTTTGGGCCCAGCCTGGGTTCGGCCAGGTTCATTTCAATGAATTGTTCCGCTCGCGCAAGTAGTTCGGGATGGCGGCTGATTTCGTCGCCAGGTCGTTCCCGACGGCCGACACATCCGCACAAGATTTCCAGGTAAGCCGCAACGGCCGCGGCGCCTTCCTCCAACGTTAAGACCGGGGCTTCCTGGTAAAGGGAGGTGGCCAGACGAAACAGGGTCACTCCAAGTCCGGATGCGCCTGAAATGCGCGGCAACACTGGCAGATTGGTAAGTCTCAGCCGGTTCTCCATCAGCCAGCGTGGGAAGCGCAGATACAGCCTGGAACACTCGCCGGCACAACTGGAAGACCAGGGGCGTCCCGAGTCAATCAACGTGCTGTCGCCCGGCTTCAGAACGGCCGTCGTGCCCTCCTGCGAATAGCCCCTGACGCCCTTCAGTTGGGTAATGACAATGCAACTCCTGCCCACTGAGTTCGCGGCTTCGACGGGAAACTTTGCGAAAGAAACCGGGGTGGAGGAGAAGCGGGTCAATTCCAATCCCGCTACGCTATGCCGCTCAATCGAGCCGTGAAAGGTTTGTCGCGTAGGGAATTCAAAGCGGCAATCACCACAAATCTGGCGCGCGTTACATAACCACGCGTCTAGGCGGTCGGCAATGGGTACCAAGTCCGTCGAAAACATCTGCGACATTACCTTCACCGTGTTTCGACCTTCGAGCTATTGGCGTTCTTGCGCAACGGGCTGCACAGAGCGTCTCACGGCAGCCCGCCGATGCGTCGATGAGGCGCAACGCTAGCACACTGTTCCAACCATCCGCAAGCTCAATCTAGCCGCGATTGAGAACTCATTGTCCACGTGGATACGAAGTGGTCGCGTAGAGCCTCCGAATCGCAGCGCCAACGTTTGCGTAAGTTGAACGGAATCAAATACTCAGAAATTCTCAGGAGACTGCTTGCTCTCCACGGGACACGTTAAAAGATTCTTGTCCCGCCTGGCCGGAGCCAACTTCCCAGAAGCCGCCTTCTATGGCGCCTTGCTGGCGACCACGCCGATGTTGGCTACCGTCTCGCCTTTCTTCATCGAGGGCACGGCGCAGACATACAGGACCACGCCACTAGACGGCGCACGTGCTTCCCACACCGTCTTGCCGAACAAATCGGTGACGTAGCCGATTTTCATGCCCTGCTGCACGTACCAGCCGCGCTTGACCATGGGATAGAAAACGCCGGCGGTTTCGCTGCTGACGCTGGCAATGCGCTCGATCCACACTGGGTTCTGCACCGGAGGCGCATTGCCCGGCAGCATCTTCAGGTAGCGCATCACGTTCAGGCAGCCGTTGATCAGCGCCGTCACGTCTTCCGGCTCAACGGTCCCGGCATGGCCCGCCTCGGCCGTGAGGGACGGCTTCCCCCGCAGGCTGGCGTTGGTCTCCAGATAGCGAGCGGTGTTCGGGTCGCGGGGGCGATCGGTTGAGAGGATAATCATGTCCAGCCCGAAGGCCAGCACCATGGCGCGCGAGACGGCATCCTGCTGCGCGTTACCGGTCGGAGCCCAGTAGGAATACGGCCGCAGGCTTTCATCGAGATCGCCGCCGTGCAGGTCAATCAGGTAGTCGGATTGTTCCACGACCTGCTTCGTCATCGCCCACGACGCGCGCTCGGTCTGCGTTCCGTTGGGATTGCCCGGATAGAAACGGTTCATGCTCTTGCCGTCCACCGGGTTCACGTGCGGCACCTTCTGTTCAAATGACGCGATGTTCACCAATGGGACGATGATGACCGTCCCGGAAATATCCGCGGGATTGAGTTCCTGTATGAGCTTTTCGAGCGCAATGATGGAAGCATATTCGGTGCCATGCGCGCCCGCCACCAGGGCGAGAGTCGGCCCGGGGTTCGGGCCGCGAATTACCGCAACCGGGATGTTCGTGCCCGCGTCGCTCCCCGCCGAAACTTCGATGAATCCAGTAACGGTCTGCCCGCTGACTGCTGTCGCGGTTCCCACAGTGAGCGTTGGTTGTTGTGCCAAGGCCGCCGCGCACAGAACGCAATTCAAAAGAATCAATGCCAGCCGCTTGCGCATACTCGCCTCCTCCAGACCACGCAATGATAAGTCGACTTGGTACGAGTCTTGCGCAGTTCGGTTTAGTCGCTTCCTGGCGTGATGATCGGCTTCGGTAGTTGGATAGTAATCTTCTGCTGAATGCTTGCTGACGAGTCGCCCAGCAGCAAGTTGTAGTTGCCGGCATTAGCCCGCCACGATGCCGCTTTGACGTCATAAAAACTAAAGCTCCGAGGACCAAGTTCGACGCTGACATGAGTGGTCTCCCCGGGCTGCAGCATGACCCGTTCGAACTGTTTCAATTCCTTAACCGGGCGCGGCACCGTCGGGGATGATTCGGCGACATAAAGCTGAGCGACGGTAGCTCCGGCACGATCTCCCGTATTCGCAACGTCGAAAGTGACGGAAAAGCGCCCGTCACCCGTCGGAATGCTCTTCAGGTTCGTGAATGAGAAGGTCGTATAAGAGAGCCCGAAGCCGAAGGGAAAAAGTGGCTCGACACGAGCGTGCTCGTATCCGCGATAGCCCACGAAGACGCCGTCACGATAGACGATCTTATTCGTGCCCGCGTCGGGATAGTAGCTACTGAAGCTGGGATTGTCAGTTATCTTTTTCTCCCAGCTGATGGGCAGATGCCCCGAAGGATTGCTCTCTCCGAAGAGAAGACGGGCGACAGCGTTGCCGCCTTCTTCGCCCGCATACCAGGACGCCAAGATACCATGAACTTTGTCTTTCCAGGGCGAGACATCGACGCTGCCACCCGACGTAATCACAACGATAGTCTTCTTTCCCAGCGCGGCGACCTGATCGATTAATTGTTGTTGCCCAACGGGAAGCTCAAAGCTTCGGTCCCCGCCCTCGGACTCAGACGCTGAGTTGAAACCCACCGCCAGCACGACGGCGTCGGCATGGGACGCCATCTCTAGAGCATCGTTTTCAACAATGGCGCTGAGCGGCACGATGCCAACCCGCATTCCGGAAACCGAGGCGGACTGTGTGGCCAACTGCTCCAACACGACCTTGTGCGGACCGGCGGAAAGCTCGATGGCCGTTTGATTGAGGATAGCCTTGGGCACGACAGAACTGTCGAAGACGACGGCGTCGTCGACCAGTAGCCGGTACCGTCCATCGGTCTGAACAAATACTTCGAACTTGCCCGCGGCTTCCACAGTGTAGTAGCCGGTCCACCTGCCGCTGGTCGTCGGCCGCAGATAGGGGTTGGAGTTCTTATGGGATGTAAGAGCGTTCAGTTCCTGTTCTTCAGGTTCGCGCCGCGTCGAGCCCGGGATTACCATTGCTCTCTCGATCGTCGTACCGGTTTCTCCGCCTTGCAGATCGGCCTTGGCAAATGTGGTGTGTGTTACTCCGCTGGTCGCGCCTTGGGCATCGGTAGTGAATTGCGTGAGGCGGGCCATCTGATTGATGCTGCGAATGCCGCGCGCATAGAGGACTTTGGCCCCGTCGCCCAGGTAGTTGCTGATACCGACAAGCAGATTCGTGCTGGCGAAGCTCACGACCTCGCCGCTGCCTCCGCCTGTGGTGACGGTCTGAGTTGCAGTGGGTCCGATCACTGCGATCGTCTTGGTTTTCGTCTTATCCAGCGGCAGTGCGTGGTTGTTATTTTGCAAAAGCACGGCCCCCTCAAGCGCAGCCTGCAATGATGCAGCTCGACCTTGCAGGTTGTAACGGGGAATGCTGGTATCGAGAGCCGGATGATCGAGCCAGCCAAAGTCGACAGCCACGCGGAGGATCCGCCGCACCTTGTCATCGATATCAGCCTGCGTAATCGTTCCTGCCTTAAGCAGCGGAAGAATAGCTTCCCGGTTGTAGTAGGCGCCGAAAGGCATTTCGAGATCGAGGCCGCCCTTCACGGCCGCGGCGGTGTCGTAGGTTGCGACCCAATCCGACATGATGATGCCTGGAAAGTGCCACTGCTCTTTGGCCACTTCAACGTTGAGGCGGCGATTCTGCGTCATGTGTTCGCCATTGGTGAGATTGTAGGAATCCATGATGGCTCCCACCTTGCCCACTTTGACGGCTGCTTCAAACACTGGCAGGTAAATTTCACGCAACGTCCGTTCGTCGATGACGGAGTCCGAATCATGCCGCATATACTCGGAATTATTACCGAGATAGTGCTTGATGGTGGCGGAGACACCCTCCTTCTGCACGCCCTGGATATAACCGACGGCAATCTGGCTGGCGAGAAATGGGTCCTCGCCGAAGTATTCAAAGTTGCGTCCGTTCATCGGTGCGCGGTAGATGTTGACACCGGGCCCCAGCAGGAAGACGGCCCCGCGGGACCGGCAGTCTCGCCCAAGTTCTTCGCCGATGCGAACCGCGAGTTTCCTATCCCACGCGGCCGCCAGCCCAATGCCACCCGCGTAGGCGATTGTTGGCGCTGGAATGTGGGCTCCCACCGGACCGTCCGTCATCTGGAAGAAAGGAATATTGAGGCGCGGAACCGGATGGGTGCGGAAGGGCGTTTCACCGCTGATGAGATCAATCTTCTCATTGAGGGTCATTTCGTCGATGAGTTGATTTACACGTTTGTCCACAGCCGCGGAGTCGTTGCCGACGAACTGGCCGGAGGCCTGGGCACTGGTCATCAGCAGCGAGCAACCGAAAACGCTACAGCAGAAAAAAGACATCGCGTTGATCCGCATCGTAATTCCCCGTCGAGGATGATACGACAAAAGACTGGACATACGCCGAATGCCACGCGATCAACAAATCGATAGTGCCAAATCCGCCCGGTCGCTTGAGGCACGCGGTTCTGGTGGCGCTCCGGAACTACTTGGAAGGTGATCGCGGCAAAAGCCCGGAGGCGATTGAGGGTTGCCTCAGGCTTCCATTCCGCGATCCCCGAGGCACGCTCTGGGCTGGGTGTTCTGCTCGCAACGCTGAACGAGCCGCCTGCGTGGCGGAGCGCGCAGTCAGAATTCATCATGGCCAAAGTAACTGTGCGTGACCCCAGTAGCCATAACCAAGATGTCATAGCGAAAGGGAACATCCTTCTGGTCCGGATTGCTGACATAAACACATTTTGCATCTTCATTGACTCCGCCGACTTCCCCAAGAATTACGGTCGTATTTCTTTGTTTCTGCAGAAGTCCACGGATAGGAGACGCTATTTGAGCAGGAGACAGCACGGTTGTCGCCACTTGATAGAGCAGAGGCTGAAAGAGGTTGTGATTCGCCAGATCACCGGCAAAGACTTCCGCGTCCGAGTGCCGCAGCGCTTTTGCGGCCGCAAGCCCCCGCAAACCCGGCGCTTAGATCACGATTCTTTTCATTTGTGCCTCGCTTAGTGGTTCACGCTGCACCCTTCTCGAACTGCCGTTCGATTAAACAGCGCGATTCGTGAGGGCAGTTCGCGACTCGACCATGCTTCGGATATCTCGGTTCTCGAAGACGACGCCTTGGTGGTCCTGTGTTTGTCGGAGCACAACATCCATCATTGCCCGGGCCAAGTCATCAGCGCGAATGACCTGGTTCGGGAACAGCACCCGGAATACCGGATAGACCGCGCGCAACAGCCGGTAGCTGAAGTTCGGTTCGTTCCGCGGTTCGACGGGGTAGATATACGCAGGTCGGAAAATGTAAACATGCGGGAAACCCGCCGCAAGCAGTGCGTTCTCAGCCTCTCCCTTGTAACGCGCGAACGCAAGCCGGCTTCGCCCTGTCGGGTCGGCGCCGTTTCCGCTTAGGAATGAGAACGCCGCACCGGGGCTGCTACCGCGGAGAACACGTGAGAACTCGACGGTATAGTCCACGGTTATTCTGTGGAGTTCCGCGTCCGACACCGAGCCAGTGTAGGTTCCGAGGCAATAGACCACCGCGTCCTGATTCGAGAGCGCGTCTGCGAGCGGTGAACAGTCTGCGAAGTTTTGATGCAAGACCTCTTTGAGCTTCGGGTGGCTGATGCCAAGATTCTTGCGCCCAATCGCAGTCACGCTCTTCACTGCGGCATTGTTGAGCGCGTAGCGAAGAGCGTAGCCGCCGACCATTCCAGTCGCACCCACAATGACAAGACTTTTTCGCCCGACCGTTGGATTGGTCATCGACGCATCTAAAGACGCCTGGTTTGTAGTTGTCATAAATTTCGTGGTTCTCGATCCAGCGCAGTCACTCCCAAGATTCGTTCCTGAACCTGCCTACCAAGACCGCCACCGTAGTCGCTATGTAGAGAACCCCCGTCACCCCTTCCAGTGCCGTTAGTATGCGCGCCATTCCGCTGAGCGGCACGATATCGCCGTATCCGACGGTAGAGAGCGTTATCAGGCTGAAATAAAGCAGCTCGGTCTGACGGTCGGCTGAGTGACTTCCAATCTGGATTGAACCCGGAGAGACGGCATCTATCGCTAGATAAATCGCCGCCCACAGCAACCCAAGCAATAAGTAGATGTTGACAGCAGTGTAGAGCTCCGCCTGAGCGACCGAGCGAGAATTCCTGAGATATGAGAAAAGACCTGTGGCCGTGAGCCCGAAGAAGGCAGCGAGAAATGCCCATCGAATTCCGGTCAGCGTCGGGCTTGGGAACGTATTGCCCGCCACCACAAAAACCGCATTGCCCAATGCCAACAGAACCGACGGCCACACCCACCTTTTGATCTGCGACAACCGGACAATGGATAAGACAAT
>DATMQT010000013.1:0-33902 GCA_035566655.1 Candidatus Dormiibacterota bacterium
CCCCGCCGAATTCATGCTCCTCGAATTCGCTGACGCCGCCCGCCTCTACGTCCCGCTTACGCGCCTCGATCTCGTTCAAAAATATCGCTCCTCGGAAGGCGCTAAGCCTGTTCTCAGTCATCTCGGAACACAGTCGTGGTCGAAGACAAAAGCTCGCGTCAAAAAGGCCATGAAAGATATGGCTGACGAACTCCTCAAGCTCTACGCCGAGCGCAAAACCGCCGTAGGACACGCCTTTCCGCCCGCCAACGAATGGTTCCGCGAATTCGAAGACGCCTTCGAGTTCAACGAAACCGAAGACCAGGCCCAGGCCATCAAAGACGTCATCAAAGACATGGAATCCTCCCAGCCCATGGACCGCCTGCTCTGCGGCGATGTCGGCTACGGCAAGACGGAAGTCTCCATGCGCGCCGCCTTCAAAGCTATTAACGACAACAAACAAGTCGCCGTCCTCGCACCCACCACCGTCCTCGCCTTTCAGCACTTCGAAACTTTCAAACAGCGCTTCGCTCCCTTTCCCGTCACCATAGAAATGATCAGCCGCTTCCGCACTCCGAAGCAGCAAAAAGAAATCCTGCAAAAAACCGAAGCCGGAAAAATCGATGTCCTGATCGGAACTCACCGCATCCTCTCGAAAGACATCAAGTTCTCCGACCTCGGCCTGCTCGTCGTCGACGAAGAACAGCGCTTCGGCGTCCGCCACAAAGAGCGCATCAAGCAAATGCGCAAGCAAGTGGACGTCCTAACCATGTCGGCCACGCCCATCCCCCGCACCCTGCACATGTCGCTGGTAGGTTTGCGCGACATGAGCGTGATCGAAACTCCCCCCAAAGATCGCATGGCGATCCAGACGGTTGTCGCCAGTTGGGACGAAAAACTAATCCAGTCCGCGATTGAACAAGAACTAGAACGCGGCGGTCAGGTCTATTTCGTTCACAACCGCGTCGACACCATCTGGGAAATCGCGGCCAAGATTCAAGCCTTGGTTCCCCCAGCGAAAATCATCGTCGGTCACGGACAAATGTCGGAAGGCGAACTGGAAAAAGTAATGCTGAAATTCATGCACCACGAAGCCGACATCCTGGTTTCAACCACGATCATCGAGAACGGTCTCGACATCCCGCTGTGCAACACCATTCTGATCAACCGCGCCGACCGCCTGGGCCTTTCCGAGCTTTATCAATTGCGCGGCCGCGTAGGCCGCTCCAGCCGCCGCGCCTACGCCTATCTAATGCTCCCCCCAGAAATCGAGCTAACGCCCATCGCCCGCCGCCGTCTAGCCGCGTTAAAAGAATTCTCCGACCTCGGCGCCGGATTCAAAATCGCCGCCCTCGATCTCGAACTCCGCGGCGCCGGCAACATGTTAGGCGGCGAGCAGAGTGGCCACATAGAAGCCATCGGCTTCGAGCTTTATACCCAAATGCTCGAGCGCGCCGTCCGCGAAATGAAAGGCGAAGCCGCCCCCGACGAAGCCGAAACCCAGCTCAATCTCGGCCTAAACATTCGCATCCCCGCGGATTACGTCCCCGAAGAAAATCAGCGCCTCCAGATGTATAAGCGAGTAGCGAGAGTAGAGACGGAATCGCAACTCACCGACGTAGCCGCCGAGTTGCAAGACCGCTACGGCCCGCCTCCCCCGGCAGTCCGCAACCTGCTCGACTACGCCTCGTTAAAGCTGTTGTGCATGAAAGTCGGCGTAAACGCGATCGAGCGCAAGCGCGACTCCGTAACCTTCAAGTTCCAGCAAAACGCCACCGTAGACCCCGAGCAGTTAGCCCGCTTCGTCTCCGCCCAGCGCGGCACACAATTCACCCCAGATGGAATGCTGAAATTTGTTCTGAAAGCAACAGCTGCACAGGAAGTGCTGCACGCCCTACGCACTGTACTGGAGCAACTGGCCACCGCGGAGACGGCACCAGCAGAAGTTCGAACCGCGAGCAGCCCAACCGCCTGATCGTAGGATAAAATCAGCAGGCCGTTGCTCGGACGCGAACCGCCAACGACCAACGACAAACGACGAACGACGCCCCTATGCCCATGAAAGTCCGCAAAGCCGTTTTCCCTGCAGCCGGCCTCGGCACCCGCTTCCTGCCCGCCACCAAGGCCCAACCCAAAGAAATGCTCCCGCTGGTCGACAAGCCGATCATTCAATACGGAGTGGAAGAGGCCATGGCCTCGGGCTGCGATCAGATCCTCATCATCACCGGCCGCGGCAAGCAGGCCATCGAAGACCACTTCGACGTCAGCTACGAACTCGAAAGAATGCTAGAAGACCGCAAGAAGCTCGATCTGCTAAAGATCGTGCGCTCCATCTCCGACATGATTCACGTAGCCTACGTCCGCCAGAAAGAAGCTCTGGGCCTGGGCCATGCCGTATTGATGGCGCGAGAGCTGGTGGGAAACGAGCCTTTCGCGGTTCTCCTCGCCGACGACGTAATCGACGCCCAGGTCCCCTGCCTAAAACAAATGGTGGAAGTTTTTAACCAGACCCAGTGCTCGGTTCTCGCGACTCAGGTCATTGAGGGGAAAATGATTTCTTCCTACGGCGTTCTCGACATAAAGCCCGTCGCAAACAGCCCCTTCGGCGAACGTCTCTACGAAATCAAGAACATGGTAGAGAAGCCCAAGCCAGAGGATGCCCCGTCAAACCTGGCCATCATCGGGCGTTACATCCTCACCCCAGCAATTTTCGAATGCCTGGCCAACACCAAGGCCGGCGCCGGCGGCGAACTGCAGCTAACCGACGGCATGCGCCTCCTGCTGCAAAAAGAAAAAATGTACGCCTACGTCTACGAAGGCCGCCGCCACGACACCGGCGACAAACTAGGCTTCCTCAAAGCCACAGTAGAGTTCGCCCTAAAGCGCGAAGATCTAGGACAACCATTCCGGGAGTACTTGAGGGGATTAAAGCTCTAAGCGTGCTGGTATGGCAGGTGCTTGTGTGGGGATGGACGCATTCGTCCGTCCAGCCGAGCGCAGCGAGGCGCAGGCACCATCACGACGCTAGGTGCCTCGCAACTTCTTCGACTTCTCCTCCACTCCGCGTGCCAGCCTCTCCTTGTGCCCCTCAAGCTTCTTAGCAATCGAAGCATCCGCGAGGGCAATCATCTGCGCCGCAAGAATCCCAGCATTGATCGCGCCCGGCTTCCCGATAGCCACAGTAGCCACCGGAATCCCAGCCGGCATCTGCACCGTAGCCAGCAAAGAATCCATCCCCTGTAGCGAAGTAGAAGGAATAGGCACACCGATAACTGGCAAAGTCGTATGCGCAGCAATCACCCCAGCCAAATGCGCCGCTCCACCAGCCCCAGCGATGATCACCTGAATCCCGCGCCCAGCAGCCTTCCGCGCGAAGTCAGCAGTACGGTCCGGCGACCGGTGCGCCGAGGTCACATCAATCTCATAAGCGATCCCAAACTCGTCCAACGCCTTCCCGGCCTCGCGCATAATCTCGAGATCAGAATCGCTTCCCATCACAATCGAAACCAGAGTCTTGCTCATCAATCTCCTCAGAATTATTTCTTCAGCGCCCGCGCCGCAATATCCTTCCGATAATGCGCTCCCTCAAACCGAATCTTCTCACAAGCCGCATACGCCCGCGACACCGCAGTCTCCAAATCCCCGGCCCGCGCCGAAACGCCAAGCACCCGCCCGCCCGCTGTATAAAATTCCCCGTCCCGCCGCGTAGTCCCAGCGTGAAAAACCTTCACGCCCTGAACAGCCGCGGCCTGACCAAGCCCAACAATATTCTTCCCGACCTCAAACGTCCCCGGATATCCTCCCGAACTCATCACCACGCACACCGAAGCATCCGCAGACCACTTGAAATCGCCTTCGCTCACGCGCCCTTCAATCGACGCTTCCAGCGCTTCCACCAAGTCGCTCTCGAGCCGCATCAGAATCGGCTGCGTCTCCGGATCCCCAAACCGGCAATTAAACTCCAGCACCATCGGTCCCCGAGCCGTCATCATCAACCCGCAATAAAGCACACCCTTGAACTCGTTGCCTTCCTCCTTCATCCCCTGAACGACGGGACGCGCAATGTGATGCACCAGCCAGTCGCGCATCTTGTCGTCAACAATGTCAGCAGTCGAATAAGCGCCCATCCCTCCAGTATTCGGCCCAGTATCGCCATCGCCCACGCGCTTGTGGTCCTGCGCCGCCACCAGCGGCGCAACCCGCTCCCCGTCGCTGAACACCAGAAACGAAAGTTCGTCACCTTTTAAACATTCTTCCAGCACAACGCGCGCGCCCGCCGCTCCCACCATCTTGCCGCTGAGCATCTCCGCAGCCACGCTGGCAGCCTCTTCTTTGCTAGCAGCAATCACCACGCCCTTGCCCGCAGCCAATCCATCGGCCTTCACTACCACCGGCACGTGAAAATGCGTTAACGCCGCCCGCACCTCTTCCACAGAATCGCAGACCGCATAAGGAGCCGTCGGAATCCGATGCCGCCGCAAGAATTCCTTAGCAAAGCTCTTGCTCGATTCCAACTGCGCCGCGGCCTTGGTCGGCCCAAACGCCGGCCACCCGCGCCGCGTGAATTCGTCCACCACACCCAGAGTCAGCGGCAGCTCCGGACCCACCACCGTAAGGTCTGGCCGCACCTGCGCGCACAGCGCAACCATCGATTCCAGGCTCTTCAAATCAACCGGCAGGCACTCCGCTTCGTCCGCAATCCCGCCATTGCCCGGCGCACAATAAAGTTTAGAAACGCGAGGCGACTGCCGCAGCTTCCACACCAAAGCATGCTCGCGTCCACCGTTGCCAAGAACCAGAACCTTCATAACCAGAGAAATCAAGGTTAGGGGCAGAGGAGGAAACCTGTCAAACGCGCCGTCAGGAAGTCAGAAGTCAAAACTCAGAATGCAGAAGAAAAGCCGCTCGTCGAAACTATCCCTCACGTGTGCGTTGTTAGCTCTAACTTCTGCATTCTGACTTCTTAGTTCTGCATTGACGGATGAATCGCGTTAACCACGCTTAACTCCGTCGTATAATCTCCCCAGATGATCACCGTCTCCAAAGAAGACTACCTGAAGGCCATCCTCGAAGCCGAAAGCGAAGGCGAAGCCGTAATCTCCGCCCGGCTCGCCGATTGGCTGAAGGTCTCAGCGCCCGCCGTAACCATGGCCGTGCGCCGCCTAAAAAAGGACGGCTTAGTCCGCGTCCAGGCCGATGGCCACGTCCTCTTAACCGCCGCTGGCCGCAAAATCGCGCGTAAACTAACGCTCCGCCACCACCTGATCGAACGCATGTTGTCGGAACTTTTCGGGATGGAGTGGTGGAAGGTCCACGACGAAGCCGAGCGCCTCGAGCACGCCGTCTCCCCCGACTTCGAAGCCAAACTCCTGGCCAAACTGGGTAAGAGTGGCGCCTGCCCGCACGGCAATCTAAGCGAGATGGAAAGCCCCGCCAGCCGCCGCGATCGCGGCCTTCTCCTGCTAGCCGACGCTGCCCCCGGAGCCGCGTACTCCGTCAGCGGAATCTATGAGCGCGACCGCCGCCTGCTCGAGTTCCTCGAAGCCCGCGGCATTCGTCCCGGATCGAGGCTGCGCCTCCTCGAACGCAATTACGACCAGACCCTCGCAATAACCACCACCGCCGGCAACATCTCCCTGGGCCGCGCCGCCGCCGAGCGCGTCTGGGTCTCCGCCGATCACCGCTAGATCCACAAACTCTGTCATCCTGAGCGTAGTGGATGGAGCGCGAAGCGATCCATCCACGAAGTCGAAGGACCCCCTGCCGCTTTGCGCCCACGCCGGCCCCGCAAGGCATTTCTATCACGCCCCACTCTTGAGTTAACCATAGTTTATTCCATAGTGTATACTTACGCTAATCTCTGCCCGAGCAAGCCGCGGACGCATCGGTAGAGAACCCGCAAGCCCTCAACCGATGAAACCCGTCTCCACCCAACCCGAAGACGAAATCGTAGTAATCACCCACGAAGACGTCGACCGCGCCCACGACCGCGTCCGCGTCTCCTCCGCCCGCGCCCACCGCGGCTTCTCCTCGAAAGCGCGCCTCCTGTGGCTGCTCATCGGCCCGGGCGTCCTCGTCATGCTCGGAGAGAACGACGGCCCCAGCATGCTCTCCTACGCCGCCACCGGCGCCCGGTTCGGCATCGGCTTCTTCCTCCCCTTCGTAGCCCTTACCTTCTGCATGGCAATCGTTGTCCAGGAAATGACCGTCCGCCTCGGCGCCGCCACGCATCGCGGCCACGCCGAACTAATTTTCGAGCGCTTTGGCCCCTTCTGGGGATGGTTCTCCATGATCGACCTAGGCATCGGCAACTTCCTCACCCTGATCACCGAGTTCATCGCCATCCGCGCCGGCCTCGGCTTCTTCGGAGTCCCTGCCTGGGCCGCAGTCCTCACCGCATTAGTAGTTCTCTACGCCGCGTTAATGAGCCACCGCTACTGGACGTGGGAACGCATCACACTGGCCGCCGCGATCTTTAATCTAATCTTCATTCCAGTAGCGCTAATGACTCACCCCAGCTGGCACTCGGTAGGCCACGCCTTCCTCACCTGGCAACCGCTCCCCGGCTTCAACAAAGACGTTCTACTGATCGTCTTGGCCGACATCGGCGCAACAGTCACTCCATGGATGCTCTTCTTTCAGCAAAGCGCCACCGTCGACAAAGGCATGACCACCAAAGACATCCGCTTCGGCCGCATCGACACAGTTCTAGGCGCCACTCTTGCAACCGCCGCCGCCATCGCCACCATCCTCTGCACCGCCCCGCTCTTCGCCCATCAAATGACCGCCGACAATTTCCAGGCCGCCGAGTTCGCCCAAGCCCTCCAACCCATCATCGGACGCTTCGGCGCATCCCTCTTCGCCCTCGGCATGGTCGAAGCCGGCATAGTAGCCGCCATCACCATCTCCACCAGTTCCGCCTATGCCTTCGGAGAAGTAACCCACAAGCCGCACAGCCTCAACCTCCCCATGGGAGAAGGCAAATCGTTTTACGCAGTCCTAAGTTTGTGCGCAGTAGCCGCCGCCGCCATAGTCCTGATCCCCGGCCTCCCGCTGGTCTACGTAGTCCTGATAGTAAACGTGGTAGCAGTTCTAGCCATGCCCCCAGCGTTAGTCTTCCTCTTCATGCTGGTCAACGACAAAGAAATCATGGGCGACCTGGTAAGTCCGTGGTGGGCCAACATTCTTGCAACCACAGTAGTATTCATCCTGACCGCCGCCGGCATTCTCTTCGGCATCAGCATAATCGCCCCCAACATCTTCGCCGCCCTGGGAGGAACGTAAGAATGTTCTCTGGAACAAACACGTGGAGTGACGTGGAAGAGCGGCCGCTTCAGCGCCGCGTCCAGGGCCACAATGGATGCTGGCTTTAGCCCCCGAGGTCGCCCGTCGCATCCACGTTGTCATTCCGAAGGCCGTTCTTTGGCTAAGGAATCTGCTTTTGCTTGGAGCCTCAACGAACGCCGCGCAGGAGCCGCAACCTAAATGACGAGAAAATCCGAACCACACCCCGCACCCTCCGACCAATCCTGGGTCCTATCCTCCCTCGAACCCGACCAACTCGCTAACGCCAAAAAGCACACCATCCCTCGCCGCCACCTCAAAGGTCCCGAACTACTCGTCCTCTGGGCCCTCCGCCTCTACCTTCTGTTCATGATGGCCGTAGTCGCGTACCAAGTGTGGGTCGCCGCTCACTAAACTCAACCCCGAGCATTACTTCGTCTTCTGGACGTCGGCGGTCTGCTCTTGCTGCGCTTCAGCCTTTTGCCAACTGGAGTTGGGATTGTATTCCTTCATCGCTTTGGCGAGCGCTTCGGTCTTCTTGCCGAGGTCCTTCTCATACACGGTGCCATCCTCGCCAACGATAAACGTCTTCACCCCGGACGACCGGTACTCCGCCGGATAGGCCACGAAACCGAACCCCTCGGTCATCTTGCCATTTGCAACGTACTTTTTCGCTCCGCCCGGGCCATTCTTTCCCTGGCGTGTCAGGATGTGGTAAAGGTAACCGCGGTAAGGGGTCGGCGGACCGGCTTGCCCCTTGGCGTAACCCTCGGCAACAGCCGACGCCACCAGTGGCCCGATGGGGCTCTGGGGCTCGCTATCGGCGACTTTCCAATACAGGCCGTTGTGCTGCCCGTCATCGCTGAAGATCTTCTGCGCGTACTCGTGGTGTTGCGTGGCGTAATACTCTTTCTGCGCTAACACCAGTTCCTGGCAAACCTGAATGGTCGACATTTCATTCCGGCCAATTCGCCGGTATAAAATTTCCATCTTGCCCGCCTCGGTGTCGAAGTACCACGAATTACCTTTATTCACCAGCGGTATCGGCGTCGGCCAGTTTTTCGCTCCGATATACAAAACCGTGGTTCCATCCGGCTCTTTCACCAGACGGTGCATTTCCGTATATTTCTCCACGAAATGTGCGCGGTTCTCCCCGTCCTCGGTTGCGTCCCCCGACGAGACGATTTGCTTCCCCTCTGCTCCCAGAATCTCGAGCATCGCTTTCTCATCGTTACTCCGCGCCGCCGTGACCAGCCCCTGACTCGCGTCTTCCGCCGACGAAAAAGTCTTCTGGCCCGGTTGCTGTGCCGCCGACGGGCTGAGGCACCCTGCCAAAACGACAACAACCGCGGCTACCTCAGCAAGAATGGCCCACCGAAATCTGTCGAAGTTCAGCTTCTCTCGCAGCATATGCCTTCTCTCCATTTCCAGGTCCCGCAAACTGTCAGGAACACAACCTGACTTCCATTACCGCCGCCCGCCACCGCCTCCGTGAGACCCTCCACCTCCACCGCCGTGCCCCCCGCCGCCTCCTCCGAAGCTGCCGCTGCCGCGGGATGAATAGCTCCTGGTCTGTCCCCCGTGGTCATAGCCGCTGAAAGCGCCCGAGTGGACGCCGCTCTCACCCCGCGGTGCCGCGTATCCCCGGGCCGCCTGCCGGTTTCCGTCGAACGGTCTGGCCTCTGCCCCGGGACGGTTGAAATCTCTCCCGCGCCCGTCTCCTGCCCCCGGACGGTTGAAGTCTCTCCCGCGCCCGTCTCCTGCCCCGGCACGGTTGAAATCCCTCCCGCGCCCGTCTCTTCCTCGATCGAAATTGCCCCGGTTATAAAACGTCCTGCTCCGCGAGTAGTACCGGTCGTGATCATAAACTGCGTAATGGTTATGCCAGTCGAATCCCCAACCACCCCATCCCCACCCAAAACCGCCGTACCATCCGATCCCGAAGCCCAGTCCGAAGGAGAGATAAGGTCCGCCAAACCAGATTCCAGGATACGGATACCATCCCGGCCACGCCACCACGGGATATCCGTAAACCACCCACGGATCGTACGCGGGAACGTACACTACTTCGGGTTCGGCCGGCTCGATATCAATCGCCGAATCCTTCTCCGTAACCGTTTGCTGCGGCGTGCTCTTAAGATTGCCCGCGTCCTCCGCTTTCCGCCGCATCACCTGCACCGCATCCATCACATCCTGTTGCTGATTGTAGTAAGCGTCGCCCAGCGACGAAGTCCAGGAAAGGTTCTTGTCCATATTTCCCAGCACCGATGGAAACGCAGCCAGCGCCTTCACACTCGGATCCCACGGTTGCTGGTCCACAGCCTTGCCTAGATCCTCGCCCTTCAAATCAGGATGCGTCTGCACCCATCGATCGGCCTCGACCACTTGCTCGGGAAACGTGGACGCCGCCAGGATCTGCGCCACCAGCGAATCCGGATACAGCGCAATCGGCGCGACTAACCGCTGCAACTCCTCGGCGGTCTGTTGCGTGTATGGCGGAGCCGGCGCGCCCTGCGCGGGAGCCGGCGCGTTTTGATCCGGGGCTGGCGCGCTTTGGTCTTGATAAGCCCACAGGTTCTGCGGAAACGTCGCGAACGCGAGGGCCAACGACAACAGGGAACCCAAAATCTGATTCCCCATCCCACGCCTTGAGAACCCTCCGGCACGTCCGAAAATGTTCATGTTCTTCGACCTCCCCTGCGCCTTCCCCGCCCAACTTTATGATGATCCAGAAGAAGTTTAGGGTTCATGCTATTCATGATGGCGGTAACCGCGTACCAAGTCTGGATCGCCGCCCGCTGGGTTCCAGTTGCTTTACCCTGTGTAACCCCGTGCCCCCTGTGGTGAAACGGTTTTGTAGGCGTCAGCCCTCGTTGACTTGTAATCGCCCCCCAACCTAAGATGTGCATCAGTCGACGCGGGGTAGCAAGTGAAATGCCGGATTCTTCCTCACTCGTCGGACAAATCTTCTCTCACTATCGCGTCCTCGAAATGCTCGGCGGCGGAGGCATGGGGATCGTCTACAAAGCTCAGGACACCCGCCTCGACCGCTTCGTCGCTTTAAAATTTCTCCCCGACGACCTCGCCAAAGATCCCCAATCTCTCAGCCGCTTTCGTCGCGAGGCGAAGGCCGCCTCCGCTCTCAACCATCCCAACATCTGCACCATCTACGACATCGGCGAAGAAGGCGCCCGCACCTTCATCGCAATGGAGTGTCTGGAAGGCCAGACTCTAAAGCACCTGATCGGTGGCCGGCCCATGGAGCTCGATCAACTCCTCGACCTCGCCATCGAAATATCCGACGCCCTCGACGCCGCCCACGCCGAAGGCATCGTTCACCGCGACATCAAGCCCGCAAATATCTTTGCCACCAAACGCGGCCACGCCAAAATCCTCGACTTCGGCCTTGCCAAGGTCACGCACCCGCGCGCCCAAGCCGAACCTTCCGCCGCTACTCTCGCCACCCTCGGCGTCGATTCCGATCATCTCACCAGCCCCGGCTCGGCTCTGGGCACCATGGCCTACATGTCCCCCGAACAGGTTCGTGGCAAGGAACTCGATGCCCGCTCCGACCTCTTCTCCTTCGGCGCCGTTCTTTACGAAATGTCCACCGGATCGCTGCCCTTCCGCGGTGAAACCTCCGGCGTTATCTTCGATGCCATCCTCAACCGCGCGCCCATGCCCCCCGCGCGTCTGCATCCCGACATTCCCGCCGAACTCGAACGCATCATCGGCAAAGCTCTCGAGAAGGATCGCGATCTCCGCTACCAGAATGCCGCCGAACTCCGCGCCGACCTCAAACGCCTCCGCCGCGACATCGGCTCCGGACGCGTCTCCTCCGATCCTGCGACTCCCGCTTCGTCACAGCACTCGGGGTTTTACGCGCAACATGCTCCTCCGGTTTCCGCCGCTGCTCCCGCCGCTCATCCCTCCGACAGCTCCGTCATCGCCGCAGCCGCCTCCCGCAACAAAGGCAAAACTCTTTCCCTCGGCGCGTTCTTTCTTCTCCTCGTTCTCGCCGCAGGTTATGGCGCCTACCATCTGGCTTTCACTCGCCGCTCGCCCGAAGGCCCCGCCAAAATTACGAAAATCAGCCGCTGGAACAAGTCCATGGACAACCCCGCCATCTCCCCCGACGGCCGCACCATCGCCTTCACCTCCCCCGTCGAAGGCTTCGACCAGGTTTTCGTCATGCTCACCTCCGGCGGCGACCCTCTTCAACTCACCCGCGATGAGGGCAACAAAGCTGTCCTCAATTTTTCCTCCGATGGAACGGAAATCTACTTTCGCCAAACCCTGGGCGAACCTGAAATCTGGACCCTCCCCACACTCGGCGGATCCCCCAAACATCTGGCAAGTGGCAGGACCGTCGCCCCTTCCGCCGACGGCCAGTCCTTATTCATCCAGAAGGGCGACGGCCGCATCGTTCGCACGCCAAAATCCGGCTCCGGCGAAGAACCGCTCTACGCCATGAGCACCGCCTTGCTCGACAGCACTTTGTACGCCCTCGACCTCAAAACCTACCCGGATGGAAAGAGTCTCCTCGTTATCTCCAGCAATGCCAGCAGAATCGCTATCGAGCGCCTGGATCTCTCCACTCGCCAGCTCGAAAAGTTGGCCGATCTGCCCGACACCTCTGCCTTCACCTCGTGGGCCACTCCAGGAAAAAGCCTCTATCTCAGCCGCAAGGTCAACGGCATCTCGAATCTTTGGGAATTCTCCCTCAGCGATCACTCCCTCAGGCAAATCACTTTTGGCCCCGGCCCTGACAAAATTCCCATGTCCGATCCTGCCGGCAGGGGCCTTTACTTCATCAATGGCAAAAGCGCAGGAACGCTCACGCTCTATCGTGTTGCCACGAAGCAGTTCTCCGACATCGTTACCGAAGATGCTAGTCAGCCAGTTCTTTCCGACGACGGCCGCGTCATTTACCTCACCAGCCCGGAGAGAGGCAAGAACGAACTCTGGGTTTCTGATCTCAGCGGCAGCAACCGGACAAGACTCGCATCCGGCTCTCGTATGGACACCATGGGCTGGTCCAATGACAACACCAGGTTTCTTTTTTCCGATGATGCTGGCCAGGGATCAAAGCTCTTTGTGGTGAATACCGATGGCACTCACCTTCACCAGTTGCCTTGGTCTGGTAATTTTCCCGGCTTCGGCCTCTGGGAACCCGGCGATCAATCCATCATTCTCGGCGGCCTCGATAAGAACGGCCGCGACACGCTAAACTGGAGAATCCTCTTGAACGATTCTCCCGCCGTTCCCTTCTTCGACCACTGCGGCATGGCCATCGACGCCTCTCCCGACCACAAATTCATTATGGGCACTGTGCTTGTGGGAGACAATCCCGGCCTGTATCAATACTCCATCGCAGACAAGAAGTGCACCACTCTGAAATCCGGCCTCGCGACGTTCGTCGCTGCTTATTCAGCTGATGGCAAGTCCTATCTCTACGCCCTCGCCTCCCACGGACAAACCACCATCTTCCGCCAGCCCTGGCGCAATGGCACTCCCATCGGCTCCCCCGCCCCCGCCCTCAAACTCCCCTTCGCCCTGCGCGAAGACTACGGAGGAAACGCCTTCGCCTTCACCAGCGATCTCTCCGCCATCGTCTACGTCCGCCCTGCCGGCCAAGACGACCTCTACCTCTTATCGCAGAAGTGATCCATCGATCTTTCTTTGCATCCTTCGCGAACGCTAAGTGAACTTCGCGGTCAAAAGCCTTTCGTGCAGGTTGCACCACCTCCGTGAGACCCGTGTCCCCCGGGGTTTAATGTTTTTCTCGCTCGTTCATCCTGAATCCCACAACCTCCTCTACGCATTCCCCGCCAAAACGACTAAACTTAAAGGTTCCATCATCAGGAAGGCCATCATGTCCTTAAACAGTTTCAACTCCCGCTCCACTCTCAAAGTCGGCGACAAAGAATACGAAATCTACCGCCTCGACGCCCTCGACCAGCAAGGCATCTCCACCAAGCATCTCCCGTTCTCCCTCCGCATCCTCCTCGAGAATCTCCTCCGCACCGAAGACGGCCGCAACGTAAAAAAAGAAGACATCCGCTCCATGGCATCGTGGAATAAGAACTCCAAGCCCGACAAAGAAATCGCCTTCACCCCCAGCCGCGTCCTCCTCCAGGATTTCACCGGAGTCCCCTGCGTAGTCGATCTAGCAGCCATGCGCGACGCCATGCAGCAACTAGGAGGCGACCCCGCCCTCATCAATCCGCTCCAACCGGTAGAACTAGTAATCGACCACTCCGTGCAAGTGGACGAATTCGGCACCGCCAGCGCCTTCGACGTGAACGCTCTGCTGGAATTCCAGCGCAACAAAGAGCGCTACTCCTTCCTCCGCTGGGGACAAACCGGCTTCCACAATCTAGCCATAGTCCCCCCCGACACCGGCATAGTCCACCAGGTAAACCTCGAATACCTAGCCCGCGTAGTCTTCGTCCAAAACGCCGACGGGAAAAACACAGCCTACCCCGACACCCTAGTAGGCACAGACAGTCACACAACTATGATCAACGGCCTGGGCGTGCTGGGATGGGGTGTTGGCGGCATCGAGGCTGAAGCCGCGATGCTTGGGCAGCCGGTCTCCATGCTGATTCCCCTCGTCGTCGGCGTGAAGCTTACCGGACGTTTGCGCGAAGGGGCTACTGCTACCGATCTTGTGCTGACCATCACCGAGATGCTGCGCAAGCATGGCGTTGTGGGAAAATTTGTTGAGTACTTCGGCCCGGGCCTGCGCGATCTTCCTCTTGCCGATCGTGCCACCATCGCCAACATGTCGCCCGAATATGGCGCGACCTGCGGCATCTTCCCCGTCGACAAAGAGAGCTTGAAGTATTTGAAACTCACAGGACGCAGTGCGGAGCAGATTGCGCTGGTTGAGTCTTACTGCCGCGAGCAGGGACTCTTTCACGATGAGAAAACTCCCGAGGCGGAATATTCCGAACTGCTCGCGCTCGATCTCGGAACTGTGGAGCCCAGTCTGGCTGGCCCGAAGCGTCCGCAGGATCGTGTGATCCTCTCGCAGGCTGCCGACTCGTTTCAGAAGGCTCTGCCTTCGCTGATCAAGCCCAAAGCTGGAGCGAAAGCGGCCGTCGCGCCCACCGCCAATTCCGGACGATGGGAACAGGAGGGCGGCAGCCCCGCGGCCATTGGGATTGAGGATCCCAACGTGCATGAGCACGTTGCGGCGAGCGTGAAGGATTCGTTGAAGCATGGCAGCGTGGTGATCGCCGCGATTACTTCCTGCACCAACACCTCCAACCCCTCAGTGATGATCGGCGCCGGATTGCTGGCGAAGAAGGCGGTCGAGAAAGGTTTGTCAGTCCCGCCCTGGGTGAAGACTTCGCTCGCCCCCGGATCAAAAGTCGTGCGCGATTATCTGGAGAATGCCGGCCTCACTCCCTATCTCGAGAAGCTGAAATTCCACATCGTCGGCTATGGATGCACCACCTGCATCGGCAACTCCGGCCCGCTGCCTGCGGAAGTTTCGCAGGCCATCGACGAAAAAGAATTGGTCGTCGCCTCCGTGCTTTCGGGCAATCGCAATTTTGAGGGCCGCATCAACTCCGAAGTCCGCGCCAACTATCTGATGTCGCCGCCGCTGGTGGTCGCCTTCGCGCTCGCCGGACGCATCGACACCGATCTCCGCAAAGACGCCATCGGCCAGGACCGAGACGGCAAGCCGGTTTACCTCGCCGACCTCTGGCCCACGCAGCGCGAAGTCGAAGAGGCGATTCAACAGTCGGTCACCTCCGACATGTTCTCGAAAAGCTACGCCGAAGTTTTCGAAGGAGACGAGCGCTGGCGCGGCCTCGCCGTCCCCAAAGGCCAGACTTACGCGTGGGAAAAAGATTCCACCTACATCCGCCGCGCTCCCTACTTCGAGGGCATGAAGATTCAGCCTTCGCCGGTGGAAGAAATCAAGGGCGCGCGCGTGCTGGCCGTGCTCGGCGACAGCGTTACCACCGACCACATCTCTCCGGCAGGCTCGATCAAGAAAGACGGCCCCGCCGGAAAATATCTGCAAGAGCACGGCGTCAAGCCCGCCGACTTCAACTCCTACGGCTCGCGGCGCGGCAATCATGAAGTGATGGTGCGCGGAACGTTCGCGAATGTCCGGCTGCGCAACAAACTGGTGAACGTGGAAGGCGGCTTCACGCGGCACTTGCCCACGAATCAGGAGATGTCGATCTTCGACGCATCGCAGAAATATATTGGGGAAGGCACGCCGCTGATTATTCTCGCCGGGAAAGAATACGGCTCCGGTTCGTCACGCGACTGGGCCGCCAAAGGCCCACGCCTCCTCGGAGTTTCAGCCGTGATCGCCGAAAGCTACGAGCGCATCCACCGCTCGAATCTGGTTGGCATGGGAGTTCTGCCCTTGCAATTCCCCGCAGGACAGACCGCCGAATCGTTAAAGCTTACGGGCGAGGAAGTATTTGAGATTACAGGCATCTGCAAAGTAGTAGAAAACTTCGCCGCCGGATGCCAAGTAAAAGTCCGCGCCAAAAGCAAAGCTGGCGTCATCGAGTTCCAGGCTCTGGTCCGCATCGATACGCCGCAGGAAGCGCTCTACTACGCCAACGGCGGCATTTTGCAGTATGTCCTAAGGCAGTTGCTGGCGGCGAGACCGAGCGCGCAGACGGTCGGAGTGTAGACAAATCTAGGGTAGCTTGACCCACGTCGCGTGCACACCGCACGCGGGGCATGTACCAAATCGGTCTTGCGACTGAACTGTGCGCGTCTGGGCCGGCATGCCGGAATGAAAGCAATTAGAGCAGGAATACCGACCTGTCTGGGTGCACACATCTGCATGGTCGAATCCGAACTTCAGTCCAAAATGAGCGGACATCGCGTGTTGCAGAGCCATCATCCCGGTGCTTGAGAGCCTTGCCACGAGACCTTGCCGGATATTCTCCGCAGGGAAAAACGAGCGATGAATGGGCGTTAACAGGAGCAAATCAGCAAACGACTCCGCAAGGCCGTTCTTTGGCGGAAGGTAGAAAACGTGCTGTATTCCGTTTTCGCGCAGGGCGCTTAGTTTATCTTCTCTCCGTTCGGGCTCCGGCAGGCTGTCGACTTGGCGGACTGGCGCAACAAGCGCGTGTTTTCTCGCAGGGTTATCAAGGGCGCAGCTGCGCGAAACCAGCATTACATTTTGTTTCTTGAAATGCGTCGCAGCGAATTCGCCGCTCGGAAGGCTCCACTGGTCCGGCACGTCTCTGGCGGCGCGACCGATCAACTGAACGGGGAGTTGTGCCATCGCGTCGTGTATAGTCCGGCCGCGCAGATTCGAAGGTCGCAATAACGGCCAAACTTCCTGTCTAGTCGCAGGAAGCGAAGGTGGAAAGGTAGGAAAGGGAATGTCACAGACGACATCCCCTTGATAGTGCATCGTCAGGTCTGGTTGCTGGTCATACCAGCGGTCGGACGTAATCACACAGGATGGTTTGCACTCCGCTGCTGCACTTGGTCGGAATCCAACTCAAGCGAAGGCTCAAAGTCGTAGGAGCGCAGTTCCTGGCCAAAGGCTCGATAATCGGCGTCTCCCCGTAGTGCGATTGCCTCACCACAAAACTCTGCTTTCAATCTTGCAAGTTGCCTCAGGGCTTCCTCAGAGGCGCCTTCAAAGAATAACTCGTATGGAATTTGAGTTCGACCGTTTGGCTGTCGTCCCTCATTGGCAATCGTCCAAGTTGGCTCCAGGTGTGTCAGGTCAACGAGCTGCTTGGCCGAATTTGCGCCATACCGTTCGGCAACAAAAGTCAATGCTGCGAGTTCAGTCCCGGTAAAGACGCTAGCATCAAACGGGTGCCTAGCTTCGAAGCGTGGGTAGTGAAAAAATCCACGTCGCACCCGAAGAGTCCGGCTCATGATGCTGTAGTCCGATTCATCGTCGCTGGAAACCTCTGACCGACTGATGGCCTCGTTCATCTCGTTCAAAGAGAACGAGGGCACCGGACCGAATTGCATACAGAAATACGTGTCACCAAGAATGGGCTCGCCATGTTCCAGCAGGTGCTTCTTGTCGGCGAAATAAAGCAGCTTGGCGACCTTCAGCTTCGTCAGGTCTTGAATGCCCTTGTCACAAAAGAAGGCTATCGCCTGAATGAGCTTGTCCAAGTTGAATTCAAATTTGATGTCACCCATTATTGTTCCCTCTGATGTGCCGCGGCTCACATGCGCGGGGGAGAACCAAAGACCACCCACAGCATACATATGGTTTCGACATTGTGTTCCAAACTCTTGATTATAGCAACCTGGACTTACCTGCCGTTAAGATGCCGGTCACACGGGCCGGGTTACCAAGAACAGCCCACAAGCACTATATATTGTGGTATACTGACTGTACATACACAACTGGTTGCACTCGAGAGCGAACCTCGCTTGCATACATGGCCACCGACCAACGATTGGGCCGGTGGCGGCCGGGCTCGCCTTTCCGCTGGCCTGCAAAGGTCAAAGTTAAAGGCGGCGCCCGACATTAGTTCTTAGGTGACGCCTTCAGCAGTACTTCGCTGTCCCTGAGTACGCGCAAGTCGCGCTCCCATGTCCCGCCGGACGACTTGACCTCGACTTTGTGGGATCCTTCCTGAAGCGTTAGAGTCGATGGTGCGTTGCCGACAAAGTTGCCGTCGATGTATATCTCAGCGTTCTCCACATCGGCTGAAACTGTAACCTTTCCCTTACCGCTCCCCGCGTCGGCTGCCTGAAGCTGCGGCAACCTAGAGACATTGGGGTAGAAGCGGGCGAGCACCGAAAGTAGATCGGTGGAACTCAGCGCGAATCCGATCCCCTGGAGAGGACGACCATCCCCGGAGAGAAAGGGCTTTTGTGTGTTGATTCCGACCACTTCCCCGGCGGAGTTCAGCAGTGGCCCGCCGCTGTTGCCTGGATTAATCGCTGCGTCAGTCTGAATCCATGTTCCCTGTTCTTGGGGCATTGGTCCTATCGCGCTGACGACGCCTTTAGTCAGGCTGTTCTGAAACCCTTGGCTCGGGTTTCCGATGGCTATGACGCTGCTGCCAGTCTGGATGCTGGTCATGTCAGCCAGCGATAAGTGCGGGAAATTTGTGCCTTCTAGCTTGATCAGCGCGATGTCGAGCCTTGGATCGACGTACTCGACCCTGGCATTGAATGTTTGGCCGTTTCCTGCAGTCGCGGTCAGAAATGATTGCCCTTTTGCCACGTGCGCATTCGTCGCACCTACGCCGGTGTTCGTCAGAAGAAAACCAGAGCCAGTTCCCTCGGGACCGCGGAGCAGAAGAATTGCTGGGTTCGATCGCCGGAATATCTCTTCGGTCGATACGGTTGCGGAGAGCGTGACTGGAGCTGAGCCGGACAGCGTGGCTGAGAGATTTCCGGTAAAGGTGGTCGCCGCTTTCTCCAGCGTAAAGTTGAAGGTCGCGGCCTTCAAAAGAAAGTAATCGCCGTGATATGTTCCGTTAAATGCGATCCACTTAAATGGACCGCGTGCTAGATCCTCTTCTTTTGGCAGATAGCCGTCGAGAATCAAGCGAAGGTGCATCTGCAGCCCGAGGACGTGCTTTAGTCCGAACACGTTTCCAGTGCCATGAAGGTACTGCTTGGGAATCTCGATTTTGTAGGGAGTCGTGCCGACTATGTCCCCGTCAATCTCGACTTTGGCTCCGGGCGGATCGCTCGTGATGACGAGATAGTCTTTCGCAAAGCAATAAGTAGAGAGCGTTGTGGAGAGCAAGAACCAGAGTACGAAGGTGGCCGATTTTGCGGGCATGAGAACCCCTCCAAAGTGGCACGGAGACGCGAGCGGGGCCCGGCTCGGCTACGTTGTAGGGAGCGACGCGGTAGTCGAGAACGCGTAATTGTCGATCCTGCTTGTGCATTCCGTCAAGCACACGATCGTGCCATACCGCTGAAATCGTTTTCGGCTGCCTCTTGAGAAGACAGCAGGTTCCTCCACTGCGCCGTCGCTGGCGCTCCGGCTCCGGTCGGAATGACAGGGCGTGATCAAGCGACCACTGGGGCTGAAGCCCGGCTCCTCTCTCCGCACCTTACGCGGCGCTGAAGCGCCGCACTTCCACGGTTGTTCTGGCGTTCGATCTACTCCCTTTCGCGCAAGAACGAAAGCGCGAGGATCGAGGTCAAAGGCAGCGGGCGGGGGTGCCCGCTCTACACGGGCGCGGCGGCTCCGGTCGATGGCAGGCTCGGTGCCGCCCTCCAACAGGCCAGAAGAGAATTGGTACCAACCTTGCCGAGCGGCCTGGCATCCGAGATATGCTTTTATGGAGGCATAGCCCATGAGTAGCACGCACAAGCTTTCTGGTGCAGCAACGTCCTTGCTTTCGGGAGCCGTACTGGCGGCTGCTGTGCTGTTCACCGCGGTCCCCCGTCTTCACGCCGAAGACCAAGACCGGTGCCAGCGCCGGGTCGCTCATGCCGATCACGAACTCCACGAGGCCATCGAGAAACATGGACGCCACAGCAAACAGGCGGAGCATGAGCGCCGTGAATTACACGAGGCTCGGGAGCGGTGCTGGCGTGAGAGCCACCGGTGGTGGGATGAGCACGAACACCGCTGGCACACTGACCGGGACTGGGACGAGCACGATCACGACCGCGACTAAAGCGTCCTTGCCTCAGTGAAGGGCAAAGTCCCCGCTCTGTCCCTCCAGAGAACGGAGAGACTAAGGCCGGGCACCCACGGGTTTGAAGTTCCTGATCATTGCTGATCAAAGTCAAGAGCAACCGGCAGGAGCGTCCGTTCCACACGATCCGATTCCGCATGGGCTATTTTTGGCGCGGGCAGCAGTGTGAGCTTCTATAGCCCCGCGGGGTTAGTAAGGGCCAGGCTTCGCGGTAGTGTTCGTAGCTGTAGCGATTTTTCTTGAGGGGCTGCATGGGGAAGAGCATCAGGCCTTGTTTTAGGGCGTCGCCGCCGAGGAGGACTCGGGCTGGGATCAGGTACCAGGTGTCCTGCATGATGACGTAGGCGGCGAAGAAGTCGAGTTGGGCGAGGGTGTAGGGGTCGCTGAAATAGTTGGGCTTGAACTGGCAGAAGTATCCGGTTCCGACGCGGCAGGAAGTGGACTTTACCTGCACTCTGACGATGCGGTTGCCGAAAGCGAGCGCTACGTCGAAGGGCAAGGAGTCTCCCCAGGGCTTTAGGACTTTGAATCCGTGGTGGAGGGCTGCGGCGGTAAAGACGGCTTCGACCCACTCGCCGCGCTCCTTGAAAGTCTTGAAAACTTTGAATTCGTCCATCCCGCTCCTGACTGAAGGGCGGGATTTCCGGTGACATCCTGCACATGGAATTCTGGCCCAAAAGAAAAGGCGCGGCCCATGGGCCGCGCCTCGTTTCTTAAATTTTTACTCTATACTTTCAGTATATCAATTTGAATAGGGTGATTGGGACATGTTTCCAGGAATTATATCCCCATAGCTGTGAGCCACTTAGGATCGATCTGCCAGTTCTTACCTCTTGACAAGATTTCGTCCCTAAGCGGTTTTGGAGGGCACGGCCTCCATCCGGCGCGCGATAAAGCGGCGCCCGCGGCTCACAGCAAAATACCCCAGCGATCCTACGCACAGAATTATAAGTCCCATGCGAACATACACCGCAGTCGAGACTGAGATCCCAATCCCGCCGCCGATCGCAAAGTAAGCCGCGAGACACGCCGGGCACTTTGGCAATATCGCCAGAATGCCGCTGGGAACGATCCACCCGGCAATCTCGCGACAACGCCGGGCCAACGTCGTCGGGCGCGGACCGCTGATACCGATCCGCGCCCCATCCGTTACGCGACCCGAACCGCTCGAAACGCAACAAGCGTGGGCGTTCACGACTGGTGCTCCTCCGAGCAGCACGAGGATCCTGCGCCCTTCGGCGCCACATACTGTGCCTTGGGATCGACAACGTACCCCTCGGCATAGCGATCGTGATGGCGAACCCATGCCATGCTAAAGGCCAGGCCATCCTCGTCGCGGCCCTTCGGCGCGAAGTCGAGGAAGTTGTAAGCGCCCACCAGGATGTCGAGCCCGCGCGCGTAAGCGGAGTAGGTGTGAAAAAGTTCGCCGCCGTCGTTTTTGTAAAACACGCTTGCGCCCGGCGCTTCCTCGCTGGGGAACTCAACCTTGTCGTAGTTGTAGCTCACCTTGCCTTGCGCCATTTCGTCTTTCGTGAACGACACGTGGTAGTCGTGGTTAAAGTCATTCGCGAACGACGACACCCACTTGAAACGCCATCCCATGCGCTTTTTGAACGCTTCGATCTGGGCCAGCGGCGCTCGCGAGACCACGACCAGCGTGACGTCGCGATTGGCGAGATGCACCAGGCTGCCGTCGAAATGATCGGCCACGTACGAGCAGCTTGGGCAGCCTGCTTCCCATCCCGGACCAAACATGAAGTGATACACAATCAGCTGGCTTCTGCCGTCGAACAGGTCGGCAAGAGTCTCTTTGCCGTTCGGTCCGTCGAACAGATATTGTTTTTCAACCTTCTCCCAGGGCAGTTCACGGCGTTGCCGGCTTAGCTCGTCGCGCAGTTTGGTGAACTCTTTTTCTTTTCGGAGTAACTCTTTTCGGCCGGCAATCCATTCTCGTGACGAAACAACTTCGTGTCCTTGAATTCCGGTGCTGGTAGCTACTGTGGTCATAACATTCTCCTGTTTAGTTAGTTCGGTGTTGTCTTGCTGTTTCGGTTGCAGACCGCCGCTCGGCGGCCTAATGTTTTTTTCTTTTGTGGGAAGTTGCTCGCCTTCCGCCCGCGCTATCCTTCTCGGCGAACTCCTTGATCCGAAGCAGTTGGCCAGACCAAAGCTCCTGAAACGGACTGACCCACCTTTCATAAATCTGCCGGATGGGCACCACGTTCAGCGAGTTCACCCGCTGCCGTCCCGCCTCGCGCGTCTGCACCAGATGCGCCTGCCGCAGCACTTCGAGATGCTTCATCACGCCGAAGCGGCTCAGGTGCGGAAATGACTCCACGATCGCGGTGGTGGTGCGTGGACGGTCTCGCAGGAAATCCAGAATCGCGCGCCGTGTCGGGTCCGACAACGCCTTCCACACCGGATCGAGTTCATCCCCGGGATGAGCCAAGGCGTCCGTCACCCCTGCTCGCAGTCCTTTTTCATTTCCGCCAGCATGTGCCCCCAGCCTTCACCCACACCCTTGCGGTGCTGCGGATCAATCATGCCGATGGCGCGATGCCGCAGAACGACTCGGCAGCCCTTTTCCGCCGCTTCGACCTTTACTTCCAGGTGATTGATGGCCGGATACGACATGAACATCGGGCCGCTCAGTTCCAACAACGTTGGAGGCTTGATGACCTGCACGAATCCCCACAGGTGGCCGATCCCGTTGCCGCGGTCCCGGTACCAGCGGCCACCGGGTTTTGGCTCCAGCAGCATCTCCAGGGACTGGCCGTCCAGCCTGGTGCTGCCTTTTCCCAGGCGATGCAAAACCGCGGCGAATGCCTTCTCGGGCGTGGCTTTGATGTCCACATGCTGCTCAACATCGAGCGTCAGATCTTCCATTGTCATTGCTGTCTTCTCCTTCGTGCTCCGGGGAGCAATCAGTATGATGTGAGTAAATAGTAACGTGACTGTATGGTCACGTCAAGAACTATTTTTTGACTCCTTACACGCGGGTTGCCCCGTCGCTTTTCCACTTTCGCTCGCTGACTCTTTGCCTTTTCGTTTGTCTTCTCCGTGTCGGAGCCTGCCCTGAGCGAAGCCGAAGGGTGCCTCCATGGTGAAAGGGTTTCTGACTCCGCGCCAGCGAGAACTTCCCGCTGCTATAATCAAGAATTGCGCCCATGTCCACGAAGCGACTGATCCGTTCCACAACAGTGTTGTCCATCCGCCGCAATGGCAGCGTGGTGCTTGCCGGCGACGGACAGGTCACGCTCGGCGAGTCCGTCATTAAACACACAGCAAAGAAGATCCGCCGCCTCTACAACGACAAAATCCTCGCCGGATTTGCCGGTTCCACCGCCGACGCCTTCACCCTGTTCAGCCGCTTTGAATCGAAACTTGAGCAATATCACGGCAACCTGGGACGCGGCGCAGTCGAGCTGGCCAAAGACTGGCGCACGGATAAATATCTGCGCCATCTCGAAGCCCTGCTGCTGGTCTCGGACAAGGAACAAACATTCCTGCTGAGCGGACAAGGCGACGTAATCGAACCCGACGGCGGCATAGCAGCCATCGGCAGCGGCGGCCCATACGCGCAGGCCGCAGCAGAAGCGCTCGCCAGGCACACGCAACTAACCGCTCGCCAGATCGCCGAAGAAGCCATGAAGATCGCCGGCAAAATGTGCATCTATACCAATGACGCAGTAACGATTGAGGAACTGTGAGAGCAGTGGTCAGTGTCCAGTGGTCAGTGTCCAGCAAAGACACCCAAACTGATCACTGATCACTGACCACTGAATTTATGGCCATCTACTTACCCAGCAGCGCCGAAGAAGAACAACTAGCCCTCGACGAACTAACCCCTCGTGAGATCGTAGTCGAACTCGACAAACACGTGATCGGCCAGAAGGACGCCAAACGTGCCGTGGCCATCGCCCTGCGAAACCGCACTCGCCGCCAAAAGCTGACTCCCGACCTCGCCGAAGAAATCATTCCCAAAAACATAATCATGATAGGTCCTACGGGGGTGGGGAAGACCGAGATTGCGCGGCGGCTGGCTAAGCTGGCTAATTCTCCGTTTTTGAAGGTGGAGGCTTCTAAGTTTACTGAGGTTGGGTATGTGGGGCGGGATGTGGAGTCGATGGTGCGGGATTTGGTGGAGATTGCTATTGATAATGTGCGGGAGGAGAAGCTTGAGGACGTTGCTGATAAGGCTGAGTTGAATGCTGAGGAACGGTTGCTGGATATTCTTTTGCCGCCTTCTCCGCCGGCGCGGGCGGCTGAGCCTACTACTGCTGGGGGCGTGGTGATTGATGGGAATACGGCTTTGGCGGAGTCTTCTTCGCGGACTCGGGAGAAATTGCGTCAGCAACTGCGCGAGGGGAAGCTGGATGAGCGGCAGGTGGAGATTGATGTGCGGGAGCGGAATTTTCCCACGTTTGAAATTATGAGCAATCAGGGCGTGGAGGAGATGGACATCAACATCAAGGACATGCTGCCGAACATCTTCGGGGCGCGGACCAAGAAGCGGAAGATGAAGGTGAATGAGGCTTTTGAATATTTGATTCAGGAAGAAGAGCAACGCTTGATCGATATGGACCACGTTACTCGCACGGCTATCGATCGGGTGGAGAATTCGGGGATCGTGTTTTTGGATGAGATCGACAAGATTGCGGGGCGCGAGGGTGGGCATGGGCCGGACGTTTCACGGGAGGGCGTGCAGCGCGATATTCTGCCGATTGTTGAAGGCACTACCGTGAACACGCGTTACGGTATGGTGCGGACCGATCATATTTTGTTTATTGCCGCGGGGGCGTTTCACGTTTCGAAGCCCAGCGATCTGATCCCGGAGTTGCAGGGGCGGTTTCCGATTCGGGTGGAGTTGCAGTCGCTGACCATGGATGATTTTGTGCGCATCTTGACGGAGCCTAAGTCTTCTTTGGTGAAGCAGTATACGGCTTTACTGGAGACTGAGGGGGTTAAGCTGGAATTCACTTCGGAGGCGTTGTCGGAGATTGCACACTTTGCCTTTCGGGTGAATGAGAGTACGGAGAACATTGGAGCACGGCGGCTGCATACCATCATGGAGCGGGTGCTGGATGAGCTTAGCTTTGATGCTCCGGAGCGAAAAGGCGATCACGTGATCATTGACGCGGACTATGTGCGGAAGATGCTTACGGACATTGTGAAGGATCAGGATTTGTCGAGATATATTCTTTAGGTAGAGGGCCGCAAAGGTGGACCGTGCACGCAAGAATCCTGTTGACTCCCGAATAAGAGCGAGCTAGCATTTCCTTGGTGATTCTCGAAGGACGCGTTCGGAGCAATTGCGCTTCGGCGTTGAATTCGTAGGGTCGCGAAACGGCAGCTGGCTCATTGCGAGCGGCTTGCTTACAGAGGTTGTCATGTCCACTTTCCGTTTTCCCACACACCAATTTAGAACCATTCCTGCTCCCGGCGGCGACGCGCGCATCGGGGTGTTTTTCACAGCTACATCAACTGTCCCAAGAGACCTGTGGGACTGGCGCGAAGTTAATCCACGCGAGGTCAGCCGCCGCAGTTCTGTCTACGGCGCGATAGTCAAAACGCTCCAGGACTACCCGGAGCGCTTTCACGAGCGAAATCGCGGAATCACTATCGTCGCCGATGAACTGACATACGACGAGAAACGGCACGAGGCGGTCGCGCGACTCAGCGACCAAAAAGCGCACGGGGTGGTCGACGGTGCCCACACCTTGGACGCCATCCTTGAAACGCAAAAGGAACCGCCAGAGAAATGGCCCGCCCACGTGTTCATCAAGGTGGTGGTGGGTGTGGACGCCGACCAGATTGCTGAGATTGCCGGGGGCCTAAACACCAGCCAACAAGTGGACCTGAAAAGCCTGGAGAACCTTCGCGAACACTTCGCGGAGCTCCAGCGCTCCGTGGCCGGCGAGCCCTATGCGGATTCCATCGCGTACAAAATGAACGAGAATAAGCCCGTTGATGTTCGGGAAATCCTCTATTATCTTGCCGTCTTTGACTGTAGCCAGTACGACGAGAAGAAGCATCCGGTTGCGCTCTTCGGTAGAAAAGAGGGAATCGTTCGCCGGTTTGCGGAGCAGGCGTCCAATCCGAAATCGGGCGACTCCTTCCGTATATTAATCTCGAAAGCTCCAGATATCTTGAGGCTCCGCGATCTCATTGAAAAACGGGCTCTGGAGCTGCCTGTTGGTCGGTACAAGACTGGCAAGGGAACTCGGGTGCGGAGCGAAAGCAATCGCGGGAACCACCTTGTCTTCCTGGACGAGGAAGTCAACGGTAAGATCCCACTGGGCTGGATGATGCCGCTCCTCGGCGGATTCCGCGCGAATGTTGAGTGGGACAGGCCGAAGGGAACTTTTAGCTGGATCGTGCCCTTGGACGAGTTGCTGGACAATTGCATCGAGCCGCTGGTGCTTGGAATCCAGGAAGTGCACGAGCAGGAGAACAGCCGACCGGAGTACGTGGGCCGGAACGGCCTCTCTTGGCGTATCAGCTATAGCGCGGTGTCGCAGGCCATAATGGGGCGACAGCTGGAGCAAGCCCGTCGCCGGCGTTAGGCCAAGATCAAGGTCTTACTCGGGAGGTGTCCACCCTTTGCGTTGCAAAGGGTGGACATTCTATTATTTCTCTTCGGTTCTCTCAGCGACCGAATGGCACGCGTGAAGGATCTGCCGTTCGTCCGGGGCTCGGTTCCTATTTTGTCGGCTTACCCCGGACTTACGTCCGGGGCTATTGAATGCTGTCCCTGAAAGGCTGGGGCGTGGTGATCCGTTCTGTGTCTTTCCCCGACAATCAGGGAAGTGCCCGCCGATGACGCAGGCGGCATCGTGTCCCACCTTTCGAAAACCGCGAAAGGTGGGGCAGCCTCTTCAGTGGTGCCGCAAGCGTGGGCCAGCCCCCGTCTATCATGCTGTAGTCGCTGAGTGCCATAACAGACAAGAAAGGCCCCGCTCTCGCGAGCAACGGGCCTTTCCACCTCACTGTACCGTGAGCGTAGTGACGGTGGCCGTAGAGGCTACGGGGATAAACCCTGTGGCAGTGACGGTAACGGAGTACGTCCCTGCGGGAGTGCCACTGCTGCCGCTACTGCCGCCGCCGCAGGCGAGCTGGAAAGTCAAGCCCGCAAACAGCGCGCAGGCTAGCGCCACTGCTTTAAGTTTTCTTTTCTGTCCTTTCGAGTTCGAGCCCAGACCAACACCCATCCCAACCAATCCGAAAAGCGGAAGCCAAAGCGCATAGAGCACCCCGGAACCGGGGTGCGAGAGCAATCGGCCGCTTGGCCCGAACGTGCTCACTGTCAGAGTGGATGGCGTCCCACCAAAGGTGTAGGACGCGGGGCTGATCGAGCAGGTCGGGGCCAGCGGAGGCGACGGTTGCACAGAACAGCTGAGGGTGACGGTAGCGACGCCGGTGCCTAACCCCGCCGTCACGCTGGAGGTGGCCGAGCCGCCCGGATTTACCGGACTCGGTGTTAAGGGCGTTGCCGCGACCCAAAATTGGGGCGGCGGCTGTGTAAAATCGGGCACCGGCGAGATTTGAGGCGTGAACACCGCGGCTCCTCCTACAGCTGAGCTGTGAGACCGATTGTTACGCCACGGGTGAACGGGGCGCGGTGATGAATTCGGAATGTAGCGAGGTGCCGCGCTCTGAGGCGCCGTGCTCGCGTCCACCATGCTGTAGTCGCAGCCCGCAACATCTGGATGGTTCTCGTCGCACGGGATCAGCAGAACGACATGGTTGTTGCCGCTGGCGTCAACGCCCTGCACGAGGATCTCTCCACCATCGTTGATTTGGTCCGCCTCGTACAGCTGAAGACCAGAGTTGGGAGGAACTAAAGTATTCAAATCAACCATGGGCCCGCCATCCTCCCACAGAAACGGGAGGATCGTGATACAGCCATTCGGCCCCGAATTGCCGACCACCTGCCCGGACGCGTTACTCGACACACCAAACGCGCAATCCCCGGCATGAAGTCTGCCGAGATAAGTCGCTTGCCATTTCCCTCCCGTTTTTCGCCAGAGTATTGCGCTGTCTTGGCCGCTGGGGGCGTCGCCTTCGCCTACAATTTCGCCCTTATCGTTGACCGCTTGTGCGTCCCCATAAAGCCCCGTGCCCGTTGGGAGTTCGGTCATCCCGGTTGCAGAATCCCAGACAAATGGATGTTGATTCAGGTCATCTGGGTGATTGGACTGGCCAACGGCTTGACCCCGGTTGTTGAGGTCGTAGGCGACAGTACACGTGCCCCCGAAGCCGCCGATGTCCTGCATCCCATTTTTCTTGTCCCAGATGAAAGTGCCGGTGGTGAAGGCGAAACCGATTTGGACGCCGGAGCAAAACGCGCTGGGAATCGAATCGGTGTAGGACACACCGAGGACTTGTCCGCGCTCGTTGATCAAGAGCGCGACGGCGTCTGTACCGGTGCCCAGAGTGCCCAAGTCCTGGACGACTCCGTTCTTCCAATAAATTGCCCGCGACTGATACCCGTAACCGTTGAACGAGAAGGCATCTGGAATTGTGTTGAAAGCTTGTCCGGCGATCTCGCCGCGGTTGTTGATGGCGATGGCCCACATGTCATCCGCACCTCCCGGCAAGGTTCCCAGATCGATCATTTGCCCGTGATCCCATAGCACAGCGTGTATTTGCGGAAGCGCAGGGTTCAGCGGATCCTGCTGGCCGTTGTCGGCTACGCCCGCCATCAACCCATTTGCACTGATCCAGTTCACCTGGCTCGCGATGCCACCCGGCAGGACACCAAGATCGGTCTTTGCGCCGTTCTGCCACTGGAATGCATGGACGGCATAGCAATCTGGATAGTCGAGACAGTATGGATCCACCACCAGACTGTCGGCTGAGGCGGCGAGCGTCCCTTGATTGTTGAGGAACCCAACCCGGGCGAACTCTGCGTTGAACAGCCAGCTCTGGGGCCCGCCGAACGTGCCTACGTCATTGAGTTGGTAGTGATGGTATTGGTGCGGTTGATGTTGTTTGGCGTTGTCCTGTGCAGCAAGGGGAACTGTGACCGCCAATGCGGCGAACAGCGTTAGTGCGATGATGCGTGTCCATGTTTTGGAATTCATGTTCTTCTCCTCGTACTTTTCTGTTCGACCGCATTGAAACTTATCGGCTCGTCGATGGCAGGCCGCGAATCTGGTACCGATCGCTCCACCGCGACCGTGGCAGATTTTGAGTTGTGCTGGGTACGGAGGGACGCGCCGCGCTCCGTGCGGCCGCCGTGGCCGCATCCACCGTGCTGTAGTCGCAACCGGCGACACCCGGATGATTTTCGTCGCACGGAGTCAGCACGAACGAATGGATGTCACCGTTGGAGAGGGTTCCGAGAGAGGCAATATCTCCGTTGTCGTTTATGTAGAGCGCGTGATACAGCACTACGCCCGAGTTGGAAGAGATCAGAGTGTTCAAGTCGACCATGGTTCCGCCCTGTTCCCAAAGAAAGGCATTTAGCTGGTGGGTGCAATCGGTGGCCGCGCCAACGACCTGGCCCCTTGAGTTGATGCCGCGCGCGATGCTGCACGGATCGCCGTCAATCGTCCCCAGATCGGTCATGACGCCGTTCTTCCAGAAGAACGCATGATGTGGCTCAGGGCCGTCGCAACCTTGCGCGCCCGGCAAATCCGCCACGCCGACAACTTCGCCGGCGTCGTTGAGATAAGTTGCAACTCCGCTATCTCCTCCCAACGTGCCGAGATCCCGCATGCCCCCGACCTTGTTCCATAGAAACGGATGGCACTTCAGGTCGCCGGCAAGATTGGACACGCCGGCTACTTGTCCGCGGTTGTTAAGACCATTCGATTGACCACAGGTGCCTCCGAGCGACCCGAGATCCGTCATCTTGCCGTTCTCCCACAGAAAGGGATCCATGGTGGGGATGTTGGTCGAGAAACCTCCGCACAGGGTTAGTGAGGGATTGGGAGTGTTGTTGGTGAACGACCATCCGTTGATCTGTCCGCGCTCGTTTATGTAGACGGCTACGCTGTCAGTGCCGCCCAGAGTGCCCAGATCCTGCATGCCCTTGGATTTGGTCCAGCGGAAAGCACGCGCCTGAGTTGCTCCCGGGATCAGGAAGAAGCCGGTATAAGGGTCTGGAATCGTATTCAGAGCCACTCCGGCCACTTGGCCGCCGCTGTTGACCTCGTTGGCTACGCTTTCGTTTCCCCCGAGTGTCCCTAGATCGGTGAGAGAGCCGTCTTTCCCCCAGAGAATGGCTTCCACTGCGAGAAAGCCGGTAAGAGGGTCGGTGCCGTTTTCGGAGATGCCGACGGCTAACCCGCTGTCACTCACTCCGTAGGACAAGCTGCTGTTGAAACCTGGCAGCGCGCCCAAAGGGTTGGCGACGCCGTTCTGCCACTTGAATCCGTAGGAGAGATAACAGTCGAAGTTGAAACAGAACCCTGAAGGTTCGGGAGTGGGTGTATCCGCTCCACCCACTGCCACCCCGCTGCTGTTGATGAGCTTGCCGGACGGCGGCGGGAGGTAGCTGCTGTTGGGCCCGCCGAACGTGCCCACGTCATTCAGTTGGTAGTGGTGATATTGGTGAGGTTGGACGTGGACATCTTGCGCTGCCACTCTCAAGGAAACGGTGAAAGCCGCCAACATTGCGATCAATATGCAAGCTGATCTCTTGGATTTCATGTCTTCTCCTGTTTGTCTTTGTGCTCACCTAGCCCGCTCACGGGAAAGTCGTAAGTCACGTTGAGGGCTGGGCGCACTGCAACAGAACTTGGGCAGGTGCTCTCCCCAGGCAGGGCATGATTGACCGATCGTCATCGCAGGTCAACCGGAGTTCCTCTGGAGTTTGTCTGAACCTGCAACCTCTGTCTCTACATGCGGTTACGGGATCTTGTGAAGAAATAACGTGGGTTTTTGGTTCGATCAGTGATACATTCGTGCGGGGGTGTGCGGGGTGAAAGCAACGTCCAAACGCAGTTCCTGCTTGCGTTTTGGTCAGTTCGGGTTGGATCTTTCCGAGGAAAAACTTCTCAAACGCGGCCTTCCGGTTCGTCTCGAAAACCAGCCCTTTCAGATTCTCGCCGCGCTTCTTGATCGCCCCGGGGAATTGGTCAGCCGCGAAGAACTCTGTGCCAACCTGTGGCCCGACGGAACCTACGTCGATTTTGACGAAGGATTGAATACCGCAGTAAAGAAACTCCGTTACGCCCTCGGGGATTCTCCCGAAAATCCGGTCTTCATTGAGACGGTGCCTCGTCGCGGCTATCGCTTTATCGCCCCGGTGCAGAAGAATGAGGATGGCACTCAGCCCTTGGAACCGGCATCAGGCAATGGACACCGGACGCTGGAAACTCCCGCAGACTCTCCCGCCACTCCGATCGCAAAAACTTGGACTCCCGGTCGGCTCATCGCCGTTGGAGTTATTGTCATCGCCGTCTGTGGCCTGCTCTACCGCGCCCTCTTCCCCCCCACTCTGCGCGTCACCCAGACCGCCCGCCTCACCAACTCGAGTCGTGTGGAGCCTTGGGGCAGAATCACCTCCGATGGTTCGCGGCTCTTTTTCCTCGAGCGCGAAGGCGATCACTGGAACACCCGCCAGATTTCAGTTGCAGGTGGAGAAAGCATGCCCTTTGGCTCGTCACCCCGAAACTCGAAGGTGTTCGACGTCTCTTCCGACAAGTCGGAGATGCTGTTCGCCCCCTTCACCATGCGCACTCCCGACTTGCCCTTGTGGTCGATGCCGTTGGTCGGCGGCGCGCCTCGTCGCATCGGAGACATTCTGGCCAGCGCCGCCACATTTTCGCCCGACGGAAACCGGATCGCTTTCACCAACACAAACGGCGCGTTCCTCGCCAACCGCGACGGTTCCGGTCTTCGCCGGTTGGCGACCCTGCCCGACTGCTGGTCCATTGCCTGGTCCCCCGATGGAAAAATCCTGCGCTTCGGTCAGGACCACAACGGCCCCCATCTCTGGCAAGTCGACTCCACCGGCCACGACCTCCATCCCTTTCTCCCTTCCTGGAGCGCCGGGGAGGGCCGCTGGACGCCGGACGGTTCCTATTACATTTTCGCTGCCGCGAAAGACGGCCAGCTCTGGGCGCTACGCGAGTCTCCCTCTTTTCCCTGGCTGCCCCAGAAGCCGACCCAAATAACCTTTCCGCCGCTCAACTTTGGCAATCCCTTGCCCTCCAGAGACGGGCACTTCCTCTATGCTGGCGGCGGCCTGAGTCAGGAGATCGATGTCGTCCGCTTCGATCCCGCCTCTCACCAGTTCAAGCCCGTTCTGCCCGGCTTCAATGTCACCGAGGTCGAATTCTCCCCCGATCACCAATGGATCCTCTTCAGCAACTGGACCCAGCTCTGGCGCAGCCGGCCCGATGGCAGCGACCGCCTGCAACTCGCCGGGCCTCCTTCCATCCCTCATAACTATTTTGCGCACTGGAGTCCCGACTCCAGGCACATACTGTTCGAGGATGTGGAAGACGGCAAGGGCACAATCTATCTTGTGTCCGCCGATGGCGGGCCCGCCCAACAGCCGCTTCCGGCTGGCCCCTCGCGGCGACTGCCTAACTGGTCACCGGACGGACAGACGATTGGGTTCACCGTCGATGAGGACGACGCCGGGAAACCCTCCCCCGCGCCACCCGGAATTTATTTCTTCGACCTCGCCCAGGGACGCAGCACCTTGCTGCCCGCTTCCGCTGGACTTACCCACACCCGCTGGTCGCCCGACGGCCGCTTCCTGGCTGCCGTGTCCGAGGACACATCCGTGATCAAAGTGCTCGACCTCAAAACCCACCGCTGGACCGAAGTCGCTCACGGAACCCTTATCTCGTTTCCCGTGTGGTCCGCGGACTCCGTGCTGTATTTTCAGGATCTTCTCGCGCCCGGAGAACCCGTGTACCGCTTCCAACCTGGGGGTTCCGCCCCGCAGCGAGCCTATAGTTTCGAAGACATTCTTCAGTCAGGCGCGCAGCGGTGCGCATTTTGGGGCTTCGCTCCGGATGGCTCTTTGCTCGTTCAGGTTAACCGCGGCGGCGGGGATGTCTATGCGCTAACCCTTAGCGCTCCCTAGCATCTTGTAGTCCCAGCCGAGCACTGCACCCAAAAAGCTCCGCCCCACGGGCGATTCTGTCTCGCACGGTCTGGTATTCTGCCTCGACATGAAAACAATTGATCGTGCGCGGCTGGCTTCTTTGATGGGGCGTGAACAGAAGAAGTTTGTGGAGGAGCGGCCTAAGTCGGCGGCTTTGTTTGAGCGGGCGCGGAAGTCGTTGCTGGCGGGCGTTCCCATGAACTGGATGGTGAAGTGGGCGGGAGCGTTTCCGCCGTTCGTGCGCGAGGCGCAGGGGGCGCATTTTTTCGACGTGGACGGGCACCGCTACGTCGATTTCTGCCTGGGCGATACGGGCGCGATGACGGGGCACTCTCCGTTTGCGACGGTCAAAGCGGTCGAGACGCAATCGCGGCGAGGCATCACGCTGATGCTGCCCGGGGAAGACGCGATTTTCGTCGCCGAGGAGTTGCAGAAGCGGTTCAATCTGCCTTACTGGCAGTTCGCGCTGACGGCGACGGACGCGAACCGGTTTTGCATCCGGCTGGCGCGGCAGATCACAGCCAAGCCAAAGATTCTGGTGTTCAACTGGTGCTATCACGGCACGGTCGATGAGACGTTCATCACTTTGGATGCGCACGGCGCTGCTGGGCCGCGGCCGGGGAACATTGGACCGCCGGTAAATCCGGCGGTGACCACAAGAGTGGTGGAGTTCAACGATGTCGCCGCGCTGGAACGGGCACTGGCCGAGGGTGATGTGGCCTGTGTGCTGGCTGAGCCGGCGATGACCAATGTCGGCATCGTGCATCCGCAGCCGGGATATCACCAGACGTTGCGGGAGTTGACACGCAAGCACGGGACATTGCTGATCATCGACGAGACCCACACCATCTGCGCCGGGCCGGGCGGGTTCACGCGCGCGGAAAACCTGGAGCCCGATGTGATTGTGTTCGGCAAGGCAATCGGGG
>DATMQT010000014.1:0-56832 GCA_035566655.1 Candidatus Dormiibacterota bacterium
GGTGCGTGACGTTAAGGCTAATCTCCGGCTGTGTTCGGTTTGCAACAACATCACCGACGTTGACCCATGCGTCTACTGCACCAGCGCGACGCGCAACCAGCGGCTGGTGTGCGTCGTCGAGGAGCCTACCAACATTGCCGCCATCGAAAAGACTAAGCACTTCAACGGCGTCTACCACGTGCTGCATGGCTCGATTTCTCCGTTGCACGGCATCGGGCCAGAGCAGCTGCGCATCGCCAACCTCATCACTCGCGTCGATTCGGGCAACGTGGACGAAGTGATCGTCGCCACGAATCCCACGGTCGAAGGCGAAGCTACGGCCACTTATCTCTCGCAGCAACTGAAGCGGGCGGGCGTGAAGGTGACGCGCATTGGCATGGGCATCCCGGTGGGCAGCGACATCGAGTACACGGACGAGATAACCATGCTGAAAGCTATGGAAGGGCGACGGGAGTTGTAGGTTTCTGGCTGCAAATTAACGGCCTGCCGCCGGGACGGTGGCGCTACAAAGTTAGATCTGGTTCCAGAAATACGTTGATCTCTTCTTCGGCCGAAGCGAGGCCTTCAGGCAGCGTTCCACGGTTGTATTCCGCCATGCGGTTTTTCCACTTGAGGAAGTCGGTAATGCTTTGCGGTTCCACTCGGACCTCGACGCGGCGCAGGCTGGCCAGCAGCAGATTCATCTCATACTTGAAGCCAGCAGCGGTGCGGAGATTCTTGGCGGCGGCGTGCACGGTTTCGATTTTATTATGGCGGAGTTCGAGCAGGCCCCAGCCTGCGGAAAGCTCTTCGCGGCGAATTAATCCGGCGGGGACGAGGTAGAAGCGCTCGCAACCGACACCTTGTTCGGGCTTGAGTCGGAAGGGCTTGGCGCGGTCAGCCAGGAAATCCGAACGCGTCACTTTGCACTCGACCAGCACGGAATGGCAGGCGCGCTTCCAGCCGATTGCGTCGGGCATTTCTCCGCTGACGCAGGCTTGCTCGGACAGCACCACGCCGCAGCGGTAGCGGCGCAGCCAATGGACAGCTTTCGAAACTAGTTGGGCGTGGGTCATGGGTGCTTCTTTTGTAGCTTGTGAAGGGGGCTGGTGGAAAGTGGCTCGGAGGTTACTCAGTTTCTAGTTCTCGGTTTCTGAGGCATGGGTTTGATCACGACCGGGCACCGCAGCACGATCTCCAGCAGATGCCGTTCTGCCGCGATGGTTTGTGCGGACTTCCCCAAGGGCGAATATCCTTCGGCGGCAATCGCCAACGCCTCATGCGGCTTAATTCCTATCTGACGATTTTCAATCTGAATGCGGCGGACGTGGCCGTCGTGGGTGGCGTCGAGGGCGTTGGCTAGGCGCAAGATCGCCACTAGCTGGATCGTTCCCTTCTGCTCGTCGGGGAGGAGATCGCGCAGGGCTTTGTGCTTTCTGGTGGGCAGGGCTCCGCGGTGGAAGCGGGCCACGGTGGCGGCTCGCTGCAAGTCCGCAGGCTTCCAGCCTAGCGGGTTGGTGTGGGCACGAATCATGTCGAAGGAAGTTTTGTGATGCCCCTTCTCGCCTTTGGATTTGCCGACATCGTGCAGCAGGGCGGCGGCCAGCAGACTGGAGCGGGCGGAGATGCCGTCGACGGCGGGCTGCCATCCGGTAGCGAGAAGGCCGTCGTAGAGTTGAAGGGCCAGGCTGGCTACGCGCTCGGAGTGAGGGAAATCGGGATCGAGGCCGTTGGCCCAGAGCTTCATGCGGCGAGTGGCGAGAGCTTGAATCTGCTTGCCTTGCGGTAGGGCTGCGCGCCAGACCTGCCAGAGAGAATTCTCGCCCACCATTCTTGCCCGGTAGCGCTCGATGCGTTTGGTGCGCTCTTCGACGATTCGGTCGTGCCAGCGCTTCCGCGAATCTGCATCGGGGAAAACGTGGCAGGAAACGGCTGTTGACCAAAGCACGTCGAGGTCGTGAACTTCGCCGAGTAAGTCCTGCATGGCTTTGAGGTCGTTGCTCCAGGCGTTGTGCTCGGCAGGCAGGAAATTCTCGACGATGTAGCGGAAACGCTTGATACCTATGCGCAGAGCGTGGAACGCGGTTTGGGAGCGATTGCGCAGCGCGCGCGTGTGGAGTTCGCGAGCTTGGGTCCAGCGCTCGAGTGCGAGGAGTTTAAAGAGCGCGCTTCCCAGGCGGATGCGGGCGGCTCGGGCGGGAAGAGAGCGGCTCCACTGGCGCCACTGCTTGCGGTCGAATTCTTCTAACGCGGCGTGGGCTTCGAGTTTTTGTTCCTGTTCGCGCGCGGCTAGGATTTTCAACAGGGTTTCGGCTGCCGAGACCCCGCCGGATGGTGCGTGGGGTGAATTTTGAATGGACTCCAAGTTCGGTAGAGATTGAAGCAGCGCGGGCGAGTCGCCCGCGCCCACATGGGTGTGGACTGGGCCGAGCTTCTCGACCCACTCCATCATGACCTGGATGTCACGCAGGGCGCCCAGGCGCTGGAACAGGCGTTTGCCGGCCTTCTTCATCGTCTTCCAGTTGGGATCAGGGTCGAGCGCCGTAAATCCGTCGGCGAGGGAACGGCAGCGGCGCAGGCAGACGCGGAGGTCGTGAACGGGATCGGCGCCGAAATCGGCGGAGACGTGTTCGCACTCCTCCAGGACCCGGAGCATCCAGTAACGCAGGCCGGTGGTTGGCTTGGAACGCAGGGTTTGAATGGACGAGGGCACTAAGGGTTCCGATGACACTATAGTCGACGAACTACTATTCTCGCTGGAGACGGGGGCGATTGCCAGTGCTGGCCAAAGCCTCAACACAGGACACCCTTCGACTCCGCTCGGGCAGGCAGACGAACACGGGGGAAGACGTGACCTCCGTAACATGCGGACCCTTACCTGTTGGATTTAACCTCTTATTGCCTATAGCCAGAGCTGCGGGCTGAGGGGTGTCTTATTAACGACGCGACTACTTTCCACGCGAACCGGGCGGCCTCCGCGCGCGCTTTTGTTCACAGCCTGAACATTCTGATCAAGTACGCGCGCATGTACGGCCCTGACCACAAGCGTACCGAAGCGCAATTCGAGACCGCCTGGAATGAATTGCAGAACGGCCTGCCCACAGCGGGAGAGGGCGGTTTCTTGCTGGGAGTTTCCGACAACAAGCTTTTGCTGGATGGAGTTCCTCTGGAAGCCGGGCAGACCGAACGCAGCTTTGGTCAGCTCTTGAGCACCGCCGGACTGGCCAGCCTGCACTTCTCCAAGCAAGTTACGGTTGAAGACTTTGCCCGCCTGGTGCGGGCTTTCACCATTGCTGGCTCCAAAGCCCAGGACGTGTCCAAGCAGATTAAAGAAGCTCTGAGCAGCGGAAACAGAGAGAGCACCATCAAGATCAATGAAGTGAAGTTTGTGGCGGCCGATCCGCTGACCGGCGATATCAGCGTGGCAGCACAGATCGCGGCACAGACTTTGGGACCGGAATTCAAGCAATGGCTGAACGATCCGCAGAAGCTGCTGCAATTGATCGCAGCGGCAGAGGGCGCCAACGCGGGCGGCGGCCAGCCTGGCGGCGTCGTCGTTCCATTCGGAAGCGTTCCCAACGCTCCTGCTGGCGGGGCGGGGCACGGTGCAGCTACGGGGACCGCTCCGGCCTGGGAAGGTGGAGTGGTGCCGCTCCAGGAAGCGGAGGTAATTCAGGCCATCCGGCTGCTGACGCGATTCGGCCAGGTGCAGGGTGATCCGAGCGGCGCTCCGGAAGACCTCCAGAAAGAACTGGGTGCGGTTGATCCGAACACGCGCTTAAACCTGCAGCAGTTGCTTGGCACGTTGTCGGCCAAGGCGGCGACTACGCAAGAAGAAGACACGCCGCTGCTGATGAAAGCAGCGGAGCATATGGCGATCCGCTTCGCCCTGGAGCGGTATTCGAAGGGCGAAGTGAAAGTGAATGCTGTTCACCAGATGATGGAGCACATGAGCCGCCAGATGGACTCCCTGCGCCAGATTCTGAAGTTGCAAGAAGACAAGATGAACAAGGCCGGCATCCTTGTGGAGTCGCATGCCGACATCCTGGACCGCATGTTCTGGGCGGAAGTGCCGGAGTCGGGAAAGAAGACGGTGCTGCTGTCGAATGAAGCTCCATGCGTGCCGCCACGCAACCTGCGCCAGTTCGTGGAAGTGCTGCTTGATCGCGACGACAAGCAGACTTCGGCAGAGATTCTGAACAATTACTCGGGATGCCTGAGTACGAAAGACGCAGAGCCCCGCCGCAAGACGGCGATTGGATTGAGCCAATTGGCCGACCTTTATGCCCGTCTGGGCGGCGAAGCGATGGGCAACGCCATCCAGAAGGTAAGTGAGCAGTTATGCGTGGAGAAAGATCCTGAGCTGCAAAGCCTGCTGAGCGCGGCTTTCGTGCGCCTGAGCCAGGAAGCCAGCGAGGCCAAGAATTATCAGGCAGTGAATGCGGTGTGCAGCGGGATGGAGTTGCTGCAGCAACAGCGTCCAATCATGGTGAACGATCTGCGCCCGCGCGTGGGCGTGGAGAACCGGATTCCGGAGTTCATTGAGGAAGCGTTGCGCTACGACCCAGCTCCGGCGGACCTGCTTGTGGTCTTACGGCGCACGAGCCAGGCTGGGGCGGAACATCTGGCTGACCGGTTCTTCCGCTGCATGCGGCGCGATGAATGCGACCGCATGGTCGAACTAGTCAAAGAGATGGGAAGTCCGGCTCTGGCGCAACTGCGGGAGATTCTGCGCACCGGGCAGCCGCGGCAGGCCTCAGGAGTAGTGGGGCTGTTGAGCCGTCTTGATGTCGGCACGTTGCTGGAGCTGTTGCCGGCGCGCCTGCCGGAATGGAACCGTTTCTATCACGATATTGTGGTTCGGCAGATCGCTTATGGAGCCGCGACGGACCGCGGCAGAACTCTGCTGGAACTGGCGGAAGTGCTGGATTCAGTGGTGCTGCCGGAAGGCATTGACGAAATCGGAATGAGCGGAGACCTCACCGCAGCGCCGCCGCTGCTGGCGATGGCCCGACCGGGCGAATCTGCTTCGCGTTCGCCGTTTGTGCAATTGAAGGCGATTGAGTCCCTGGGCAGACTGCGGGATATGGAATCGCTAACGCTGCTGCGCGAGATTGTGGAGACGAAGAAAACTTTTGGCTGGGTTCATCACCGGGAGCTTCGGATCGCTGCGGCGCAGTCTCTGACGAAGACCGATCCGCGATATAGTGCACAAATTCTCTCTGACAGCGGCATCGAGCCCGCAGAACTGGCGATCGCGCCTCTGGATACGGCTCCGGCCTGTCCGTGGGTGCGGCAACGGCGCTACGAGCGGATGGTGCTCTCAAAGACGATTAGCGCGACCATCGGAAGTTCGTGGGGAAAGTCAAAGATTCTTATCCGCGAATTGAGTCTGGGCGGGGGCATGGGCACCAAGGAAGACAATTTGCGCATTGGCAGCGAGGCCGATCTGGAGATTTCGGTGGGCATGCGGTCGAAGATCCGGGCGCATGTGCTGTTGCGCCGGGCGCGGGTCAATGAAGTGGGATTCGAAATCGTCAGCACCGACCTGGAAAGCCGCTACCGCCTGCGCCGGCTGCTGGTGGAATCAATGAATCATGCTCCGCAGAACAAGGAGCAGCAGTGGAGCGGGGACAGGAAGATCTAGCGTATCTCTTGCACAATCTCAAGAATAAAAAGCCTCTGTTCGCGGCACGAACAGAGGCTTTCTTATTTCAAACACAGTCCCGCCTACTTCACCTTCATGAAGATGATCGCCAGCGTGTAGAGTGCGAGCGACTCAATCAGCACCAATCCCAGAATCAAGGCAAACTGAATGCCGGGACGCGCGGCGGGATTGCGGGCCAAAGACTCGGTAGCAGCGGCAACCGCTTTGCCTTGCGCCAGGCCGCATACGGCGGACGCGATCGCCATGGAGAATCCGGCGGTGATGGCAATCCAGTTGGTCTCGCTGGCTCCGCCTCCCTGCGCGAAGGCAGGCATGGCAAAGCACAGGGCGGACAGGGTCATGAATAAATACTTCAAAGTACGCATGTGGTGTTTCTCCTCGTATCAATTTCCGCCAGTGGGTGGTTGACGCCAAACCGTGCAGACGCCCTCACGCTTGCGGATGCAAAATCGAAATCAGTGCTCTTCATTAGAAGATCAATGCTCTTCGGCGACCGCGCCGGAAACATAAATGATCGTCAGCAGCATAAATACATAAGCCTGCAAAACTGCCACCACAATGTGCAGGCCGCTGAAGATGACGGGCACGCCGATCGGAATCATGGAAAAGAACACCAGCGTGATCAGGTCGCCGGCAAATATGTTGGCCCACAAACGAACCGTGAGCGACAGCAAGCGGGCGAAGTGACTGACGAGTTCGATGGGCAACATCAGCATCGCCAGGGGAATCTTCGCGATCAGCGGCATGCCTTCCATGGGAGGCCCAAAGAAATGCATGAGGTATTTAATGCCCGCGTGCTTGAATCCCTGAGTGTGGTAATACAAGAAAGCGCAAATGGCACAACCCAGCGGGACCACGGTGACGCCAGTGGGCGATTCGAAGCCGGGAATCAACCCCATGAGATTGCAGACCAGGATAAAAATAAACAGAATGGCGAAGAACGCGGTGTAGGGTTCGCTGTGGTGACCTATGATCTCGCGGCTCTGGTCGAGAACGAAGCCCTCGATCGCCTCGAATGAGTGCTGCAAACCGTTAGGCGAGTCGACCGACAGCCGCGACCGCAGCAGCAGGAAAATTGCAATCAGGAGAGAAAAAACCAGCAACTCCATGGCAAACGAGTTCGCGATGGGCGCCTGGGGATGCTTGGGCTCGATGCCCAAGCCTCGCAAAAACGCGGTGACGGGGCCCGCAAACAGGCGGTTCAGGACTTCGGTAAACCAGAGTTGCTCGGGCATAGGCGTTAGCGCTGACTGCTACTACGACGTCTCGCAAATTTCATCGAACTGCTTAGTTCCTGCGGGTTACGGCTGCATAAGTCTCATAAGCAGCTTCGCAAGCGATGGCGCCGACGGGCAGGAACAGTCCTGCCAACAGACCCCGGAGACTCGCTGGAAAACTGGTTAATATACCATACGCGGCGGCGCCCATCAAAACATAACGCAGCAGGAAGCGAGCCACAATTCCCTTCCCCGATTGCGCTTTGCCGGAATCGGTGACGCGGTCGGCCAGGCCACTGACGCCGGTCTTGAGCCAGTGGAAGTTGAGGAAGGCGATGACGGATCCCCCCAGAAAACCCAGCGCTGACGCCTGCCCGAACTTCCACCAGGCTGCGGCAGTCAGTGCCAGCCCAAGTCCCACCATGAACCACGGAATACGCGCGGACGCGCCGGAGTAGAAATCATCTTCTGCAACCGGTTCCTGCTCAGGCCCGCCACGTGCGGGATTGCCAGAGTTTGAGTTCTCGAGTTCCATGCAGCTGAGAGATATGGTACGCGAGTGCGGCCTGCGGGACGGCTATTTCGTGTCTCGCTGCACGGTGCGAATCACTTCGATCAGGCCTGCCGCGCTGCCCAGCAGTAATCCAACCACACTGATCCAGGAGGTATGCAGCCAGCGATCGAGCAGCGTACCAAGCAACCATCCTACGAACGTCGCACAGGGCAGCACCAGTGCCAGTTGGCTGTAGCGGCCGACCATGACCCATGTGTTTTCTTTGCGCGAGGAATCCTGGCGGTCGGGAGTGGGATCGGGGGGCATCTCGCTCTAGCGAAGCAAAGTGGATTCTACGCTAACCGGCAGCGGCTCATGAGCGTTTCTAGTGAATCAGCTTGGCCACCGCGGGATTCCGCGCAATGCCCAGCGACCAGTTCACAATATTGATGAAGCGGTCGGGCATGATTCCGATGAACACCGTGGCAAAGGCGGTTACGGCGAGCGCGGCGCGCATGGTCCAACTCACGGGCAGCAAGCCTCGCTCTTCGGGTTCGCCCATGAACATGGCGTTCGCCATCTTCAAGTAGTAATACAGTCCGAAGACGGAATAGAGCACGCCCAGCGAAGCCAGCGCGTAGTGTCCCGTCTCAATCAGGCTGAGGAAGATGAAGTACTTCCCGTAGAAGCCCGCCAGTGGCGGGATTCCGGCCAGCGACAGCAGGAAGATCAGCATGAGGACGGCTTCGACCGGAGCGCGCGAGTAGAGGCCGTTGAGATCATCGAGTTCATCGCCGATCACGTTGCGGTGGCGCAGCGACGTAATCACGCCGAACGCGCCGAGGTTCATGAATGTGTAAACCAGAAGATAGATCAGAATGCCTTTGATGCCGTCAGGGCTGAGTTCGGTGAGAGTGCCGGCGATCAGGCCGAGCAACATGTAGCCCACGTGTGCGATGGAAGAGTAGGCGAGCAACCGCTTGGTATTGGTCTGGGTAAGCGCGGCGAAGTTCGCGCCGGTCATGGTCGCGATGGAAACGAAGACCAGCACGGGCACCCACGTCGCACGCATGGGGCCGAGTCCCCAGAGCAGGACGCGCATGAGCATCGCCCATCCCGCGGCCTTGACTGCGACGGACATCCATCCCGTGATGCAGGTGGGCGCGCCTTCGTAGGCGTCGGGCGCCCACTGATGGAACGGGACAGCCGCAACTTTGAATAGCAAACCAGTGATTGTGGTAAGTAAGGCAACGATGGCTACCGGGTTGTGAGCATCTTTAGCGAGAATCCGAGCGAGCTGGCGCGCGATCTCGCCCAGGTTCGTGCTTCCCGTAAGGCCGTATAGCAACGACAAGCCGTAGGCGAAAATGCCCGACGAAAATGCGCCGAGCAACAAATACTTCAGCGCAGCTTCGTTGGAGCGGCGGTCGCGGCGCAGGAAACCGACGAGAACGTAGGTGGAAATCGCCATCAGTTCCAGGCCGATAAAGATAAGCACGATGTCGTAGCCTGCGGCCATGCACATCATGCCCGCGACCGAGAGCAGCATCAGGGCATAGTATTCGCCGTGATTTTCATGCTCGGTCTTCATGTAGCGAATCGACATGAGGATGGAGATGGCCGTGCCCGCGAGGAACAGATAAAAGAAATAGATGGCAAAGCGGTCGACCACCATCGCGTTCGCCATAGCGGGATGACCGAAGGTCCTGTTCCCATCCAGGTAAGTCAGGATTCCAGGCCACCAAGGATTCCATATCGCGGCCGCCGAGAACGCGATGCCGGTCAGCGCGGTGACCGCGTTGACCCACTTCTCCTCGGGCGGGATCATGAGATCGATAAGCAGGATGCCAATCGCAAACAGTGCGAGCAAAGTGATGGGCATCGCCAGCACATAATCGTTCCCCGTGAAACCAATCGCGCCCACTAGTATTTCCTTCCCGTCGATTGCGCTGGCGTTGTACTGGTCGCAGCGCCGGTGTTCGCCGGTGCGGTCGTCATTTCAGTGTCATCGGCAGCAGGCTGAGCCGCAGCATTCACCGTGCCTCCGGCTTCCGGCTTCCGCACATCCTGCACAATCTGTTTCACCGGCTGCTCAAGAATCTGGAAAAACGGTTTTGGACAGAGGCCGATCCAGAAAGCCATAATGAGCAGCGGCACGAACGTGAGCACTTCGCGCGGCGTGAGGTCATGCAACCTTTCATTCTTCGGATTGGTCACCGGACCAAAGTAAACGCGCTGATAAAGCCACAACAGATACGCCGCCGCCAGAACCACGCCGGGCACGGCCCACGCCGCCCACTTCCAATTTTCCATGAACGTGCCCAGCATGATGTAGTACTCGCCGATGAACCCGTTGAGCAGCGGCAGTCCCATCGAGGAGAGGAACATGATCAGCGTGATCGTGGCGTAGACGGGCATCACGTTCGAAATGCCGCCGTATTCGGCGATCTCGCGCGTGTGGCGGCGTTCGTAAAGAATGCCAACGATCAAGAACAACGCGCCAGTCGAAATTCCGTGATTGATCTGCTGCAAAACCGATCCGCTCAGCCCGAGCGGAGTGAGGGCGAAGATTCCCAACGTACAAAAACCGAGATGGCTCACCGAAGAGTAGGCCACCAGCTTCTTCATATCCTTCTGCATCAATGAGACGAGCGCGCCATAGAGGATGCCGACAATCGAAAGGAAAATCATCCAGCCACGGACCGTCATGTGCAAAAACGTCGCGGGATTCCACATCACATCAGGAAAAAATGGCAGCGAGAAGCGAATGAAGCCGTACGTTCCCATCTTCAGCAGAACGCCCGCCAGGATGACCGAGCCAGCCGTCGGCGCTTCCACGTGGGCATCAGGCAGCCAAGTGTGGAAGGGGAACATCGGCACCTTAATCGCGAAGGCGAAGAAGAAAGCGAAGAACAGAAGCGTGGCAACGGTGGGGCCATAGGCCGGGTCGGAATAAATCTTCGGCGCGGTTTCGTAGAGAGCCGTCACGCTGAAGGTGTAGATTCCGGTCAGAGCATGATGATGGAAATAGAGGAACAGAATGCCCAGCAGCATCAGCACCGAGCCCGCCAGGGTATAGAGGAAGAACTTGATCGCGGCGTAAAGCTTGCGCGGACCGCCCCAGATGCCGATCAACAAATACATCGGCACCAGCATGGCTTCCCAAAACACAAAGAAGAGGAAGAAATCGAGCGCCATGAAAACGCCGAGCATGCCGGTCTGAAGAATCAAAAACCAGACGTAGTATTCCTTGACGCGGTTCTCAATCGCGGTCCAGGAAGAGAGGATCGAGATCCAGCCCAGCAGCGTGGTGAGCATGATGAGCAGGAAAGAGATGCCGTCGATGCCGATCACATAGCCCGCGCCGATGGAGGGGATCCAGTTGTTGGGCGCGCCCTCCATGAACTTGAAGCGGTCGGCGCTCTGCATCTGCGCCCAGAACATCGGCACCAGCGGCAGCGAGATCAGGAAGCCGCCGAGCGCGAAAAGGTTCGCGATCCAGCGGATGGCGTCCTTGTTCTCCCTGGGAACGAACAAGAGAATAAGCGCGCCCACCAACGGCGTGAAGAGGATGACCGAGAGTATATGGTTTTGCATGAAAAGCTCTTAGCCTTTAGCTCTTAGCCTTTAGCTTTAGCTCTTCGCTTCTGGTTTCAAGCTAAAGGCTAAGAGCTAACAGCTAAGAGCTGCTTTCAGTGATACACGTAATAAAACACGAACCCTACCAAGCCCGCGGTCATCACCAGCGCGTACCACTGGACTAGGCCCCACTCGAATAACCGCGCGGGATACGACAACATGCGCGCCAGAATTGCGGGACCGTTGACGCCGATGCCATCGATGATCCACTTGTCCCACCAACTGGAGATTGTTGCGATAAGACGCGTGGCCCAGCCTACGTCGTTAACGGCTGCATCAATCACGTGCGTGTCGAACCACGCGGACGCTTCGCCGAGCCCGAGCACGCCAAGGCGAACGTTTCCCAGCTTGCGGCGTCCGGTGAAAACGTAGTCGTAACCTTCGTCCACGTAATACTTGTTGAGCAGCGTGTTGTAGACAGGCGGACCGGCGGTGGCAATGGGCTCGGTGTAACCTTTGTCCGCATTGTTGTAAGCCCGTCGAGCCATGCCCCAGCCAACGCCCGCAGCGGCCAGCGACAGCCCCATTAGCAGCCATTCGGCGCCCGTATTGTGTTCTTCCTCTTTCACTCCGGCCGCCAATTGACCGGCGTGGCCTTCTGCCCGAAGCACTTGAGCCTCAGGAGCGAACACCGGTTCGAGGAATGCCGTGAAGCGGTCGGAACCTCCGAGGCTGTGTGGCCAGCCCAGCCATCCTGCAACGATGGCGCAGAGTGCAAGCACGACCAGCGGCGCCGTCATCGATGTGGGCGACTCGTGAATGTGGTGCTCGACATCGTGGCTCATGCGCGGGCGTCCGCTAAAGGTCAGGTACATCAGCCGGAACATGTAAAAGGCTGTCATCAAGGCAGTGGCGTAACCGACATACCAAAGGATGCGGTAAGCGCCACCTTCCCGCGACCAGGTTTCCCAGAGAATGGCGTCTTTCGAAAAGAAGCCCGCGAACGGAAAAATGCCCGTGATGGCTAGCGTAGCGATGAACATGGTGCGGAAAGTTGTGGGAATGCGATGGCCCAGGTCGCCCATGTTGCGCATATCCTGCTCGCCGCTCATCGAGTGAATCACCGAACCGGCGCCGAGGAAGAGCAGCGCCTTGAAGAATGCATGCGTAAAAACGTGGAAGACTCCGGCGGCGAATGCTCCGACGCCGAGCGCGAGGAACATGTAGCCAAGTTGCGAAACGGTGGAATACGCGAGCACGCGCTTGATGTCGTTTTGGACGAGGCCGATCGAGGCTGCGAAGATCGCAGTCAGCGCTCCGACGATAGCGACCGTCTTCATCGATGTGGGCGCGAGCACGAACAGCGCATTCGAGCGCGCGACCATGTAGACGCCCGCGGTGACCATGGTTGCCGCGTGGATAAGCGCGGAAACAGGCGTGGGACCTTCCATGGCGTCGGGCAACCAGACGTAGAGTGGAATCTGCGCCGATTTTCCGCAAGCGCCGACGAAGAGCAGCAAAGTCGCGGCGGTGATGTAGCTCAATGTTTCAGGGGAGAAGTGTCCAGCACGGGCTGCCGCAGTGACGTCGGTGAAACGGAGCGATCCGAAGATCCACGCGATGAAGAACATCCCCAGCAGGAATCCAGCGTCGCCGATGCGGTTTACGATGAAAGCCTTGTTACCCGCGTCGGTGGCGGACTTGCGGTGGAAATAGAATCCGATCAGCAGATACGAGCACAGCCCCACGCCCTCCCATCCAACGAACATGAGCGCATAGTTGTTCGCCAGTATGAGCGTCAGCATGGAGAACATGAAGAGGTTGAGATATCCGAAGAAACGGTAGTAGCCACCTTCATGCGCCATGTATCCGGTGGAATAAATATGGATCAGCATGCCGACGCCGGTAACAAACAGCAGCCAGATGCTGGAAAGCGGATCGAGCAGGAAACCGGCGTCGGCCTGAAATGCGGCCGGAGACCCGCCGTGGGTCGCATAGTTCGCGTGCCCACTGTCGGTGCCGAGCCAGGTATAAAGGACGGTCTGATAGGGCCTTTGAAAATTATCCGGAGTAGACGACCACGCTGAGTACTGCCGGACCGCGCCACATGCCATCAGGAACGCCAGCACGATGGTGCCGACGCAGACGGTGCTCACCGTGGCCTTCTTCAGCCTGCGGCCGAAGAAAAACATGACGGCCGCGCCGAAGGCTGGCAATAGCGGGATCAGCCAGATGTGAGAAAGAAAAAACATGTTCGTTAGTCGTTGGTCGTTAGTCTTTGGCCAATTACGCGCGCTGATTGCTCCGTGCTAGGTACTCGGTACCAGGTACTGCCTTCTACCACTTCAGCAAATTCACTTCGTCAATGTTCACCGTCTCCTTGTTGCGGAAGAAGGCGATCAGAATTCCGAGGCCGACCGCAGCTTCCGCAGCGGCATCGGTAATTACAAAGATGGCGAAGACCTGCCCGTGCAATCCTCCCCACATGCGGGAGAAGGCGACCAGGTTCAGGTTGACGGCGTTCAAGATCAGCTCAATCGACATCAGGACGATGACCACGTTGCGCCTGGTGAGCACCCCGATGACACCCAGCAGAAACAGGGCCGCGCCGAGGACTAAGTAGTGCAACGTCGTGATGTGCAACATCGATTCCATAACAGCATTTAGCTCGGTACTGGGTACTGGGTCCTAGGTACTAGATTCTCTTCTTCGCCATCACCACCGCCCCAATGATCGCCACCAGCAGCAGCAGCGAGGCGATCTCGAAGGCAAACATGTATTGTCCGTACAACAGCTTGGCCACCTCTTGCGTGTTGGTGTCCTCAACTACCGACAGGGCATGTTCCGGGAAGGTATTCTTCCCTTTCGCATAGACGGCAATAAACAATCCACCCAGTGCCACGGCGGCGATCGTGCCAACAACCCATTGACTGTTAAACTGCCTCTCTTTCATGGACCGTTCAATGCTCACCAGCATGATCACGAACAGGAACAACACCATAATGCCGCCCGCATAAAGGATGATCTGCACGCCAGCCACAAAAGGCGCATAAAGCATCAGATAAAGCGACGCCTGCGCGAGCAGCGCGACAATCAGTGCCAGCGCCGAATGCACCGCATTCTTACGCGTGATCACCAGGATGCCGCCGATCACCATCATCGCGGCAAACAGGTAAAAGAAAAATGGTGTGGCTACAGGTGCCATATCTGTTTCAAATATTCTTGCAGCAGCGCTACGCCGGCCGTCAGAATCAGAACACCCAATCCCATCGGCAGCAGCACTTTCCATCCCATCTGCATGAGCTGATCAAAGCGATATCGCGGGAACGTGCCACGATACCAAATATACATGTACATAAATCCGGCAACTTTCGCCGAGAACCAGAAAACATCCTGCATGCGCCCGCTGACCGGAGGATAGAACAGAATCAGGCCAATCAATCCCAGCACGACACCGAATCCCGCCAGGCCGAGGGTTTGAATCCGAAACAAAGGATGCTTCGGCATGCGCACGGTGTTGTAAAAGCAAATCGCCGCAAAAAAGAGAAACGTGACGCCGGGAAATAAATTGAAGATCTGATTCCAGGTCTCCCCGCTCAGCCAATTCGGAAACGGCCGCAACCATCCACCAAGCCACAGTGTGACGGCGATCGAAGACACCGCAATCATGGCAGAATATTCGGCCAGGAAAAATAACGACCAGCGAAAGCCGCTGTACTCCGTATGGAACCCGGCGGTCAGCTCGGACTCAGCTTCAGCCAGATCGAACGGAGCGCGGTTCGTTTCTGCAACCATCGCAACCGCAAAAATAAAAAACGCAATCAGCCCCAGCGGAAAGAACTTGAAGATGAACCATTCCCCCTGCGCCAGCTGCGCCTGCACGATGCCGATCATGCTAAGGGTCCCGGTCCCTGAAGCGTTCAGGCTAGTCATCAGAATCGCCGACACCACGGCCAGTCCCATTGCAACTTCATACGACACCATCTGCGCACTCGAGCGCAGCGCACCAATCAGCGGATAGTGCGAGTTCGAGGCCCACCCCGCCATCACAATCCCCAGCACGCTCAGAGAGGACACCCCGAGCATGAACAGAATTCCGATATTCATGTCAGTGACAGCGTGCGTCGGCCCAAACGGAACCACAACAAAAACCGTAAACGCCGCTAGCACCACAATCAGCGGCGCCATCCAGAAAACAAAGCCATCCGCCTCGGCCGGCATGATGTCTTCTTTCAGCAGTAACTTGATGGCGTCAGCAATCGGCTGCAACAAGCCGTGCGGACCCACGCGCATGGGCCCAAGCCGCACCTGCATGTGCGCAAGAATCTTGCGCTCCAGCCAGTTCATTGCGATCACAGCGACTGACAGCCCTAGGAACACCAGCATGATGTAGACGAAAGCCCAGAACATGTTCCCCGCGGCACCGGGCGTCTTGTCGCTGGTGAGGTACGACGAGATGTATTGGATGACCTCGTGCATCAGCGGTCCACCTCGCCTAGAACGATGTCCAGCGTGCCAATCACGGCGATCACGTCAGCCACGAGTTGCCCCCGGCACATCACATCAAGCGCCTGCAAGTTCACAAACGACGGCGGACGCACGCGCACGCGGTAAGGCTGCGTCGATCCGTCGCTGACGATGAAATATCCCAACTCGCCCTTGGGCGCTTCAATGGAGTGATAGACCTCACCTGCCGGCGGCTTCATCACCTTCGGCACTTTCGCCATAATCGGACCTTCGGGCAGCGCGTCCACCGCCTGCTCGATGATGCGCACGGATTGCCGCATCTCCGCCATCCGCACCAGGTACCGGTCGTAGGTGTCGCCGTTTTCTCCAATCGGAATGTCGAAGTCGAAGTTCTTGTAATTGGCGTAGGGCTGCGCCTTGCGCACATCCCACTTCACGCCGCTGGCCCGCAACACCGGCCCGCTCACACCGAAGGCGATGCAATCCGCCGCAGAAATTATTCCAACATTCTTCGTACGCTCCACCCAGATGCGGTTGGTGGTAAGCAATTCTTCGTACTCGTCAATCTTGGGGCGAAAGAACGTGAGGAAGTTTTTCACTTCCTTCTCGAAGCCGGTATAGGTCTCGTATTGCAGCCCGCCGATCCGAAACGCATGCGTAGTAAGGCGCGCCCCGCAATATTTTTCGTAGATCTTCAAAATTTCTTCCCGGTCGCGGAAGGTGTAGAAGAGTGGCGTAATCGCGCCGATATCGAGCGCGTGCGTTCCCAGCCAAAGCTGGTGGCTGGCAATGCGATTGAGTTCAGTCAGAATCACCCGCACATGCTGCGCCCGCGGCGGCGCTTCCACGTTGAGCAGTCTCTCCACCGTCTCGCAATAGCCCAGCCCGTTCGAGACCGCGGCCACGTAATCCATGCGGTCCACATACGGGTTGAACATCGTATAAGTGCGGTGTTCGCCAATCTTCTCGACGCCGCGGTGCAGATATCCAATCACGCACTCCAGGCCAAGAACTTTTTCGCCGTCGAGGTGCAGAATCACTCGCAGCACGCCGTGCGTGGCCGGATGCTGCGGGCCCATGTTGATGACCAGCTCGTTGGCATCGAGAAACGGCTTCTCGTGGGCTACGGGATCGAGATGCGAGAGCGTTGTGTTCGGATCGGTCATTGAACCTTCACGGATCAGTACTCGCCGACGTATAAATTGACGTTGTAAGCTGGAAAACGTGGGCCAACATCGAGCACGAGCCGTGATGTGCTCAGTGGCAACCGAACGATTGTAAAACTCAGGACCTTTGGCCCCTGGGTCGCCAGCAGGACATAGTCACTGGCGGGAACGTCTTTGAAAAGGAATTCGCCGGATTTGTTCGCCTTGGTTTCGGCATTCTTACCCGCGTACACCGCCTGCATCTCAACCTTGATCGGCCCCGCCAGCTGATCGGCGCCGCGGATGCATCCTGGAACGTTCGAAGCCTCAGAATTACCCTCGGTTCTGGAACCCAGCCAACCGCATGTTGTGGCGTGCTCTACTAGCCGCACCCATTCGATGTTGCCGGGAACACGATTAACTTTGGGAGTTTGGGCAAAAGCACCGCCAGTGAGGATGATCACGACAGCAGCAACCATCGAAGCAGCCTCGCGAACGATCGCCGCAGTTCTGATTCGCATCGTCATTGCCCGCTTTCAATACCCAGGTTGATCTGCACCCACTCGTTGTCCTGTTGCAGAATTCCGTAATCCTTGCGCAGCGGATGTCCCTTCCATCCGTCAGGCAGCAGAATGCGTTTCATGTCCGGATGTCCGTCAAACTTGATGCCGAACATGTCAAAGACTTCGCGCTCCAGCCAGTTGGCTCCAATCCAGATAGGGACGGAACTGGGCAAACTCGCGCCATCCACGATTTGCGTTTTCACTCGGACGCGTTCGTTGCGCGGGTGCGAATAAAGCACCCAGACCACATCGAATTGTTTTTCGCGCGCGGGATAATGCACCGCAGTGATGTCCACGCAATAATCGAACTGCTCTTCGTTACGCAACACCTGAAGAATTTCAGGAATCAGCGAGCGGTCCACCACCATGTAGTTCTGCCCGGCATAGGTCAGCGGCTCAATGCCTGAACCGTAGTTGCCCTTGAGCTTTGCGATCATGGGCGAATCCCAGGGAACTGGCGTTGGCACAGGAGCCTTTGCAGGCGCAGCCGGCTTGGCCGGGGCAGCCGCAGAAGACCCACCAGCAGGGGCTGCCGGCGCGGGAGCAGCCGGCTTCGGCTCGCCTTCCGGCGGGGGTGAAGCGGGCGATTTAGGTTCGTCCGGCATGGCTCGGCGCGCGCAAACCTCCGGCTCGGAGGCTTACGGAGAGAACGTTAACTTTTATCAGCTTGAGGATACTGTGTCAACGAGCTTAGCGCCCAGACGCGAAAAGACGGGCTGCATTTCAGCAGCCCGTCCCCCAAGAAGGTGTTGCGGCCTCCCCCTCTTCGTTGATTCCTATTCCTTCCCGTCAAGCCCCAGGCCAGGCAGCACCTGGGTCTTTTCCACAGCCACAGAATTCAGCAGCTGAGGATCGATCCCCAACTCCTGCAGGATAGTCGGTGCAACTTGCGAAGTCGCTACCGGACTCTTCACCACCTTCGATTGCAGACTGGGGTTCGAGACGATCAGTCCGACATTCGTATCGCTGTAGTTGAAACCGCCGTGCTCCATATTCTTCGCCGTCGAAGTTGTGTAGATCGTGCCGTAGTTCGGTCGCACGATGATGTCGGGCGTCCGGCTGTCCTTCAGCGGATCGTTGAACCGGAGTTTGAGTTCGTCGCCGCCCATCACTTCGTCGATGAAGAGCGGCAGCGCGTTGGTGTTCAAGTAAGCTCTGGCCCCGCTATCGAGGGTCTGGTCGGCAAGCCAAACCAGCGCTATGTCGTCATCATTCACGGAACCGCAGGGGCCAGTGGCGCAGGCATTCGCGTTGGCGATGGCGATCGCATATTGGTTGGTCTGGCCATCCGGAAGCGCGGCCACCAGATCGGCAAAGTGACCCGGCTTGTTCACCTTCACCGGATTGATCGGCGACTGACCGTGCTTGGAAGTGACAATGAACAATGTTGAATCGTAAATATTCTGGTCCTTGAGGGACTGAATCATCGCAGCCAGGGCCGCATCGGTCTGATCGAGCGCGTAAGCGAGAACGAGGCTGGGCGTGCCCGAGCCGTCCTGATAGCCGCCGGGTTGCCCGTTTAAGTTGCCGTTATCTGCAACGCAACTGCCATCATAATTATCCGTGACCAGCTTTTGTCCCACGCTCACGCCCTGGAAGTTCATCCCAAAAACTTCCGGGACGCCGGGGCCCGGCTTGCCATCATGCGTAAGGCCGTGGATTTCATTGATGATGCCCTGCACCTTCAACCGATCGTTTGCCACCGTGCAAACCACGCTGTGCGTGTTGTCGAGTCCGCCCACGTTGGTCACTTCAGGGGTGTAGAGATCGTCGACACCAGTGCCCGTGGGCCCTTTCACCAGATCGTAGGCTGGATGCTTGTCTTCCCACGCGGTATGCCCGCCGTTCGCTTTCACCACTTCGAAGATGGTGTTCGTGCGCAGCGCGCTGTGCGGCCACAACGCCACGCAGTTGCCATGCGCGTCAATATGACGCGGCAGCTTGGTGGGATCGATAACATTGAGCGAAACATTGTGCGAGTCGTACTTGTCGATGCTCTCGTCAAAAATCATAATATTCCCCGCGCCGCCCGTGCAGGTCGTGTTCGTGGGATCGAAGATCGTACGATCGTAGCTGACGTCGTAAAACAATCCGGTGGTAACGGGCGAGCCGCCAGTCACCAGAGCTAGAAGGCCCGGAAAAGAATCGGAAAGTTGCGGTGTGTTCGCGTCGGTGTACATGGTGCCATGGCTGGAAAGCTCCGCCAGGGCCGATTGAGGATGCGATGTAATGTATCGGGTGACATCGAGGGCGTGCAGACCGTCAACGCTGACCAGCAGCACATGTTGAACGGTCTTGTCGGATTTCTTTCCGTTGTTGCCCGCTGCGAAACTAAGTAGAGAGGTGAAAAGCGAGAGACACAATGTCAGAATGAGGTTGCGTTTCATCACACGAATACTCCTTTAAATGGGGGTCTGTTCAGCTAGTGGGAGTAGACACGGCAATTGCTACGCTGCGGTTAACGGAAAATGAATTTTTGGTTAACGCCTGGGGGCACACTATACGCGGGCTTGTGCCTGGTAGGTTTCAATCAAATCGCGGATGCGTTGCGCGTCCCCTTTGCGATGCCCATGGCTGGTGATCGGGTCACTGCCGCCGGTGGATTCGATCCGAATCTCGGACCACAGCACTCCGGTCGAAATATGTACCGACGCGACCTTCGACATGGCGATGGTTTCTTCGTTGCTGCCGAACAAGCGGCCCTTGATGCGGCTCACGCGATTCGGACTGACGATGATTTTCGTAGGGAACAGGAAATTGCCCGTGGTCCAGCGGCTGGCGGTAAAAACTGTTTCCGGAGGAACGTCGGGGCTCGGCATCGCCTACACCCACTCCAGCGCGCCCTTTTTCCACACCCAGATGTAGCCGGCGATCAGGATCGCCAGAAAGATCAGTATCTCAACCAGTCCAAAAACGCCTAGCGCCTTGAACTTCACCGCCCAGGGAAACAGGAAAATGGTTTCCACATCGAACACTACAAAAAGAATCGCGATGATGTAATACCGCACCGTATAACGCCCGCGCGCACTATCGATGGGGTCGATGCCGCACTCGTAAGGCATCAGCTTGGTCTTGCTCGGATTATCCGGGCGGACCAGCTTCGCCGCCAGCAGCGTGACCGGAAGCAACACGCCGATCACTGCCATGAAGATGAAGATTGGAACGTAGTTTTGCGGCATAGTGAATTGCGTGCAGCCAATACTAACTCTGATGGCTTGCGACTTCAAGCAGGGATGTCTGCAACGCAAGACACTTGTCGGGAAGCACGAATACTTTTCGGGCCAGATCTGACTTCAACGTGGCTTCGCGGTAGTAGCGGCTCAGAATGCCGTCTTTCCAGATGAGCAAGTCTGCATTCTTGTGCGCGAACTCCTCCCAGCTCATACCTTCGCAACCCGCCATGCGTTCGCGGATCAGAAAGAGATAGGCGCAGGTGATGGTCTCGCTGTAAAGCTGGGGCTTCCCGCGGGCAGCCGCAAATCGCTTGAGCGCGCCGGCAAACTTCTCCAGCGCCCTCAGGACCGGATGCTCGCACAGGTAGGCAAACGCCAGGCGGACGTGATCAGCGTGATGAAAAGATTCTCCAGGCATAGTGTCGCTCTCAAAGCAGCTGATGAGTTCCTCATTGCTCATGGGAACGACTATGCTCCCTTGCTACTCGCGACCGCCCACACCGCCGCAGTGTAGATGGCCAAATTTCCAACATTGAACATCCCATGCAGCAGGTGGACAATAATCGCCAGCACAAAGAGCCCAGCCAGCAACCAGCCGCCGCGGACCGCGGTTCGCGGAATCAGCAACAGCACGGCGCCAATGATCTCGCCCCATCCCAGAACTTGGCGCAAAATGTCCGGCATGTGAGTTTTGGCAAAGTCGTGGCCGGCGCTGGGCATCAAAAATAAAACCGCCTCGATGAGAATGACGAATCCCAGAGTCCACTGCAAGCCCGTCAGGGCATATTTCATTCGTTGTTCAGTCATAGAACACTCACTTCCTGGAGCTACTTGTTCGGGAAGGGCACGGCTTAAGCCGTGCCGCTACGGGTCCTACATGATACGGGCTTTAGCCCCTGAGGGATTATTTGTCCGCGCTCCGCTTCCGCCCAGGACGCGCCTTAATCTCCTTCAGCCGGTGGCTGGCGCTCGAATCGAGATCGAAATCGTAAAACCGCTTCAGCTCCTGAATGCGCTCCAGCGAGGCCACACTGAACGGCGTCTTGCCGTCGAAGGCATGAAGCACAATGCCCTCCAAAAGATCGCCTAGTGTCATGTCGTGATACTCGGCAAACGCTTTCAAGACCTTGAGCAGCCGCTTCTCCATCCGCACCCCGGTTTGCACGCGTTCCACCAGCAGCTTCGAATCGTCCATCACGTGTACCATTGTACCACTGTACCTTCGTACACGCAAGCAGGCTCACGTCCAGGCGGCGGGTTGTTTATAATCGCGTTTCAACATTTTTCATTGGCTCTTCCGCGCAGTTAAGGCGCAATTCCCTGTTAAAGGATTCTCTTGGCATTCGACGACAACATCTACGAGCTGCGGCGCCAGAAGCTGAAACAGATCGAGACCCTCGGCCAGATCGCGTACCGCAGCAAGTACGACTTCACGCACACCATCCCGCAGATTCTGGCGGATTACTCCGACAAGACCGCGGAGCAACTGGAGACGCCTCGAGTCAACGTGCGCGTCGCCGGACGCATCATGGCGATCCGCCTCATGGGCAAGGCTGGCTTCTGTCACCTCCAGCAGGATGGAAAGCGGTTGCAGATTTACGTCAAGAAAGACGCGGTCGGCGACCAGGGCTTCGAGTTATACAAGCTGCTCGACCTCGGCGACCACATCGGCGTCAGCGGTTACCTTTTTCGCACGCGCACTGGCGAGCTCACCATCCACGTGGAGGAGATCACATTCCTCAGCAAGGATCTGCTGCCGCTGCCGGAAAAGTTTCACGGGCTCACTGACGTGGAACTGCGCTACCGGCAGCGCTACGTCGATCTCGTGGTGAATCCTGAAGTGCGGGAAGTTTTTCTGAAGCGCAGCAAGCTGGTGCAGTCGCTGCGGCGCACGATGGAGGCGCGTGGATTCGTCGAAGTCGAGACGCCGATGATGCAGCCCATCGCTGGCGGCGCGGTGGCGCGTCCATTTGTCACGCACCACAACACGCTCGACATGGATTTGTACCTGCGCATCGCTCCCGAACTTTATTTGAAGCGGCTGGTGGTCGGCGGGCTCGATCGCGTCTATGAAATCAACCGCAACTTCCGCAACGAAGGCCTGGGCTGGCGCTGGAACCCAGAGTTCACCATGCTCGAGTTCTATCAGGCCTATACCGACTACCAGGGCGTGATGGACCTTACGCAGGAGTTGATCACGCAGGCCGCGAAGGACGTGACCGGCGGAACGAAAGCGAAGTGGGGCGACGTAGAGATTGACTGGGCGAACTGGACGCGCCTGACGATGCGCGAGGCGATCATTCATTACTGGCCAGACGCGGCTGGCGCGAAGCCTCAGATGAGTGATTTCGCTTCGCATGATGGCGTCAAGAAGTTGGTTGAGCGCTTCAAACAGGCGCATGCGCACATGGCTTACGATCCGAATGCGCCGATGGGCAAGACGATTGCCGGTTTATTTGAAGCAGCGGCAGAGGAGCACCTCACTCAGCCGACGATCATCTATGAGTTCCCTACCGCGGTGTCGCCGCTGTCGAAGCAGAAGCCGGATGAGCCGGAGTGGACGGAGCGCTGGGAGATCTACGCGGGCAAGATGGAGATCGCGAACGGGTTCAGCGAACTCAACGATCCAGAAGATCAGCGGCGGAGGTTTGAGGCGCAGTTGAAGGAGCGCGAGCGTGGCGACCTGGAGGCGCACCAGATGGATGAAGACTACATCCGGGCGCTGTCGTATGGGATGCCGCCGGCCGGCGGGGTGGGCGTTGGCGTGGACCGGCTGGTCATGCTGCTGACTGATTCGCATACGATCCGCGACGTGATCCTGTTCCCACTCTTGCGGCCGGAAAAAAACTCCAACCCAGAAGACGCGGAGGGAAAACCTTAGCGCTTTTGAGATGTGTTCCGGTGGGAACATTGGGTGCAGTGTTCCAGTTGGAACATTAGTGCTGAATGTTCCAGTTTTGAGATTCATCGGTGCAATTCTGTACTGATCTTATTGTACGTATAAATCCCGTAACTCTAACACTCCAGGGCAGTTAGTGCCCGCCGGGAAGGTGGGCCGAAATTAGGCAAAATGGCCGGAATGTTCCGGTAAAATTGACGAAAGTGTACGTACATTTTCCGGCGCGCCTGAGAGTTAGCTTCAAAACCTTAAACACAGGGGACGCAGCGTTTCACAGGGTAAATCAGCTACATTGATTGGGGTCCAGCGTCTTGGACGCCACTTGACTGTAATTCGTTGACGCGGCAGAGGTTGTCTCCTACTATGGTCGCCGGGAGCGCGACCGTTCGTGATCGGCCAAACCATTTCGCACTACCGCATTGTGGAGAAACTCGGGGGCGGCGGGATGGGTGTGGTTTATAAGGCTGAGGACGTAAAGCTCGGCCGGTTCGTTGCTCTTAAGTTCCTGCCCGACGACGTTGCCAAAGATCCACAGGCCCTTGGCCGCTTTCAGCGTGAGGCCAAAGCCGCTTCTGCACTGAATCATCCGAACATCTGCACTATCTATGAAATTGACGACCAGCACGGCGACGCCTTCATCGCCATGGAGTTTCTGGATGGGGCAACGCTGAAGCATCGGATTTCGGGCCGGCCGATGGAGACTGAGTTCCTGCTGTCGCTGGCCATCGAGATTGCGGATGCGCTGGACGCGGCGCACGCCGCAGGGATCGTACACCGCGACATCAAGCCTGCAAATATTTTTGCCACCAAGCGTGGCTACGCCAAGGTCCTGGATTTCGGGCTGGCCAAGGTCATCCCCACCGTCCGCGCAGGGAATGTGGGAGCGGTGGACACGCAGACGGGATCGGTCGACGAGCAACACCTGACTAGTCCGGGAACTGCGTTGGGGACGGTGGCATATATGTCGCCCGAACAGGTGCGAGGCAAGGAACTGGACGCGCGCACGGATCTGTTCTCCTTCGGAATCGTGCTGTATGAGATGGCCACGGGGACATTGCCATTCCGTGGCGACACTTCGGCGGTTATCTGCGAGGCCATCATGAACCGGGCTCCCATGGCGGCGGTTCGGCTCAATCCGGACCTGCCTCCGAAGCTCGAAGACATCATCAACAAGGCGCTGGAGAAAGACCTCGAATTGCGCTATCAGGGAGCGGCGGAAATTCGCGCTGACCTGAAGCGGCTGAGGCGGGAGACAGAGATGGGGCGCGCGGGAGCCGCCAGTTCTGGGACCGCGGTGGCAGCGCAAGAGAGTGGGGCTTCGGTGCCAGCCGCTAGACCGGCGCCCGCCTCGGGACCTGCTCCTGCGGTCAGTGCTTCACCTTCATCTGCCTCTGCGAAAGTGATGGAGATTCCGCAGGTCAGCGGCAGGAGCCCGTGGAGGATTCTTATTCCGGTTGCCCTGCTGACCGCCGTTCTCGCAGGGGCGGGCTATTTTTACTCCGCGCACCATGGTGCCAAACTCACGGAAAAGGACACAATTGTGGTCGGCGATTTTGCCAACAGCACGGGCGATCCGATCTTCAATGACACGCTGAAGCAGGCCTTGGGAGTGTCGCTGCGGCAATCCCCCTTCCTGAATGTGCTCTCCGACGATCGGGTTGCGGGCACGCTCAAAATGATGACCCGTCCGGTTGACACCCAACTGACTCCCGAGGTGGCGCGCGAAGTTTGCCAGCGCGCCGACAGCAAGGCGTATATCGCAGGTTCGATCGCAAGCCTGGGAGGGCAATATGTGGTGGGGCTCAAGGCTTTGAATTGCCTGAACGGAGACGTATTGGCACAAGAACAGGCCACGGCAGCGGGCAAGGAAAAAGTACTAGATGCATTGGGCGAAGCCGCCAGCAACCTGCGCACACAGCTCGGCGAATCATTAGCGTCGGTGCAGAAATTCGACACGCCTCTACTCCAGGAAACAACGTCGTCACTCGAAGCGCTCAAAGCCTACAGCCTGGGCCAAAAAGCGGTGTCGGAAAAAGGTCCCGCCGCAGCGCTCCCTTATTACGAGCACGCGATCGAACTTGACCCAAACTTCGCCAGAGCGATCGAGGGCGTCGGGATCATGTATACCGGCCTCGGCCAGAGTGACCGGGCCAATGAGTATCTCACCAAGGCATTCAATCTGCGGGATCGTGCCAGCGAACGGGAAAAGCTACACATCACTGCGCTGTACTACCAATGGGTCACGGGAGAGCTGGATAAGGCGGTTGAAACGTATCGAGAATGGGTGGAAAGCTACCCCAAGGACGACGTTGCAGCCATCGACTTGGGCACACTCTATGCTGTTGAAGGACGATACGAGCCCGCGCTGGAGCAGACTCAGAGGGCGTTGCGACTCAACCCCGACAATGTGATTACTTACGATAACCTGACACAGGTTTTGCTCGCGCTGAACCGGCTTGATGACACACGCAAGACCTATGATGACGCTATCGCCCGGAAACTGGATGACGACGTTCTCCATCTGGTGCGTTATGGAGTCGGATTCCTTCAGTCAGACGGAAAAGTGATGTCGGAACAGACCGCCTGGTTCACGGACAGGCCAGAAGTCGAGAATGAGATGCTGGCCCTGGAGGCGGAGACCGAAGCGTACGCGGGACATTTGAAAAAAGCGCGTGAGCTGACGCGCCGAGCAGTGGATTCCGCTTTGCGAGCGGACAACAAGGCAGGGGCCTCAATCTGGGAACTGCAAGGAGCATTCCGTGAAGAAATTGTTGGTGAGCCGGGTGCGCGGGAACGAGCCATCGCCGGGTTGAGGGTAGCGCCTGACAGTCCCGAAGCCCAGGAGTTCGGGGCGCTGATTTTGGCGGGAAGTGGAGACGCTAATCGGGCAGAAGCGCTGATGCAGGATTTGCAGAAGCGTTTTCCCTTTCACACCATGGTTCAGTCCTACTGGCTTCCCACCATCCGGGCACAGATTGCATTGGTCAACCAGCAGCCTCCGCAAGCGGTCGACATGCTGCAAGCGGCTCTTCCAGTCGAACTAGGGCAGCCGCTATCGACGCAGGGACCGTACTGTTTGTATCCGGTTTACGTGCGGGGCGAAGCCTACCTGGCAGCGGGCCAGGGTGGCGCGGCAGCGGCGGAGTTTCAGAAACTGATTGACCATCGCGGGATCAGCTGGAGCTGCGCGACGGGAGCGTTGGCGCGCCTGGGACTGGGCCGGGCGTATGCGCTCGCCGGCGATAAGACCAAAGCCCGCGCTGCATACCAGGATTTCCTCACACTGTGGAAAGACGCCGAGCCGGACATCCCCATCCTGAAGCAAGCCAAGGCGGAGTACGCGAAGCTGCAGTGAGCGGAGCTAAGCTTACTTGCTACACAGCTATTAGCTTCCTGGTACCCTACAATGCACTAGAAGTTGTGCAGCGGCATTCCTATACTTCGTTCATGTATTTGGGCTCAGCAGTGGCAGCGCTGCCGTACTGTCCGCTCAGGACATTGGGTCGGCAGCGCTCTGCTTTTCTTCTCTTGAATGCGCCGCTGATAGCGCACCCCAGAGGCTAAAGCCCGGCTCCTTATGGCCCTTAACGGCACGACTGAAGTCGTGCCCTTCCCGATCCTTCCCCGGGCCTAGCTTCTCAATAACTGATCTATCTTTCCGGATCTTCGAAGAATCTCTACTTCGACGTCTTCCCAGGACCTGAGGTGCGCTGCGGCTCGTAGGCGGGCTTCTCCGGGCTGAAGCTGGCGCTTAGATAGTCGATGAGGGCATCGTGGTCGGCGGGGTCGACTACTGCTCCCCACTTTGTCATCTTGTCTACTTCTTTTGTCCACGCGGCTTTGCTTAAGCGCTGCTGGAGGATTATGCGGGCTTCGTGACATTCGAGGCAGGCAGTGGTGGCCTTGGCCTGCATGGTGCCTGGGGGAAGATCGGCGGTTGCGGGTTTCTGAGCTTGCGCGGGGAACGGTGAGACGAGTGCCCCGGCAAGAAGGAAGCTGACGGTGAGTATTGTGGCTAGAATATTTGTCATAGAGATCCAGCGCCTGAAGGCGGTCTCATCACGCAGCGCTTGCGGCACGCCTGAAGGCGTACCCTGATACGAACCGGACTTGCCGAGCACAACATTCTCCGACACTTCACGAAACATTCTAGGCGACATGGATTTTCACCTGATCAACGGCGTTGTAGAGATAGCCGCTGGGGTTCCAGACTGGGGTGGAGGGCTGGGTGCGGCCCTGAGTGTCGGTGGCGCGCGAGAAGATGGTGTAGTCGCCGGGCTTACTTGTTTTCCAGTCGTAGGTCCAGAGGCGCCAGGCGTAGTGGGCTTGTTCCTGGCCTAGTTTGGCGGGACTCCAGGTTGCGCCGCCGTCGGTGGAGATTTCTACTTTCGAGATATCTGCTTCGCCGGCCCAGGCTGTGCCGTGCACTGAGAGTTTTCCTGACTTCAGGCTGGCGCCGTCGGCCGGGCCGGAGATTACCGACTTCACGCTTAGTGCGGTGAGTGGGTGGGTGTCTTCGGGCTTCACGGCTTCTCCCGGCGTTCCTGGCTGGTTGGGAAAGCGGTAGGCGGGGCTCATGAAATTTCCGACAAATTCTTTTTCCAGCACTTTGATTTCTGTAAGCCACTTGCAGGACGCCGCTCCGATCCAGCCGGGGACTAGAGCGCGGGCGGGAAATCCGTGGTGCTTGGTGAGCGGAGATCCGTTCATGTGGGTGGCGATGAGCGTGTCGGCGTCTAGCGCTTTCTCGATCGGAATGCTGCGAATGAAGGGAGGGACTTTGCCGGGGACTTCGTCGAGGCCGCGGAACATTACGTGCTTGCCGGTGGGTTTCACCACGGCACGCTGTAATACGTCGCGCAGGCGTGGACCGGAGAAGCGAGCGGTGCTTACCGCGCCTTTGCCCCACTGCACGCCCGGGACTTGAGGGCGATGGAGGCTGCGGCCGTTGCCGGCGCACTCGAGGGTGTTGACGACGGAATGCGTTTCGAGTTTGGAAAGCTCGGCTAGGGTTAGCGTTAACGGCTTCTCTACTTCTCCGCCGAGGGAGAGACGCCAGTCGGTGGGCTCGAGTTCACTGGGCTCGTGCATGTGATTGCGCACGAAGAAGTGCGGAACCGGCGTGAGCCAGGTGTTGAAATATTCGACCGGAGTTTCGAGATCGACGAAGCGGAAGGAGCGGAGAATCATGCCGTCTTCGCCGGGGACGTCGACGGATTGTTGGGGCGGGAGAGCCCAGGTGAGGATGGAGGGAGCGGTGGTTGAGGCTAGCGTGGCGAGAGAGATTTGTTTGAGGAAGGTTCGTCGGGAGTTCATGTCGTCCCTCGGGGGCTAAAGCGTCTGTGTCGCAACCCGGTGCCGTCCCTGAAGGGACTTGCTTTTTATGTCACCGGTACCCCGGACTTACGTCCGGGGCTAATGAATACCGTCGCTTCGCGACTCAAGCGTAGATCTGAAATTCTATCGTAGATTAAGTTAACACCACCGACCCGGAAAAGGAGAGTGAGCCAAAACCGGGCCGGCGGCGTTTCCGAAGGGAAGTCACCCCTCAGAAAGTTCGATGGTTGAATAAAGCCTGGGTGGTCCCGCATCGGAGGATGACGCGGGACCATTTTTGTTTAAGGCAAGTAGTAGCGGAACGAGGTGAAGACCATGCCGTCGAGTCCTTCGGGTGATCCGGAAGGAGCTCCTACAGCCGGGGCGACGCCAGACCAGGTTTGACGAGTCACGTAGGAATACTGCGTGCCGAATTGCAACCTGCCCCTGGGGCCGCTATAGAGGCGGTACCAGAAGCCAGCCGTGCCTTCGATGGCGGCTCGTGTATCGGCAGTGCACTTGGAGAGCGACCCTGGGTTGAATCCGGCCGTGACAGCGGTAGAAGGAGCGGCTTCGGTGTAGCAGCCGGAGTTGTTGAAGTGGGTCGATCCGTAGCCGACGTAGGTGTTGGTTGCGGCGTCGAAGTCGCTGGTGCGGCCGGCGTATTCCGCGCCGGTGTAGAAATAGACATCCAGTTTCTTGCCATGCCATTCCAGCGTGGTGAGACCCTGGAGATTCTTGATGAGAGCGGGAGTTCCATCGGCACGAATCGCGAGATCGGAGAGCTGAGCCGCGCCGTAGCGGCCGACACCGCTGCCTCCGAAGCCGTGCAGGCCGAACACGACGTGCTTGTTGTAGAAATTCCAGCGCGCGTTGACGCCGATACCGCCGCCGTTCTTCGAGGCATTATAGGCTCCTGAGGCGTTCGGTCCGGTGCCGGTGCCGCTGGGGCAAGTTCCAGTTGTACCGATGAGAAAGTTGGCGCAAGGAAAGACTCGGTCGCGGAACCGGTCATAGAGTCCGAAGATCTCATAGTGGCCGAAGCCGGGATCGATGGCAAGCTTGGCGACGATATCCGGAGATGGGTTGAAGGAATAACTGCCGGCCGGGGAGCAGGTGGTGTAGTAGACGGGCGTGGTTCCACCGGTGGGAGTGTAAGAACTGGTGGGGCAGCCCGTGACGGCGTCGTTGTAGCTGTTGGTTGCGCCGGCCGAGCCGAGCAGGAAGTTGTTGGTGTTGCCGTGAGTGGTGAGCGTGGCCTGGGCGTTCTCGACGGCCACGGCGAAGGCGACCTTATCTCCGAACGACTTGGTTAGGCGAAGGCCATACTGGCGGGCGAAGGTGAACCCGACGTTGTATCCGGAGTCGATGGTGGCCGGCCGAGCATCGTTGGTTTTACCGAGGTCGTCGCTGGGGGAGATGCCCGCTTTGTTTTCGGTGAGCAGGCTCCACATCTGGCCGCCGAGGATGCTCCATCCGTTGTCGAACTTGGCCTGGCCCCAGGCCTGGCGGAGGCGGAAAGTGTAGCTATTGGTTTGAGTGTTTGTGGAGGTGTCGCCGGAGGAGAGAAAGTCACCAGAGACATAGCTGGAGAGCTCTACGTTCTTCATCCGCCCGTCGATATAAATCGTGGGACGAGACTGGCGGGCGGAGCCGAAGAATTCAGACAACGAACTCTGCGAAGCGCCCGGCATGGTCAGCGTATTGAAAGGAGTGGTCACGTCGGCTGCGAGGGCTCGGGACCGCCGCACAAATTCAGCGGCGATGAATCCGCTTGGAGTGATTGTGATGCCTTTGAAGTGAATGGAGACGACGGGGCTCTCCAGTGGGTTCGGCTTTGCGCCGGGCTCGGTCTGAGTGTCTTGCAGATTGAGCCCGGAGCTTGGGGCGGCGCTTTGCTGAATGGCGACACTGTTATTCAAGGCCGCCAGCTGTTGCGGAGTGGCTTGCGTTTGGGCGGGTTTGCCCGCAGCTTCCGCGGCGGATTGCTGAGCCTGCCAATCTTGCTGGCGCTGGAGTTGCTGGGTAAGGCGGTCGATTTGCATTTGCTGGGCAGCCAGCGCGTCTTTCAGGGCCTGGACATCAGCGGCCGTCACGGTTGGCGGTGCAGGTGCGGCGGAGGAGGCATCATTAGCAGCGGCTGCGGGATTACCTGACCCAGACCTACCTGACCCAGACTTATCTGACCCAGGCGTTTCTGCCCAGGCGCCGACTGAAAATGCGGCCAGCATCAGGGCGGTGAGGAATACGTTCTTGGTTCGTTTCATGGAAGTTCAGTACTCTCCTTTTAAGGTTTGGTTCGATCAATACATCCTGGGGGAGCAACAGAGATTCTTCGCAAACCAGGTTTGTCAACTTCGCGGGAAAGAGCGCGCCCACTGCTTATTCGTTCTTCTGGCCTCCGACCACCATGGGCAGAACACTTCCCTTTTCTTTCTTCTTTGCGGCGCGCTTGCCTTTAGTGGAGCGAGGGGTTGTGCCGGAGATCAGGTCGGCCAGCGTGGTGCTTTCCAGGATCTTTGCGGCTGCGTCGCGCACGTCGAGAAATACTTGATAGAGCGCGCGGTGCGGCAGGTCGCGGTCGATGAGGACGCGTAGTTGCTCGGCATCGGCAAAGGGCGCCACCGGGCCGTCGATCAAGCGCATGATTTCGCTCAAGGGAATGTCTGAGGGCTCACGGCGCAACTGGTAGCCTCCCTTGGCTCCGCGGACGCTCTCGACCATGCGGGCATTCTTGAGTTCGAGGAGGATGAGTTCGAGAAACTTTTCCGGAAGGTCCTCTTCGTAAGCGATTTCGCGGATCTTGATGGCGCCCTGGTGGTGATGGCGGGCGAGCATCATCATGGCCTGGAGAGCATAGAGACCTTTTTGAGAGATTTTCATAAGTTGGAGATTATGCCATAAAGTCCATTACGTTAGTAGACTTTATCGACGTTAGGGGCATTGCAAGCGGATTGCCGTTTATGTCCAACAGACTCAACGCCGTAAATAGCATAGTCTTCAACAGTTTGCGGCGGTCTGCATTCAGGTGAAAGTAACCAGCATTGTGCACTTCATTGCAGTATTGGGAAGAATTGCGGGAAATCCACAGTCTTAAGAGTGCGAAGTAAAGCGTTTCGGCGGCCGTTAATTGTCCTTTTGGAGAGGTCGCAAGGAGTGCTATGGCCTGGTTACAACAGCTACGCTCACGTTCCTTGCGGATGATACGCTATGGGGCATGAGACGCCACGCACCTGTTGTTCTTGCGCTGTTGTTTTCCGTCAATACAGTCTCGGCTCAGGAGCGCGATGTCAGCTCCACTGCCAACCAGAAACCCTCGCCTACGTACAAAGCAGGGTCTTCCGCCTATGTCATCGAGGGACAGGATGCTTGGACATACGTGACCGAAAACCGTTCGTTTCGATTTGAGGAAGTATTAGGTGACACCGGCAATTACGAAGCGGTGCTTCTGTTAGAGGAAACTTACCACAACGAGCGACCCCCCGGCATCGAAGGCACCAGAGGAAGGGTCACAGTCAATTCTTGGACTCTCAAACAGGGGAAGGATCGCCAGCTACGTTGGGCTATCGAGGCAAGTGGTAATGAAGGAGATGTGCGAGACAGGTTCTATCGAGTCATTCAATGGGGCTGTTGCGATGTGCCAACCGTCTATTCGTACTACAGCATCCTGAATGCAAAAAAACTGTATATCACAAATTCCGATCTGCTCGCACTGTGGTTCGGAGAAGGCCCACGCAACGCTAGGTACGTTGGATATGGCTACTCCGTGCTGGACAAGCAGAGTCAGTATCCACAGTTGCAGTACGGAACCGACAAGGATGTTCTTCAACGGTTCTCCGTAGTGTCTCAGACGGAGTATTACGAGGCTCCACAGGTCTTCGTTTCCACCGGGGCCAATCTGGAAAAATCACTCAACCTGTTTGGAGAGCCGATGTCATTTTCAATTGTGCTGAAATATCCAAACGGTGTCGAACTTCGGATTCCGGTGGAGAGGGACGCCATCCGTCCCGAGAAAGCAAAACTTGCGAAGGGCTACACGCTGCGATTGGAACAATGAGGTAGCTGTTGTGGTCAATTGGCGTAGTATCCCCATATCACTCATTGTCACTTTTGGGGTGGCGGGCTGCTGGCCTTCCCACTCTACGGGTATGATTCCGTCCCAACGCGCAGCACTTGCAGGGTAATGTTGTCGGGGCCGCCGCGCTGGCGGGCCAGCTGCACCAGGGCGGCACAGGATTCCGCGGGGGAGTTGCTGCTTACGACTGCCTCTAGTTCTTCTTCGGTCACGACGCTCCAAAGACCGTCAGTGCAAAGCAGAAGATCGTCGCCATCCTGCAAGGCCAAATTCTGTTCGGCGCCGTCTACTGCCACTTCCCTTCCCGCACCTAAAGCGGCGGTAAGGATGTGGCGCTGGGGATGCTTCTCGGCGTCTTCGGCGCGGACTATGCCAGTTTCCACCAGGCGGCCCACGTAGGAGTGATCGCGAGTCAGGCGCAAGATGCGGGCATCGCGCACCAGATAAAGGCGGCTGTCTCCGACGTGCGCAAAATAAAGCTGGTGGCCGCGGACCACGAGGGCGGTGCAGGTGGTTCCCATGCCGTGGAATGCGGGATAGCGCTCGGCATAGTTTTGAATGCGGGCGTGGGCTGCGGCAAAGGACTCGACCAAAGCGGCCTGCGGATCGTCGCGGAAGGACTGGTCGTAGACTTCGCGAACGGTTTCGACCGCCATGCGGCTGGCTTCCTGGCCACCTTCGTGTCCGCCCATGCCGTCGGCAATGACGGCGAGCCGTCCCTTGCGCTGGAATTCGGCATCGCCAGCTGGCTCCCAATAGAGGTAGGAGTCCTCATTGTTTTCGCGCTGGCAGCCCACATCACTCAGGCTCGCCACCTCGACTCCGGGTTTCAGATTCATGCAGTCAACAGCCAAGTCTTTACCACCTCAAACCCAGCCACCTCAAACCAGCTACCTAACCAGCAGCGCGGAGGCGATCAGAGATGGCAAGCTGGAAGCTCACTCCTGCCGGAAGGACCGAGGCCGCGATATGCCCCGGTCATTATAGACAGGAGCCGGCGAAAAAGCGCGACTCTTGACCAATAGTCCGGGAAACGTGACGGGTGGCCGTCAGGCGTATAATTCTGCCCGGCTGGAAAGAACCGCATGAAGCTTACCGATACAATCGCAACGGTGCTGAAGAGTAAGGAGAACAGCAGGGTCCTCTCCGCGACGCCCGAGCAATCCGTCTATGAGGCGATTGAGAAGATGGCGGTGGAGGGCGTAGGAGCACTGCTGGTTATTTCCGCGGGCAAATTGGTGGGCATCCTGTCGGAGCGTGACTATGCCCGCAAGGTGATCCTGAAGGGCCACTCTTCGAAAGAGACGCCGGTCCGCGACATCATGAGCTCGCCCGTCGTCTTTGTAACCCCTCGGGAGACCGTCGACGAGTGCATGTCAATCATGACCAAACACCATTTCCGCCATCTCCCGGTGATGGGGGAGAATGACACGGTGGTGGGCGTGGTCTCGCTGGGCGATCTGGTGAAGTGGATCGTTTCGAACCAGGCACATCACATACAGGAGTTGGAAGGCTACATCACGGGAAGATACCCGGGATAAGGGCGCGAAATTTTGTTCCGCCTACACTGGCGCTGAAGGCGGGCGTCTCTCCATACAGCGCCGCTCAGAATTACCTCAGTAACCTATTACCGCTAAACCAATGAGGGGACAATATTCACGAGGGGAAGCCGTTCTCTCTGGGCGTCAGGAGAAGTGTGCAAGAACGGGTTGCACATACGCTGGCGTGAACACTCATGGATGATCATAAGAGCGAACGTTTTGGGCGCTACGAGATCCTGTCCGAATTGGGCCGGGGAGCCATGGGTGTGGTCTACAAGGCCCGCGACCCGAAGATCAACCGACTGGTGGCGGTGAAGACTGTTTTGTTGACCGGCCAACCACCCGACGAGGAGCTTGAGTATCGCGAGCGCTTTGTCCGGGAGGCGGAAGCTGCTGGCCGCCTTTCTCATCCAGGAATCGTAACCATCTTCGATGTGGGCGAGGAGCCGGAGACGCGTTCCCCTTACATCGTGATGGAATTTGTGGCGGGGCAGTCCCTCGACAAGCTACTGCTCGCGCGCGACGACAATAAGTTACCGCCGGAGACAGCCCTTCAAGTGACGCTGGAACTGGCGGAAGCTCTGGACTGTGCTCACGGTCAGGGCGTGGTTCACCGCGATTTGAAGCCTGCCAACATCCTGATCACGGAAGAAGGCCACGCAAAAATCGCCGATTTCGGGATCGCCAAACTGAATCTCGCCAGCCTCACGGTGACGGGACGTACCGTGGGCACTCCCGCCTACATGTCACCCGAACAACTCAGCGGTGAAGAGGTGGATGGCCGGTCCGATTTGTTTTCCCTGGGCGTGATCCTGTACACCTCGCTGACAGGTTACCGGCCATTTCAAGGCAACAGCGCCATGACCGTTTCGTTCAAGGTGGTCAACCGCGACCCCGTGCCCGCAAGCATTCTCGATACCGACTTACCGCCGGGGCTCGATTACATCATCGCGCGCGCCATGGCGAAAGACCCGGCCCAGCGCTATCAACGCGGCATGGAGATGGTGTTGGACATCCAGGAACTGCGCGAAGGGCGAGAACCGTGGAGTAAGACCAAGCAGCCCGGCGCGTTTGCCCCTCCGGATGCTGTGCAAACGGCGAGCCTAAGGGCCAAAGCCTGGGCCACGGGGCAACGCGCAGTCACGGCCAAGCCCCGCTCCAGCTCCCGCTCTTCATCTCCACTCCTGGGACGCGACGCAGTGCAGAGGGTGCTGGAAAAGATGCGTGAGCGGAAGTCCATCGCCGGGGCTTTGCTGCTGGCCGGACTTCTGATCTTTGGACTCCAGATGCGTGAGTTCATATGGCATCCGAAATTCCCGAATAGGGCAGAGCCACTGCCATATGCGGAGGCGGAAACGGTCAAGAAGGCGACGTCGGTGACGACGCCGACTTCAGTCAATGCTTCCTCGGCAACCTCAGCGCCAATGCCAATCGCAAACAAAAAGACTCCGCGTGAGGCTTCCGTGGGCGCAGCCGTTCCGTCCCGCGTGAGGGTGAGCCGCACAAGCTCGCCAGTCATTCATGCAAGTTCTCCAGCAGTACTCGACATTGAGGTTGAGCACAAATTTGCGGAGGCCCAACTTTCGATCTGGGTGGATGATCACTTGACCTACACGCACTCGTTAGAGGGAGCGGACAAGAAACATCTGGTCGTGTTCCACCAGGTCCAGGGTCACGAATTCCATGCCGTGCAGATTCCACCCGGGAAACACAGTCTCCGCGTTCGAGTGGAGTCTGGAGCGGACTCATATGACCAGTCCGGGACGGTCGCCGGCGAATTTGCCAGTGAGAAAGAGAAGATGCTGCGGATTAACTTCGGCAAACGCGGCGAGTTACAACTGAGCCTGCAATAAGCAGGCGGCTTGCCTGATCCGCATAGATCAGCGATTCACAATGGACTGACTGCCCAGTCAGTTCCTCATTCCACCTCAAAATCAGCAGTACGGGGCTTGCTGGCGTGGTCCAGCGAATCGACGGCGCGTAAATTCAGGCGATAGGAACCGGGGCCAAGTGAAGCGACTGGCAACTTGAGTCCCAGTAGAATCACCGGATCGCCAGCTTTTCCCTTGGGGGTGCGATCGCCAATGTGGATCTTCTGCTGTCCACTCTTCCGTTCCGTGACGATTAGCTCATACGCAACCTCCGGAGGATTCGGACCTTTCAGGAGTGGTTCGTAGACCTCCGCGTAAATAGCGACGGTGTCGGTCTTCTTGAAATGGTTGGAGGCGGAGGGCGAAATCTGCGCGCCCGACACAACCAGGGGAGTTCTATCCTCGAGCATTTGGCTATCCAGATCGGTTGTTATGCCCGTGGCAGGACGAATATCGTTGCTGAGCGCCACGCCACTAAGGCTGAACTCCTCACCGCGGTAGGGGTCGATCGCGAGGGGCATTTCGAGTTTGCCAAAACTCTCGTTGCCGCAGCTGAACACGACTCTTAAGTTGTATTGGCCGGAAGCGATACCGAACTGGTTCTCGTAGTGAAATGGACGCTTTTGGAATTCCTCCACTTCCTTCTTGTCGTCGAAGTCAACATTGGCAGTATCGCTGAAGCGCGCAGCCATGGATCCGTCCGGCTTGTATGCGATGCCCAGTATATTGAGCGCAGCGTGTTGTTTGCCTTTTGCTTTTTCAAACTTCAGCGCGGGGGAAGGAATCTCGACGGCAAGATGGACTTGAGCCATGTTCGGCGAGGTGTAGAAGAAGGGCGCTTGCATCAGAGCATCGACGTTGCCCTTGATCTCGCCGCTAGCACGAGTCTCCAGATCCTTCTCGATGGGATTGCCGGCCAGAAGATTCGCCGGTTTGGTATTGCAATAACCGCTGCGCGCGCGGACGTTGGTGCCTCCACGTTCCACCTTGACCTTCAAGCTATGACAACTTGCGTCGGCGGAAACGGCAGGCTTGTAGCCGAGCAGGTAATACTGGTTTTGATCCTTGGCGATGCGCTCCAATCCGCCGAGAAGATCGTTCGTATTGAGGATGACAAATCCGCCGGTACCATCAGCAAGTTGGTAGAGCACTTGCTGATTGTCAGAGGCGCTCGGAGGAAATGGCGGAACAATCTGCCTGGGTTGAGAGTAAAGACTCGGTTGGCCAGTGTTGGATATGATTCCGCCGCCGGTGCCGCCGGTCTTGCCACCACCAGTCCCACCACCGCCCTTACCACCGCCACCGGTCCCACCGCCACCGGTCCCGCCACCGCCGGTCCCGCCACCACCGTGACCACCGCCGCCACCATGTCCGCCACCACCTCCTCCACCTCCACCGCCGCCGCCCCCGTGTTGGGGTGGCAGCGCCTCAGCCGGTTCCGCAAAGGCGGCCAGCCGGAACATCGGCTGATGCTGGCGCTTGCTCGAATAGTGAAATGCAGCGGGAACCAGGAATCCGGATGCGGAGTGGATCGACGGCAGGAACAGGTCGCTGTTAGGCGCGCTCAAGTCTGGAACCACCAAACCCCGGACATCGATGGGGTAAATGGCGACGTTGGATTTATTGCAGGTATCGATAACCGCGGTCAGTTCCGACTGATATTCCGGATTCATTGGAAAGCCAGCGGTCAACATCACGAGCGTCTTGCGGCCGGGCACGGTGGAAAGGCTTTTCGCGAGGCTGCGCATAGCGAGCAGCACACTGCGCACGCCGAAGTCAGCCTCCACGCTAGAGAGAGACGGGCCTATCGAAGGAACATCCAGGGACGCCACCATCACCGAGGAATCCCCGTTCGGCGAAACTGACGACCCCTTCAAGCCCTTCACCACTTTCTTCAACCGGGCTGCATCGGCGGTAAAGTTTTGTGAGATATGCACAGTGCCGCCGAAATCGGCGATGGCCATCAAGCGTCCGGGGCCCGCATTCGCATCGATAAACTTTGCGGCCGCATCCCTGGCTTTAGCTTGATCGCCAAAATCCATAGTGGAGTTGTCAAAGAACAGGACCATGTAACGCGGCTGGGCGTTGCTGGAACCGGTGTTCTCCTCGAAGGAGAAGGTGGTGAGCGGCTGCTCCTTGCCGTCTTCCCAAACCTTGAAGTCTTTCTGGGCAAGGTCGCGGATGTAGTTGCCTTTCTTGTCAGTCACCACAGTGTCCACGAGAACCAGGCGTGTCTCCGCCCGGATCACGGGGACGTCGCCCGGTCCCGCTGCGGCTTGCTGCTGGGCGTAGGCCACGGGGCGGTCAGAGCTTAGTTTGACGAGCATCCAGCCACTGACCATGAAGATCATGCCAATTCTAAGAAGCAGCCGGCGATTGCGCATACTCACCTCCAAAGTGCCTGCTTAGCGAATTTCAACCGTCCCATTTTCCGCGGACATCATTTGTCCTTCCGCATCCCGTACCACCAGCCGGACCAAATAGCTCCCCGGCTTCACGTCAAAACTGGTCTTGAGCGTAATGCCGGAAGCCAGCTTGTGTTCCAGAGTTTCATCTTTCCAATGCATGGTCACAGTCTTTTGCATCCCCTGAACAAAGCTGCCGTTGCGATTGAACAGGGCGGATACACAGGTCAACACATTGTCATTGCGGCCTTCGACTTTTCGAAAGTGCAGATGTCTTACATCTACCTGGGCGAGAACAATAAGTTTGGCATTCTCGTCGCTAGCTTTGAAAAACTGGGTGTGCAATGTGACGGGAAGATTGTGCAACTCCTCCTGGGAGTACATTGCGTCTTCGATTTCCTGCTTGGCCTGCTCATTCGGGTCAGCGAAGTTCTTGGGTGCATAATAGCCACGGCGCGCTTGCAGGGTCAGTTTTTGCGGGCTCTTTAGCGCGACCTTGAGAACATGAAAACTGCCATCCAGCTTGAGACTCTCCGGTGTGAAGGCCAGAACGTATGAGTACTCGGGAGTCTCTGCAACGCGCCGGAAGCCTTCGTTGAAATCGTTGTTGTTGTGAAAGAAAATACCACCAGTACTGTTGGCCAAAACGGCGAGCAGATCGGCGTCAGCGGACGCGGCCGCGGTCTGCAGCAAGCTCTTGCTGGCAGAAACGGGGCTGCTAAACACGCTGTCACCAGGTATGACAGGGGGCTGATGGCTGGCATCTCCGTAGGGGATGACAACGTATAGCCCGCGAGCGTCCAGGGCGTTAATGACCACCTGCGAGTGCACGGCACGATCGATAATCTCTAGGTATTCATACTGGAGATCTGGAACGATAAACCCGGGAGAGACGAGGACGATGCTCCGCTGCCCTGGCATCCGGGAGACGCTGCGGACTACATCTTTCAGAGTGACGAGTGAGACGCGGCTCTCGTGCTCACCAGCACTCAAGACACCCCAACTCAGGGCGTTTACGAGCGCTGCTGGATTTCCGATGGGCGCGCTACCGCGCCCTACAGATGCTACGGGGCCACATTCACCCGCCTCCAGAACGGCAACCCGTGTTGCATCCGGGTCGAACTTGTTGACGATCAGATCTGCCTGGTAATAACTGATTTCCGGGCACTGGTGTTTGAAAACACCAGAGCTGATCGGGCGTGGCTGCAGATGGTGCAGGGCATCGTGGAGCTTCACCCGGTCGTCGGTGAAGTCCAGTGTCGTAACTCCTGACGTAGTGAAGATGGCGGCGCGATCCGTCGGCGCCAAATTGGAAAAGTGTCGTTCCGCCGCATCTCGTACGTGGGCCAGGTCGCCGAATTCCAGATGCACATCATCGAAAAGATAAGCAACAAAACGCCCAGGCACCGTCACACCTCCCGGGTTGGTGGGCTGAGCGGTGAGAACTGCATCACGGGAGTTTTCATCCAACTTTTGAGGCACATTCGTGGTTCTGGGTCCGGGCTGCTCGACTTCGAACTGGGTGATCACTTGCGGTTTGCCTTTGTCGAAAATCTGAAAATCCTCCTTATGGAGATTTCCGACGGCGTGTCCCTGGGAGTCGCGGACCACGGCGCGCACCACCACCAGCTTTACGTTCACCTTGAATGTGGTGGGTTCGTCGTGAGAAGCGAGCTCGGCCGAGCTCTGTCTGATTTCCGCCTGCGGCGCAGGGCTGGGAGTCGGAGTCTGCTGCGAACCGTCTTGTGCAAGGGCGGGAGTTGGGTCAGCGAAAAACCAGGTGACGCACACGAGAAGACAGGAAAATAAGGCGTGAACGAAGAAGAAGCCTAGTGCTCCACCGCTGGGTGCGACTGTCCGCTGGGCGTCCGGAGAACTCCTCATAAGGCTCCAACCATGGCCGGGGAAGGCAGGGGCGGACTCAGCCAAGGCACCCACAAGTTGGTTTCCCTGTGGGCTTCGAATGCTGCCAGCCAGTGTACACCCGTTTCGGCTGCCCCGCGACGCGGAATAGCGCGGCGGTCAGTGGGCAGCAGAGCTGGCAGACGGCGCGGCGGGAAGCGCAATCTTCACCGAATCCGGCTGCGTCCAGACCGCCTTCCCACTGCTCAAGTCCAAGCGGTTCATCGTGACCTTCAACTGCTGGTGATCGACTTCGACGAGGAGGTAGTGGTAGTTGACTTCCTCGCTCTGAAAAGGGTCGTCAGGGGCACGTTCGATGGGATAGGCGTGAGCCGCTCCTCCTCCGGAAACGAAGTAGGTAACGCCACCGTGCTCGTGGCGCTCGTAGTTGTGGACATGTCCTGAGAACACCACGAAACGGGCGCGGGTATGACCCTGGCGCTCCTCCAAAATCTTCGCCAGAGCCTGCTCGTGGGGGCGGGCAGAGTGACCGCCGCCAAACTTTCTCTCATCGGACGAACTGGTGTATGGCGGATGGTGAAACATGAGAAACACGAAGTCAACGTCGGATGGGAGGTTGTCCAGCTTGGTGGTGAGCCACTGGCCTTCGGGACCGGAGGTCTCATCCAAAGCGCTGTCGAGCACGAGCAGGAGCGTGTTCGCCGCCCGTACCGAGTAGTAGCGGCTGTTCTTCAGGTCGGGGAAGCGCTGGAAGTAGTTGCCGAGGGCAATTTTTTCGTCCCCGTGCAGATCGTGGTTGCCGAGCGCCGGATAAATTTGGATGTTCTTGTCCCGCCAGACACTTGTCTCCGTGTCCCAGACCTTCCAGTCGTCGACGTCGTTGCCGTTGTAAACGATGTCGCCGGTGAAGCACACGAACGCCGGGTTCGCTTCGGCAATGGCTTGCACCAAAGCTACGCGCACGGGCGGATTGGCGGCTTCCGTGTCTTTAGGATCATGGAAGCGAGTGTCGCCGTAGGCCACGAAGCGAAACGGGACACTCACCTTCAGTTGCAGGTCGATGGTGGTTTGCGCGGTTGACTTCTTCGTGCACCCAGCCAACGCGAATAGCGCCGCCATGACGCACAGCAGCGACAGCGTGCGCGCGAAAGGTCTACTTTGATAAAGCATAGTGAAAGGTTACGCCCCGTACTCAGTTACCGGCTACTTTCCCACGACCAGCACTTCGAACTGCCCGTTCTCTGCTGTGGACAGGAACAGCCGATGCGTTTTCGGATCGAGAGCCATGGTCTTGGCTCGCGGCAAAGTCTTGACGGTCTCCACAATCGAGTACTTGTCGGGGCCATCCTGGTGAATCACGGTAATCGTTCCTTCGCCATTGGAATTGAAGATCAGCTTCGTCGCTTCATCGAAGGCGGTCGCGTCGACATGATCGCCAATGGGAAGTGTCGTGATGACCTGGCCGGTGTCGGCGTTCATGACCGCCATCACTTTGCTGCGGCAACCGAGGAACAGACGGCGATTGGCGCGGTCCATCGCCATGCTGCTGGGGGAAGCGCATGGAGCCGTGGGCCACCGCTTTTCGACTGTGAGTTTGCGAGAGTCGATCTTCAGGACCAGGCTTTCATCTTCCAGATTGTCGTAAACGAATCCGTTGCCGTCGGCAGCGGCGAATTCTGGACCGCCACCGAGGTCGACCGTGCCCGCGACCTTGCCGCTGGCAGCATCGATGGCTGTGGAGCTATTGCTGCCACCGTTAAACGCAAAGACTCGCGAGGTAGCGGGATCGAAGATGATGGCGTCAGGCTTTTGACCTGTTGGTACATCGGCAATGGATTTCAAGGTCTTCAGATCGAAAATCGTGACGGTCGAAGTCTTACCATCGCTCACAAATCCGCGCCCCTGATCCGGAGCGATCGCAATTCCGTGCACGCCCTGCGTGTTCGGGATATTGCCCACGATGGCGAGCGAATCCACGTCAATCACTTCAACCTGCGTTCCGTGAGAAACGTACAGGCGGCGCGCGGCTTCATCCACGCTGAGGTAGTCCCAACTGCCCTGGCCGGGGATGGGGATTTTCTTGACGACGCTGTAGCCGCCATCAGCAGGCGGAGTGGCGGCTGCTGGAAGCGCGGACAACAAACCTAAACCTGCAGCCGCGAGGCATGTTCTTAATCCAGATCGCAGCAATAGGAAAGATACGTTTCTCATGAGTTCTCTCGATCCCTTCTATGGAAGGCTTGGATGACGGAGTAAAGCTTGAACGACTGTACGCCGTCAACCTGAAAGGAACCTGAATCCCGGCCATCATTCGTTTTCTTGCCGCACAGATTCTTGGCTAGAACTTCACGCGAAGTGTGAACTGAATCTGCCGGGGCAGACCGGTGCCGGTGTTCGGGGAAGCGGCGTTGTCGTTGTTGTTGTTGAAATTGTTGGTTGAGGTGATTTGACCGAGATTGCCTTTCGGCGAAAGCGACTGCGTGGTTTGGATCGGCCCTCCCCCCACTTGTGACGCCGAAAACCCGTAGTTAAGGGTCAGGTTGTCGCCGCTGGGATCCCCAAGTTGAACGTGGTTGAAGATGTTGAAGAAGTCCACTCCAAATTCAACCGAGGCGCGCTCGGAAATCTTCGTTTCCTTCATCAGGGCGAGGTCGAGCTGCCAGAAGCCGAGCGCCCGAAGCAGGCCGTTCGGCGCGGTGCCAAAACGGCTTACCAAGCCACAGGACAGGCTGCATACTGGGTTGCCACTGCCGTCAAACCCTGTGACGACACCACCTGGGTCGAGTGGCGGAGGTGCGAACGCAGCGGGATTGATTTGCAGAGTGTGGTTCGGCGCGCCTCCGCCCAGCAGGATCGGCACTCCGGGAACAAGATCCGGCCTTTGATTCGTTTGATCATTGCCATCGGGCAGTTGGGAGGCGTTGATGTTCATGGTTATTGTCAACGGATGCCCGGTATGCCAGAGACCGACGCCGCTGAGGCTCCAGCCACCGACGACTTTGCCCAAGACGCCGCTGTCGTTCAGGTACGTTTTCCCGGGGCCAAACGGGAGTTCATACACCCCATTCGCGGTGAAATTCTGGCGAATGTCGAAGACGCTGGGCCCAAAATCACAACGCAGGCAATTGACGTTCTCCGGCCCATTCGACTCACCACCTCCGACAGAACCGTCGTTGATGGAGTGAGACCAGGTGTAACGGGTCTGGAAGGACAACCCAGTGCTGAAACGGCGTTCCAGAGTGAGACCTAGTGCGTTGTAGGTACTCGATCCGATATCGGATTTATAGTCCACCGAACCGTAAGGATCCCCGCCGGGGGCGTTGGTATAGAACTGATCGAGGAACCGCGTGCAAGAGAGACTGCCGTCCGCAGTGTAAGCCGGTTTGGTGGTGCAGAAGTTGACTCCTCCGCGAGAAAACAAGCGCACGCCACGTGACCCGATGTACTGCGCAGACACCAGGAAGTTGGCAGGCAACTCGTGGTCAATGGTCAAACCCCAGGTCTCGGCGTAGAGGTCCCGACGCCCGTGGCGCTGCAAGGCGCGAGGCTGCTGTTGGGTGCTTACGGGCAAGCCACTGAGGTCGGGGACGGTCTGCTGATAGGCGGGTTGCAGGGGGATTCCAGCGCCGCTCGGATTCAGATTGAGGAATGCCGTGAACCGGTCGCTCTCCAGACCGGCGTTGAGGTCGTCGTTCTGTGCGGCGCCGTGGTAGATGCCAAAACCTGTTCGAATCACCGTTTTTCCGCGGAAGGCGCCCGGAGCCCAAGCAATGCTAACCCGCGGATCGAAATTCCTGTAGTTGGGGTTATACAGAGCGGGATTCGTTGGACATGCCGCAGTGTTGAGCGGCGTGGGGTAAGGTCCGTTTTTTGATCCCGATCCCAGGCAAACTCCGTGAAACTCATTCACGTCAAAAACCGTGGTGCGATTGTCGGCCTCGTGGGCTACGCCGTAGTATTCCCAGCGAAGTCCCAAGTTGAGAGTGAAGTTAGGAGTGACTTTCCACTCATCCTGGAAATAGGGCATGTAGAAAGTGCGCCGATACTTGTGGCAGCACCAAGGGGCGGTAAAGGAAATTCCGTAAAGGGCAGCGTTCACGAAGCCCGTTTCATCAGTGCCAGAATTATCGGCGAAGGAAAGGCCGTTGTCGGCAGTCTTGCCCTGGTTCAGCCGGACCCGGCGAATCTCCATGCCGGTCTTGAAGGCATGTCGGCCATGTGTCCAAATCAGGTTGTCGATAACTCCGTAGGTCGTTCCCACCTCGATGTCGGCGTTGTTGTTGTTGAGTCCGACGAAATTGTTCGTGCTCACCGAATAGGGAAGGACACTGGCCTGGGGATTTTGAAATGGCGACCGATTGACATAGACCTTGGTTTCGTTGAAGAGATTGGTCGCGAATGTATGCTGCAGCGCCACCAAGTAGTTCGCGGGATGGTTGATGGTTCGGAGTTTGTCCCCCGGAAGGCTGGCGCCATTCGGGGCGTCCACCAGGCTGATATCGCGTTGGGCGCGGCCATAGAGCAGGGTTTTTTCGCTGATCTTGTGGTCGATTCGCACCAACCAGGTGTCTTCATGGACAGTCGTGGGCGTGGGGGCTGTGACCTGATCGGCGTTGGGGTCGTAACTCGGGTCAAGGGGGGACAGTAGTCCCAACCACTTGAAAGCTGTGTCCGGATAGGTAAGGCGCGGGACACAGCCGTTGAGAGAGCCGACGGAGGCTCGCCACGGGTACGCCTGCAGGATCGAGCACATCTGCGGCCCGGACGTATTCGCTACGAACTGCTGGAATGGTACGGTCAGGGTGATGTTTTGGCCCGGGTTGCTAGGATCGGGTGCCTGGCCGCAGCAGAAGCCGGAGGGCACGTTGAATTGCTGGGTTGTCGACTGGAACTGGCGCAGGCCCTCGTAGTTGATGAAGAAAAATGTCTTTTCTTTGACGATCGGCCCGCCGAAAGTCATTCCGTACTGCCCCATGCGAAATGGAGGAATGGCCGGGTTCCCGTTCAAGTCGAAATCATTAAAGTTCCGGGCATCAAAAGCGGAGTTCCTTAAAACGCCAAACACGGAGCCGTGAAAGTGGTTCGTACCGGACTTTGTGACCACATCGATCTGCCCTCCGGCCTGGGTGCCGTATTCCGCATCGTACAAAGCGCTGTTGACGCGATACTCCTCGATTGCGTCTTGAGAAATCTGTAGACGGGTTTGTGACTTCTGGGCTTGCTCCTGAATGCCGCCAGCGTCCACGCCGTCGAAGCTGAAGTTGTTGTCGTCGCGGGCGCGGCCGGCGAAACGTATGGTGCGCTGGTCGCCTCCACCATCATCCTGCGCAAAGGGCGCCAGTAGAGTGAAGCTGGCCCAGTCACGTCCGTTGTTGGGCAAATTAGCGATCTGATCGCTGGTGATGACCGTGGACGCTTCTGCGGAACTGCGCTCGGCGGGTGCATTCTCCGCCGTCACTTCCATTTTCTCCGAGATCGCGCCAACCTGTAGAGTGACGTCCAGCGTTCTAGTTTCGCCTACTCGAAGTACGACTTGTTCGACGGTCTTGGTTTTGAAGCCGGCGTGACTGAAGGTCACCGTATACTGCCCCGCGGCAAGCCCTGGAGCGCGGTAGTAGCCGTTGGCGTTGCCAGTTCGGTCAAAGGCCAGGCCTGTATCTACGGCCGTAATGTGCACGGTGGCACCACCGATGAGCGCGCCGCTTTGATCTTTCACCGTACCTTCGAGCTCTGCGCGATCTACTTGCGCGAGCGCCGTTGTCGTCAAGAGCAGTGTGAGGATCAGGCCAGCAGTGGACTTCAGCCCGCAGGGGAGAATCGAGCGGAAATGACTTGACTTCATGGGTGACGCTCCTCAAAAAGAAAATGGCCCTACGCCCGCCTGCACCGATGAGGCAAGCTGCGACTCAGCGGTGGACGGCTCCACGACCAGGAAAGATCTCTTCGTCAGGATGACTGGGAATTCTAGGAAGGCTTTGTGACGCGGTGATTAAAAACAAGATTAATATTTTTTCAGATTGAAGGCGTCCCTCGGAGTCGAACAGGATCGGTTTGGAAGGTATAGCTCAACAGCCGCGCTAGCTTGTAGCGTGGAGCCGCAGCCGATGAAATTCGATTGGACCGAGGGTGCATTGGCGGAAGGCCTGCGACTCTACCATGCGGGCGAGTTCTTTACCGCACATGAGGCTTGGGAAAGCGTGTGGTTGGGGGCGCCTGAGCCGGAGAAAACGTTCCTGCAAGGATTGATTCAGGTGACGGCGGCATTTCATCATTTGCAGCGCGACAATCGATTGGGGACCGTGCTGTTGCTGCAAGCTGCCCTGCGTCGGCTCGACCGCTATCCGCCAGGCTTTGGGGGGATTGCCGTCACGTTGCTCTGCGACGACGTAGGCGACTGCCTGCGGAGGCTTGAAAGGGGCGAACCGGCCCATCGGCTTGTCCCGCCCCGCATGCGACCGCGCTAGAAAACCGTGGGAGCGAGATTTCCACAGCTCAAGCGCTTGCCAGGCCGGACTTCGTTCCAGCACCTTCAAAATGCGCTTCGATTTCCTCCAGGGTTTTCCCTTTTGTTTCCGGCAGGAAAAATGCGGCCGTGATGAAGTAGACGACGGTGCAGGCTGCGAACCCCCAAAACATTGTGGCGTAGCCATACTTGCCGACCGTTGGCAGGAATATGGCCGCGATGCCGGTGGAGACTGCCTGGTTGAGCAACAGGGCGATGCTCATGCCGTTCGACCGAATGCGGGTCGGCATTAGCTCCGAGAGCGCGAGCCACACAACAACACCGGGACCAACTGCATAGAAAGCCATGAATACGAAAAGAGTGATGGCTACCCTCCATCCACTGCTCTCGCTGGGCAAAGGAGTGATCAGGGCATTGTCGATTCTCAAGGGCGCCTGGCGCGCGGCATCGAGATCACCGAAGGGATTGGAAAAGAATGCGACTACTTTGTTGGCGGGCACGCAGCTTTCGCGCGTGATTTCGATCGGGGTCGCGGCGGTATCGTCGGAACGTGCGGCTTTGGTGGCGGCGCGGAAGTCTCCATACGAATAGATGACTACCAACGACGTTGGTCCGTGGCCGATTTGCTGAGCAGCGTTTCCCCCCGCGCTTAGCAGCATCTCGGCCAACTTCTGGTCATAGGTAAGGGTGATCTTCTGGCCAGCATTGACCATCGATTGAACCGGAGCGCTGGAATCCACACGCAAGCGTTCCGTCTGGCGGAAGAGCAGGCCGGTGCAGACCAGCGACAAAATAATCCCGGCCGTTCCCACCGACAGCAGGAATTTCCGTCCTTTCCGATCCACCAGCATGACGCCAGCAATCGTGACCAGAAAATTCACGATGGTGAAAAGAACGTAGCCCCAGTGGGCCTGAACATCGGAGAGGCCGCTCTGCAAGAGAATGTTGGTGTTGTAGCCGATGATGGAGTTGATGCCGGTGGCTTGGTTGCATGCGAGAATCACGCAGGCCAGGACAAACGGGATCACATACTTTCGGCGTAGGAGCGATTCCTTAACCCTGGTTCCAGTTGAAGTCTGGGCCTTCTCGGCGGCGGCGGCCTGTTCCATCTCCTTGAGTTCAAGGTCGGCCTGCTCAGTTGTGCGCGAACGAAGGAGAGCAGCATAGGCGGCATCGCGCTTGCCCCGGCGAAACAGCCAGCGGGGAGACTCCGCCACCATGACGCTGCCAATCACGAACAGGATGCCGGGTGGAAGCGAAACCCAGAAGATGCTGCGCCACGCCGTGTCCTTAAACGCAATGAGCCGGGCAGCGTCGGCTAATTTTGCCACTTCGGCGACTCGGAAACTGAAATACATGCCAACGAAAGCAGCCGCTGTGATGCCGAGAGTGAGCAACCACTGAAAGATGCCAGTACCCTTGCCGCGACTCGACGCCGACAAACACTCTGCCAGATATAGCGGGACAACCACGCCAATTAAGCCCGCGCTGATTCCTTGCAAGAGCCGCCCAAGAATCAACGGCCCGTAAGCGTGAGAGAGCGCGATCAGAGGAATGCTGACAACGAAAAGCACCCCGCTCAGTGTCATGAGCAGCCTGCGACCCATCCAATCGGCGAGTGCGCCCGCAAATAAGGTTGAGATCACGCTGCCGAGGAGCACTGCGGCAACGACATTCGAAAGCTGGCTACTATTGAAACTGGCCCCTAGGGTCGCTTCCAGGTAAGGATACGCGCCAGCGATGATGCCGACATCCACCCCGTACAGCAAGCCGCCCAGCCCCGCTACGAGCAGCAGGAAGCGGTTGTAGCTGGCCTTTTCGTTTTGCGCCACGGTGGCCGTCCTTTCGCCGAATCGCAGAAAACAGGAGTTTATTCCACGTGAGAATACTACGGCAGGAGCAGGTTCGCGATACCCGAAATTTATCGCGAGATCAGGAAGTCGACTTCCCGTTCAATTTCCGAGATGGCAATTGGAGCGAGTTTCCCGTCCCGTAATTTCTGGTTGAGCTGCGGCAATTTTGACTGCTTGAATGAAGTCCACTCGGCGATGTGCGCCTTGATTTGCTCGCTTGACGCTCTATAGAGAGCGATCGCCTGTGAAGGTATGGCCCGGTCTCCGCTTTCAACTGCTCGCAGCGCCGAAGCGGCACCGGTGGAAGCATCCTGTAACCCCTGGGCCTCACCTGCCGCGTTCGGCCCGGTTGTAAGAATCTTTTCGATTTCCCCTTGCGCCTGCACCAGTGCCGACTTTAGGCCCGGGTTCTGTTCACCCAGTTGTTTTTGAGCGTCCGCCAGTTTTTTCTGCACTGAACCGATCTCGGCAAGCACGCGGCGCGCCGCAAGGGTCTCGGTGTAGACCTGTTGCGCAAGTTCCAGCTGCTTCTGAAGTGTCTCGGGAGTTGCGGGTGAGCGAGGGTCCATGATTACTTGCAGCGGCTGGTTTTGCGTCTCTCCATTCACTGTGAGGCGGAGCTGATACATTCCGGGCACAGCTTTTGGGCCGCTGGGATTCCGATACTCGGACTCTTCGTCCGCACTCAGTCCTCCGGAACTGCGCCAGGTCAGATTCCACACGAAGCGGTGCATCCCCGGAGTTTTCGCCAGAACCTCGGGCTTCGCGAACCAACGCTCGGCGACGGGAAGCGGCGGATGTTTTCCTGGGATTGGATCTTCCGAGGAGAATCTACGCACCTGGTTCTGTTGTGCATCGAAAATCTCAAGCTGGATTTTGTCCGCCGGAGACTTCAGGAAATAATCGATCATCGCGCCGCTGGGAGGATTCTCTGCCGTTGGCTCCTCGGGCGGAATGGGCGTGCCGGGGAAAGAGTCGTTGTCAACGCGAATGGCCGTGGCGGGACTGTAGAGCCAGAAAGCATTCGCCTTGCCCGCCTCAGACGTCTGGCGCAGCGGTGTGATGTTGTCGAGAATCCAGAAGGAGCGTCCGTGCGTGGCAACTACCAGGTCGTCAGCATGAATCGTGAGATCGCGCACAGAGGTGACCGGCAGATTGAGTTGCAAGGATTGCCAGTGTTCGCCATCGTCGAATGAGACGTATGCTCCGAGTTCAGTTCCGGCGAAGAGGAGGCCTTTGCTCTTTGGGTCTTCGCGAACGGCGCGCAGGAACGCGGAAGCGGCAATACCGCTGGTAATCAGTTGCCAGCTGGCTCCGTAGTCGCGTGTGCGGTAGAGATAAGGAGTCTGATCTTCGAGGCGGCTGCGATCCACGGCCGCATACGCAACCGCGGGATCAAAGTGCGAAGCTTCGATCAGCGAGATCTTGCTCCAGTCGCTGAGGCCTTTGGGAGTTACGTCTTTCCAGGTCTTTCCGCCATCAAGAGTCACGTGAACGAGTCCAGTATCGCTTCCCGCCCAGATCACATCACGGTTCACGGGCGAGGGCGCAATGGTGAACACAACGCCGTAGCCTCGCCGTTTCGAGTTCTCGACCGTCGGCGGGCCTTCCGGTTTCTTGTCTCCCGGCTGAATCGTTGATCCGGTGAGGTCGGGGCTGATGGTCTCCCAGTGCAGGCCGCCATCAACCGTTTTCATCACATATTGTGACCCGAAATAAAGCGTGGTCGAGTCCGCCGGGGAAAAAACGAGCGGCGGAGTCCAGGGCGCGCGATACTTGCGCTGATTAATCTCGGAGCCGAAGTTCTGAGCTGGCCACGGAGTAATATCCTGGCTGAATCCGGTTCGCCGGTTGTAGCGGTCCACGCTGCCGTAGGTCCCGGTCAGATAAATGATGTTCGCATCCTTGGGATCAGGCGCCATGTACCCGCTCTCGCTTGCGCCCGCGGGAAACCAGTCCCGCGGCGTGATCTGGCCATGATCGGTGCGGCTTAGAACGGCGGCGGTTCCGCTATCCTGTTGCGCGCCGTAGACGACGTAGGGAAACTGGTTGTCGGTGATCACGTGGTAGAGCTGCGCCGTGGGTTGGTTGTACCAGGTGCTCCATGTCTGGCCGCGGTCAAGGCTGACGGTTGCTCCCTGGTCGGTTCCTAGAACCATGCTGGCGGAGTTTTTCGGATCGATCCAAAGCTGGTGGTAATCGTCTCCACCCGGCGCGCCGCGCACAATGGAAATTGTCTTCCCACCGTCTTCTGATCGATAGAGGGCAACATTCGGCATATAGATCACGTCGGGATTCTGCGCGTCGATGGTGATGCCGCTGAAATACCACGCTCGGCTGGTAAGACGCGGGTCTGAGTTTTCGAGAACCCAGGTGTTGCCTCCGTCGTCAGAACGATAAAGTCCAGACTTCTTGGCTTGAATGAGCGCGTAGACCCGCTTGCCATCCGGCGCAACGTCGACGCCGACGCGTCCCCAATCGCCGTCAGGGAGTCCGTTGGCGCTGAGACGGGACCAAGTCTTGCCTGCATCTTGAGAACTGTAGAGGCCACCGCCGGGGCCGTCGATGGGAGCGTAAGTGCTCCAGGGCGGACGATGCGTGTGCCATGTGCCGGCGAACAAGAGCTGCGAGTTACGGGAACAGATCGCGAGATCGGAAACGCCGATCTCAGTACCTGTATCGAGGACCTTGGCCCAGTGCGTTCCGCCGTCAGCGGATTTGTAGACCCCACGCTGTTCGTTAGGACCGTAGGCGTGACCGAGCGCGCCCACGTAGACGACATTTGGATCTCGTGGATCGACAACGATCCTGCTGATCTGGCGCGTGTCGTCCAATCCGATGTGCGTCCAGGTCGAGCCGCCGTCAACCGATTTATAGACACCGTTGCCGGAAGAGAGGTTGGAGCGAATGTCAGACTCGCCGGTTCCAGCGTAAATAGTTTTCGGGTCGGATGGTGCTACGGCAATGGCGCCGATCGAGCCTACTGGCTGCTTATCGAAAATTGGTGTCCAGACCGTTCCGGCATCGGTTGTTTTCCAGATGCCGCCGTTGACCCCGCCGAAATAGAAGGTAGTGGAATCGCCCGGCACACCCGCCACAGCCACAACTCGGCCTCCGCGAAATGGGCCAATGAGACGCCATTTCAGGCCATTCACCAGCTCCGGCGGAACCGATTGTGCAATCGCCGAAACGGCTAGGCAAAAAAGAAAGATGGTGCTGATATGAGGGCGCAAACACCATCCGAGTCTGTGCAAGTGGTAGTCCCCTAGTTTGAATCTTTTAGTCTACCGGAAGAAGGTAGAGTTTTGACGAGGCACAGGAGATTGGATGCAGCGTGCGCGATCTATTTCCTCGCGCAACCAGCTTTCCCTTTGATACGCTGCATAGCACTATGCACTTTCACCGGAGCATGTTCCTTCTAGTCGCGGTAGCCGGCTCCCTCTTCGCCCAAAACCTTAAGCCAGTGGCCGACCGCGTTGCAGATCAGAACTCTCTATTCGAGGAGCAGTACGAGACCGATCTCCGAAACTTTCCCGAACGTGCCACTGCCTACGGCGACTACCGCTACAACGACAAGCTCGCCGACCGCTCACTCGACGCCGTCTTCCGCTACCACAAGACCGATGTAGATTTCCTGGCCCGGCTCGAGGCCATCCCTACCACCGGATTCTCCGACCAGGACCAACTCTCTCACGACCTCCTCGCTCGCCTGCTGCAACAGCGCATCGCCGATTACAGCCTCAAAGAGTACGAGATGCCGATCAACCAGCAGAATGGCATCCATACCAGTCTCGCGGACCTTCCACTTTCCGTCCCCTTCGATTCCGTCAAGCACTACGAGGACTACATCGCCCGTCTTCATCAGATCCCGCGCGTCCTCAATCAGACCACCGAAGTATTGCGCGCCGGCATGAAGGACAAGCTCATGCCAGTACAATTCCTCATCGAGAAGCTCCCTGTCCAGTGTCAGGGCATCATCGACGCCGATCCCTTCCTGCTCCCTACAAAGAAATATCCCGCAGACATCTCCGCCGACGACCAGAAGCGCCTGACCCAGCAGATCACCGACGCGATCAACAACGACGTCATGCCCGCCTACAAAACTTTCGCCGCGTTTCTAAGCTCGGAATATGCCCCCGCAGGCCGCACCACTCTCTCTGTCGAGTCCCTGCCTGACGGCGTGAAGCGCTACGAGAACGACATCTATGCCCGCACCACGACGCACATGACGGCGGACGAAATCCACCAGCTCGGTCTGCGCGAGATCGATCGCATTCAGGCCGAGATGACAGCGATCGCCAAGAAAGAGGGCTTTGCCGACCTCGCTTCTTTCCGCGCTTCGCTGAAAACCAATCCCAAATACATCCCGACTTCAGCCGATCAGATCCTCAACGATTTCCGCCGCTATATCAACCAGATGGAACCTAAACTTCCGGAGCTCTTCACCTTGCTTCCGAAATCGCCGGTCACAGTCGAGGCAATTCCAGCATTCCAGGCCGCCGCTGCAACCCACTATGTGACCGGCACACCGGACGGCAAGCGCCCCGGCCGCGTCGTCGTCGCCACTTCCAAGTTTGCCGAGCGTTCGCTCATCGACGACGAAGCCATCGCCTACCATGAAGGCGTGCCCGGACATCACATGCAGCTATCCGTGCAGCAGCAACTCAGCGGGTTGCCCAGGTTCCGCCTGCATGGGCTCGGCTTCAACGCCTACATCGAAGGCTGGGCTCTGTACGCAGAGGAACTCGGCAAAGAGGTCGGCTTCTATCAGGACCCAGTGTCGGACTACGGTCGTCTCTCTTCCGAACTCTTCCGCGCAGTCCGTCTGGTCGTCGATACCGGGATTCACTCGAAAGGGTGGACGCGCGATCAGGTCGTGGATTTTTTCCGCAAGTCCGGCGCGATCGACGAGCCCAGCATCCAGTCTGAGACAGACCGTTATATCGCGTGGCCAGCGCAAGCCCTCAGTTACAAGCTCGGCCAGCTCAAGATTCGCGAGCTCCGCGAGCGGGCAAAGAAAGAACTGGGCCCCAAGTTCGATATTCGCAAATTCCACGACGAAATGCTCGACGGCGGAACGCTTCCTCTCGACCTGCTCGAAGCACGCACCGACAAATGGATTGCTGAGCAAAAATCAAGATGACCGACGAGAATGACCGGCGGAAGTAGCAGCTATTATCGCGAAGTTCCGCCGGCGCTGGGATTGAAATCGGCGATCCCCCAGATTGCTAGAATGATCTTCGCAAACCAGGTTCTTCGAAACCCAGCACGCAAGCAAGGGATGAGCTCTCCTGACATGGGTCGCTTACGAACATCGCTCGCCAAAGGGGTCCTGCTCGGGCTGGTTCTGCCATGTTTCAACTACGCCGGTTTTGCTCCGGATGCGGCTGCTTCGTCTCAGAGTCAAAAATCCGCAGGTGGAGGCCGCTTCAGCGACGTTACGGAGAAACTCGGGATCCACTTCCGGCAGCAGGCCTCCCCTACCAGCAAAAAATATCTGCTCGAAACCATGGGGTCCGGCGTCGCGCTGTTTGATTTCGATAATGACGGCCGGCTGGACATCTTCTTCGCCAACGGAGCGCGGCTCGATGATCCTACGCCCAAAGGCACAATTCCGAAGAAGGATGACCCCAAGTATTGGAATCGTCTTTATCACCAGAAGCCTGACGGCAGCTTCGAAGATGTTACGGAGAGAGCCGGTCTTAGTGGGATCGGCTATTCCACTGGCGTTGCGGTGGGCGATTACGACAACGACGGATTCGAAGACCTCTTCGTGGCGGGATACGGTCACAGTACGCTCTATCACAACAACGGAAATGGCACGTTTACTGATGTGACGGCGACGGCTGGTGTTGCCGGCTCAGGATGGATGACCAGCGCCGCCTGGGTGGATTACGACAACGACGGCCGGCTGGACCTGATCGTCGCCCGTTATATGCAATGGGACTTCGATGACATTTACTGCGGGCAGCACGAAAAAGGCTTTCGCTCGTATTGTCATCCTGATCTGTTCAAGCCGGCATCCGTGTTGCTGTATCACAATGACGGCAACGGAAGATTTACCGAGGTTTCGCACCAGGCTGGCGTGGACAAACCAAGCAAGGGCCTCGGACTGGCGGTAGCGGACTACGACCACGACGGCTGGATTGACATACTGCTGGCCAATGATTCCATCCCGCAATATCTGTTTCACAACCGCGGCAATGGAACGTTTGACGAGGTTGGCTTGGCTTCCGGCGCGGCCGTCGATGGCAATGGCAACAGTTTCGCGGGTATGGGCGTAGATTTCGAAGATTACAACAACGATGGCTGGCCCGACATCATCATTACCGATCTTGCCGATCAGCGATACGCCCTCTACACCAATGCCAAAGACGGTACGTTCGATTACTCGACCCCGGTGACCGGTCTAGGTGCAATTTCGCTGCGGCACTCCGGATGGGGAGTGCGTTTTCTCGATTATGACAACGACAGCTGGAAAGACTTGCTCGTCGTCCAATCCCACGTAATGGATACCATCCAAGTTACTGTGCCCAGCCTGCGGTATCGCGAGCCTCCCCTGCTTCTGCACAACGAGCAGGGGAAGAAGTTCGTGGATGTTTCATCGTCCTCCGGAGATGTTTTCCAGCAGGAGTGGGCGGCACGCGGCTTGGCGATCGGGGACATTAATAACGATGGGAAGCTGGACGCGGTGGTCACGTCGAACAACGGTCCGGCATGGGTTCTGATCAATGAGACCAGTACGACGAATCACTGGATCAGCATCACTCTGGTTGGAGTCAAGAGTAATCGCGATGGCATAGGGAGCCAGGTCCGGATCTCAACCCCTGCGGGAGACCAGTTTGCGACGGTTTCTACCAGCGGCAGCTATCAGTCTTCGAGCGATAAGCGGGTGCATTTCGGCCTGGGGAGCGCAGAGGTCGTTCGCGAAATTGAAATCCACTGGCCGAGCGGAATTCGACAAACGCTCAAAGATGTAAGGGCGGATCAAATCATGACAGTGACTGAGCCGGTGAAGTAATCTCCACGACAGCGGATTTTCCGGCAAATCCAAAAAGTTGTGGACCGGGTGTGGGGCCCGGCACCCAGCGATCCACCAGCAGGCCTAGGTTCAGCGCGCTGCCAGCGAAAGTAAATCCACGACAGGTTCAGTTCCTCGGGAAATTTCTCCCAGAGAGAGGCTAGGCGAGGAGGAGCTGCGGATTGCGGGAATAGCGGAACAACAAATATGCCCAAGAAGGCATTGAAAAGTATGGTGGCCAGGGACGGAGTTGAACCGCCGACGCCAGCCTTTTCAGAGCTTGGCTATTGAGTGTTTACAATGACTTGGAACGCACGGACGACACCGTAAGTCGTTGATAATCACCCCGCGTCAGGAGTTTTGCGGGCTTTGTTGTGGGCTACGAATAATGCAGTGCGCCCACAACCCGCGACAATCCCCGTGGCAGGTCTTGCTAGCGCCGCGAAAGGGCGCTGATATGTTGTATCACGTTGTAATTACAATTCACGGGTCCGTAATGCCCTGTAAATAGCAGTAGGGAAGACAAAGGAACCGACGCTCTGTGTATCGCGAGTTTTGAACCAAAACTCTGGGAAAAGGGGACAGTCTGCTTCATGTTACTCTCCAAAGGAGTTCGCGCGGCCTATCCCAACTACCGCTGCGTTTAATGTGATATCTCTGACCAGTTCTGCAGGACATTGTCTTTCCTCTCCGCTTCACTGGTGTCGCGCAAATACCCTAGTATCGTTGACTGGGAATTGGCAACAAGCTGGGTTGAGATCTTCCGGTTGAAGGCAGATCCCCTGCTACATCAGCATCCGCTGCCGCTGCCAACTCAGAGCCTTTCATGATCTCCTTTGCCAAGTCGGCAGTTGCTCCAGACTCATACTCTTTCAAATGCGCCTTGCCTTCCGGCGATCCTGCGTGGCCGAAGTGATTCGTACTCGACTGTCAAGGCACCAGGCTGACGGCTACCTTGAAGGTGAAGACAGTTAGCGAAACCGTTTCAGTTCGCACTGCGTTATTCCTGTTTAACGGGGTTCGTCATGCGCTCTTAATCAATGATCCGAAACCTGCAGGCTAGGAGCCCGCTATCTGGAGCCATGCGTTGAACCCACTGAAATCGGTGGGTTGTCGGCTCCAAGGTGTAGAATGGCGCAATTCGCGCGCGACAAATGGCCGAGCGGCTTCACATGAGCCACTTTGTCGTTGCATGGCGACGATCATTCCCACTGGTAATGTAGGGTGAAAGCAGAGAAGAC
>DATMQT010000015.1:0-91756 GCA_035566655.1 Candidatus Dormiibacterota bacterium
ATTAATTAGGCTGCGTATGCCATTTGTTGATTGGCAATTATCATTTTGCCCACGATTACGGGTGTGTGCACCCCGGCATGCCTCTTGGCCGCAAGCATCTCCGTCGAAGCCGTGACGCCCCCACTGGTGGGATTGGCCATAGTCAAAGAACTGCTTCCAGACTAGGGGTCGCCCAGGTGGAAGTCAAACACTACCTGCCGTCAATTTGATGCGAAAGGACAGTGTCCGGACGCAGGTGTGTCTAGCATCTGTACTTGGCATTTCAGGCGTGTGGGAGCGATGCTGGTTTCGCGGCGAGCTTGGCTTCCAGCCTCGCCTTCATCTCGGGCCACTCCGAATCCAGGATGCTGAAGTAAACCGAGTCGCGCACGCGGCCGGTCCAGGTGAGAACGTGCCTGCGCAGCGTTCCTTCTTCCTTCGCGCCAATGCGCAGGATCGCGTTTCGCGATTTCACATTCAATGCGTCGGTTTTGAGTTCGACGCGATAGCAGTTCCAAATTTCGAAGGCGTGGCTCAACATCAGAAATTTTGCTTCCGTGTTTACCGCAGTGCGCTGCCACGCGAGCGCGATCCAGGTCGAACCGATTTCTACCCGGCGATTGATGCGGTCGATGTTCATGAAACGCGTGCTGCCGACGACTCGACCGGATTTCCCCTCCACTGTCGCAAATACCATCGACTCGCCGCGTTCTTGCTCTTCAAAGGCCTTCTCTACAACGCGGTGAAAATCCTCGCGTGTCTTCATGCGGTAGGGAATCCACTGGAAGATATCGTCGAGAGCGTCTTTGGCGACCTCCCAGAAGATCTCGGCGTGTTCGCGGCGAATCGGTTCGAGGCGGACAACAGAACCTTCCAGCGTGATGGGTGTAACGATATTCAGAGGAGACGCGACACTAACCATCGTGCATTCCTTTCCTCGCAGCTCCCCATTATCTTGCATCTTGCGCCTTTTTGGGGCATCTCAACTACGGCGCGATCTGTAGAATGAAGGCGTTGACTGGCGATGATCTCATCCGTCCAACACATTACAAGGAACCGATGTCAGGAGAGCCCGCGGTGAGAGCGCAGTGTCTGCCGTTTACTCAAATCCCGCATACCACGCGACTCTTCGCTGATTTCCTCGCGTACCCGTCTGGCGTCCATCCTTTTTATCCGCATTCTCCTCACTTCAGCGAATGGTCGAAGGCGGAAGCTTCTGCCCTAAAGTACGATACGGTTCGTCGGGAGCGCGTTAGCACGATTCTTGAACGCCAGAACAAATCCTGGGAAGCCTCACCACAGACTTTCGCCAACCTGAGGCGCATGCGCAAAGGCGCCGCAGCCATTGTGACTGGACAGCAAGTTGGACTGTTCGGTGGACCAACATTCGCCATCTACAAAGCTCTGACTGCCGTCAAGTTGGCGGAAGAGGCCACGGCAGCGGGCATCGATTCGGTCCCTGTTTTCTGGCTGGCCACGTCCGATCACGATCTCGCTGAAGTGAATCACGTGTCATTGCCCGGCCCAGACGGCCTTCTGCGGACACTCTCGACTGCCAGCCACGGTGTTCCGGGCGCGCCCGTGAGCAACGTGGGTTTGGGCGACGAGATTTTGCCGGTCGTCGAAGAAGCCGCGTCGCTGCTGGGAGACTCCGAGGTCACGCAATTCCTGAACGAGGCTTATCGTCCAGGGGAAACGCTGGGCACTGCTTTCGCTCGACTATATGCGCGCTTATTTAGCCAATGGGGCGTGATTCTTCTGGACGCGTCCGACGGCGAGCTGCATCGCGTGGCCGCGCCCATTTATCGGGCTGCGATCGAACAAGCGGAAGATTTGGACGCTGCTTTGCTCAATCGAGGTGAGTCTCTTGAGAAGGCTGGCTATAACCAGCAGGTGAAAGTCACGGCGTCGTCAGTACTTCTTTTCGCGATGCACGAGGGCGCTCGTACGGCGATCCACCGCCGGGAGGGATCCAATAGGCTTGCGGAGTTTGTGATCGGCGGTGAGTCCGGAGCGGAGAAGCTTTCCTCCTCCGAATTGCTGGATCGCATTGCCGCCACGCCAGAAAACTTCAGCCCAAATGTGCTCTTGCGCCCGGTCGTGCAGGACTACCTTCTGCCTACTCTGGCCTACACTGGCGGTGCGGCTGAGGCGGCTTATTTTGCGCAAGTGGGCGCAGTCTATGAAAAAATCCTGGGCCACGTAACTCCTATCGTGCCTCGTTTTTCCGCAACTCTGGTTGAGCCCAAGGTGCAACGCTGGCTGCGTCAGTATGGCATCGCAGTATCCGACACATTCCACGGCCTCGACGCGCTTCGTCAGACGCTGGCCTCGCATACTCTGCCAGCGGGTTTGCAGGCGGCTTTCGAACGAGCGAACAAGTCGGTGGAAGAATCTTTTTCCGGCCTACAGGAGGCACTGGCCAAACTCGATCCCACGCTGGTTGAAGCGAGCCAGACCGGCGCTTCCAAAGTGCAGTACCAACTCGACCGCCTTCGTGAGCGCGCCATGGCCGCCGAGTTGCGCCGCAGCGAAGTGGTCAGCCGTCATGCGGAAGCTCTGAGCCACGCGCTCTATCCCGAAAACGCGCTGCAGGAGCGCGGAGTGGGCGGTATATATTTCGTGGCTCGCCACGGAATGGAACTGCTGCGGAGCATTCACGACACTGTGCACACCGATTGCCACGACCACCAGATTCTGGAGTTGTAGGCCGCGCACTCCCAGTCAGCGCAGCCAGGTTTCGAGTTGTGCCAAAGACTCGACGCGGGGCAGGCTGCGGCCGCGGTAAGAGCCCGACACATCGAGTAAGACCGCTTCCATTCCGGCGTTACGGGCTCCAATATAATCCACGGAGTACACATCGCCCACGTAGAGGCTTTCGTCGGCGCGCGCCTTCATCGCGCTGAGCGCTACTTCAAAGATTTCCGCGCGCGGCTTTTCGACGCCAACGATTGCTGAATCGGTGATGCTCTCAAAACAGTCGGCAATGCCGCAGCGCGTAAGCACGCGTTCGATCCCGCCGTCGGCATTGGAGATCACGGCGATGCGGTGCTTCTGGCTGATTCGTTCAAGGGCGTCGCGCGTGCCGGACGGAATCTGGTCCCAGTTGGCGGATCTCTGAGTGTTCTCCACCAGCACTTCGCGAATGCCGGTGTCCTCGCGGAGATCTTGTAGCAGGTAAGTGTGAAACGTCCACCAGAAACCGTGATCGACTCTGCCTTCCAGCATGCCCTGGTCGAACTCCTGCTTCGTTCTGCGCTCCAGCGCCTGCCATTGCTCGAGTGTGGGATGACGATCGCTCGAAATGGGGGCCAGCATCTTCGCCCGATTGGGGAAGAGAAGTGTGTTGCCAACATCAAAGAAAATGACGCGCCGATCTGCCATACGTCCATCTTACTGAAAGGCAGTGGCCAGTGGTCAGTGGCCAGTGGCCAGAAAACCTGGCCTCGCATTTCTGGCCGCTGATCACTGCTCAATGATCACTGCTCACTGACCACTGACCACTGACCACTACCCAACTGCTTCTCGTGACTCGTACTGGGAAAAAATGTAATATCCAAATCACTTGCGGGACGGTCTTTTGACGGTACTGCACCTGCTATGGCTCTTTCTTCCACAACGTTGATCGCGGGCATTGCACGCACCACGCGCGCCGCCTTGTCAACGCATAACCTGGTACAGGCTCAATCGATGCTGGCCGCAAGTGTGATCTTCCTGCAGCGGCATTCCAGCCGCCGCAATGACGTTTACAATATTCTCTGGGCCGTGGTTTTCGGTTTCGCCACGCTGAATATCCTCAGCCTGGCCGCCAGGCGTTTCGAGCCTAACCGCCGCGGACTGACCTTCGGAGAATTGATGGCTGTGATGGTGGTTCTGCTTTCGATCTTCCTTCTGGGATGGGAGTTGCTGAGCGTGATCCACATCTTCCCTATCAAGCTTCAGCGCTGACTCTAACCCCGTTTTCGCCGTTTTTGCGGTATGATTCGCACAATGGCGAAGACTCCCCCCACCATCGAAGTCACGTGTCCCTGCTGCAGCGCGCTGCTGAAGGTGGACACGGCGACGGCAGAGGTCATCGCCCACACTGCCGCGGTGAAGCCCCGGATGTTCGAGGACATGGAAGCCGCTGCCCGGGCCATGAAAGAACAGGACAGCCGCCGCGAGTCCATCTTCCGGCAATCAGTCGAGGCACAGAAACATGCCTCCGAATTGCTGGATAAGAAGTTTCAGGAGGCCGTGAAGAAGGCCAAGGAATCTCCTGACACGGGCCGGCCCATCCGCGATTTCGATTTGGATTAAGAGCAGTGGGCAGTGGCCAGTGGTCAGAAAAACCCGTTGGCAACTGGCGTTTAGAATTGAACGCGATGCAGATTCGGCCCTTGTTGCTTGGTCACCGCGGCGCGCGCGCCGAGAAATCTGTTCCTGAGAATACGCTGGTTTCCTTCGACTTCGCGCTCGGCCAAGGCTGCGATGGTTTTGAATTTGACGTGCGGCTTACGGCGGACGGACATGCAGTCATCTGTCACGACCCCAGCATCCGTGGCCTCCAGATCGCCGATTCTTCAGCCCAGGAGTTAGCTCTGCCGCGGTTGAGCGAAGTGTTATCTCGCTACCAGAAAACGGCCTTCCTTGATATCGAACTGAAAGTCGCCGGCTTGGAGAAGATCGTCGCGGATATGTTGCGGGACTTCCCTCCAGCTCGCGGCTTCGTGGTTTCGTCATTTCTCCCGGATGTGCTGGAAAACATCCACGGCTTGGACCCGGCCATCCCGCTCGGTCTGATCTGCGAGACGCGAGACCAGTTCAGCCTCTGGCCTCGGTTGCCGGTCGAGTATGTGATTCCGCACTACAAGCTGGTGCGGCAGGATCTGATCCCTGAGATCAAGTCCGCGGGCAAGAAAATACTGGTGTGGACCGTGAACCTCCCAGCCGACATGAAGCGGTTTTCGAAATGGGGCGTGGACGGCATTATCTTTGACAGCCAAAAACGCCTTGCGCTCACTCTGAGGCCAGAGGATTGAATCCCGTGCTTTAAGGAACTTTGGCCACGGATTCACCAGATTTTCACAGTTGCCTTCTAGAGTTTTAATTTCAAGTTCTCGATTTATCCGTGTCTATCCGCGTAGATCCGCGGCAAGGAAGTTGGAGGTGCCGGAATCAATCCGCCGCCGCTTCGTGCGGAGCGACAGCGCGCCCCACCGGCCGTAGAAAGGCGGTGCGCTCCATTTCCAAAGCTTCCAGGTTGGCTCCCATGGTGTGCTCGTTCCAGCCGAGGACGGCGCCGATGCGCAACGCTGCTTCGCGGCTGCACGACTCCGACCAGCACGCACCCAAAGCGACCGGCACTCGCCGCAAAAGCACGTCGCCTATGGTTACAGCGCACTCTCTGCGGTACGCTTCCACCACTTCCGCGATGACGTGAGAAGTGTGCGGACAAATCGGCGCCCGCAACTCCGCACTTATCAGAGCCATGCGGGCAATATCAGCGGCGCGTTTGCCGTGCCATTCCACCATGCCGCGTGCTGTCTCCTCGCTCACCGCTCCAATCCGCGCAATCTCTATCACCGCATCGTCTAACATAGGATCGAGGGCCATCCCCGGTGCCACTGCGATCGTGTTCGGTTCCGTCGCGCTCAATCCTATCTTCCGCGCGCACTCGCGTGCCAGCGAAGCAGCGGTCGTCAACTTGCCACCGATCACCGAGATCATGCGCGCCGCGCCGTCATCCGCATGGTCGTGCAGAATGTGCCGCCGCGTAACTGCCGAAGGCTGACTGTCGGGGGAATAAGGCAGTGGGCGGATGCCCGCGAAGGCATGTTTAACACTTTGCGCGGAGATTTTCGCTTTGGGAAACAATTGTGCCACCGAGTGCACCAGATAACTGATCTCGTCCGCCGAAGGAACGGTCTTTGCCGGGTCGCTGTTGTCGGCAACTTCGGTTGTTCCCACCAGGATCTGGTCGTTCCACGGCAGCACAAAGATGGGACGGCCGTCCTTCGCCTCGGTATATATCGCCGCACTCGGCGACCCCGGAAACCGCGGCAGAACAATGTGCGACCCGCGAACTCCACCCACCATCGGCTTGGCCATGCGGATCGACGAGCGCTGGCACACCCGGTCCGCCCACGGACCGCTGCAGTTGATCACCCAGGCGGAGTCGACGCGTTGGTCCCGCCCCGTGATCTGGTCGCGCAGCAGCACGCCCTTGCTGCGGCCGTGGGCCACGTCAACCGCCAACGCTTCCATGTGATTGCGGACAATCGCTCCAGCCTCCACCGCTTCCATCAGCCATTCCGCCACCAGCCGTTCCGGAAATTCGCATTGCGCATCTTCATAATTGAAGAACGACCAATGATGCCCGGCATCCAGCGCCCGCTCCAACTGTTTCACTTCGATTGCGGTCGAGTCTTTGCTGGGCGGCTTCCCGGCCATGCGCTGGTAGAGCCACAATCCGGCGCGCACCTTCATCGCATTGCGCTGGCTGGTCTCGTTCAAAAGCAAAAGAAAGTGCATGGGATGCACCAGGTGAGATCGTTCCCGCAACAGTTTTTCGCGCTCGCGCAACGATTCCCGCACCAACCCTAATTCTCCGTGCTCCAGGTAACGCAGTCCGCCGTGGATAATGCGCGTGGATCGGCTGGTTACTCCCGAGGCGAAATCATTCTGCTCCACCAGCAGCGTATGCTTTCCCGCGCGAGCGCACTCCCGCGCGACGGCTACGCCATTGATGCCCCCGCCAATCACCACCACTTGGAAGTGCTGGCCTTCCAGAGACGCTCGGGGATTTGCTGCTAAGACCATGTTTTATCAATCAGTTACAGCGATTCCAGAAGGTGGTTAAGAAACTCCTAACCGTCCCGCCGACACTGCGACCATTAGAGTGTGCTCCGCGTTCGTCGGCTAGAGAAGGTAACTCTGGTACCGCAGAATAGCTGGCCAAAAGTCCAACCACGCCGGCTGGCACTATCCCAAATCCGAGTTTAGAACATACAAGAGCGATGCGAAAAGCCCGCATTGCCTGTTCCTCGACGGCTCATTTACAGTGGTTGCCGATGTCCACCACCGGCGAACGTTTCGAACGCGCAGTCGCCATAATGGAGCGCCTGCGGGCTCCGGGGGGCTGCCCCTGGGATCGCGAGCAGACCTTCGACTCCATCAAGCCGTACACGCTGGAGGAAACATACGAAGTCCTTGAAGCCATCGACAATCGCGACTGGCAGGAACTCCCCGGCGAACTCGGTGACCTGCTGCTGCAGGTGCTTTTCTATTCGGAGATGGGCAAGGAACAGGGCACGTTTTCGATTGATGACGTTCTCGACCGGCTCTCGCGAAAGCTGGTGGACCGGCACCCCCATGTATTCGGCGACACAAAAGCCGATACGTCGGCCGAGGTAAAGCGTAATTGGGAAGCGCTGAAGGTTGAGGAGCGAAAGAAACGGCTAAAGGAGACCGAGATTGCGGACTCTGCGAATCGCGATCCGGCAGGGAAGTCCGTACCATCTATTCTGGCTGGCATCTCTTCTTCCATGCCGTCGTTGCTCGAAGCCCACAAGCTCAGCTCGCGCGCAGCGCAGGTCGGCTTCGACTGGCCTGATATAGAGGGCTTGTTCGACAAGCTCGGCGAGGAGACCGCCGAACTCCGCCAGCATCTGCGCGAGTTTCCGGCCCCGGGCCCGCGTCCCGAGGGCCGCGGCGTTGCCGGTTCCGGGCGGCAGACGATTCCCGAGGACCTGCGGGTGCGGCTGGAAGAAGAAGTCGGCGATCTTTTCTTTGTGCTGGTGAACATTGCGCGCTATCTTTCGCTCGATCCCGAATCCGCGCTGCGCAAGACCAATCGCAAATTCCGCCGCCGGTTTCAATGGATGGAACAGCGCCTGCACGAAAAGGGGATGACTGCCGAGCGTGCTTCGATGGATGAGCTTGAGTCCCTGTGGCAACAGGCAAAGAAAGAAGAGAAGCAATCGTGAGTCCGGACGCCATCGTGATTCGTCACTGTAAGGGACTCGACGAGTTGCGGGCCTGCGTCGCCCTGCAAAAAGAAATCTGGAACTTCAGCGATGCCGAACTGGTTCCGCTGCGCATGTTCGTCGTGGCTGAAAAAGTTGGCGGACAGGTGATGGGCGCTTTCGACGGCAAAGAGATGGTTGGGTTCGCGCTTTCGGTGCCGGGCACCAGGTCGGGCCACGTCTATCTGCATTCGCACATGCTTGCCGTCCGCAAAGCGCACCGCAACAGCGGACTGGGCCGCCGCCTCAAGCTGTTGCAGCGCGAAGACGCGCTGGCCCGCAGCATTGAACTGATCGAGTGGACATTCGATCCCCTCGAGATCAAGAACTCGTATCTAAATATAGAGAAGCTGGGAGCCATCTCTCGCCGCTACAACATCAACCAATACGGAATCACGTCGTCGCCCCTGCAGGGCGGCTTGCCCAGCGACCGGCTGATTGCCGAGTGGTGGCTGAAGTCTAAGCGCGTGGAAGAGCTGCTGGCGACCGGGAAGAATCCGGAATTCAGTCGGGAGACCGCAATTGAGGTTCCGGCGCAGATCTACGACTGGAAGGCCAGGCCGGATACGCGGGGTAAGGCGCAGCATGTGCAGGAACGCAACCGCGAGGAGTTCCTGAGGGCGTTTGGGGACGATCTCGCCGTCCTGGGTTACGAGCGCGACACAGCAGGCAACGGCAAGTTCCTGCTCGGCGACTGGGATGAGAATTTGTCGTATGCGTCGGAAGATATCAGTACCTAGTACCCAGTTCCCAGAAATGCGGCTCGGCACTGGGTACTGGGTACTAGATACTGAATTATGAAGCTTGAAGCCATCACACTTCGCGAGATTCGTATGCCACTCGTCCATTTTTTCGAGACGAGTTTTGGGCGCACTTACAGCCGCCGCATCCTGCTGCTAACCGCGCATTGCGAGGGCGTCAACGGTTGGAGCGAATGCGTGTGTGGCGAAGATCCTTTTTACAGTAGCGAGTGGACCGAAAGTGCCTGGCTCACCATCACTCACCACCTTGCGCCGGCCGTGCTCGGGCGCAACGTCGAATCGGCACGCGACTGCTCGGCACTTCTCGCCAGGGTGCGCGGACACCGCATGGCCAAGGCCGCGCTTGAAAATGCGCTGTGGGATGCCGAGGCGAAACAGAAAAGCATGCCCCTATGGAAGTTGCTGGGCGGCACGCGGACGGAAATCTCTTGCGGCGTCTCGATCGGCATTCAGGACTCCGTCGAGCAACTGCTGGAGAAAATCCACATCGAACTAACCGCCGGCTACCGCCGCATTAAAGTAAAGGTCAAACCGGGCTGGGACGTGAACGTGCTGGAGAGAATCCGCTCACGCTGGGCCGACATCACGCTGAGCTGCGATGCCAATTCCGCCTATACGCTCGATCAGGTGGAACACCTGCGCAGCTTCGATCAGTTCAACCTGCTGATGATCGAGCAGCCGCTCTGGGACGACGACATCTTCTACCACGCCCGACTGCAGAAAGAACTGCGCACTGCGATTTGCCTGGACGAGTCGATCGTGAGCGCCCGCACCGCGGCCATCGCGGTTGAGACCGGAGCCTGCCGCATCGTCAACATCAAAGTCGGCCGCGTCGGCGGCTTCAGCGAAGCGAAAAAAATTCACGATATCTGCCACGCGCAAAAGATTCCGGTCTGGTGCGGCGGGATGCTTGAATCCGGTATTGGCCGCGCCCACAACATCGCGCTTTCCACGCTCGAGAATTTCAGCCTGCCCGGGGACGTATCTGCCTCCAAGCGCTACTGGAAGGAAGACATCATCGACCCGGAAGTGCAGGTTTCACCTCAAGGAATGATTGCGATCAGCGACCAGCCTGGAACGGGCTATCGCATCAGAGAAGATCTGATCGAGAAGTTGACCGTAAGGAAGGAAACGCTTCGCGCTCGAACGTGATGCTGGAAGCCATCTCACGAATGGTAGTTGGCCCGTTATCGCCAATTATCATTCTGCAAGAATGTTCCGACTGTCCGTTCCACAAAACGAGAGGCTAGCACCGTGGCAAGACGCCGAGTACAGATAATCATCGCCGTCGGGGTTGCTCTTTGCCTCATCGCAGTTGTGTTTTGGGGAAAAGGCAGACGCGACATAGTGCTCGACGGTACGCTTCAATGGGGTTTTGAGAAATCAGCTTTCTTCCCGGACGGCGACTGCTCAAGAAAGCCCTACTGGTTGGAGTGGTCGAATAACCGAGACAGCGAGCTAGACGCGAAGTGGAAAGCCTTGGGAAAGCCAACTGCTTTGCGCGTCAAACTGCGCGGGAATCTGTCCTCGATTGGATTGCATGGGCATCTTGGAGCGTATCATCGCGAAGTCCAGCCAATCACGCTGCTTTCGGTCAGCTCAGCATCACGATGCCAATGGACTTGGGTCAAAAATCATGACTAGTGCGACTTCGGGCCCGCTTCCGCCGCTCCCGGCTTATGATTCTCCGCCAGCTTGGCCTCTTCCGCTTTCAGCATCTCCACACCCTGGGCAAATGTCGTGTCGGCGAGCACACGCCGGAAGTCGCTGAACACCTCGTCCGACTTGATCGCGAAACTCTTGAACAAGAGAAACTTGCCGGTAAAGCGGAGGGACATGCGCGAGATTTCCCACGAGCCATCCCCAAGATCGCGCTGCTCTACCAGAAAATGTCCGCCCTTGTCGAGATGCCCCAGAATGCCCCACCCGAAGCCGACCTCTTTGAACAGAGTTCCGTCGATGCGCGCGATCCTCCGCACCGCGGGATCAATGAGAACAACTCCCTGCATGCCCTCGAGCACCTGCTCCACGCGCGAAGGCGGCTGGTACTGTGGGTTGGGACGGAATTTCAACCGCACCAGCCGCGCTCCATCTTTGCCCAAATCCGCCGTGCCTTTCTCCTCAGCGTCGTACTCGTAGAGAAATGCCTCGGGTAAGGCTTTCACGATGCGCAACGTGCGCTCGGCGTTCTCTTGTTCCTGCGAATGCTTGCGCTTGAGTTGCTCGGGATTCGCGACCAGCCCCGCCAGCCGGCCTTCTTCACCCTGCTTCTGTTCGGGCGAGAGCGGCTGATCGTTGTAGGCAATCGTCATGCCGGCGATGGCGTCCCTGGTTTCCACATAGAGCCGGGTCTGGGAACCCTGAGCGTTTTGCTTGCGCGCGCGGAACATATGTTTCATCGATGCGTCGCTGGAGGCCGTCACCTCATTGGCCACCGCCGTCCGCACCAGCTCGAGGGGCGCAGGCCAATCCTGAAGAGGTTCCCCCGGGTCTCCGGTGTCCAGGGCAGCTTTGTCGATCGCTGCCAGAAACACACACATCAAAACAGCGCCGGCGATACGAATCAACTTCTTCGCTGTCATCCTGCCCGCCTCCCTCTTAAGTGTAACAACTGAGGTGTAACAACTCAGCCCGGCGTTGCCGGGGAACTTGCCGCACACTCCGTGCCTTGCGTATAGTCGTTGCAGTGAGCGGCCTTCAGGTTTGCCTGCGAATTGTGATTCGGGGAGCAAACTCGCACGGATCGCCGTTCCACGGATCGCCGTTCCACGAATCTTCGTTGCACCAGGAGAACGTCCTATGAGCGCACCCGCCAGTGGGTTGGCACAAATCGGCAAGTCGGTCTTCATCAAGGGCGAACTTTCCGGCAGCGAAGATCTGTATCTGGACGGCCAGGTCGAGGGCAGCATCGCCCTCAAGGGAAACAGCCTGACGGTCGGCCCCAACGGCCAAGTCAAGGCCAGCGTCGAGGCCAAAGGAGTGGTGGTGCAGGGTAAGCTCGAAGGCAACGTGCAAGCCAGCGACCGCGTCGAATTGCGTAAGTCGGCAATCGTCACCGGAGATATCACCACCCAGCGCATCTCGATTGAAGAAGGCGCCTATTTAAAAGGCAAAGTGGATATTCACCGCGCTGATGTGAAGTAGTAATTTTAGGAGTTACAGAAAGTCAGGATGTCGTCAGTCTCACAGAATTTCATGAAACTTTTTCGCGGTTCATCCGGACCGGAAACCATCCCGGAGCAGGGCTCGCAGAAGCTGATCCGCCGTTCCAGCGGCCTCGGAGAGCTGTCTCGCGTCTGGGAGTCCGCCGAAGACCTGTGCGTTCTCGACCTGGGGTCGACTTCCGCCACCAACATCCGCCACTTCACCGGACGCGGCCACAGAATCTACAGCGAAGACCTGCTCACCGCCTCGACTGATCCCGAGCTTCTGACGAAAGACGAGCAGGGAGTGGTTGTTCTCGACAGCCGAAAGTTCCTTGCCGATAACCTGGTCTACCCGGCCGCTCACTTCGACGTCGTGTTTTGCTGGAACCTGCCGGACTATCTCGATGAGAGTCTGGTGAAGCCGGTCGTGGGACGTTTATGGTCTGTGCTGAAACCCGGCGGCATGCTGCTGGCGTTCTTTCACACCCGAGACGCCGGTCCGGACTCACCCTGCCACCGCTTCCACATCGTCGGCACTGACACGCTCGAGATGAAAAAGATTGTGCTGCGCCGCGAAGCCCGCCGCGGGCCGACTGGAGCTGTGCACACCGCTATCACGGACGGCTTCCAGTTGCAGCGTGTATTCAACAACCGCCACATCGAAACACTCTTCCGTGACTTCGTTTCTATCAAATTCTTTCTCGCTCGCGATAACATTCGTGAGGTGCTGGTGGTCCGCTAGCAGTACCGGCGGCGCTACTTCCACACAGTCACTCCCATGCGGAAAAGATAATTGCGTGAGATCTCCACGCGCGCCGCGGGCGGTAAAGCAGGTGCGATCATGCTTCGGATTTCTTCCGGAACATACGCCCGCCGCACCGAAGTCACTCCATCCAGCCAGGCTACCCGGCTGCGCATGATGGGACGGCTGATATACACCAAAGCCAAATGCACAGGATGCCGAACCAGATCGTTGATCAGCACCGCCCTCCGGCTCACACGCAAACCCTCGCGCACGAACTGCGCCAGTTGTTGCGCACCCAGATGATGGGCAAACAGACTGCAACTCACCAGATCAAAAGCTCCATCACCGAAAGGAAGGTCAAGCGCGTCGCCAACTATGCTGTGGTTCCCTGCGGGAAGATGAGCGCGTGCGCGATCCACCAGCGTTACATCCAGCGTGATCCCACGCCGCGCCAGCCTCTGCTGAACGATCTCGGGGACCTCCCCTGAACCCGCCGCTACTTCCAGCAGAGAGAGCTGTTTCACACCGGAAGCTTGAGCCGCACGTTCCACCATCTTCTGCGTGGTGGTAACTCCGCCGAACCAGTGGTTGACCCGGCCAAGGTCGCGCATCGAGATCTCCACGTCGGCGGGAGAGCAGGCATCAGAATCGAGAATTTCGGGCGCGTCGACTCGCTGCATGGGAAGGGTTGACGAACGTGCTGGACCCGCTGGCTGACCTCAAACCTCGGCCAGTTCTTCTTCCAGCAACTGCTTGTTATACAGGTCGCTGTAGTAGCCATTCAAGGCGAGCAGTTCGTCGTGCGTGCCAGATTCCACAATTTGTCCCTCGTGCAGCACAGCGATGCGGTCGGCATTGCGCACCGTGGAAACGCGGTGAGAGATAAAGATGGTGGTGCGTCCCTGCATCACTTCGCGCAGGTGATTGAGAATTTTATCTTCGGTATGCGTGTCGACGCTGGAGAGCGCATCGTCGAGAATGAGAATGCGCGGGTTGCGGATCAAGGCGCGCGCAATCGCGGTGCGCTGCTTCTGTCCTCCAGAGAGCGTGATGCCGCGCTCGCCCACCTTGGTTTGATATTGCTCGGGAAAGCCTTCAATGTCTTGAGCAATGTTGGCGGCTTCGGCCGCGTCGTGAATCTCCTCATCCGTGGCTGATTCCACGCCCAGAGCAATATTTTCCCGGATGCGGTCGCTGAACAGAAAAGTCTCCTGCGGAACAAAGCCGATATTCTTCCGCAGCGAAGCCACCGAGAACTCACGGATCGGCCTGCCATCCACCAGAACCATCCCCGGGGCCGCGTCGTAAATGCGTGGAATAAGATTGACCAGCGTAGTTTTCCCCGAGCCCGTCGGACCCACGATCGCCATACTGCTGCCAGCGGGGATGCGCAGATTCAGCTCGTGCAGCACGGGCTTGCCGTCGTAGGCAAAATTCAGTCCGCGGAATTCGATTTCGCCTTCCACCGGCAACTCGCGCGCCTCAGCTTCATCTTTGATCTCGGGCTGTTCCTGGAGAATCTCGTTCAGCCGGATCAGCGATGCCGTGCCCCGCTGAAAAATGTTAACCACCCAGCCCAGTGCGATCACGGGCCACATTAATTGCATCATGTAAAGGTTGAAAGATGTGAAAACACCGATCTTCATGTGGCCGGCTAGAACTTCCCGCCCTCCGATCCACAGCACCAGAACCATTGCCAGTCCCAGCATGAGTTCCAGCGTTGGCCACAGCATGCCCATGAGCCGGACCAGTTTGAGGCTGCGGGCAATGTATTCCTGATTGGCGCTTTCGAAGGACGCGATCTCCGCCTCTTCCTGCACATAGGCGCGGACAACACGAGCTCCAGAAAAATTCTCCTGCGCCCGCGCCGAGATGTCGGAGAACATTGCCTGAATTCTCTCGAAGCGCTCATGGATGCGCCGTCCAAAGTACTGAATGACCACGCTGACCACCGGCAGCGGCAAGAAGGCGTAGAACGTCAGCTTGGGGCTCTTGCTTATCATGAACCACAACGCCAGTGCGGTGAAGACGAGCGTGTTCGCCGAGTACATGATCGCCGGGCCCAACAACATTCGCACTGCGTTTAAATCGTTCGTCATTCTGGCCATGATGTCGCCGGTACGCATGCGTTGGTAATAGGAATAGGAAAGCGTTTCAAGATGGGCGAAAAGGTCGTTGCGCAGATCGAACTCGATGTCACGCGAGATGCCGATCACAACCCAACGCGTCAGGAAGAGGAAAACGCTTCGCACGCTTGCCAGCGCCAATACCTCCAGGGCGAAGATCAGAAGCTTGTGCTGATTGACACCGCTCTCCAGGCTCTGTGCGGCGTTGCCAATTACCGTTGGCAGACCAGCTTGCGCGCCGTTGCTCAACACCACACACACAGCGCCTGCCACGAATCCCCAGCGATAGCGCTTCAGGTAAGGCAGTAGCGGTCGCATACTCTTGGGAATCATGCAGATTGTGTAGATGAAATTTTAGCAGGCAGGGTGCAGGATTTGGACAAGCAGGCGGGGCGCGGAGGAAGTCGCGGTAAAGGTCGTGAGCTCAGGTTTTAGGTCACGCAAGCCCTAATACACAGGCCCTAAACACCTAAGACCCAAAGCCTAAGAACGATCTTTCTCAACGCCTGTACGATGCGCCGCGGGAAGAATATCCTGCCCGAAGGCGACCATGCTGAGCGCCGCAAGAACCAGCCCCCAGGCGGCGAAGAAGACCCATCCTAGTTCGATGATGAATACCTGAGCCAGATCCATGGCAACACTCCACGGTGAGTCAAGAGACTGCGGGGTCAAGCCGAGCGCTCAACCCCGCCTGATGCCGTCTTACTCCTCGTTTTCTGGCGCGCCGTGCATGTGTTCCTGCATACGCGTTTCCCGGTTGGCTTCGATCTCCTTCATCTTGGCCTGCTGGTCCGGAGTGAGCAACTGGTATATCTCACTGTGAATCCGTGTCTCTTGCACCTTCAGTTGCACCAGGGTCTGCGCTTGCGCTGCAACTAACGACTGCACCTTGGCTTCATCATAGGCGCCTTCCGAATACTGCTTCAGCTGCTGCTGCATCCCGTGTACCTGCTGCATCAGCGGCTTCATTGTGGCGTGTTCTTTCTGCATGACGGCCTTAACCTGCGTGCGCTGCTCGTCGCTCAGGTTCAGTTCCCTGAAAGGAAATCCCATCATGTGGCCACGCATACCCCAGGCATGGGCGTGCGTGGGTGTAAGCGGAGGCGCGGCTGCATCCGCGGTTTGCGACTTGGCGATCGCAGCGCCCAGCGTTACTGCCAGCGCTGCCACGAGGAACCGAAAACGAATCGATTTCATAATATTCTTGACTCCTAGTTTCTTGTTAAAAGACCGGCTCCTTCCCGGAAACCTTGGCCTCTTTGCGTACACTCATAAGAACACGGTTCCAGCGGGAAAGTGGTAAAAAGTCAGTCAATCCGAGTAAAGTTTTGTCACAGACGAAACGTTTTGGTAATCAATGTGGATTTGACAATTCTTTACCCTCACCGCCTGTCGCCTGGTGCACAATGAAGACGGCAAAGATGGAACGCATTCTGATCATCGACGACGACGTCGAACTCTGCACCCTGGTCGGCGAATACCTCCACGCCGAGGGCTTCACCGTCGAGGCTGTACACGACGGCGAGAACGGACTGCAGCGCGCCACCGGGGGCGGCTACTTGCTTGCGGTCCTCGATGTGATGTTGCCGGGCATCAATGGTTTCGAAGTGCTGCGCCGAATTCGCGCCACGTCCCGCCTACCGGTGCTCTTGCTGACCGCCCGCGGCGAAGATGTGGATCGCATTGTCGGCCTCGAAATCGGCGCCGACGACTATCTGCCCAAGCCCTTCAATCCCCGCGAACTGGTGGCGCGCATTCGCGCCATCCTGCGCCGCACCCGCAATGACAAGTCCGTTCCGTCGACGCCAGACATTGTCCGCGTCGGCGAGATTGAACTTGATCCAGCCACGCGCAGTGTGCGTCGCGATGGCCAGCCCGTCGACCTGACATCAGTCGAATTTAATCTGCTGGAGGTGCTGTTGCGCGAAGCCGGCCGCGTAGTTCCGCGCGAGCGCCTGGTGAATGCCGTGCTCAGCCGCAAATTCTCGCCCTTCGACCGCAGTATCGACATGCACGTCAGCAAGGTGCGCAAGAAACTTGGAGACACTGACGCCGACGAACACATCAAGACCATCCGTGGCGTGGGCTACATCTTCGCGCGCCCGCGCGAGAAGACAGGCGAGAAGGTGAAGGCATGAAGAGCCTGTTCCTCAAGATTTTTGTTTCCTTCTGGGTGGCGCTGGCTCTATTTGTTGTGCTTGCCATCCTGGTCACACTCGCCATGCGTCCGCAGCGAAATTCTTCCTGGGAAGCGCTGCGTACCTCCGTTATCAACGAGGCGGTTAGTGAGTACGAACAGGGCGGAGAACAACAGGTTCGGCAATATCTCGAGACCCTGCAAGAGCAGCAGCACGTTCGCGCCTATATCTTTGATGAGAAGGGCAATGAAATTTCGCACCGTGCCGCTCCGGATTGGGCCGAGCGCGTGGCCAAAGGCGGACCGCGAAATCCGCACGACGGCTTTATCATTCCCGTCCCCCCCGTTCTGCGTGAGTCGCGCTCTTCTTCGGACGGCCAGCATCGCTATACTCTAGTCTTGGGCCTGCCCCCTGGGCCGCGCGTGTTTTTTGGACCACGCGGCCTGCCTTTTCCAGGCCTGATCATCCTGGTGCTTTCCTCGGGACTGGTTTGCTATTTTTTGGCCTGGTATGTGACCAAGCCGGTTGCCCGCCTGCGCGCCGCCACCCAGCAACTTGCTGCCGGCGATCTTACTGCCCGCGCCGGCGATCCCAAAAGCAAGAGGCGGGACGAGATTGCCGGGCTGGTCCGCGATTTCGATACCATGGCCGGACGCCTCGAAACTCTGGTCAAAGCTCAGTCCCGCCTGCTGAATGACATTTCTCATGAGTTGCGCTCTCCCCTGGCCCGCTTGAACGTGGCCCTCGGCCTTGCCCGCCAGCGCTCCGGTGAGGAGCGCGCGGCCATGCTGGAGCGCATTGAACTCGAAGCCGGACGCCTTAACGAACTCATAGGCCGCCTGCTGTCGCTGGCGCGCCTGGAAGATGGTGAGCAGCGCCCGCCATCTACGCCCGTGTTGCTGGATGAAGTGGTGCTCAATGTGGCCGAAGATGCGGAATTCGAAGCGCAGGCGCGGCATTGCCACGTGCACAGCGAAATCCCCGCCGGAAGCTGGGGTGTGCGCGGAGATGCATCCCTGCTGCACAGCGCGGTCGAAAACGTGGTGCGCAATGCCATCCGCTACACCCGAGAAGGCACAACGGTTGAGATCCATCTGGAGAAGACGAAGAGCGCCAGCGGAGAAGAGGCCGTCATCCGAGTTACGGATTGCGGCGACGGCGTTCCCGCCGATGCTCTGGAAAAACTGTTCCAGCCCTTCTACCGCTTGGACGATGCTCGCGGGCGGCAGACAGGCGGAGTTGGCCTGGGGTTGGCCATCACGGAACGTGCCGTGCGTTTCCACGGAGGACGCGTTTCCGCCACCAACCGCGCCGAAGGTGGACTCATGGTCGAGATTCGCCTGCCTCTGATGCCGGCGAGCCTAACCCCAGTGGTCAGTGGTCAGTGGCCAGTCGCCAGTCCGGTCTCGCTGGGTACTGACCACTGATCACTGCCCACCGCCCACTGACTTCAGGCAACTCGTAGCCCTCGCTGCGGTTCTTAACTGCTGGCGGGAGTTTGCTCTTCCCGCGCATTCCTGATACATAAATGAATGGTAATTCCCGCCTTCAGATAGGCTCTAAGCCCGGTTTATGTCGGCCGGGGAGTGCGGACGAATGCTCACAGGAGATAAAGCGAAGCATGCGGACAAGGTTTGCCTGGATTGTGGCGGTTGTGGCCCTGATTTCAATCGCCTTCGTGATGGCCTGCAGCACCAAGTACTCATCTTCTTCCAATGGTTTGGTGGTCGTCCCCAGCCGCGATTCTCAGGTGATGCAGACCTTCAGCCTCGATCTGAGCAACGGTGCCGCCTCGCAGATTAACAACGTCAATGGCCCCCCCATTGCGGGACTGCCGTCCTCCGTGATTATCGATCCAGCAGGCGCTTACGCCTATGTGGCGACTACGGTGAATTGCGCTCCGACGAATCCTCCGGCCAATACTTCTTTGACTGCGGTGCAGGGCGCGATCCTTGCCTACAAGATCAACTCCGACGGCAAATTGTCCGCAAGTAGCGCTGCGCAATATTTGACTGGGAATCCGGCCTACCCGAGCAACTTCCCGCCCTGTGGACTTGACGACACCGGCAACCCGAATGCGGGCAATCCGATAGCGGCCATGGCCATGGACTCGACGGGAAAGTTCCTGTTCGTGGCGACGGCGCCGGCGGGCGCCATATACACGATCAATACCAACACAACGACGCCGACCTCTACCGTGGCGACACTCAACTCTCCAGGCATCGCGGTGTATGCCATCGGAGCCAGCGCCAGCCTGACGCAAGTCGCCGGTTCTCCCTTTGCCCTGCAACTTCAGGTGGGCCAAATCCCCAGCCCGTCGGCGCTGGCCGTGACACCAACCGTTTTCCCCGCCCAGTATGCGCCTTGTTCAGGGGTTGCTCCGCCTGCGACCGAGGATCTTTATGTCGCCGATTCCGTCAATAACGTGCTGGTGAATTACAACGTTACGTCGACCGGCAGCTTAACCCAGGTTACGAGCGGGACAAACCCAATTCCCACCGGCACCTTACCTTCGGGCGTGGCGGTCGACCCCTGCAATCGGTACGTTTACGTGGCGAACGCCATGTCAAACGACGTCAGCGCGTACACCATCTGCAGTGTTGTTTCCCAGAACTGTCAGTTCCCGGACTACAGCCTGCAGCCGGTCACGGGTTCGCCCTATCCGGTGGGCGAAGCCCCCGGGCCCATGGCAGTGGATGCTTACGCCAATTTCCTCTACGTTGTGAATACCGGTTCAAGCCAAGTCTCCGCCTTCCGCATGAGTTCCGTCACAGGTAAGTTGACAGCCCTCAGCCCCGCGACCGTGGCGACGAACCTGGGAGCGAACTCGATTGCGATTCGCAGCGACGACAGGTGGCTCTTCGTGGCGAACTCCACCTCGGCAAACGTTTCGCAATATGCCATCACCCCGGCGACCGGGAGTTTGTCGCCGCAAGCGACCCCAATTACCACACTCAATCTTCCTTCGGGAGTAGCAGTGAAATAGGCTCTTGTAGTGCCAGCATCCCTTTGACTTCGCTCAGGGCAAGCTTGTCGGCTTGTGCCACGATTACGTTGGAATCTTCAGAATCAGATAAGCGCCCACCAGGGCGAAGATCAGGTCCGGTGACCAGGCGGCCAGCGCTGGCGGCAACTGGCTGATGTCCCCCATCGCCTCGAACAGCCGCGAAACCACGGTGTAGACCAGGGCGATTCCCACCGCGACTGCGACTCCCGTGACCGCTCCCTTCTTCGCGGCTGACAGGGAAAATGGCACGGCCAGCACGGCCATAATCAGCGTGATCAACGGGAACGAGAGTTTCCTGTACAACTGTACTCGCAGCCGCACCACGTCGAAGCCGCTTTGCTGTAGGTCGCGGATGTAGCGCCGCAGTTCCTCATAGTTCATTTCGGAGTACTGTTTCACTTCCTTCTTGAAATACGACGGCGCCTCGCTGAGTTCGGGGAAGGTGGAGACGTCGAAGGTACGGTAGTCGGCGATGGCGGCGCTGTGCAATGACCGCTGCCAACCTTGTTCATAGATCCAGCGGCTCATGCTGTCGGCCCAGTGGGCGCGATCGGCGTGGATGCGCTCCGTCATGGCGAAGCTGGCGGGGTCGAGTTGAAAGATGGTGAGGTTGGCGAACTGGTCGCGGTCGGGATCGAAAAACTGGTAATAGTAAATGTTGTTGTGCTGGCCGAAGATCCAGCGCCGGTCGGGACGCAGGTAAGTTTGCGGTGGCTTGCCCTTGATCTGGTTGTGCAGTGCTTCCTGCCGTTTGTTGGTGTGCGGTAAGTAGAACTGGTCGGCAAAAAACAACCCCGCCGCCAGGATCGCGGCCGCGGCCAGCACGGGTGTCACGATACGGTAAACGCTGGTTCCGGTCGCTTTGATGGCCGTAATCTCATTCGACCGATTCATCAGCCCGAACGTGATCAGCACCGCCAGCAACATGATTAACGGCGCAACGCTGTAGAGCAGGTAGGGCGAAACGTTAAGGAGATACTCCGCCACTACAAGCGCCGGCGTCTGATTACGCAGGATGTCCCCCAGCAATTCGAACAGGGTGAAGACCAGTAGCAGCACCATAAACGCGGACACGATCATCCCCAGGTAAAGAAAGAAATCGCGCAGTACATAGTCATCGAGCAGCGTGGGGAAGCTGGCACTGAACACCCGCCGCCGCGTGGAGGCGCGCTCGAACGCATTGGCATCTCTGCGCCAGCGCCGACGGTCGGGTGCCGGAACGTGCGCCGGAAGCTCGTCACGCTTCCAGGCCAGCCGGATCGCAGACAGCGATAACGGGCGCCTCTCAGCTTGCCACAGCAGGTACAACGCCGCCGCAAAGAACACGATGTTGGCCAGCCAGGCGCCGAACGCGGGGGTGACTCTGCCCTGCTTGGCCAACGAAACTCCGATCAAAGAAATGAAGTAGTAGACGAAAACCAGCGCAATCGTCAGCACGAATCCGCCCGACTTGCCGCTCTTCTTCGACGAGAGTCCCAAAGGGATCCCGACCATGGCCAGCACCAGGCACGCCGTGGGCAGTGCGAAGCGGTTGTGAAACTCGATCAGGTACAGGCGCGCCGTCGCGGGATCGACAGTGGCAGCGCGCTCGTGCAGCGCCCAGGTACCAATGGCTTTGTACGGCACTTGTTCGTCTGCCTTACTCTCGCTGGAAGGCAGTTCGATCGGGATATCGGTCTGCTCGAAGGTCGAGATCTGATAGTGATCGGAGTGTGCCGGGTCGGTTTCGTGACTGGAACCGTTGATCAGATGCAGGTGCAGGCGGTCCTGACCCTCGGGGACAAGGATGCCTTCGCGGGCCAGCGTGATGCGCGGATTGGAGGCGTCCGAGATGTCGGCAAGAAAAACTCCGTTCCATACCGAGCCACCCTGGGCACTGTGTACGTCCTGGACGTAAAGCACGAGCTTGGGAAACCCTTCATAAAACACGCGAGGCTGCACTTCAAACGAAACTTGCGAGCCTTTGAGTTGTTCTTCAAGATGCCCCAGCGACGCCAGCGACCACGGAGCCACATAGAGTGAATTGCACAAAGCCAGCAGCCAGGCGGCTGAGACAAAAATCGCCAGCACGCGGCCAAAACTCCATACGCCCATGCCGCTGGCCCGCATGGCCGTGATCTCGCTATCAGCGGCGAGCCGGCTCAGTCCAATGAGAATCCCCACCAGCACGCTCATAGGGATGGTATAGGTAAGCGCCAGCGGCACCGTATAGAGGAAGATCTCAGCCACGCTGGGCAGCGGAGCGCTGGCCCGAACCACCAGTTCCAGAATCCGTCCCAGATCGCGCGTGAACAGCACAAAGGTAAAGATGGCCGCCCCGATCAGGGCGTGCGAGGTGACTTCACGAAGAATATAGCGGGTAAGAATCCGCATGGTGGCGGGTGCTGAGGGCAGGATACCATTGGGGCCAAAGAGCAGGCCATTGCCAGACACTTGGCAGTTATGGTAAGATTTCCTTGTTTCCTTTAATAACGTTATCATGCTAGCAAAAAAAACCATTAAGAATCAGATTACCCTTCCCAAGACGGTGGTCAGTCGTTTCGCCGGGGTCGAACACTTCGACGTCAGTACAGACGGGGAGTGCATCATCCTGCGGCCGTTGCAAAGGAGCCGCGCGGAAGAAGTGCGGGCTCGGCTGGCGCACCTTGGGATTGACCAAGAAGATGTGACCGCCGCGGTTTCGTGGGCGCGGGCGCGCAAAAAGGCGTGAGCCGGCGCGTGGTGTTCGACACAACGACCGTCGTGTCGGCACTCTTATTTGCGAATGGCCGCCTGGCTTGGCTGCGTCAGCATTGGCGCGAAGGTGGTTGCATGCCGCTGATCTCTCGTGCGACCGCCGCGGAAATCACGCGGGTTCTCCGTTACCCAAAATTTGGGCTTGCTCCGGACGATGCGCGGGAGCTGTTGGCTGACTATCTCCCTTACTGTGAGGTGGTCGAACAGGCGGAACGATGCGCATCCTTGTGGTGGTGCCGGGACGCCGACGATCAGCCGTTCTTGGACCTTGCACAAGGCGGCCGAGCGGATCTCCTGATCAGCGGTGATCAAGACTTGTTAATCCTCGCGGGTCAAACAACTTTTGTGATTGAAACTCCCGAAGCTTATCGGCGCCGAGTATCCGAGACGCGATGAGAATCCGCACGTCACCCAGCTTTCAGAAACAAAGCCCCAAGCGGCGGCAGCGTAAGCTTCAGCGAATGCGGACGCCCATGCGCCGGTTCCTCTTCGGCATGAACTCCGCCCAGGTTACCTACGCCGGTGCCGCCATATTCCTCGGCGTCGCTGTTCAGCAGTTCGCGCCAATAGCCGCCTTCCGGCACGCCCACGCGATATCCAACCCGCGGTATGGGTGTGAAATTACAAACCACGAGCACGGTGTCTTTCGGCGACTCGCTCTTGCGTAGCAGCGAAATCGTGCTCGTCATATTGTCATTGCAATCCACCCACTCAAAGCCCGCGGGATTTGTATCGAGCAAGTGCAGCGCGGGCTCGCTGCGGTAAATCCGGTTCAATTGTCCTACCCAGTTCTGCAAGCCGCTGTGGTTACGATACTGAAGCACGTGCCATTCCAGGCTGGTGTCGTGCGCCCACTCGCGGACCTGGCCGAACTCGCAACCCATGAAAAGCAATTTCTTTCCCGGCTGGGCAAACATGTAAGCATACAAAAGCCGCAGGTTGGCAAAGCGGTCGCGCTCACCGCCGGGCATCTTGCCAATCAGCGATCCCTTGCCGTGGACTACCTCATCGTGTGAAAGCGGCAGTACAAAGTTTTCCTGAAACGAATACAGCATGCGGAAGGTGAGCTGGCTGTGATGATATTTGCGGTGGATGGGATCGTTGGAGAAATATTTCAGCGTGTCGTGCATCCATCCCATATCCCACTTCAGGCCAAAGCCCAGGCCGCCCAGGTAGACGGGCCGCGAGACCATCGGCCATGACGTGGACTCTTCGGCGATGGTCTGAATGTCAGGATGCTCTTTATAAGCTTCCTGATTGAAGCGGCGGAGAAAGTCAATGGCTTCCAGGTTTTCGCGTCCGCCGAATTTGTTGGGAATCCACTCGCCCGCTTTGCGTGAATAGTCGAGGTAGAGCGTGGAAGCGACCGCATCCACCCGCAGGCCGTCGATATGATACTTGTCAAGCCAGAACATCGCACTCGACATCAGAAAGCTGCGGACCTCGGTGCGCCCGTAGTTGAAGATGTGCGTCTTCCAGTCGGGATGAAAACCCTGCCGCGAATCCGCGTGCTCGTAGAGATGCGTGCCGTCAAAGTAAGCCAGCCCATGCACATCGGAAGGGAAGTGCGACGGCACCCAGTCGAGAATTACTGCGATGCCATGCTGATGCAGGTAATCCACCAGATACATGAAATCCTGCGGTGTGCCGTAGCGAGCAGTTGGGGCGAAATAGCCGGTGGTCTGGTATCCCCAGGAACCATAGAAGGGATGCTCCATCACCGGCAGAAATTCGACGTGGGTGAAGCCCATGCGTCCCACGTATTCTGCAAGGCGGGGCGCGGTCTCGCGGTAAGTCAGCGGACGATTGTGTTCCTCGGGAACCCGCATCCACGAGCCAAGATGAACTTCATAAATGGATTGCGGCGCGCGCAGTGAGTTGCGGGCGGCACGCTTCTCCATCCACTCGCGATCACCCCACTGGTAGTCGAGGTCCCACACCACGCTAGCGGTGCGGGGAGGCTTCTCGTGCAGGATTCCAAGGGGATCGGCTTTATCAACCTGATAGCTATGCCGCCGCGACTCAATATGAAATTTGTAGAGCGCGCCTTTGGTCACGCCGGGGACGAACCCTTCCCAGATGCCAGAGTTGCCCCGCGGAGCCAGGAGATTGCTGCGTGGATCCCAGGCATTAAAGCTGCCGATTACCGAAACCAGCCGCGCATTCGGCGCCCACACGCTGAAAACTGCACCCGCGACTCCGTCGCGCGAGACCAGGTGCGCGCCCATCGTCTCCGGCATGCGATAGTTGCTGCCCTCGTTGAAGAGATAAAGATCCTGATCGGATAGCAGCGTCACGCGGTCAGAAGCAGCGGGTGTGGGAGCGTCCGGCATTTTCCGAGTCCTAGTGTACCGGAATAGCCGGCTTGCGGCCCTTCGCGCTCCAGGGCGGTGCGAATCCCCATGCTAGACTTTCTTTTCCAGCCATGCCCGCCCTGCGTCTCATCTTTCTCTGGCACCAGCACCAGCCTTTCTACAAGGATCTGGTCACCGGCGAATATCGCCTGCCCTGGGTGCGCCTGCACGCGCTGAAAGATTATTACGGCATGGTGAAGCTGCTGGACGAGTTCCCGAATGTCCACCAGAACTTCAATCTGGTCCCATCGCTGATTACGCAGATTCAGGACTACGTCGCGGGCACCGCGCAGGATCCGTTTCTCAAGGTTGCTGCCAAGCCAGCAAGGGATTTGACGCAGAAAGAGCGCCTGTTCGCTCTGCGATATCTTTTTCAGGCCAACCACGCGAACGTGATCGGGCGCTACCCGCGGTATCGCGAATTATTAGACCTCCTTCGCGAGCACGGCTATTCGGCCGAAAAAGCCGAGAAGTATTTCGAGCCCCAGCATTTCACCGACTTACAGGTGCTCTCGCAGATCGCATGGTTCGACGAATTCTTTCTAGAAGACAAAGACGTCGCGGCGCTAATCAAGAAAGAGCGCAACTACTCGCTCGAAGATCAGAGTTTTGTGATTGCACGCGAGCGCGAACTGTTGGCCAAAGTTCTGCCGGCGTACACCGACGCCGCGAAGAAAGGTTCGATCGAGATTTCCGCCACACCTTTCTATCATCCGATTCTCCCGCTGGTCTGCGACACCAACGTCGGAGCCACTTCCTCGCCCGGCCTGCCCTTGCCACAGAACCGGTTTCGTCATCCCGAAGATGCCCGCGAACAACTGCTCCGCGCCCTCGATCTTCATCAACAAGTCTTCGGCCTGCGCCCGCAGGGCGTGTGGCCGTCGGAGGGCAGTGTCTCGGAAGAAACGCTGGCCATCGCCCATAGTCTCGGCATTAAATGGATGGCCACGGACGAAGGCGCCCTCGGTCGCAGCACCGGCGTGTTCTTCCAGCGCGACGGCAACGGCCGCCTGCCCACGCATCTAGCCGAGCGCCTTTATAACATCCACCGGTACGAGAATGGCGACACCGCGATGCACATGGTCTTCCGCGACCACACCATCTCCGACCTGATCGGCTTCGTCTACTCTGGGATGGAACCAGGAGACGCTGCCGCACATCTCCTGCGCAACATCAAAGAAGCGGCCCAGCCCGTGTTGGCGCAAGGACGCGACGCCGTAGTGTCGGTGATTCTCGACGGCGAGAATGCCTGGGAATATTATCCCAAGTCCGGCCGCGAATTTCTCCGGCGCTTCTATGACGCACTGCAACGCGAGGTAGGCCTGGAGCCGGTTACAGTTTCAGAAGCCATTGCCCGCCACCGAAACGTCTCGCCGTTGAAGTCTCTAGTCCCGGGTTCGTGGATCAACGCCAACTTCAACGTCTGGATCGGGGCGCCCGAAGACAACCGCGCCTGGGACTATCTGCACCACGCGCGCGAATTTTATGCGCAGCATGCAGCCCACGCCACTGAGGCGCAACGCAAGCTCGCCTTCGAAGAAATTCTGATTGCCGAAGGCAGCGACTGGAACTGGTGGTACGGTCCTGAGCACCACTCCGCCAATGACCGCGATTTCGATGAGCTTTACCGCAAACATCTCTCGAACATCTATCAGGCATTGGGTGCGACCCCGCCCGACTATCTATCGCAGCCGATCACCGGAGGTGAGGTGCGCCCAGCCTTCACTCCGCAGACGCACTACATTCATCCCCGCATCACCGGAGACAAGATCCGGTACTTCGAGTGGATGGGTGCGGCCGTCTTCACCGCCGACCAGCGCGCCGGTGCCATGCACGGCAAGCAGTTCCTGCTGGATTCCGTCTATGCCGGCATCGACGGCACGTTCGCCTACGGTCGCCTGGATTTCGCCGGGCCGGTTCCTGATATGGAGTGTGATTTGGTAGTGAACCTGGAATCGTGGGCGAACGGAGAAGCCCGTCCGCGGCGGTCCCTGCGGCTCGATGCCAAAGTACAGGACCAAAAGCTGACGGGATGGAAGGTCGATGGCCTCGACGAATTATCCACAGCCGCTTCCCAGAGTGAAGAAGTCGCCAAGGCAGCGCTCGTACGCAACTTTGAATTCCGCTTGCCCCTGGCCTGGCTGCTGGCGGTGCCGGGCTCGGGTGCGCCTATGCCTTCCGATCAAAAGCCGGGAGCGGCGGCCATCGCTGCAACCACTCGCCTCCGTCTGCGCTTCAGCCTCTGGCACAATCGTCTGCCTGTGGACGCCCTGCCGGTCGAAGGTTGGATCGAACTACAGTTGGTGAGTGAATGGGAGCTGGGAGCGGTTTGATGTAGGAATAGAACCGGTCGCGCGTTATCACGGGAAATCGATGAGTTCGAAAATCCGTTCGTTGTCCAAATAGAGAGTCCCAGGTCTCTTCGAGCGGATGATCGGAAGCTTGACACGCCGCCGTGGTTTCACCGTGTTGCGGAATAAAGCCGCCTCAAGTTCGCGAACGATAAGGCGGACGGTGCAAGCTCCGTCCTCGGCCATCTTGCGAAGTTTGGCGTAGAGCTCATTCGATATGCGGATCGTCTTCACCACTCAATTCTCCCACACGAGAACTCGACTCGCACCCAAAAAAAAAAGCCGGAAGCATCCGCTTCCGGCGTAGAAAGATCTAAGAACCATCTACTGTCCCGCGCTCGCCACCACCGGCGTCATCGTCAGTGGACGGTTGAGTTCAAGCGTGAGCATAGTGCCCGCCATCAACGTGGCCGACCTGTGCTTGCTGAGCCAGTGCACTCCGGTTGACCCTGCGCCCACGGCTCCGCCTATCACGATTCCCGGCGGACCGCCGATCAAGCCGCCGATCAGCATGCCGCCAGCCGTGCCGGCGCCGGTTTCCAACTGATCGCGCCGGTCGTGGCCCGATCCCTTAAACTCGCCTTCCCGGTTGACGTCCGTATCGCGTCCCGCATTGGTGTCCACGAGCGTGGCATCGAGGAAGAAGCGCTCGCCAGTCGGCATCACCAGGGCTTCCGCCAGAATCCCGATCGTCGGCTTGCCCGAAATACGCCGCGGTTCGGCCACTTTAGTGACGCGCCCTTCCACCAGCGCGCCGGCAGGAATCACCGTCTTGCCGTTGAGCACCACACCTTGCGTCAAACGCGCCTGGAAGGGATCACCCGCCTTGTTGCTGAAGGTCGCAAGAGTTGTCTCCAGCTTCACCATCAAGGCCGTGCCCGCGGGCACGGGTGAACCGCTCTGCGCCGCAGCCATGCACGAGCACGCCAGCAGCAGCATGCAGGAAACTATCCACTTCTTCATAACTCCTCCTCAGGTGTTCTATCCCTAACCCCGGGATCATTGCTTTTGACTCTAGACCAGCGCGATGGCCGGAACAATACGCGGTGGCGCCGGGGAACCAGCAAAGACAACCAGCGAACTCCATCCGTTATAATCGTCGTTCCCGGAAGCCTCGAAACTCATACCAGATTGGAAGGACGGAAAAGACTTCATGACAAATATTGGAGCCATCATCGGGCGCGAGGTGCTGGATTCGCGCGGCAATCCTACGGTAGAAGCGGAAGTGCAATTGGCGAGCGGAGCCGTGGGCAGCGCTATCGTCCCCAGCGGCGCGTCGACCGGCGAGCACGAGGCCGTCGAGCTGCGCGACGGCGACCCAGCGCGTTTTCTCGGCAGAGGGGTTCTCAAAGCAGTAGAGAATGTCAACGGCGAAATCGCCGATGCGCTGGCGAACTGGGATGCCTCCGACCAGCGCGGCCTTGACGCGAAGATGATCGAACTCGACGGCACCGAAACCAAAGCACGCCTGGGTGCGAACGCGATTCTCGCGGTCTCTATGGCAGCGGCGCGCGCGGCTGCGGCGGAGTACGGCCTGCCGCTCTACCGTTACCTCGGCGGCGCAGGCGCCAACACCCTGCCCACGCCCATGATGAACATCCTCAACGGCGGAGCCCACGCCGACAACAACGTCGACTTCCAGGAATTCATGGTGATGCCGGTGGGCGCACCGACGTTTTCTGAAGCGCTGCGCTGGGGCGTGGAAGTTTTCCACACGCTCAAGGGAGTGCTCAAGAAGCGCGGCTATAACACCGCCGTCGGCGACGAAGGCGGCTTTGCTCCTTCGGTGAAGTCGAATGTCGAGGCCATCGAAGTCGTGCTTGAAGCGATTCAGCAGGCCGGTTACAAGCCGGGAGAAGAAATCGCCATCGCCCTCGACCCCGCTGCCAGCGAGTTTTACCAGGACGGCAAGTATGTCTTCAAGAAGTCCGACAAGTCGGCGAAGAGTTCCGACGACATGGTGAGGTTCTGGTCGAAGTGGGCCAGCGATTATCCCATCGTCTCGCTTGAAGACGGCCTCTCGGAAGACGACTGGGACGGCTGGGCGAATCTGACCAAAGAACTCGGCGGCAAGATTCAACTCGTAGGCGACGACTTGTTTGTGACCAATGTTCAGTTTCTGCAGGAAGGAATCGACAAGGGCGTCGCCAACTCGATTCTGATCAAAGTGAACCAGATCGGCACGGTCAGCGAAACCCTCGACGCCATCGATCTGGCCCGCCGCAACGCCTACACGTCGGTGATCTCGCATCGCTCTGGCGAAACCGAAGACACGTTCATAGCTGACCTTGCCGTCGCGGCCGGCGCGGGCCAAATCAAAACCGGTTCAGCCTCCCGCACCGACCGCGTCGCGAAGTACAACCAGTTGCTGCGGATCGAATCGGAATTAGGGGAAGGAGCAAAGTTCCTGGGATTGAAGGCGCTGAACTATAAGGGCTAGCGACGCCGACGTTCTCGAACTGTAGCGAGCTGTCGTATTGAAAGTTTGGAGGCGAGAATGAGCCAGAGCGCATGGCTAGGACTAGCGATTATGATCGCCTATCTCGGATACGGCTACTTCAAGGTAAGAGAAGGGCGCCGATCCGGTAAGACACAGAGTTTCGGCCATCCGGTGCTTGACGCGTTCTTGCTTTTCGCTTCGGGACTCTTGCTGACGATGGCGATGGTGCTTCTGTTCCTCCTCTTCGGTTCCCAGCGCCAAGGAGCACGTCTGTTAGCGTACGTTCTTCTGCTCTTGTTGGGAGGCGCTCTGACATGGCTGAGCAATCGGATACTCCGCCGCCCGAAGAATTAGAGCGGTTCCAGAGCCCGAGCATCGCTTAAGAAGGCAGGTCTGCACACCCTCGGTGACATCTGGCCTTGTCTTCCAACAGCCGATCACGGTCGGGTGGGCTGGGATTTGGAGACTTGACTTAGTCCATGACTTAGCTATAATGAGGCTGATGGAAGTCAACATCCACGAAGCCAAAACCCACCTCTCCCGCCTGCTGGAGCGAGTCGCCATGGGAGAGGAAGTAATAATCGCCAAGGCGGGAACTCCGGTCGCTAAGCTCGTGCCCCTCAACGGGAAAAAACGAGAGTTCAGATTTGGTTCAGCCAGAGGCGAATTTGTGGTGCCGGAAGACTTTAACGAACCTGATCCGGAGCTCGAAGACCTCTTCTATAAGCCGCTCCCCGAATGAAGGTTCTTCTCGATACGAATACCTTTCTTTGGGGTTTGAGCGCCCCGGAGAAGCTCTCACTCGCGGCACGGAACGCGGTTGCATCGTCTGAGAGGTTCTTGAGTGTGGCAAGCATTTGGGAGGCTCTGATCAAAGTACGGATCGGAAAACTCCCTTTACCAGTTCCCGCAGGTAATTATCTGACTACGAAAATGAGTGCCAATGGCGTTAGTATACTTTCCATTAAGCTCGAACATGTACTCCAAATTGAGAAATTGCAGCTTCATCACCGCGATCCCTTCGACCGGATTCTCATCGCGCAGAGCGTGCAAGAAGGCTGGCCGATCATCACTTCGGACCCAGTGTTCAAAGAGTATCCAATCCGGGTAATCTGGTAGTTCAATCTGCGTTTATGAATCTCAGGCTCACCGCTCGATGCTCACCGCTGCGAGCTAAGAGCTGAGCGCCAGGAGCTCAAAGCTTGCCTCGTCCCAAACCACTTATCCTCATCATCCTCGATGGCTGGGGATACAGCGCCCAGACCAAGGGCAACGCCATAGCGCTGGCGCGCAAGCCCACCTACGACCGCCTGCTGCGCGAATATCCCAACACGCTCATTCATACGAGCGGACCGTTCGTCGGCCTGCCCGAGGGACAGATGGGCAACAGCGAGGTTGGGCATCTCAACATTGGCGCCGGCCGCATCGTGCACATGGACATCACCCGCATCGACCTGATGATCCAGAACGGCGAGTTCTTCTCGCACCCCGTGTTGCTTGCGGCGATCAAGCACGCGCGCGTCGGCGAGCGCAGACTGCATCTGTTCGGCCTAGTGTCCGATGGCGGCGTGCACTCGCAGCAGGCTCATCTCTACGCGTTGCTGAAAATGGCGAAACAGAACGGCGTCGACCGCGTTTTCGTCCACGCCTTCATGGACGGACGCGACACGCTGCCCACCAACGGTGCCGGCTATCTCGAACAGTTGCAGCAGAAGATGCGCGAATACAATTCCGGCAAGATCGCCACCGTGAACGGGCGGTACTACGCGATGGACCGCGACCGCCGCTGGGAGCGCATTGCCAAAGCCCACAACGCAATGGTCTTCGCTGATGCCGAAGGCGGCAAGAACGCGGACCCGGTTCAAGGCATGAAAGATGCCTACAACAGGGGCATCACGGATGAGTTTGTGATTCCGTTCGTATGTACCGACAAGAACGGCGCGCCGCTGGCCACGATACGCGATGACGATGCTTGCATCTGCTTTAACTTCCGCGCCGACCGCGTCCGCCAGATCACCCGCGCGCTGGCGCGCAACAGCGGACTGAATGCGAAAAACGGCAGCGACCTTCCCGGCGCCGCCGATCTTGAAGCCACAATCTCGCGCGACCGCGTCCCAAGAAATCTGCATTACGTCTGCATGACGCAATACGACAAGAACTTCAGCCTGCCCGTCGTGATCCCGCCGGAATCTATGGCGAACATTCTGGCCAACGTGATGGGCAATCTCAATATGCGTAACCTGCGCGTGGCCGAGACCGAGAAATACGCGCACGTCACATATTTTTTCAACGGCGGCGTCGAGCAGCCGTTTCCCGGCGAAGAGCGCGTGCTGGTTCCTTCGCAGAAGGTCGCAACTTATGACTTGAAGCCGGAGATGAGCGCCGCCGGCATCGCCGACGCCGTAATCAAAGCTACAGAAGATGGAACATTCGACGTGATGATCGTCAACTTCGCCAACGCAGATATGGTCGGCCACTCCGGCAAGATTGAGCCCACAGTGAAGGCAGTCGAAACCGTGGACGCCTGCCTGGGCCGGATCGAATCCGCTGTGCGTGCCAAAGGCGGCGCGATGCTGATCACCGCCGATCACGGCAACGCCGAGATGATGATCGATCCCGCAACCGGGGGACCGCACACGGCGCACACCACAAATCCGGTGCCCTTCATCGTGGTTGCCGAGGATGCGAAGCAATACGGGCTGAGGCCCAACGGCTCACTTCGCGATGTTTCCCCCACCATGCTGGGAATGCTGGGCGTCGATGAACCGAAAGAGATGACTGGCGCGGACCTGCGCGCTTTCCTGAAAGCTAAGTGAAAACCACTGAGGACGCCGAGGACGCGGAGTTCATGAAGCTGCTGATGGTGGTACATCACAGGTTTGACCTGTGGAATGCGCCAGTATGGTTCGCGGAACGACTGCGAACAGAGTTTCCGGCACTGGAAATTATCCATCGGGATCGCTACGAAGGCATCGAAGAACATCTTGCTGACGCCGAGATCCTCTTCGCCTTTCAGCTCCGACCTGAGCAATTCAACTCCGCGCGAAAACTACGCTGGATTCACGCTCCCACCGCAGCGGTGCATCAACTGCTCTTCCCGGAACTGGTGGCGAGCGCTCTGGTTCTAACCAACGCCCGTGAAGTGCACGGCCCGGTGGTCGCCGAGCATGTGATCGCGCTCATTTTTGCGTTGGCTAAGAAGATTCCGCAAGCGGCGCGGCTGCAGCAGAAACGTATTTGGGGACAGGACGCGATCTGGAACGATGGTCCCCGGCCGCGCGAGCTCGCGGGCGCAACGCTGGGACTGATCGGACTCGGCAGCATCGGGCGCACCGCGGCCCGCATGGCTGCGTCTCTGGGCATGCGAGTGATCGCCGTACGAGAGCATCCGGAAAAAGGGAAACCTGAAGGAGTGTCCGAAGTCTTTGCCCCAGTTCAGCTCAACGATGTATTGTCGCAATCGGATTACGTGGTGATGGCTGTGCCGCTTACCGAGGCCACGCGCGGACTGATGAATGCTGAACGCCTGTCCGCCATGCGGCCGGATGCTTATCTAATCAACGTTGGCCGCGGACCGCAAGTAGATGAGGTGGCGCTGGCCGACGCGCTACGCAGTCGGCGCATCGCGGGCGCGGCTCTGGACGTCTTCGTGCAGGAGCCGCTTCCGCCAGAATCGCCGCTCTGGGAAATCGAAAACCTGATGATCACTCCGCACACCGCAGGGCTCACGGAAAAGCTCTGGCAGCGCCATTATGCATTGTTCTCCGAAAATCTTCGGCGCTATCTGGCCCGTGAGCCGCTGCTCGCCATCATCGACAAGCAAAAAGGATATTGAACGGGTTGAAATTATCGTCTCATCATCTTCCGCCAGGAGGAAATCGCAAGGCAGGCCGCCAACAGATAAGGGATGTAACAATGGTACTTAGAAGCGATGAAATCGTTACTCTTCCAGCGGACCTTCGGCTTCGTGCTACAGTTTTCTGTTCGAGGTTCCAGGCCGCAGACGATCGCGACGGCAGGAGACGTATGAAGTCGCATTGCGTGGCAGCTAGAGCGTTCGTTCTGTTCAGCGCGCTGTTTTGTGTGGCACAGCAGCCTTCAGTTCCTCAGCAAGAGTCCCCGATCACGACATTGCATGCTGACACGCGGCTCATCCTGTTGGACGTAGTCGTGACCGACAAGCACGGAAAGCCGGTTCGCACTCTGTCGAAGGACGATTTTACGATCCAAGAAGAGGGCGACGACCAATCCACCGCATCTTTCGAAGCTCCGAGTGGGCATGCCGCGGTAGCGTTCGGAGAGAACCTCAAATCGGCTGGCGACGGGCAAAGCCCGCACCAGCCGGCGAAAGCAATGGTCTCTTCGGCGCTGACGATCCTGGTGTTGGACGAGTTGGACACCCTGGTTATGGATCAGGCGTATGCGCGTCGCGAAATTCGCCAATATCTTCACGCTCATGGCCCGCAGTTGCCGGAACCCACAGCGCTGATGGCGCTAGAAGAAAAGCGCCTGGAACTGCTGCACGATTATTCCAGTGACGCAAATGCCTTGGAGATCGCGCTGCAACGTCATCCTGCCCGTCTGCCCTTCCGCTTGATGACTGGACCGGGTCTGCTCGGGTCCTCCGAGCGCCTGGGGGATGCTCTCGAAGCCTTACGCGAAATTGCCGCCGCCAATGGCCAGTTCGCGGGGCGCAAGAACGTAATCTGGATTGGCGCAGGTTTCCCGAGCTTGAATTACCTGAGTGCTCAGCCAGCTGACAAAGCGCGCATGCTGGGGTATGTGCACGAAACGTCCGATCTCATGTGGAGAGGCCGTTTGGCTATCTACACCCTGGATCCGCGCGGACTGGAGGTTGTGCACGAGAACATCGGAATTTCCACATCGAGTGGCTTTCTGTCGCCTCCCGACTCGACCACTGGAGACTTGGTGTTTGAACAGCTGGCGCCTGCGACGGGCGGGCGGATTTTCCGCGGCTTGAACGATCTGGATGCGCAAATCGCAACCAGTGTGGAAGACGGAGACTCGTACTACTCGCTCTCGTACTATCCATCCAACCGCCAGTGGAATGGAGGTTTCCGCAGGATTCGCGTCGTCATGCGGAACCCGGAACTCATCGCGCGCACCCGCAACGGCTATTACGCTACTCCGGACTCGGCCCCGACCGACCCAGAGATGGACCGCCTGCTTTCGCGAGCAGTCATCAATCCGCTTTCCTATCATTCGCTGCAAGTGCAGGCGCGCGCCAGACTGTCTGGCTCGCAACCACGCACCGCGCACATAACGGTGGATATTGACGCGAACCGCCTGCATTGGGAAACTCCTCAACCCGGCAAACGCCGTTGCGAACTCACTGTGGTCACTGCCGGTTTCTCGACCAACGGAAAAGTCGCGGGCCATGCCGTCAAAGAGCTTGAAGTGAATGTGGACGAGAGAAAGTACGCCGAACTGAAGAAAAAAGGCATGGTAATGAATCTGGCAATGGAGCTTCCGCCATCGGCGGTTCGGATGCGCGTAGTGGCGCGCGATTCCACGAACGGTAATATGGGTACGGCTGATCTGACTCCGACCGGCGAGCAGTTTCATTGAGCCAGGCAGCGGCAACACATTCCATCAAGCATTATCTCGTGTGCTTCGTGCTAGAGTTTTCTCGCAGGAACTTGTATGCATACTTCCGTGGACGCGCAAACCATTCTCATCCACCTGGCGCTCAAGCTGGGCGTGGCTGCGGCGGTCTCCAGCAGTTTGGTGCGCTCCAAGGAATTCAAGTCGCTGTTGTTTCGCGAGGAGCGCGTGTTCCGGCAGAAGGTTTACCTCGTACTGTGCATGGCGCTTCCCATCATGGCTGGGGTCTGGATTCGCATTTCAGTCCCAAGTTTCCTCGCCGGCGATCTAAGTTTTGAGACCGCTCTTCTGCTGGGAGTGATCGGTGGACGCTGGGCCGGATCTCTGGGCGGGGTGCTGATGGGTGTACCCGCTCTGCTGCACGGAGAATGGGCAGCAATGCCCTTCGACGTGCTTTGTGGGTTTATCGCCGGCCAACTGCGCACGATGGCGCCAGATAAGGACGAGATCTGGTCGTTTTCTCCATTCATCGATCAAAGCATCTTTCGCCTGATTCGGCGCAATCTCCCAACGCCGCGCCTGTTCGACTGGCAGGTCATGTTCTTCACTACGGTCGTGGGCCTGCGCTTCGTTCAGACCGAACTGGCGCGATACTTCCCGCACTCCATTTTCAGCATGGAGAGTCCCGGCAACTGGTGGGTTTGGGGCGCGATCTATGCCACATCGGTGACCGCCATCGGAATCGAACTTAAGATTTTCAACAGCGTGCGCATCCAGATCAAACTGGAGGAACAGGAGCGTCTGCTGCTGCACGCGCGCATGGAAGCGCTCCAGAACCAGATCAATCCTCATTTCCTATTCAACACGTTGAACTCGATTTCTTCCCTCGTTCGCTTTGATCCGGAGAAGGCCCGCGACGTGATTTCGAAGCTTGCCACCATCCTGCGGCGTTTGCTTAACAGCGCCGACGCCTTCGTGCCTCTGCGGGAAGAAGTGGAATTCATCGACAACTATCTCGATATTGAAGTGGTCCGCTTCGGCCCTGACAAACTTCGCGTGGTGAAGGAACTCGATCCCGCGTCGCTCGACATGATGGTCCCCAGCATGCTTTTGCAGCCGCTGGTGGAGAACTCGATCAAGCATGGGCTTGCCTCCATGGTGGAAGGCGGCAGCATCTACCTGCGCAGCCGGTTGGCAGATTCGGGGCTGGTGATTGAAGTGGAAGACGATGGCGTAGGCATGGTGGCCACGCAAGTGACGGAATCAACCGGCACACAGGGCACCGGCATCGGCATGGCCAACATTTCCGAACGGCTCGAGGTGTTGTACGGGGATTCGGCCCGCATGACGATTGACAGCCATGAAGGGAAGGGAACGCTGGTGCGCATCCGGTTGCCGCTCTTGCAGGCCGCGGGAACGGTTCCTGAAGCTTTCTACGAAGAGCGCTCGACCACGCGGCGGTAAAAAGCCTCGTACTGCGGAACGATCCTGCTGGAGCAGAAGCGGGACTGTGCGACCGCACGAGCCGCCTTACCCATCGCCCGCAGCCGGCTTTCGTCATTCAATAGTTCGATTGCGTAGCGCGCCATGGTGTCTACGTCGCCGACGTCGGCCAGATATCCGCTGATGCCATGCTCGATCACTTCCGGGACGCCACCCGTGCGGGTCGCGATGGGGACAACTTCACACGCCATTGCCTCTAGCGCCGCCAGGCCGAAGGATTCCAGCTCACTCGGCATAAGGATAATGTCGGCAATTCCCAACTTCTCCTCGACCTGGTCCTGCTTGCCCAGGAAAAGGACATCCTCATGGATTCCTTTTTGCACAGCCAACCATTCGGCCACCGAACGGTCCGGGCCGTCGCCAATCAGCATGAGCCTCGAGGGGATTTGCTTACGCACGCGGTCGAAGATCTCGATCACATCGGAGAGACGCTTCACCGGCCGAAAATTGGAGAGGTGTACCAGCAGCCGTTCGCCCTTCGGTGCATACTCCGCGCGCAGTTCGGGGTTCGCCTTCCTTATGTACACGTCGCAGTTCACGGAGTTATAAATGACTTCGATTTCTTTTTTCACGTCAAGCACGCGCATGGTGCGGTCGCGCAGGTAGTTCGAAATCGCCGTGACCCCGTCGCTTTGGTTGATGGAATAGCGCGTGATGGGCAGGTAGGAGCGGTCAATCCCTACCAGAGTGATGTCGGTGCCATGCAGGGTGGTGACGAAGGGCAGGCGGCGTCCGCGCGGGCCATCGGCCAGCATCTGGCGCGCCAGCAGCGCGCTCACCGAGTGCGGGATCGCATAGTGCACGTGCAGCAGGTCGAGATCGTACAATTGCGCGACTTCGGCCATGCGCGTGGCCAGCGCCAGGTCGTATGGCGGATAGTCGAACAGCGGATAGCGCGACACTTCGACTTCGTGATAGTGAATGTTGGGCTCTTCGCCCCGCAGCCGGATCGGTTGTGCATAGGAGATGAAATGAATCTCGTGCCCACGCTGGGCCAGTTCCAGGCCAAGTTCGGTGGCCACCACGCCGCTGCCGCCGTACGTGGGATAACACGTGATCCCAATCTTCATCCGCGAGGCCGCCCTTTCCGGTGGTCCTATAGGCTTTCGTAGGATTCTGTAATTCGATTGCCGGAAACAGTAGAGGATGCAGATTCTACAGGACTGCGTGGAGTTTTAACGCAAGGAAGGTGCGATTGCGTGCGGAGAGCTACTCCGGCTCTTTGGGACCTGGCTTGGAAAGGCCAGGATCCAGCTTGTCCAGGTGCGCCTGGAAGCGTTTTTTGGAGTCGTCGGGCAGACCAGTGAACTCGATACCCATGCCCACTCCTGGATCGCGCGTGCGAACCGTGGCGGAGGAAGTGATGTGTTCCTGGTCGATCCAGAAATCCACCTTGAGTACTGTGGCGACCGCCAACGGCATCGCCGTCTCAACATAACAACCATTGCCGCTGATGTCCGTGGCGTTCACCCGCATGGGAGTGTTCACCCGCTCATCGCGGAATTCCAAAGGAAATGAGATCTTATGACGCTGAAACCTTCTGCGATTGTCGGCTGTAGGAGCCGGCAGGTTGGACCGCATCTCCACAGGCAGCTGCGAAATCCACGGGCACTCCTGATCTACCACCAACTGAACCCCAACCTGCACTTTTTTCAACCCTGTGGCTTCCATCACCCAAACCACTTTGCAGCGGGCTTTCTTGGTTTCGAATTGAACGCCGATCACATCGCCGACTTTCACCTCATGCTCGAGGCCGTTAATGCAGGCTCCGGTGATGCTGGCATTCTGAGCGGTAGCATTCTGATGGAAGGGTTGGTTGTCGGATCCCATTCCCCACACACGTATGCGCAGGTCCAAGGTCGCTCGCGGGGCTGCCCCAGAGGCAGACATGGTTAAAGCCTCCCAGCTGAAAATCGTCTTAGCCGGTTCTAATGCATCATAACCCGCCCGGAGGTTCTGCTTAAGGTTACCGAAGTACTCCGGCCAAAGGCGGTCACTCTGTGTTGCCCCCGGAACTCTACAGGCCCGGCTGGGCCGAATGCAAGTCGCGGTAGGAAATCAGTTCGATTCCCTGGTTCAAGAGCAAAGCGCGTGCCTCGGGCATGGTCAATACGCGCAATTCGGTCTCCCGCGACTCGCGCAGGCGAGTGCTGACGGACTTCAGATCATCATCGTTATAGCCGGGATGACAAACAAATTCCCAGGTGCCTTCGGGAATGATTTCTGCGATGGCGCGGAAGAGTTTTTCGTCGAGGGTACCCGTCACCACGATGCCCAGCGTGCCATCGGGAGTGGCCATGCCTTCCCGTTGGGCAGTGTCGCGAAACTTCCTGGCCAGAGTGCGAAGGATTCGCACCTCGGCATAGCGCGTCCAGAGATTGGGACGCGTCAACAACTCGCTGGACTTCAGCGGCGTGCGCGGGCCGAACGGATTGCGCACGGCATGCACGCCGCAGGCTCGGGCCGCGCGGAGCAGGGGCCGCAGCACGGCCGGAAACAGGTGCGTGTGCTTGTGCGTATCCACGTGAGAGACGTCAATGCCTGCAGCTCGGAGTTTGCGAATCTGCGCGCGAGCTTCAGCTTCGATTTCACCCGGATCCAGCCTGCCAGCCAGCGCGCGGAAGGCGAAGGAGATCAGCCCGTCGCGGAATCGGGCGCCGCCGGAATCCGCCACGGCGAGGGTAGGCAAGTGTGCAGCATCAAGCACCGGCTCGCCATCGATCAGCACGACGTGGCAGCCCACGCTGAGGCGAGGAACAGTCTTTGCCAAACCGACCGCCTCTTCGAACGCGCGCCCGTTGGCCATCAGCGTGGAAGAAGTAACGATTCCACGAGTATGAGCCTCGACGATGGCGCGATTGACGCCCGCGGTGAAGCCAAAGTCATCGGCATTGACGATCAATCGCCGCATCGCGCCAGTCTAGCAGGGAGAAGCCGCGCAACAGAGGTATTGCAGTACGTTATTATGGTAGATGTAGTGAGACGTGGGCGGTTAGCTCAGCTGGTTAGAGCGCCTGCCTTACAAGCAGGAGGTCGCAGGTTCGAGTCCTGCACTGCCCACCATTCCAAGTCAAGCAGGGTCAATGAGCGCTATGGCGATATTTCAATAGCTATTTTGTCTGCTGGTCCGTTTTGTTGGGACAACTGCCCTTCCTTAGCACGACCTGTTCGTTCTCGACGTGGACGCTTGACAAGATACCCCCGAAGCGATCCGCAGTTCCCAATTTCAGCTTGTGTTCCGACGTTAGAGAGGTCCCAACCTGGCTATCTGTTAAGCCCTGCTTAACGGTGAGCGTCAAAGGATATACCTCCCCTTCGGGCTGGCGTAGCGATCCCGAAATGCTGCTTTTCAGCCCTCCCTGCATCCACTCCACATTGAAAGGCTGAGAGGGACGAATAAGCGTGCATAGAGTGAAGCCCTTGTTGTAGGCGCCATCAAGCTCGACTACCAGAGTAAACGAGGTGTCCGTTTCTGCACCATCGGCTTTAGTTTGAGCCACGACTCTAGGAAGGCTTGACGTCAGTAGAAGTGCTCCTACCAGAAGAGCAAAATTGGTTCGCATGTCCTCCCCCCATCGCAACTACTCAGGTTAAAATATGACTCCCTTTACCAACTATTGTAAACACGGGGTTACTCTCATTGAGAATTACCAGTTACAATCCACCGTTCCCGATCGCTTGGTCGTCACGCGCGTGCTTTCTCGATCATCGCTTCCCACACGCCTTTGGATTTGAGAATCAGTTCGACGGCTTCGCGAACCGCGCCATGTCCGGCCAGAGCTTTCGTGGTGTAGTGAGCAGCGTCTTTTACTTCGGGAACGGCATCCCCTACAGCGACTGCCAGACCAGCGCGCCGAAGCAGAGGAAGATCGGGAAGGTCATCGCCGATATAGGCGACAGCCGAATCGGAAACGCCCGCTTTCCGCAGGATGTCTTCATACGCCGGCATTTTCACCGGCTGCTTCATATAAATAAACTCCATCTTCATTTCCTGGGCGCGGCGGAGCAGTGCCGCGCTTTCGCGGCCTGTAATGAAGCCCGTGCGCAGGCCGGCCGTGTGGGCGAGGGTGAGACCCTGGCCGTCGTGCGCGTCGAAAGTCTTGATTTCGAGGGCCGTGCCGTCGTCTTGCGAGAGCAGCACGACGCTGCCGTCGGTCATGGTGCCGTCCACGTCCATGAGGAGCAGCTTGATTTGTGCGGCGCGTTTCTTAAGAGCCGGCGAGATTTTAATTCTAGAAGAGCGGGCCAAAGAAGCCTCCAGAGAGAAACATTATTTCTTCTTTTGCGTGGGGTCGTTGCTGGGATCGAAGTAGCGCGTGTCAGTCGGGCCTGACCCCGAGATTTCAAGAATTGCTGGCCCGTCGCTGGTTTGCGCGAAGTGCGTCTGGCCCGCAGGTTCCGAGTAAATGCTGCCCGGCGGCAGCGTCTTCAGCGATTTTTCATCGAAGTGGTCGCCGTAGCCAAAATGCCACTCCCCGGAGACGACGACGGCCATGCGATCATCCCGATGCGAGTGTGCCTGGATCGTAGTGTGAGCAGGCACGAATAGTAGGATCGTATAAAAGCCGGCGCTAGCGGGATCACCAACCAGCACTTTCGAACGAACTCCCGCAACCGCCGAGCTTCCGGCCTGACTGCCATCGAACGTCGTAGCCCGAACTTCGTCCGGCGTCACCCGCATTTGCGGAAGCGATCGTGGAGTCGCAGCCGAAGCGGCCGCCAGAAACAGAAACGCAAGCCACAGTTGCCTCGACATTTGAGCATCTCCTTTTTGCCTGTAAGCTTGACAGCGCGCTACAAGAACTTCAGAAGCGCGTCAGTAGTCTCTTTCGGCCGCTCCTCCAGTACCCAATGGCCCGTATCCTTCAGAACGATAACCGTCACCTCGGAAGCAACCAGTTTCATCTGCTGCGTCAGAAGGTCTCCGTTTGCTTTCGCGCCGCCGATGGCCAGAACCGGCATGGTGAGCCGGGTTTGGGACAGTTGAGCAAAATCCTGGGCCGCCTGCTGGAAGGAAACGAAATATGCCCACCCGGCTCGCATCCGCCCGGGGCGAGCGTAGGCTGCCGTGTACGCCACGCGGTCGGCTTCTGGAATCGAATGCGTGCGATCGGCGGCGAAATTGTTCCAGAAATGTTCGAAGTACGTTCGCTCGCGCCCGCGCACCAACTCTTCCGGCGTTGGACCATTAAAGCGAAAATGCCAGATGCCGGGGTTGTTATATACGTCCTCCCATCCCGCTACACCGGGCAGAAAAGCGTCCATCACCACCAGCTTTTCGGTTTCCGAGGGGAATTGTGCCGCGTATGCATAGGCGACCATCAGCCCGATGTCGTGACCGACGACCCTCGCCTTCTCCACACCTAGCGACTTGGCGAGCGCATGGATGCGCGCGGCTGCGGTCTTCATGTCTAACCCATCCGCCGGGATGTCCGAATCGCCGATTCCCGGGAGGTCCGGCGCAATCACAGTAAACTTCGCGGCAAGAAGCGGAATGATCGGCTTCCACATGCGCGAGGTCTGCGTGTAGCCATGCAGTAGGATTACCGCGGGGCCCTGACCGGCCGTCAAGTAATGCAGATTCACGCCGTCCACGCGCGACGTTCGCGAGACGGTTGCATCGGACGCTGGAGATGCCGCTGCCCAGGTTGCGGCAGAAAGGGCGAGTACGGCCAAGCCGGCTAACGTTTTGAGTGCCAATTTCATAAAACCTCCCGATAGGATCACTGGCATTCTACTTTGTTCTCAGATACTGCGCGGCGAGTCGAGCGGGCAACCAACTTTCACGCCTTCCTGTCCAACAGAGTGTCATCGAGTCGTTACCTTAGTCAGGCCGTACTCTTGCTTGCGGCAGCTGACTTTTATATGCTACAAACAACTGGAGTTGTAAACTCCTTCTGAGATGTCAGCGATAAGACATTCCGACAATCGACCGCACAGGCACTGGTGTGCGGTGGTGGTGCTGGTTGCCGTGTGCTCGTTGACCGTGAGCGTGGCGACACGCTATTGCTCACCCTTGGGTACTTCTTCGCTCACGATGAAGACCGTGCAGACGCACACGTCACCGGACGCGAAGCGGCAGCGTCTCACCAAGAATGCAGCGAACTGGGTTCCACCGGTGGTCTGCTTCGACATCCTGCAATCTCCCAGTTCCTATCCCCGGATCGCGCCGGCCGCGCCTCCGATACCCAGCCTCTTTTTTGAAGAAAATCTCTACAACCGGCCTCCTCCATCCTCTGAACTTTTCTCATAAATAATCTTGCAGTTAGCGTGACTTGTTGGCGAACAGCGTCTGCTGATCGCATTCGCGATGTTCTTTGAGGATTGCTGAAATTCGTGTGGGTGAACTTGCGTGGTTGAGCAGGTTCCGGAAGGAAATCTGCATGCGTGCACCTTTGTTGACCGAAGAAGGGTTGAACGCTCTTCGCCAGTTCGACACGTGCATGGTCGCCAACGCGATCGAATCGTTTCACGTGAGGCTGCGTAACGCAGGATTTGCCGATGCCAGCGTTCGATGCATGTTTCCCGACGCGCCCCCATGGTGGGTTACGCGGCCACGGCCCGCCTGCGCAGCGGCGAACCTCCGATTGTTGGCGGCACCTACCGTGACCAGGCGGATTGCTGGAACAGCATTCTCGAAGTTCCCCCACCCCGCATCCTGGTATTGGAGGACATGGACGACCCGCCCGGACGCGGGGCTTTTGTTGGGGACATGCATGCGGCCATCTTGAAGTCTTTAGGCTGCGTCGGCTATGTGACCAACGGCGCTGTGCGTGAATTGCCCGCCGTGCGCACGATGGGCCTTCAGTTGTTCGCGGGAAGCGTAGCTGTCTCCCACGCATATGCTCACATCTTTGAGGTTGGAGCCGTGATCCGCTTGGGCGGAATGGAAGTTCGTCCCGGAGATTTGTTGCACGGCGACCGCCATGGTGTGCTGACCGTCCCCGCTGACGTGGCTGCCAAAGTTCCCGGTATTGCGGGGAAACTGCAGCGGGCGGAGAAAGAAGTAATCGATTTTTGCCAATCCCCCGATTTTTCGGTGACGAAGCTGTGCGAGGTGATGAAGACGCCGAAGTGAGAAGCGGCAGGGAGATGTCGATCAAGGAAAAACAAAAACGATGACCCGAGTTTTCAGCATATCCGCTCAGATACGCGCCCGAAGATTTAGGAGACTGGGCTCCTGCGCACTCGCCGCGATTGTGGCCGCGACAGCGATCGCCTTTTCGTCCTGCACGGGAAGTGGAAATGCACCCGTGCAGGCGGCGATCACAGTCGGGACAACGAAGGTGGTGAAGAAATCGCTCGGCCGCGAAATCACTTTGTCCTCTGAACTCGTGCCCTTCCAGGAAATCGACGTTTACGCGAAAGAGTCGGGCTACGTGAAGAAGTTGAACGTCGACTACGGAACGCACGTCAAAGCTGGCCAGGTGATGGCGATCCTGGAGATTCCGGAACTGGAAGCACAGCTTCAGGAAGATCAGGCGGAAATCAGGAATGCGATCAACCAAGTGAGCCGGGCGCAGCATGAGTTGTACCGCTACGAGGCGCAGTACAAGGCGCTTCACCTGCAATACACGCGGCTCAACGGAGTCTTTGAGAGCCAGCCTGGCATTGTCGCGCAACAGGAAGTGGACGACGCGCAGGGAAAGGATCTGGCGGCGTCGTCTCAGGTAGACGCGGGCCATGCCGCTCTCGAGGCCGCTCAGAGTCAGCTGTCGGTTGCCAAGGCGAAGCTGGGTCATGATCAGAGCCTGTTCGACTATTCGAGAATCACAGCTCCGTTCGCCGGAGTAGTGACCGAACGCTACGCGAACCTCGGAACCCTGGTGCAGGCAGGAACGGGTTCCAGCACGCAAGCGATGCCGATCGTGCGGCTCTCGCAGGACGATCTTTTCCGGCTCGTAATTCCGGTCCCGGAATCGTATGTGCGATACATCCACGTTGGCGATCATGTGGACGTTCGTGTCTCATCGCTGAACCGGACGTTCCCCGGAAAGGTAGCGCGCTTCTCCGTGGATGTAAGGGAAGACACGCGCACCATGCACACGGAGGTGGACGTTCTGAATCCGCAGCACGTCTTGCTGCCGGGCCTGTATGCCGACGCCGAGTTGCAGCTCGATCGAAAAGACGATGTTCCCACCGTGCCCCTCCAAGCTGTAAACCACGAGGGCAACAAGATAACGGTGTTTGTCGTGAACCGGAATGACGAACTGGAGGATCGGGCCGTGCAGCTTGGATTGCAGACGGCCAGCGACGCCGAAATTATTTCCGGACTAAGCGAGGGAGAGCAGGTGGTGGTGAGTGATCGTAGCGGGCTGAAGGCTGGCCAGAAAGTTCATCCCCAGGCCGTGGCCGTAATGCAGTACCACGAGGAAAACGCGCAGTAACGGCGCGGCAGAAAAAAATTTATGCCAGGGTTCTCAATTCGTAATCCGTACTTCATCGTGGTGATCTGCCTGGTCCTGCTGGTGATTGGTGCGACCAGTCTGGTGCGGATGCCGGTCGACTTGTTCCCGCCGATCAACCTGCCCGAAGTCGTCGTGGCCACCTTTTACTCAGGCATGCCGCCGGAGGATATTGAAACTGATATTACCGATCCGCTGGAGCGCTTCTTCACGCTGGCCTCCGGCGTGGACCACATGGAATCGCGCTCCATGCTGGGCGTCAGCATTATCCGCGTGTACTTTCAGCCCGGGACCAGTCCCGATGCCGACGTAACAGAGATCTCGAATTTAGCTCTCGCGGATCTAAAGCGCTTGCCGCCGGGAACGCTTCCTCCCGTGGTTCTGAAGTTCGACGCTTCCAGCCTGCCCGTGGCGCTGGTTACGGTGAAGGGCGAGGGACTCAACGAAACTCAGCTTCACGATTTCGCTCAGTTTCAAATTCGCAACCAGATCGCGGGGGTGCCCGGCGCCGAGATTCCCGGCGTGTTCGGCGGAACGTCCCGCCAGATCATGGTCTACGTTGATCCCTACAAACTCTCGTCCCGCCAGTTGAGTTTGATGGACGTAGTCGGCGCGGTCAACAACTCCAACCTGATTCTGCCGGCCGGCGACGTGAAGATGGGGCCGTTCGATTATTTCGTCTATTCCAACAGCCTGGTTGACAACATGGATCAACTGGGCAAGCTGCCTCTCAAGGTCAAAGGAAACTCCTGGGTCACGGTTAACGACGTAGGGAAGGCCGAGGACGCTCACGGCATTCAATCCAACGTGGTGCGAATCGACGGGCAAAGATCCGTCTACATCCCCATCATGAAGCAGGGCGGCGACACCAACACCATCGCGGTGGTGGATGGCGTCCGCCAGCTTATCAAGCGACTGTACGACATTCCGCAGCAGATGAAGACCAGCATTGTCTTCGATCAATCTGTGTACGTGAAGGAAGCCATCAACACCGTACTGCACGAGGGCTTTCTGGGATTGATTCTTACCAGCCTGATGATCTTCATCTTCCTAGGCAGCTTCCGCGCCACATCGGCGGTGCTGCTCTCCATTCCTCTGTCAGCGCTGGCGGCGTTTGTCATCCTGGCCCTGATGGGCGGGACGGTCAACACAATGATCCTCGGCGGGATGGCGCTGGCGTTCTCGCGCGTGATCGACAATTCGGTGATTTCGCTGGAGAACATCTATCGCCATCTGGAAATGGGAGCCGCCCCCATGGTTGCCGCCGAGGTTGGCGGATCGGAGGTAAGCCTCGCCGTGTTGGCCGCCACGCTGGTGGATGTTGTCGATTTCTTCCCCGTCGTCTTCCTCTATGGCGTGGCCAAGTTTCTGTTTTCCGCGCTGGCGCTGGCTTTTTGTCTGTCACTGCTGGCTTCGTTTGTGGTGGCGATGACGGTGATTCCGCTTTTCTGCTCGCGCTTCCTGAAGGCCGTCCAGCACGTTCCGGAGCAAGAGCAAAATGAATATGAGGTCGAACCCACGTTGCCCGCGAGTCAGTCCTGGATGGACCGGTTCAATGCCCGCTTCAACCGCCTGTTTAACAAGCTTCTCGATTATTATGAGCATTGGGTAAGGCGGGCGCTGCGGCGTCCGGGGCTGACTGTGGCGGTGCTAAGTGGCGTGTTCGTGTCGAGCCTGGCAATTTATCCGCTTCTCGGGTTGGCGTTTTTTCCCAAGACGGATGCCGGACAGTTCACGATCAATCTCAAGGTTCCCACTGGCACTCGTATCGAGATGACGGATCAATACGTCGCCAAGGTCGAAGACTTGATCAGGCATACGGTGGACCCGAAAGACCTGAAGCTGGTCGTTTCCAACATTGGTGTAGTCCCGGATTTTTCCGCGCTCTATACCACCAACTCCGGTCCCTATACCGCGACCGTGCAGGTGGCGCTCAACGAACCGCATCATCTCAGCAGCTTCGAGTATATGGACCGCGTGCAGAAGGCGATGGCAAGCCAGTTCCCCGAGATCCGCACGTTCCTTGCCAGCGGCTCGATGGTGGATGCCATTCTCAACATGGGGATGCCGGCGCCGATTGACGTGCAGGTGAGCAGCCCCGATCTGAACCAGATTTACGGTATCGCGCAAGGTCTGGCCGCGCGTTTTCGTGAAGTGCACAGCGTAGGACAAATCTACATTCCGCAGGACATGAACTATCCCGCTCTGCGCCTGGATGTTGACCGCGTTCACGCCGGCGAGCTGGGGCTGACACAAAAAGATGTGGTGGATAACGTAATCACCGCGCTCAACTCCAACTACATGATCGCCCCCAATTATTGGGTCGATCGCAAGAGCGGCAACGCCTACTACCTGACGGTGCAGCTTTTCGAGCATGGTGACGGTTCCATTCACAACATGGCCGACCTGGGACAACTTCCCCTGCGCGATCCGGGCAACGGAACAGGAATGGCCTGCGGCCCCTCCGGCCCCGCGCAGCCCGGTACGGGGCACTCTTCGTGGGCGTGTCTCGGACAAGGCAGGCCCACCACCGTGCTGAAGAATGTGGTGAACGTGAAACAAATCCTGACGCCGACCGAAGTAGACCACTACCAGATTCAGCGCGCAGTCGACATCTACGTGACGCCGAACGCGGAAGATCTTGGAAAAGTCACTGGCGCCGTGCGCGACATTCTTGCCAAAACAAATCTTCCCGGCAACGTCCGGGTGAATCTGCGAGGCATGGTGCAAGGCATGGACGCCTCCTTCAAGAGTTTTGCGTTGGGGTTCCTGATTTCGTTTGTCCTGCTCTTCCTGATTCTGACCGCACAGTTCAAATCTTTCATCGATCCTTTTCTGATCATGCTTGCCATACCCATGGGCTTCGTCGGAGTGCTGATCATCCTGCCGCTCACTCACACCACGTTGAACGTAATGTCGCTGATGGGAGTGCTGATGCTGGTGGGCATCGCGGATTCAAACAGCATCCTGATCGTTGACTTCGCCCACAACCTGGAGCGCCAGGGATTGTCACCGGCGGACGCAGTCATTACAGCGTGCCGGGTGCGCCTGCGCCCGATTCTGATGACTTCGCTGGCCACCATCATCGGCATGATTCCGATGGCGCTGAAGTTAGGCACCGGGGCCGAGCAATATACGCCCATGGCACGCGCTATCATCGGCGGCCTTACTTCGTCGGTCCTTTTGACCATCTTTATCGTGCCCGCGGCTTATTTGCTGGTCTACGGCAAGCGCGGAAACACGGGCGCGGTTGAGGAGGTCGCGGCAAAATGAAAACCTCGTTACCAATCTGTCTGGCTCTGGTCATGCCGGTGTGCAGTCTCGCGCAAGGCGGGCTCAGTTCGGCAACATCCTCAAGCTTGCCCTCGGCTCCCATACCGCAACGGGCTGCTGCACCACTTACTTTGAGTGGATCGTTGACTGAGCCACAAAACTCATCGGCGCAAGACAATCCAGGGACGCCAAACGTATTGACCCTGAAAGATGCCCAGGCATTGGCCTTGAAGAACAATCCCCAAATCTCCGTCGCTCGACTGACGGCCCTGGCGTCGCAGCAGGTGACGCGGGAAGTCCGATCGCGCCTTTGGCCCACCGCGACCGTCGATCTCACCGCGGTCGACGCAGATCCCGGAACGCGGATCACGGCTGGCGGGCTCAACAATCCCGCCATTTATCAGCGCGCGGCCGCCGGCGCAACCGTGAGCCAACTCCTCACGGATTTCGGACGCACCACCAACCTGATCTCCAGCGCCAATCTGGCGGCGAAAGCCGAAAATCAAAATGCAGTGGCCACGAAAGAGCAAATCCTGCTGGCCGTGGATCAGGCTTTCTACGGCGCTTTGCAGGCGCAAGCCGTCCTGACCGTGGCCCGGCAGACGGTGACTGATCGCCAGACGGTTGCCGACCAGGCGGGCGCTCTATTCCGGAACAAGCTGAAGTCAGAACTAGACTTCAGCTTTGCGAATGTGAATCTCGCGCAGGCCAAGTTGCTGCTTCTCGACGCAAGAAACAACGAGAACGCCGCCTTCGCGTCGCTTTCGGCCGTTCTTGGATTTTCGAACCTCCAGAATTTTCAGCTCGCCGACGACACAACCGCGGTCACCCCTCCGCAAAGCAATGTGGAGGAACTGATTTCCACGGCCTTGGCGATGAGGCCGGAAATCCTCTCGCTTCAATTCCAGGGTGAGTCTGCGAAGAAATTCCAAACTGCCGAGCGGGACTTGCTCCTTCCCGACATTCGCGCGCTCGGAGCCGTGGGAGACACGCCCGTGCGCAACCCCATCGTCTCCAGTTGGTATGGAGCCGTAGGCGTGAACATCGATATCCCGATCTTCAACGGCTTCCAATACACAGCGAGAGCCCGCGAAGCATCGTTTCGAGCACAAGCCGCGCAAGAGCGCCTGCGCGATCTTCGCGACCGCATCTCGCGCGACGTTCGCACGAGCTGGTTGAATGCCAACACGGCTTACGACCGGCTCGCCGTAACGCAACAACTTTTGGATCAGGCCAACCTTGCCCTGAACCTGGCACAGTCGCGCTACAACCTTGGCCTGGGCTCGATCGTGGAACTCAGCCAGGCACAGCTGCAACAAACCCAAGCCCAGATCGGCAACGCGGAGGCAGGTTACGACTACCGGCTCTCCCTGGCGGTGTTGCAGTACCAAACCAGCGGAATCTGAACGCAACAGTCGATGTGTGATGAAGGCGGGAAAAAAGAAAAATAAACAGTCATCGTTCACCACCCGTCAAGGAGTCGTTCTTTCTCTGGCGGTTGGAGCATTTGCTGCTCTGGTTTTTGCTCTGGTGGCCCTCTTCTGGCACCCTCCGGAGTAACAGTTGCGAGTATTAGTTGACAACGGCTCTAGTCTTGCGCGCGGCATGATTTTCGCCATCCTTCCGTTTCTCCTCTATATCGCTAAGGGAGGTGAAGAGCCCATGACAGAGTTGTCGGTTACTGATTCGATTGCCCAGCCTTGTCGGCAAAATTCTCGCGGAGAGCTCAGTGCGAAACCAGCTGTGTTAAAATAAAAAGCACGAACTCTCAAGAATTCAGGCGGTTCGAGCTGGAAACAGCGCCATTCTTCGTCTCATTAGATTTGGCAAGTGGGGACGTAGTTCAGTTGGTTAGAACGCTGCCCTGTCACGGCAGAGGCCGCGGGTTCGAGTCCCGTCGTCCCCGCCATTCTTTTCAGTTACTTACAGAATGGCACTTTTGGAATCTGGGTGCAATTAGGGTGCAACCGCTTCGGCGTTCTTCCTGGCAGTAGTAGGAATGCTGAATCTGAAAAATGTCGTTTTCAAAGTCGCAGTCCTGCCACCGCAAAGCCGCCAGTTCGCCCCGGCGTGTTCCCAGTGCGCCATCCAAAACAACCAACAGTTGATCCCGGAATTCAAGCTGTGTAAGCCCGAGTTTAACTTGCTCCGGCGATAAAACGATTGGCGCTTTTTGCCGCTTTGCGCTCACCCGAACGCCGGTGCTGGGACCGCGCTTCCCACCCGAACCGACTGCGATCCCCGAAGAGATCGGATTATTGGAAGTGAACTCCCATCGAACGGCGTGTGAGAACAGAGCAGACAGGACGCACTTGGCCTTTGTGCCGTTTGAACCAGTCGCATCTCGCGACCAACGCTCGACCTCGACGGTCTTTACCGTCCGGAGAGGTACACGACCCCAACGTGGAAGGATCCAATTCTTGGCATACGAACTGTATCCGTCCTGCGTCGAGAAACCTCGACAAGTGTGATCTCGCATCCGCTGTGTTGGTCAACACCGGAAAGCAGTTCGTCAGCGACAATCTCCGCTATAGCGCGTTCAAACACCGGCCCTTCGCCAAGTGACGTTGGCGGCCACGAAACTCGCGCTTCGAAGCTGAGATCATCTGCGGGAGCACACTCCAACCGCACGTAGGCATAGTTTGACGCATGGCGATGAGGGTCACGAAACTCGTGCTGGGCGGTTCTCGGTGATTCAAGACGATAGAAATCGCGCGAACGCTTCTCGTCCCGAAGTCTCTCTAGACCGTTCCTGTCAAAGCGAGTCTGCGCCGGGCGCAACTTGCCTTGTTTCGCCTGCGCTGTAATGGCCTGGAAAGTGTCCGTCAGCATGGCGCTCGCTACCAAGGCCAGGATAACCGGACCGCCGCGCCCAACGTCCTTCGAAAAGCGAATTCCCGAGAGCCAGGTGTTTCAAGCTGAGGCACTACCAACCACCGCGTGTGGGGACACCGGTGCTGCCGGCGGTATATACTTTGGTTCGGTTTCTTTGCGCGCGTTTTGGGGCGTTTGATTCTGGCCTCCAGGGAGGCGACTCGTGCCGATCCGGAATCTGCGGTTTGATCCTCAAGATCTATCGAACTCGACAAACCAGCCCGGAGTAAGCGTTCCCGCAAAGGATGATAGTTCTGGCTCCAACGTCCCGGTTGACCCCAAGTCTACAGTAATCGAGTTTCCTCAAGCATCTTCCGATCCCGAGTCTACGTTCGTCGATCCCGAGGCCACCCTCGTGGATGCCGATGCCACGCAAGTCGACGCAACCCCGATTCCCCGTTCTTCTGGCCGCGCCGTCGCGCGTATCCAGGTCGGTGCCTCCGTTTTGCAAGCCGGCGATGTGCTCGACGACCGCTACGAGATCTTGCAGTTGCTGGGTGAGGGCGGAATGGGGGCCGTGTACAAGGCCCTAGACCGGGAACTCGACCGTTTCGTGGCCCTGAAACTCATCCGCCCAGAACTGGCTGCCAATCCGTCGATCGTCGCCCGCTTCAAGCAGGAACTCCTGCTGTCCCAACAGGTGACCCACAAGAATGTTATTCGTATCTATGATCTGGGCGATTCGGATGGTGTGAAGTTCATCACCATGGAGTTTGTCGAGGGCGAAGATCTGCGCGACCTCATCGTAAAGGCGAAGAAGTTTTCCCCCGATGAGGCCGTGGAGATCGTGCAACAGGTGTGTCGTGCACTCGATGCCGCGCACAGCGTGGGCGTGATTCACCGGGACCTAAAACCGCAGAACATCATGCGGGACAAGACCGGGCGCATATTGGTAATGGACTTTGGTATGGCGCGCACCGTCGAAGGCGACGGTATGACCCGAACCGGAGCTTTGGTTGGAACCATGGAATATATGTCTCCCGAGCAGGCATTGGGGGGCAGTTTGGACCAGCGTTCCGATCTCTTCGCGGTGGGTCTGATCCTTTATGAATTGCTGACTGGCAAAATGCCGTTCAAGGCGGAAAGCGCGCTGGCCAGCTTGATCAAGCGCAATCAGGAACGAGCCGTGCCGGTCTCCGATCATGACGGAACGATTCCGCGGCCAGTGAGCAACATCGTTAGTAAATGTCTGGAGCGTGATCCCGCCCTGCGCTACCAGACCGCGTCCGAGGTGCTGCGAGATCTTGATGACTGGCGAGGTAATCGTGCGGCTGCAAACTTGCGTTTTCAACCTGCGGTCGAGCCTTGGGCGCGTACGATTCATTGGCCACTGCTGATCGGCATCGCCGCTGTGCTCTTCCTGGCGATTGCCGGCTATCTGTTTCGCGGCAAGCTCTTTTCGCCATCGGCAAAAAAAGGTGCGTCTGGACCTGCGCTGTCGTTGGCGATCTTGCCCTTCCGCAATGCTTCCGGGGATCCCAGCGTGGATTGGCTGGGATCCAGTCTTGCCGATATGTTGAGCACCGATGTGGGCCAGTCCGCAAGCTTGCGAACTGTTTCCCAGGATCGGTTGCATCAAGTGCTTTCCGATCTTCGGATCATACCCAACTCTTCCATCGAGCCGGCAACCCTGCGCCGACTGGCCGAGTTCAGTAACGCCGATACGTTGGTCTGGGGACAGTATGCGAGATTTGGCGGCCAGATACGCATCGACGCTATGTTGCAAGACCTCAAACATGATCGTCGCGTCCCCATCAAAATTGAGGCCGTCGATGAAAAGGACATTCCCGGCGCCGTGGACCGCCTGGCGGCATCGATCCGCAACAATCTGGCTTTCTCGCCGGACGTAATTAACGAGCTCAAAGCTAGTTCCTTCCAGCCTAGTTCCTATTCGGCGCCTGCGCTACGCGATTACAACAAGGGAATTCAGTTGCTGCGGGATGGCAAGAATCTTGACGCAGTTAAAGCTTTGCAGTCTGCCACCGAGGAAGACGCAGAATTTGCGCTCGCATATTCACGCTTAGCCGATGCGGACTCCGCGCTCGGGTACGACGGTGATGCTGAGCAGGCTTCCCGCAAGGCAGTCGAACTTAGCCAACAGTTGCCGATGGCCGAAAACTACCTCATCCAGGCTACCCATGCGCGGGTAATGAAAGATAACAAGAAGGCGATCGAAGCCTACGAGAACCTGGCGAAGAGCATGCCGGACAACTCCGATGTGGAGTCGGCCCTGGGCAGCCTTTATACCGAGACCGGAGCTTACGACAAGGCTCGTGACCAGTTGTCGAAACTCTTGCAATCGGATCCGAAGAACGTCAAGGCCCTGTGGCAGATGGGCGTGGTCGAAATCGTGAGTGGCGACCCGCAAGCTGCGCTCGAGCCGTTGAATAAGGGTTTGTCGCTGGCGGTCCAGATGGATGCCCAGGAATTGAAGGCGCTGATCCTGCAATCGACGGGAATCTCGTACCGGTTGATGAACAAGCCCGATGACGCGATGCGCAGCTACCAGGAAGCGATGATCATCAACCGCCGACTCGGCCTCAAGCGCAATTTGGCGGGCAATCTTGTGGAGATGGCTGTGGTCGAGAGTTCACAAGGAAAGCCTGATTCCGCCCTCGCCAGCTACAATCAAGCCCTTGGCTTGCAGCGCGACATCGGCATGAAGAAGGAAGTCGGCGACACGCTGAATGACAAGGGCGTGGTTTATCAGTCCAAGGGCGATTATGACAAGGCGTTGCAGGAGTATAAGGAGTCGCTGCAGATACAGCGCGACACGGGCGACCAAAATTACGAGGCATTGTGTCTGAATAATATCGGAGGCGTCTATCAGGGCAAGGGTGACACCGATAACGCGTTGACTTACCTTCAGCAGGCGCTGCAATTACGCGAAAAGCTCAACAAGCCAGCAGCGATCGCTGAGACGCTGGCAAGTCTCGGCCAAGTCTACAGCAGTACCGGCCAGTACGATCAGGCGTTGACTACCTCCATGCGAGCCTTGGATCTTTGGCGTAAGGCGGGCGATGCCCGAGGCGCAGCCGATGAATCGCACGACATCGGATTGGTGTTCCAATATCAAGGACGCTACGGGGCTGCCGTCAATGCCATGCAAGACGCCGTCAATGGCTATCGAGCTGTGGGCGACCGCGGCAGTGAAATGGGCGAGATTCTCAACGATCTCGCCGACGTGCTGGCCAAGGCGGGACGCGGGTCAGAATCGGAGGTCCTTTTACAGGAAGCTCAAACCATAGCTCGCAACCTGCAGAACGCGAACCTGCAGGTCGAACTGCTCATCACCCAAGGCGATGTTGAGCTTTATCGCGGCGGCCGCAAACTGGCCAAGACTTTCTATGACCAAGCTTTCCGTGCCGCATCACGTGCGACGGATCCCGGGGAGGTCCTGATTTCCAAATTGCGTGTCGCCGAAGCGGCAATAGGCGAAGGAAAGACCCCCTCACTCGTCCGTGAGTTTCGCAACTTGACGCAACAGGCCGACAGCCGCAACCTGAAGTACCTGTCCCTCGAAAGCTCCGCCGACATGGCCGAGGCCATGATCCAAAGCAAGGACTACTCCCACGCCCAGCAGGAATTGCGCGCGGACTTGAGCAAGAGCGAGAAACTCGGCGCGCGCTATCAAACCGCGTATATTCACTATCTCCTGGCCAGCGCGCTCCGTTTGAGTGGAAATAGCGAGGAAGCTCGCGGCCACTATCGGCAGGCGCTTAGCTTGATCGACGACATGCGCAAGGAGCCTGGGGCGGAAAAACTTACCGGGCGCTCCGACCTCAAATCCATCTGCGACGAATCCGTTCACTGGGCCGGAGTCACGGCAAACTAAAACGATCGCCCCAACACTCTCCACGCCTGCCTCAGGACAAAAAATGGCGGAGGCTTTTGCCTCCGCCGACTTTCGTTGTGACTACTTGAATGTGAAATAGGCGGTGTATGGGATGCCATCTCCCAAGTTCAGGGAGAATGACAGGCATGCTCCCTTTGGCGGCAGCGGTTTCCAGTTGTACTGATACGCTCCGCCACCCAGGTTCTGCCACCCCGAGTTTCCGGCTGCAGCCGTGCTAACAGAGTTGTCGGGGGTGTCCACCTTGCAGATGTTGGCGTTCGCAGCGCTGAGCACTACCGTGCCCGTCGGAGCGAGCGCCAGGTTCGTTACGGGATTGCCGTTGCAATCCGTAACCGTGACCTGCAGCGGGATCGCCTGGTGCACGCTTGCGGAATTGATGTTAGGCACCGCCGGGTTCGGACCTGGGTTCAGCACCGGGGCCGTGAACCCTATGTTGCCCGCGTTATCCGTCGAGACGATTTTGTAACCCACGCAATACGGGGCACTCGCACTGGATTGGTTGCCGGCTTCATCCGTCGCATACACCGTCAGCGTCTGCGGCCCCGAAGTGGAAGTAGGTACCGCGAAGCCGGTCACTGTCTGGGTGAGGGGGCCGGACGGCGCCGGCGCCACTCTGGGCGTGGTCGTTTGAGTAAAGGCATTGCCGGGCGAGGGAGTGACTTTATTTCCGCAGCCCGCAATCCCGGATGCCGCGCCGTTCACCAACGGATCGGTGCAGGTGAACGATGCCGTCGGGTTCGTGCCTAGGCCAAAAGTGTTGTTGCCCAAACCACCGCTCAGCACCGGCGCGCTGATCGTCGGCGCAGTTTGGTCTACCCCGAAGCTCGCCGTCTTGAATGACGCCACGTTATTTGGACTGCCGGTGCTTATAGTACCGGGAAATGCCAACTCTTCCTGATTGTCGCAGGCGTCCGAGAAGAAATGTACCTCGAATACCCCCGGCCCGGGAGCCGTCACGCTGCCGCTGGCTGTGAAAGTCGGTGGTACGGTGCTAGGCGTGGGCCAAGTACTCGGACAGGCAGTCGGATTCGTAGCTGTCTGATCGCCAGGCACGGGGAACGTAGTATCAGGCGTTGCGCCCAGGTTCTCCTCGCCCCATGTGATGGCCTGGTTCGGAGCTGCCACCCAATTATTGCTGGGGGTGGCGGGGGTGGGTGGATAGGCTGTGAATGACACGGGAACGGTCGTGCTGTTCGACCATGCGGGGATACTCGGCACTGTGTTCCACTCCACTTGGCAGCAACCCGCGATGAAAGTGGAGTTCGTTGTCGTGCCGGTTCCGCCTGGCTTCGGCCCGTTATCTGTGGTCAGCAATTCAAACTGCGTTAATGTGCTCTGCGGACACAGCTTGCCGCCCTCTGGTGAGCCCGGAGTGAAGGTGCAGTTATTAGGCGACCAGGTGTCGCTGCCCTCAGCCAGCGTAGGGGCGCTACTACTGGGAATACTCATTCCGTTTCCAGGAGTGTCCAATTGCTGCGCCAAGTACAGATTTCGCTGCGTGGACTGTGGGCAGTTATCCCCAGCGGGAGTATTCGAGTTGGCGTTCGTACACGTAATCGTCATCTGGGCACAGAAGGGATCGCCATTGGCATCCGTTCCCTGGCCGTTCGCTGTGAAGCAGTCGGTCATGGCTAGCGATGTCCCCATCACCAACTGCTTGTATGTTGCGTGGGTGATGCCCTGGTCGGCGATGGTCGGGACCGTATTATTCACGACCATGAGGTCGTTGTTTGTGTTGAAGGCGGTAGTGTAGTCGAAATCAAATTCCACGTGTTCGCCGGTAGTGTTGTTGAACACGAACTGCTGGCTGAGGTTCGCCGCGTTGTTCGGGTTTATCGATTGCCCGCTCTGCGACTGCGCGACGGCCACATTGTCGATCGCGAGTGCTGAAGGGTATGCAGTGTCACCAGCGTGCGAGACGGTGAATTGCAGCGTGTAAGTGCCGGCGGGGGCGGCATAACTGACGTGCATCCACCCCGTCGGTCCGCCATTACCGCCGCCGAATTTGGCTACGTTCCCATACACCGTATTGTCTGCAGTAATTTCGTCAATTGCCAGAGTCACGGTTGTCCCGGCGAAGGATGCCGTCGCTGGACTTATGGCCGCGACTCCCGGGTTGAGGTCAACCGGCGGCACCGCTGCGGCATTCGCGGTAGTCGTGTTTGCTACAAAGAGATCGATCGGATTACCCGCCGAAGGCACAAGCTGCACCAAGGCGAAATCGGCAAAAGCGGTAGTTCCGTCCGTCGTGATGAAATTTACATCGAAAGAGATCGCGCCGCCAGGGGACGCCAGCGTGAAATTTGGCGACGTCAACACGGTCTCAGTAGTGGGCGTCCCCAGACCTGTGCCGGGGCCAAGACCAAGCTGACTATAGGAAGGCGTACTTTGTGTCGCGACAGCCGGACACGACGTCCCTGCGGCGGTGGTGCACCCAGTGGAAATCCATCCGAAGTAGCTTCCCTGGGTGGGGGTGACGCCAGAAGATGCCTGAGCGGTACCATCCAGGGCGGTTTGTCCACTGAACGTCCATGTGTTAGGTATGCCGTTCTCAAATCCTTCTGACAGCTGGGAGAACGCAGCTGCCGGCGCGAACAGGACCAATACCAAAACCGTCATCAAAGCAGCGGCTGGCGTGAGATGTCTTTTCATAGGAGACTCTCTCTTTGCTCTAGTCAGGGTGACAAGATTTGCAGTCAGGGCGTATTCCCTCCGGGGAATTTCCGCCCTAAGGCTCGAAACCAAAACTCAAAACGAAAACCTGGGAATCAGAACCTGGAAACATGAGACGGTTCCACGGGTACGATTCCTATTCCGGGGAGTGAATAGGACGGCGGCGATGTTATACGCTTACCGGCCTGTAGTCAACTGTCATTTGAGGCTATGTCAGGACTTGTGGTGCGGGGCCGGGCGAGAAATGCGAACTCAGCACGGGATATCTCCGTACACAGCCGCATCGAAACCGCCGCTTGCTTGCAGCGGACGAAGCGTCACGCCTATCTGGGTCAATGAGTGAAATGGCGAATTTTAACAGTTGACTGCCCACTGGACGCAAATGACCAGTCTTCCTAGCTCCCCTCAGCGCGCAGGCGTTTCGGCATCCCCGCCTGATCTAGCGGAGGCTCGCTTACAGTCTCATTGGATTTTGTGAATGTTGCCGGCAGGCTTGCGACATCGGGATCGGTAACGGCGCGAGCCGCGAGTTGGCGGTGAACTTCTTCGGGCAAGGGCATGGTTATATCTCCTGCGACCAAGCTTAGGAGGCATGGAGTCAGCGAGACTGTTTCAAAATGCTCACTCTGCGAAATTGGAGAATGAGTGCTATGGCGATGTTACAACAGGCTGAGCCGAGCCCCAAGGCAGCGAAGTTGCCTATCCCAGGGAAAACATTCATGATTCAAATGGCCGAATGGCCTCGAAAGGAAATCCCCATGGTGGTGCCCCTCACCGATCATCAGCGCCGACTCGCACAGCACCGGATCATGTTCGATCACCCGCTAGCCCCCGATCTTGAGGAAGCCGTGCGTAGGGCATCGCTGGCATGTGCCGAAAACGGCAAGCAAGAGACTGATTTGATCGAGTTGTTTTGTGGCTTGTACCTACACTACCAAAGAGAACTGTCCGATCATTTCAGCGGGAACTTCGACGCAGTACTCAAGCGGACTTTCCCGAAGCATCGTTACGGTGTTGAAGGTCTTATTCCCGATGCAATCCTTGAAAAGGCCACCACGGACGACGAGTCTGACGGGTTTTTCTATTCAGTGAAACATAGCGACGAAGTTCTTCGTCTTTTGTGGCTGGCAACGGCGCTGGCGAACGCTGTGGGGAAAAGGGCCTCACTGAAGGACCTGCTTGCGGCCCTGACGCAAAACGGACGGTGGACGGACGAACTCTCGCGTCATGAATTGACACCCGCTCATAGAGTGGCCAACTTTGAATCAGATATTGGAACAGTGGTCTTTCATGCGACTACGCACATGCACGCCACTTGGCCGAGGCGATTGGAATTTCAGCAGGAAGGGACTCTGAAAGCACCATTTACGCTTGAGGTCAGAACCCCATCGGGAGGTTTTCAGCCAGTACGGACCGCACAGATCAAGCTCAATGGGAAGAAAGTAGCGGAGATTGCGTGGCCGGCAACGGCGATTGTGAACACCGGTGTCGAACTGAATGCATCGAATACGGTCGAGTTGGAGCTAGATGGGCCAAATTTCGGAAGTATCGAGTACACGATCCGGGGAACTTCAGGAACTCTCAACTGACGCCATCAGGCCATTTCACTAATTGAGAATTGGGCCGATCCGGGTCAATGAGTGCTATCGCGATTTTGCAACAGTCATTTGCGCCTTAAGGGACCACCTCGAAGACCGTACCTTGATTCCCCGAGCCGCCCAGGGTGGTCAGTCCTCGACTCTGGTGGAAATCTATACGGGACTAGCTCAATAAAACCGTCGACTGTGAAACTGGAAGGGAACCACTGCGATCCGTTTTGGGCTGGACGAGCACTTGCCAGGAAGGCAGTTCTAGTTCGGCGATGGTTGCTGCAATGACGGAGCGGAATTAGCCGGGGAGTTTGAGTTTCTGCTGCAAAGCAATGAAACGCGGGTTGGAGCGAAGATTGTCGAGTTCCGGCTCCACCTTCATGAATACCAAGCCGTTGGAGCGGTCCACGACTGCCTTATCCAGCCAGTCCATCGCCTTTTCGTTCTCGCCCAGCCCCACGTACACGATGGCAAAGTAATAAGGTGAAACGTACTGCTTCTTCGACTGGGCAGTCATGTCCGACAGCAACTCTTCCGCTTCCGCTTTATTCCCGGAGCGGGCATAGGCGTGCGCCAGAGCGGAGACCATGAGAGGCGATTGGTGTGAAAGATCCACCGCTTTACGCAATTCCGGGATCGCGAGGGCAAACTGCCCGGTTTGCTCGTAAACTTGCCCAACCACCAGATGCGGCAGTTCGTACGATGGATCCATCTCGAGCGTGTTATGAAGCTGCTCGATCGCCCGGTTATATTGCCGGGCCATGTACAAACGCCATCCCAAACTGAAGTTGATACTGATCGAGAGTGGATCGACTGCCCGCGCCTTGTTAATCTGGTCGAAGCTGTCCTGAATGCGGCCCATGGCCATCAGGTAAAGAGAGTAACGCTGGTAGGCGGTCGCATAGTTAGGGTTGAGTTGAATGGCATGTTGAAATTCTTCCTCGGCCCCGGGCCAGTCCCAGTCGTAGTTGAACTTTATGGTAGCCAGGGAGGTGGCGGCCTCGACCGAGGTAGGATCAATCTCGAGCGCGCGCTGGGCCGCTTCGCGAGCCTTGGGAGCAGCTTCTCCGACGGGCATGGTCCCAAAGATGGTAGAGCCGGTTATGGCATAACAATCGGCAAGCCCCGCATAGGCCAGAGCATAGTGAGAATCCTGATGGGTTGCCTGCTCAAAGTACCCGATGGCCTTGTCCAGGTTCTGATCCGATCGTTTATTCCAATAGAACCGGCCTTTCAGATAATTCTCGTACGCCTCTGGAGCGATTGCTGGATTTTTCGCGAGCCGTTCCCGGTCTTCGGGGGTCAGGTTAATCCGAATCTGATTGATGATTGCCGACGAGACGCGGTTCTGCAGCGCGAGAACGTCCCCCATCTGGCTTTCGTAAGTATCAGCCCACAAGTCACGATCGGTGGAAACCTGGACCAGTTCCGCCGTGATGCGCACCCGGTTTCCCACCCGCATCACCGTGCCTTCCATCACCGCATCCACATGAAGTTCATGCGCAATCTCAGATATGGTTTTGTGGGTACCCTTGTAGGCCATGGCGGTGGAACGGGAAATCACACGCAAGGAACGGATCTTGGCCAGGTTGGCGATAAGTTCGTCGGTCATTCCATCCGCAAAGTAATCCTGCTCTCTGTCACCGGAAAGGTTTTCCAGAGGAAGGACCACCAGAGAAGTGCTCGGCTCGACTCCCCGAGAACCGGAATTGCCTCCGTGGAAATAAACCGCACCTACAACCCCAATGCCAGCGAGCGCGCCCGCAATCCAGATCGCGGTACGGCGAGCGCTTACCCGCGCCCTGGCCGTCTGCGAAAGGCTCTTCGCCGCCTCGGTTCGGACCTGTGGCGCACTCAGGTGCATAGAAGGCGCATCCCCTCCGCGCTCATGAACTCCCGCAGAGGGCATGAAGAACGACTCATCCACGTGGGCTATGAAACGATAGCCACGCTTGGGGATCGTCTCCACGAACCGCGGGTTCTCCGAGGAATCACCGAGAACCTCGCGCAAGCGCATGACCGCGTTATTGAGCCCGTGGTCGAAGTCGACGAAGGTATCGCTTTGCCAAAGCCGGTTGCGAAGATCATCTCGCGTGACGACCTCCCCCGGTTTCTCCAGAAGGATCGCGAGGACTTGGAAGGGTTGTTCGGGAAGCTTAAGACGCATCCCGTGCTTGCGAAGTTCGGTCGCCTTTAAATCCACCTCGAAGGCGCCAAAGCGCACGATTCTCACGGAAGCAGCGGGAGTTCCCATTTTACTGAAGACCCGGTGGAGTATATCGCCACTGGGAGGGCATCGTCAAAACTCGTGATGCAGGAACTTAACTCGTTTGTTTTCATTCGCGAGTTCAATGATGTAGAAGTGCTTTCGATTGGATGCATCAGGGATTGCGCTGGATCGCAAACTTCTAGAGAGTGGCGCGATCCGGCAGGGTATCTACAACCGGGCGCGAGGAGCCCCATGAAAAAACCGAACCAGATAACGAAATTGATGACGCTGGCGTTGCTTACGATTCTGTTGCGCGCCATGTGGCCCAGCTCGGCGAACGCCCAAGCGGTGGGCGCGACGCTCTCTGGAGTGGTAGCAGACTCTACCGGCGCGGCAGTTCCAAACGCGAAGATTTCGATCAGGAATGGAGCCACGGACGACGTTCGGGACGCTACCTCCAACCAGGATGGCCTGTACTCGGCCCCCAATTTGTTGCCTGGAACGTACGAGGTTAACGTCTCGGCCCAGGGTTTCTCGGCGGTGGTTCAGAAAGGGATCTCACTCACGGTCGGAGCTCAGCAAGCCCTGAATTTCACCCTGAAACCCGGCCAGGTCACTCAAAGCGTGGAAGTCACCGACATCCTCCCTTCGGTGCAAAGTAACTCATCTTCGATCAGTGCGACGGTGGATTCGACCACGGTGCGGGAGTTGCCGCTGAATGGACGTGATTGGACGTCCCTGGCCACGCTGGAACCGGGAGTGGCTAAAATTCCAAACCAGGTGACGACCGCGTTCAGCGCCAACAAAGGCAACCGCGGCTTCGGAAACCAGTTAACCGATTCCGGTCACCGTCCCAATGAGAACAGCTACCGGGTCAACGGAATCATTGTCAACGACTACTCGAACGCGGCGCCCGGAGGCGCAACGGGCCTGAATCTGGGAGTCGATGGCGTGCAGGAATTTTCTGTCGTCACCACGGGCTACACCGGAGAGTACGGGCGCACCTCAGGCGCAATTGTGAACGCCATCACCAAGTCGGGCACGAACAAGTTCCACGGCGACGGATACTTTTTTGATCGCGACAAGATCTTCGACGCCAAGAATTATTTCGATCCTGCCGGTCCCATCCCTTCCTTCCGCAGGGTACAGTTCGGCGGTTCCGCGGGCGGGGCGATCATCAAGGATAAGACGTTCATTTTCGGCGACTACGAAGGTGTGCGGCAGGATCAGCCGGCCTCGCAATCCATCCACGTGCCCACCCAGGAAGCGCGCAGCGGCCTGCTTTGCGTTCCCAGCGGATCAGACCCGTGTGCGTCATTGACTTCAGTTCCGGTGAACCCCAATATCCCGCAATATCTCGCCCTGTGGCCCTGCCCCGCTGCGTGCCAGACGGCAACCAACGCAGACATTACCACGCTGAACGTCGCGCTGGCGGGAATCGCGAAAGAAAACTATTTTACGACCCGGGTCGACCAGAAAATATCGATCAATAACAGTTTGGCCGCGAGCTACTTCTTTGATTCCGGTCCGCAAACCCAGCCCGACCCGCTGCAGAACGCAGTCCATCAGGTGTTCTCCCGCAGGCAAATGGGCAGCATTGAAGATACGCAGATCTTCAGCGCCCAACTGGTGAATACAATTCGCCTGGGCGTGAACCGGGTGGTAGGCGATATCAACACGCCCATCTCGGGCGATGCGGCGGCGACCAACGCCGGTCTGGCCATCGCTCCGGGCGCGAAAGCGACGCCGCAGATTTCTGTTGCAGGCCTCACCACTGCAATTGGCCTGGGCGGACTCAACCGTTTCACCCATGCCTGGACTTCCTATCAAGCGGGAGACGATGCCTTCCTGACGCGCGGAACTCACCAGATCAAGTTCGGCTTCGCCTTCGAGCGCATGCATTACAACATCCTGGAGCAGTTGAGTCCGAACGGCAGGATGAATGGCTACAGCCTGGCCAACTTCCTCATGAATACTTCCGATAAGCTGAATGCGCTGAATCCGGGCGGTTCCAACGAAGTTGCCATCCGGGAAAGCTTGTTCGCCGGTTACATACAGGACGACTGGCGCGCCCGCTCCAATCTCACGGTCAACCTGGGATTGCGTTATGAAATGACGAACAAGCCCAACGATGCCAACAATCGCATCCAGGAAATTACGACGCTGACGAATTGCTCTGCCAGCCCGACCGCATGCGGCCCGGTGCATGTCGGCAGCTTTATCGCGACCAATCCTACGCTGAAGAATTTCGAGCCGCGCATCGGTTTCGCCTACGATCCCTTCAAGAACGGCAAGACGGCGATCCGCGGCGCGTTTGGACTGTTCGACGTCCTCCCCCTGCCTTACGAGTTCGGCCTGAACACCGCGGCGACATTTCCGTTCCAGATCATCGGCAATGATCCGAGCGCGGTGCTGGGGACCGGGGTTGCCGATCCCAATGTCAGCTTCGTCCCCACCAAGGTCCGGAACCGATATGTGCAGCAGGATCCGAAGCGCGCCCTGGTCATGAACTGGAACTTCAACGTGCAGCGGGAGTTGGCGCCGGGCTGGACCGCGCTGGTCGGGTACGTAGGCTCGCGCTCGGTACACTTGTCTGTTGCCGCGGACGATATTAACCTGGTGCAGCCCATCGCGACGTCGGCGGGAACATTGATTCCTGTGGGCGGAACCGCCATCGATCCCAACTGGGCGGGTGGAACTGGCGGATCTGGAATCCGTCCCGTGCTGTTTGACGGCGCGTCTTCCTACGAGTCCTTCCAGGCGCAACTCAAGAAGACCATGAACCACGGCGTGCAAGGCCAGCTTTCATACGCACTGGGGAATTGCAAAGACACAAGTTCAGCGCCCGTCACGGGAGATACCTACGCCAATTCGATTGCGGTGCCGATCCTGTTTTCGCAATCGTACCGGCACGGCGCGTGCGACTTCGACATCCGTCACGTGTTGACCGCGACGCTGATTTGGAACCTGCCCGGCCCCAAGCAAGGGCCCATGTCTTACGCTTTGGGAGGATGGGAATTGGGGACCATCGTTACAGCGACGAGCGGCTCGCCCTTTACTCCAACGATCGGCGCCGGCGGCGATCCGCTGGGCACCGGCTTTAATGGCGACTTCTCCATGGATTACGCCAATATCGTGAAGGGCTGCAACCCAATCCACGGTGGCGTCAACTACCTCAATACAAGCTGCTTTACCCTGCCGAATGCGCCAGCGTCTTTTGCCGCCGCGAACTGTCCGGTGAACGATCCTGTGGCACAGACCGGTTTCTGGAACACGACTTTGACGCCGCCGTCGGGAAACACGTTTTGCCAAAATCTCGTCGGCACTGCCGGACGCAACAGCCTGTACGGTCCGCATCTGGCCACTGTCGACTTCTCGGTGTTCAAGAACTTCCGGATCACGCGAATCTCGGAAGCTTTCAACGTGCAGTTCCGGGCGGAGTTCTTCAACCTCTTGAACCACACCAACTTCCAGGCGCCTAATTTCCTGACTGATGGCAATAACAACTCCATCTTCGATTCCTCTGGGGCTTTGCTGTCAAACGCGGGCGTGCTCGGCTCTACGACCACAAGCTCGCGGCAGATTCAATTCGGCCTGAAGGTCGTCTGGTAAGGGCCGCTGAAGAATTGGCGCTCTGTGATTCAATCATGCCAGCGTCCGCGTCGTGCGGCCGCCAGCGTTAGCCCTGCAAACCGGAGAATCGCTTGGATACCACGAGTGACATGAGTCAGCCACGCGCAGCTCCATCAGAGCTGGTTCCGGCCAGCGGGGCGACCCGCGTGCGCTGGCGCATCATGGCCGTGGTGATGGCCATCATGGCAGTCACCGCGCTCAACCGGCTCAATCTCAGCATCGCCGGAAAATACATTGCAGAAGACTTTTCCTTCAGCACCATCTCCATGGGTTTGGTGTTTAGTGCGTTCCTATGGGGCTATGGCGTGTTTCAGATTCCCTGGGGATACATCTGTGACCGCATCGGTCCCAGAAAGACGCTGACGTTTTCCATTCTGTGTTTCACTCTCGGCGCTGGAGCCATGGGGTTGGTTCCCCGCCTCGCGGCAATGACGGGAATGAGCATTCTGGCCGCTTTCCGCCTGGTGCGATTCCTTACCGGCGTGGGAGAAGCTGCCGTGTCCTCGAATGTAACCCGGGTCATCGCATCGTGGACCGCGGTTCGCGAGCGCGGATTCGCCAGCGGACTGCAAGTATGCGGGCTGGGCTTGGGCGGAACGCTGACCCCGGTCTTCATCGCGTGGATGATGGTGCATTGGGGCTGGCAGGCTTCCTTCGCAGCGTGCGCCACGCTGGCCCTCGTGGTGGTTGCCGTCTGGCACTTCTACGCCACCGACTGGCCCGAAGAACATAAAGACGTAAATCAGGCGGAGCTGCAAATTGTTCACCCCGGTTCGCAAAAAGGAGATACCGTTCGTCTGCGACAAACGAAGGCAACCGTCGTGCCCTGGTTCAAGATGTTGACCAACATCTCGGTGTGGGGACTGATTCTCGCTTACGGCCTGCAGGGCTACACATTTTACGTTTACTACAACTGGTTCTATTTTTATGCGGTGAAAGTGCGTGGGCTGGGGATTATGCAGGCAGCGGCGTGGACCTCGGCGCCGTTTCTGGCCATGGCTTTGTTGTCGCCGGTGGGCGGATGGTTCTCCGATCGGGTAGCCCGCGTAACCGACCGGCGCACGGGCCGCGTGGCGGCGGTCTGGCTGGGGATGGGCCTCTCCGCTTTGCTGCTCTACAGTGGAAACCATCTCCAGCTGACCTTAATCGCACTGCCGATGATCGCGCTGGCGGCCGGCTTTAATATGTTTGCGGCGGCAAATTTCTGGGCTGCCTGCATCGATCTTGCTCCATCGTATTCCGCTTCGCTATCCGCGCTCATGAACACGATGGGCAGTCTTGGTGGAGTCGTTTCCTCGACCGTGACCGCTTCAATCGCGGTCCACAAAGGTTGGGGACCGGCGCTAGACGTAGCCGTCTGGGTGACTCTTGGCTCTGGGCTGCTCTTCACTATGGTAAACGCCAATCGCACCATTGGAGATGGCCCCATTTAGCTAGAAGGGTGGCGGAAGGACCAGATCCACGTCTATTCCACATCGTCGGGTAGAAACTTCAGCGCGACCGGACGGTGGAGACGCGTGTCCTCAGCCTTGTACACCGCGCCCATCCCTCCACCGCCCAGCTTCTCAACGATGCGATAGTGCGAGATGGTTTGGCCCGATCACTAGCGCAGAATCCTACCCTGCGAAACCGGTATGTCAATGAAAGGCGGGGAGTTGAGAGCAGCTCAATGCGATGGCTGTTGTAACATCGCCATATCACTCATTGACCCGAACGAGTTGGCTTCGTGGGGGTTGGCCGTATCAGTACCGAGATGTCGGCTTCCAGGGACGTGATCTTCGCACTGGCATCGATTCTGTGCCGATTGCAGGTAAAACCGGAAGTAGCCGGGATTTGAATAGTGTCACACTCTACGTGGAAGAGGTACCCATTTAGTCTGGGTGCAATCAGGGTGCAATAACACTTCCCGGGGGTTACTCAGAACGCCAAGATGGGCGATCGGCGCCGTAGATTTTCAATCAGTTACCTCTGAAACATCCGCTGTCACGGCAGAGGCCGCGGGTTCGAGTCCCGTCGTCCCCGCCATTCTTTTGGAATGGTTTCGTAAGCTTCGATGGTTCCCCAAGTCTCAAAGCACGCGATACACAACTTAGGCTACGCACTGTCCTATCTCAATACCCCTGTGGCAATACCTCCTGTCGCAATCACATAGGCTCTAGTGCGCCGGAACGGCGGCTTGGGCAAGCTGGTTTCGCGAGGCCTCAGCCGCTCTGGCTTCTCGGCTTGCCTCCAGGGTCAGGTCGCGCGCTCCAAACCCTACTCCGATCTTCTTCAGGAAGTCATTGGGAGGGCTTCCTCCAGCAAAAATCCAGACGAAGTCGTTGGGAATGTCCTTGAGAACGCCATTGACATCGAGGCGGACCGAGTCCGCCTTGAACTCGACGGGATTTGTCTGAAAGAGAACGGTGACTTTTCCCGTGCGCATACAGTCTTCCATGCGCTTCGCGTTTCGCTCTTTGATTCGGCTGAAGCGTTCGCCGCGGTAGCAGAGGGTCACGAGGTTGCCGGCCTGGTGCGCGAGGCCCATGGCGGCCTCGACCGCGCTGTCGCCTCCGCCCACGACAAGAATCCGTTTGTTGATGTAGTGGTCGGCTTCGATCAGGCGATACATCACCTTCGGCAGTTCCTCACCTTTGACGCCGAGTTTTCTTGGAGCGCCGGCGCGCCCGAGCGCCAGAACCACGTTGCGCGCGCGATATTCGTTGTTGGCGGTGACAACGGTGAGAATAACGTCTGTGCCTGTCTTGATATCGGAGACGTTCTCGCCGGTGCAGACATTGAAATCGGCGCGGTTAAGGACCATATCCCAGAAACTCAGCAGATGCTCTTTGGAAAGCTGCATCTTCTTGAACTTGCCGTACATGGGAAATTCCACGGGGCTGGTCATCACCAGCTTTTGCCGCGGATATTTCGCCACAGTGCCACCCACTTCATCGCGCTCGAGAGTGATGTAGGTGAGCTTGTTCTCAATGGCGCGCAGCGAGGCGCTGATTCCCGCCGGGCCGGCGCCGACGATGAGCACGTCGTAGACTCCGTGCGCGCGAGCGACGGGATTGTGCGCAAGCCGGCGCGTGATAGTGTCGACGCAGTCGCGGCCCTGATTCACCGCATTCTTAATTAGAGCCAGGCCGCCTAGTTCACCCACGATGAAGAGACCGGGAACCGTCGTTTCATGCTCCGCGGTGAGGTAGGGCATGTCGGCCGCCATGCTCGGGCTGGCCATCACCATGGTGATGGCGCCGACGGGACAAGCGTCGGCGCAGAGGCCGTGCCCGATGCACTTGTGTCCGTTAATGATGACCGCCTTGCCGGCGATCAAGGCCAGCACGTCGCCCTCCGGACAGACTGCGGTGCAAGTGCCGCAGCCGATACAGTAGTTGCTGTCGATATGCGGATGCTGGGCTTTTGGGCCTTCGGAAAAAAGTTTGCCTTTTTCCGCCGCTTCGCGGGCGCGGGCCTCCCGCTTCTTCAGATTTCTCAGATAGCCGACAACGAAGAAGAGCGTGATGAGCGCTGCAATCGCGAATGTGATGAGTGAATCCATAGTCTCGCACTAGAAAGCATCGCGTTAGAAATATCCCAGAACGAACTGCAAACCAATGTGAATCATCGCCAAAACGGCGAAGGCATAGCTGAAAGGCTTGTGCACGATGTGCCACAAATGAAAAACTTTCTGCGATCGTGAAAGGAACAGAACTTTTTTCGAAAGTCTGGCCTCTTCGGCGGCGGCGCGAATCGCCCGCTCAACTTCACGATGCCTAGTGGGCAGAAATCCGAACAGCGTGGTTAGCGATGGGTTGCCCTTCAACGCATGACGGCGGAGTCTGGCCACACGGAACTTGCGCGCGACATCGAGCAGGATCATGTAAATGATCGCCATCGCGACGGGTAGACGTGCCACTCGATTTGGATCAGGAAGCCTCAGCAGGGCCTGCAAATCGGCCTTGGGCAATAAATTCTGTGCTGCGAGTTGCTGTGCCAGGTGCGCCTGCAAGTCCTGCAGCTCGCGCATCGACAACTCGGCCGTGGTCACCTTGCGAGGAATCTGGCCATACAGGTAGCGTCCCACCACTCCGCTGGCGGAGACGGCAAACATGATCCAGAAAGCCATGCCCGCAAGCCCCTTGAACTTCAAGGTGGAGTGGAAGGCTACGATGGCCGGCGCGGTCAAGCCCATCAGAATGTGGATGTCGAGCCAGTGACGCGTGCTGCCCTTGGCGGCCAGCCAGGCCCAGTGTTTGCGAATGGGATAGAGAAAGATTCCGAGGAACAGGGCCACCCCGAAGAACCCGAGATACAACCCAACCGGGCCGCTCGGCCGCAGCAGATGATGCTTGGGAGAAAACGGCCGCTCGATGGCGGAGAGCTTGTAATAATCAAACCCATAAATAAAGATCGCCAGATTGATGGCGATGGCCACCGCGTACAAGGCATACAGCCGCACACGATGCGACCGTTCGGCGTCCGGCACCGCTACGGATGCAGTGGGGGCAAGGCGGGCTGTGGCTGTGGCATTCGCGCTCATTTGCTGGTCACCTTCGCTTCTGTGCTGACGGAGAATTTCTTGTATTCGGTGAACAGGTGCAAGTTACGCCAGTGCTGCCGAGGCGTTTCCACCTCGACCATGGCCCGCGTGGGAAACCAGTACACCGTCTGTGAATCGGCAAAAGGCAAGGGAGCAAAATCAATTTCCGAATGCAGAGACTTCAGCCCAACATCCTGCAACGTGTCCTCAATGCCCGCCTCGATTCTTGCGATGTTGCCGGTCTGCGGATCAATCCAGGCTGTGCCCGCAAGCTCCAGCGGATACTCCCGCCCGCGCAGAGCGAGGGCGGCAGGCGACTTCATTCCAGCAATGTGCCGGAAGGTAACTTTGTCGAAAGTCTTGCCTCCGATTACTTCTTCTCCCGCAAGGCTGAATTGAAAAGCTTCGGCGTAGTAGGGGTGGAACACCAGAAAAAGCGTGGCGAAACCGTTGCTCAGCAGCATCGACGTGTTCCTGCGGTCGCGTTTCGCCTCGTGCAATGTCAGACGTGATTCCGAAAGGCTTAGCTCTCCCCCAGTATTTGTCAGAATGACTAGGTAGTCATAAGAAGATTCTTCTTTCAGTGCGACCTTGTCGTCTTTGCCCAGCTTCTCTTGGCGCACGTGTTCAGTACATTTCACGTCGGAGAACTGATCGACAAATGCCGAAGTCTGATCGCCGGCGCGATTCAGCAGGTTGGCCAGCTTATGCGCTTCGGGAGTACCAGGCCCATTGCCGGCGAAGCAGAAACCTGCCAAGGCCAGGACGATGCAAGTAGTGTGCCGCATCAGGTTCGCGATTTGTTTTTGACTTGTCATTGCCTGTGCTGCCTCGAATCAAATCTGTAGCCGAGTGAGAACATGAACTGGTCATAACTCAACTGGCCGCTGTTGAAGGTGAAATTTCCCTGGACGTAGTAGCGTGGTCCGAGCGATCTCTCCACCGTGCCGGTGACGAACCGGGCCCGGTTGTTGGTGGTGAGTGTGGAATTGAAATTCTGCTGCCCGGCAAGAATTTCCAGCCGAAGTTCGTCGCTAAGCTGCCGGGAAATGGAAAACGACTGGTAGGATCCGGTCCCGAACGAACTGTTGAAGCGCGCGTAGTGGGCATCGGCGCGCAGGCTCAGCCAGGGAAGCCGCGCGAAAGTAATGCCGTACATTTCGTTGAGCGATGCCTTCGAGTCCCCGCTGCCGCTGCTCCGTCCCAGAGTTGTGGAAACAAAAACCTGCTTCACCACCTCGACCCGCGCGCCGGCGCTGAAACCCTGGAACAGAAATTTGTCCAGCAATCCGGTGCCGACCAGAGTGGGATCGAAAGTCGGAATATCACGGAAGTAGTTGTAGTTGAAATCCAGTTCCACGCGCGGCTGCGGATTCACGCGGAAGGTAAAAAAGTTTCGACCCAGCCCGGGGCCGGGCGCAGGCGTGGCGCTGTTTCCCCGCGGGCTGTCCACCTGGGCGGACTCGTAGACGGCAATGTAGCGCTTGAACGAAACCGAGTCTTCCACGAAAACAAAGGGCCGGTCGATCGCCCAATTCACCAGGCTGACTCCTACGCCGAACGTGCTGCTGTAGTGCAGGGCGTTGTATTCGCCGCCTTCAAAGTTGATGAACGTGCCGCCAATCGCTCGGTTCGGGCTGTAGTCCCAGGAGGAAGGATCGGGCGTCGATCCGCCAAAAATCCCTAGTGTCGTTCCCTTGGAAAGTCTGGTTCCAAAATAACCGCCGTCGATCGTGTCGAGGCTCGGTGCCCACGGCAGATAGAGGCGTCCGAACCCGGCGACCAAGTTGGAGTTGGGATTGTCGTACGTCATCTCGAGATGGTAGGTGCGGTTGATCAGATCTTGCAGTGTTTGCGTGCCGGTGGCGGAGCTCTTGGTGAGCCGCCCGCGCCAATATCCGCTCAGGTTCCAATAGGTGCCGCCGATCCGCGTAATGTCCCCGCGGAAAACCATCCCCACATCGGAACTGGTGACGTCGGTGGTGCCATGGCTGATAGTGGTGATGTAATCGAAGCCGATGCGGCCGCGCGCGCGATTCACGGAAGGCAGCGGCGGCCGCGGAATTTCCTGGCGCACCTCTTCGTCCAGCGTGTCGCCTTCGGTGAAAGAAATCACGGCAGGATAGGCCCGGGTCGCGCTCAGCGTGCGCTGCTGCACCAACGCATCTGCATCGCTCGAAGACAGGTAAGCGAGATCGCCGACTTTCACCGGCCGCTTGGGCGTATGAATGTCAGCCACGGAAGAAGTTTCCGCAACTCCGCCAATCTCAAGCTCCGCCACAACGCGAGGATCGATCGCACTCGCGCTCTCGCCCTGCCGCGCCGGTAAAGCATCGTCGCGGACTTCGAGTTTCATCCCTTCCTTCAAGCCGGCAGCGCTGCCGCCATCCAGATAGGCAACCCCTTCAGCCACGTACTTCACTCGGAACACGGTGTGCAGATCGGGGTCGGCACCGCCAATAATCAATGTTGAATTTGTGGCGGTCTCGGCGGCGGGTGCGGGCGAAGGAGGAGCTGTGCTCTTCACTGGTTCGCACGCTGCGGCAATCTCATTCTTGACTTCGGAAGGTGAGGTGGCAGCGGCACTGGAAGGAAATCCGGACGCGGAAGCAACCTCGCTGCCGGAATAATTGGACGGCTGCGAAGGAGCTTGCACCGCAGGGACAGGGGCGGTTGGTTCAGGAGGAAGCGCCGCCACCGAGGAAGGTGACGTTGCGCTGGGAACTGGAACAATCGGCGCTGGCGGTTCGGGCAAGCGCACGGGCTCTGAATTGTCGCCAGTAGCTTGCACCGGCGCTCGCAGTTGGCGCCGAAAAATCCCTATGACGGTTCCCGACACTGCCGGGGCCACTGCTCCGCGAGACGAACTGTGCGGACTGACCGTCAGAATAATATGGTTCCCTTCCGATTTCAGTGTGTACGGGTGTGCCGCGTCGAGGTCCAGCACGATGCGCGTAATGGGAGGGCTGCTGCTGTGCTGAGCCGTGCGTACGCGGCGCACTCCGTTACTGTTGACTTCGATCTTGCGCATGGTTTCGTTACACACGTCGTTGCAGATGGCGCCGGACAGATCCACCAGAATCCGGTCGGGGTGAACCGCCTCATCCGCGGAAGCTTTTACTGGAGAGTTGAGCGTGATCTCGACACGCAGATCGCTCTCCGCTCGCGCCACCTTCACTGCCTGCACGGTCGCCGGCCCACCTGCGTTCTGCGCCACGGCACAGGACAACAAGAGCATCAGGACCGCCACGTGTTTCTGAGCTGCCGTCATTGTTTGCGATCACTCGCTGGCGCTCCACCTGCCGCCTGAATTCTGCATTTCTGCTACGACTCCCGCGCTGGTGCCCACGCACGACTTCGCGCTTATCCTCCGCCATTGCCGCTCTGATGGCACTGGTAGCAGTTGATGCTGTTGTAGACATACCCGCTGACGTTGTCGTGATGGAAATTGTTCGCGTTGTTGCCGCCGTGGCACCCCGTGCACTGGAACACCGAATAGTCGTTCGAATTGGTATGGCAGGTCGAGCACAGGTTGTTGGCTCCACCGTGATTTGTCGGGAACGGGGAATATTGCCCGTGGTTGAAATTCGCGTTCAACCAGTTCGTGGTGCTGTGACAGCTCTGGCAAGTCGTGGGGAAGAACTGCGGCTGGGCCGCGTGGCCCGGATTGCTCGTGTTGTTGTAATCCGTCTGGTGGCACCCGATGCAAGTCAGCGGCAGCGTCGTGTAATTGTTGTTGACGTGGCAATCAGTGCACTGCCGCGGCGGAACCGTGTGCGATCCCGTCAGGGGAAACGCCGTAGTGTTGTGATTGAACGTGGAATCGGTCCACACATTGGTGTCGTGGCACAGCTCGCACTGCTGCGGGAACCCGGCCGCGGCGTGCGCGGGATTGGTGGTGCCGGTGTAATCCGGTAAGTGACAGTTCACGCAGGCGGTGCTGGTTATGTTGTAGTTGCCGAATTTCGAGTTGTGGCAATCCGAACACTGGCGCGGCGGAACCGTGTGCGATCCGGTCAGAGCAAATCCGGTGGTGGCGTGGTTGAAAGTGCCGTCGGTCCATTGCACGGTGTCGTGGCAGGTTTCGCAGGTCGTGGGGAAGCCCGTGTGCGGCACCGGAGTGGTCGCGTTATTGTAGTTGGCCTGGTGGCAACCGACGCACGCGGTAGTGGTCAGGTTGTAGTTGTTGTTGATATGGCAATCCGTGCACTGCCGCGGAGGTACCGTGTGCGACCCGGTGAGCGGAAATCCGGTGCTGTTGTGATTGAAAGTGGCATTGAGCCACGAAGTGGTGTTATGACACTGTTCACAAGTCTGCGGGAAGTTTGAAATGACGTGATTCGGATTCGTTGTCCCCTGGAAATCGGTCAGGTGGCAGGTCACACAGGCAGTGCTGGTGATGTTGTAGTTGCCAAACTTCGCGTTGTGGCAATCCGTGCATTGCCGCGGCGGCACCGTATGCAACCCGGTCAATGAGAAACCCGTAGTGTCGTGATTGAACGAGGCATTCAGCCACGAAGTCGTGTTATGGCACTGCTCGCAGGTCTGCGGGAAGCTGGCCGTGACGTGATTAGGATTGGTTGTCCCCTGGAAATCCTTCAAATGGCAGGACACGCAGGCCGTGGTGTTCAAGTTGTAGTTATTGTTGATGTGGCAGTCGGCGCACTGACGCGGCGGGTCGGCGTGTGCGTTGGTCAAGGGAAATCCCACCGTCGAGTGGTCGAACGCGGCGTTCAGCCAGTTATCCGTGCCATGGCACTGATTACAGGTCGTGCTGAATTGCGCCGAAATGTGATTCGGATTCGACGTGCTCTTGAAGTCCGCGGCGTGGCAGGAATAACAATCAGTCGACATCGTCTGAAACTTGCTGTTGGCCGCACCCTTATGACAGGAATCGCAGTCCACAGCCGCATGTGCACCGGTCAGCGGGAAGCGGTTGTTGTGCTCCTGCACCTGCGTGATCGAAACCGTCCACCCGCGCACCGTATGGCACTGCTCGCAATTTGCGCCAAGTTGCCGCTTGTGAATATCGGCGTGGCAATCCTGGCAGCGCTGCCCCACGTTTGTGAACACCATTTTGACGTGACATTGGGTGCAGGTCACCGACTGGTGCATGCCGCGCAAGGGATACCGCGTCTGGTTGTGATCGAACTCAGGAACTGCTCGGATCGGGCGCCACGCGTTTGAGGTGTGGCAGTTCTGACAGGGAGTGGCAAGGTTGCCATGGGGACTGTGAGTGCCCTCATAGCCCTGCGAGTGCGGACGCTCCGGGCTTCCGGAAAGCGCCAGCAACCCTACAGCCATCAGCTTGAGCACGCCCCCTGACGCCAACATGACTCGCCCCTTACCCGGTCCCCTACAGAACTAGAAAGCCAGAGAAGAAATATTTAGACGAGTGATGCAATTGACAGTCCACACAGAGTAGCGGTTCGCATGAGCGCTCGATAGTTACACTGGTACGTCTTTCATGTGCCGGGTGGCCAATCGCTCCGGCTTCCATTGGTTCACTATTACTATGAGGCAAATGTAAGTTCTGCACGTGACCCGAACTTTTTGCCTATAGGGTATGGCGTTCAGAAATCTCCACGACCGACGCAAACCCAGAGTCGCGATACTCGAGTGATGCGGGTTCACTATGAGATATACCGCCGGTGTGACCTTGTGACTAGACCCGGAGGTTTTACAACTTCAAGATTCTTGCAAGGCAAGCGCACGAAACCGGCCATAGGCAATGACCGCTAGCAATGACTGCTAGTAACGCCCGCTAGTGCTGTTTCACACCGGGCGCCGGGTTGGTAGCGCCGTGGCACGCCGCACACTCTTTGGGTGTCGGCTTGTAGAAGAGCACGGCCTTACCCGCAATGAGCCTGGTCGACTTGTGACACTCCGCGCAGTGTACGTTCTGATGAGCGCCGCGCAGAGGGAACTCGGTCCGCTGATCATGATCGAACAACGCCGGCTTCCATTTCATGCTGTTGTGACATTCAGCACATCGCGTGACGCCCGCTTTGGCAAACTGTTTCGCGTGCACATCTTCGTGGCAATCTTCGCACTGCGTTGGCGCTGCCTTGAAGTCCACATTGATCAGCTTGGTTTCCAGGTTCGGCGGCTTGTGGCAGCCGGCGCAGCCGGTCGCCCGGTGCGCTCCCACGAGCGGGAATGGGGTTTTCGAATGATCGAACCGGGCCAGGTCCTTCCACGACTTCGTCGAGTGGCACGCCTCGCATCCTGCAACGATCTTGTCCGCTCGAACCTGCTGCAGGCGTTCCTTGAACTGCCCCTTATGAGGATCCGCGTGGCAACTCGTGCAACTCAAGCCCTGCCAGTGGTAGATAACCGCCGGCTTGGGCCGGAACTCCGCCGATTCTTTGTGGCAGTCGGCGCAGGGCACGGCAAGGTGTCCGCCGGTAAGAACGAATTGCGTTTCTTTGTGGCGCGCAAGGGTAAAAGTGGAGGGCTTGTAGCCTTCCAGACTGTGGCAGCGGTCACAAGCGTTGAGGTAAGGCGCTGCGGCAAACTGTCCGGCGTGACGGTCGCCGTGGCAATCCGTGCAACGATCGAACTTCATCTTGAACAGCGTGTCCTTGCCCTTGGGAATATGGCACTGGGCGCACTCCACGTGCGCGTGCCCCCCTTTCAGGGGATAAGCACTCGCAGCGTGTTCGGTCACGGTGAAGGTCGACGGCTTCCACCCGCTCACCTTGTGGCACGAGGCGCACTCCCCGTGATCAGGCCGCTGCGCGAACTGCCCATTATGCGGATCAGGTTTGTGGCAATCCATGCACGTGGCAAAGGCCAAAGGCTTTTTGAAATCGCCGTTGGCGTGGCACCGTGCGCAGTCCACGCTGAGATGCTTTCCTTCCAGCCGATACTTCGTCTTCGAGTGGTCGAAACGCTCATTCACCGCGCTGAGCGAAATCTTCTTCCAGCCCATGGTGGTGTGGCAGGATTGGCAACCCTGCGGAAAACTTCCATGATGCGGATCCTTATGGCAGTCCGAACACTGGTCGAAGGGAATGCCCGTATAGCGCGGCTTGTTGTCGGGCCCCGGAGTATGGCACTTGGCGCACTCAACCTGCGCGTGCAGTCCGGTCAACGGATAGCGCGTCTTCGAGTGATCGAACTGCGAGACGCTGATCGTCTTCCACTCTTCGACGTTATGACACTGTTGGCAGGTTTGTCCGAGCCGTCCGTTGTGCGGATCCTGGTGACAAGTGGCGCAGGCCGTGGACAAGCCCAGATAGGTGCGGCTCAGGTCTTTGATCTTGATCGCAGGCCGCTCAGACGGCACAATTCTCGCCGGCGTGTGGCAACGATTGCAGGTCAGCCCTGCGTGCTTGCCCTGAAGCGGGTATCCAGTTTCTTTGTGATCGAAAGTTTTTGTGTCCCACTTGATCAACGGAAAGTCTTCACCATTGTGTTCGGAATGGCAGCGGGCGCACTCCCGGCTGGAGCCGGAAGGAATGTTGTAAGTCGCATGCAATCCCTTGCGGGCATTGAGCCGGGTGGCGATTTCGGTGTGGCAGTCCAGACACTTGAGCGCTGCCTGTCCCCCAAACTTGTGACAACTGGCGCAGTTGGTCGATCCATTGAGAGATTGGTGCGGCTTCGAGAGTGGCCCCGGCGAAATCTGTGCACTCGCCGTCGCCAGGAGCCCCAGAAAGAAAAGAATGCACCATGCCATGCACGCTGCCGCATCCCGGAGACGGAGTTTGGCCCTGCCCGGCCACTGGGCTGCGGCGGTTTCCGGTGCATGCCGGTCCTCAGTACTTAAGCGGATATTCCCTGGCAACACGCCCTCGCCGGCGAGGCTGCACGTTTTTCGCCGTAAAAATAACGTGACAGCAGTCTAAGAACCATCACACATGCAGGCTAGTGACCAGAAGTGCACATTCGCCCTCGCTGTTAGTCCAGTGCGGGATTTGTGAAATTCCATCACGTGCAGGATGACGGAACATTTTGTTGTTGCAGCTCCGGAAAGCGTGCGGGAATCCCGTGTCGGGGGTTAGAATTGCCTTCGGCATCGGCCACGGGGAAGAAAGCTGGGGAAGAACGATGTACTTTGAACAATTTTATCTGGGCTGTCTGGCGCATGCGTCCTACATGCTGGCCTCCGGGGGCGAGGCCGTGGTGGTCGATCCGCAGCGTGACGTCGAGATTTACCTGAAGGCCGCGAAGGCGAATCACGTTGCCATTCGCCACATCTTCGAGACTCACCTGCACGCCGACTTTGTTTCCGGTCATCAAGAGCTCGCGTCGAGAACCGGAGCGCGCATTTACATCGGCGAGCAAGCCCAGGCCACATTTCCTCACGTCGCGTTGCGGGACGGATTCGAGCTGCAAGTTGGAAAGATTACGATCAAAGCTCTGGAAACCCCGGGGCACACGCCGGAGAGCATGTGCTTCGTGATCACCGATGAAGAGAAATCAGCGGCACCCTGGGCCGTTCTGACCGGCGACACATTGTTTCTGGGAGACGTGGGCCGTCCCGATCTCTCCAAGCGCTACACTCCGCCCCAACTCGCGGGAATGCTTTATGACAGCCTTCATGGGAAACTCCTCAAGCTAGCCGATGAGATCCTGGTCTACCCCGCCCATGGGGCGGGATCGCTCTGTGGACGCAACATGCGTGCCGAACGCGTTTCCACCATCGGCACCGAGCGGCTCACAAATTACGCGTTGCAGATCAAGAGCAGGGAAGAGTTCGTTGTGCAATTGACCAGCAACCTGCCGGCTCGTCCAGCGTATTTCTCGCAGGATGCGGAAATCAACCGCACAGGCGCGACTGCACTGTCCGATCTTCCTCCTTTGGCCGCGATCGAACTTGCGGAGCTGCAAAGTATTCTGGCCGATGGCGGGATTGCGCTCGACGTTCGTCCCGGAGAACAGTTCGCGGCCGGGCACGTGCCTGGGTCGCTCAACATTGCGTTGTCAGGACAGTTTGCTTCATGGGCGGGAGCATTGCTGGGCTTGGCAGCGCGTCCTGCGTTAATTGCGGAATCGTACGAGGCCGTTGAGGAAGCGCGAATGAGACTAGCTCGCATCGGTCTCGAAGACGCGCGCGGATATCTCAAGGGAGGTATCGAAGCGTGGCAGCAGGCTGGATTCCCTTTGGCCCAGCTTCCGCAGATCAATGTGGAAGCTCTCAGCGGCCGCCTGCGGGGCAACGGCCTGCAAGTGCTGGACGTCCGCCGCGAGCCCGAGTGGGAAGCCGGGCACATCGAGGGCGCCGTGTGGTGGCCCCTGGATAATTTCAAAATCGCCCCGCCCGAGATTGATCGCAACATCCCTGTTGCGGTTCACTGCAAAGGCGGATACCGCAGCATGATCGCTTGCAGCCTGCTCCAACGCGCCGGTTTTCAGAACGTCATCAACATCGTTGGCGGCTTCGACGCCTGGCAGCAGGCCAAACTTCCTTCCGTCACAGAGAAGCCGGTGATTGTGTAAGTGGAACCGCGGTGCCTTTGGTCATCGCGTCATCGAGAATCCGTTTCATCTCACGGGTAGCCTGCCGCGCCAGTTCGCCCTGCTGCTCACCCAGCTTCCCTTGCTGCTCGCCGAGTTTCCCTTGTTTCTCGCCTAAGGCTCCCATTTCCTCACCCAGCTTCGATTGCTGCTCGCCCGCCTGGGACTGGAGTTCACCAATCTTGCTCTGCAACTCTCCGATTTCTGACTGAATCTCCCCGACTTGCTCCACGGTGGCGCTGGAATTGAGTTTCTGCAATTTGGCTTTGAGTTTGTCGAGTTCAGCGGTCATGTCCGGAACCTTCACTTGAATCCGTTCCATCTGTGCGCCCAACTCTTCCTGCTGTTTTCCCAGCGCTTCCTGCTGCTCGCCAAGTACTTCCTGCTTCTTCCCGAGTTCCTCTTGCGGAGCCCAGAGCTTCCGGGCGCGATCGATCGTGGCCTGGTCGCGGATGATGTAGGATTTTCCGTCGCGCTCGAACCAGATGAAGTCGCCCTTGATCGTCCTTTTCAGTTCCTGGACCATCTCGGCGTCGTCCGTCGTCCCCGACATGGTCAGAGAATCGCTCTTGCCGGAGACGATTACAAAGCGCTGGTCGTCGTCATAGCCGTAGGAATACGAATAGCCGCGCGCGGAAGGCGCTTTCGGCGCGCGCGCATGGCGCGGAGCCGTGGGCGCCGTGGGCGGCGCCGGATCCTGCGCAGCCTGAGGAGGCAACGGCGCCGACGGGGCCGCGGCCTGGTTGGCCGGATGCACGGCAGCAGCGAGATAAACAGCCGGAACCGCGAGCGCAACGATCACAACAGCGATTGATTTCCTGAAACTCATGGCAACAGTTCCTTTCCAAGCAAGAATTCTTTCCACTCTTTGTTCCGCCTGACCCGCCTTGGCCATCGCAACACCCTGCCACCACACGCGTCCCGGCGCGGCATGCAATGCTTCGAAAAACCCGAGCAATGCCCTGGCGTAATCCCTGCGGTCGGCCCCACAAGACAACGCCGCTTCGTCACTGGCTTGTTCCGCAAGGTCGGCGAGATGCCGGTTGAGCCACCAGGCCAGCGGGCTGAACCAGAAAATCGCGCGGTGCAGAAGCGCAAGGCGCTGTGTGAGACCGTCGCGCCTCGCCACGTGGGAGATCTCGTGCGCGACGACGGCGTCGAGCTTCACGTCGTCCCACTCGCGCCAGTCGGCGGGCAGCAGAATCGTCGACCGCAGCGCCCCCATCGTGACCGGTACGGAGATGAATTCGGATTCGCCAACTCGAGGAATGAAGCCAAGCCCGGAGGCCTTCGCGAAGGCGGCGAGCCTGGTGACTACACGCTCCTCGTCAACGATTCGCGACGTTCTCCTGAGCCGGAGGCCGAACGCGAGTCCCACGAAGAAACGCGTGAGCAGAAGGAAAGCAATCGTGAGATAGATTCCAGCTGCAATCACGCTCCACTCATTTGAAGACGACATTGAAGACAACGCAAATGATGGAGCAGGCCCCACGACGCGCGCGACCGCCGCATCTGGCGCAGACGGAACCGGAGCGGACGTAAGATGCTGCGAAACTCGGGCCGCTTGCGGTAGACGCTGCTCGGCTCCATGCTCATGTTGAAGAAACGCGGGCGTGGGAACCGGAAGCTGCGGCAGCATCCATCCCAGCAAGGGCATGGCGAGGGCAGCGTAGAGCATCGCGGTCCACGTAAATAGGCGTGCTGAAGTGGATTTCACGCGGAAGGCCGCCAACCCAAGCCCAGCCGCGCCAGCCAGCGCGAGAGCGCGCGCCGCCGGATTTGCCAGTTGTGCGAGCAGGCTCGTGGACGCATCGATCAAAGCGGCGGGCGTCATGATCTCTCTCCCTTTCTCTCGGGTTTTTTCTCAACGCTCTGTTTCTCGCCGATTCTGCGGGCCAGTCGTTCCAGTTGCCGGCGGTCGAGCACGGCGTTGTCCACCATGCCGAGTAAGAGCGCCTCGGCCGACCCGCCGCAGAAGCGGTCGATGATACCTTTCACGGCGCGGACCGCCACGTTCTGCCGCGCATCCGACGCATTGTAAATAAACGTCCGGCCCTCAATTTTGTGCGTGAGGTAGCCCTTCTCTTCAAGGCGGCGCAGCACGGTGCGGATGGTCGAGTCCTTCATCGGACGCGACGAGGCCAGCGCCTCGCGGCATGCCTCGGCGGTAGATGGGCCATGCGTCCAGACGTAATCCATAACCAGCTGTTCCACTTCTCCCAGGTTCTTTAGACGGGCCTGCGCTGTGTTAGTCATTGTAGCGTTACAATATGTAACAGATACACGGAAAGCTGTCAAGAAGGAAAGTGGAATTCGGATTGTTCTTGAAACACTGACTCTGCACCCACTGGCTAGGGTTTCGGAGTGTAAATGTGTTTTCGACAATTAATCGCCGAGAGACGTGGCCGTTCACGGGCAGATCCGCATGCGATGTATGGCACGCTTTGTGAGCCTTTGTTCTTTGCCGAACAGTAGAACGACATCAATCCGGTAACTGCACGGAAACTGGCCTGCTTGCGTCCAAATTTGTGCTGAGATCACTGTGTCACCCGAGGCTGCACTAATGCTCCCCTCTGGACGGGTGAAGATGACGTTGTCGTATTTCTCGACGTGCTCCCAAAACTGTATTCCTTGGGAGCGTAGTACACCGCGCGCTTGTTCCAGATCGATGCCAACAGGAAGGATTTCGTAGAGCTGCGCTTCCTGCCTTGCCAACTGACTCATTCCGGTTGGCCACAAAGGATCCAGCGTCGGGACACAGGCCAAAATAACAAGTACTCCAACGGCGAAGGCAAGCCAAATGTTGACTCGACGCGATTCTGCTCTCTTCTGAATCCCGGCAACTGTTGTGGCGATCACGAAGATCAGCACCGAATAGACTGCGCAATTTACCGCTAGGATCGCCAGGGGAGAGTCACTGCCTCTCAGAAGGGCTTGGATCATACCGCCCGGAACAAGCAACAGCAAGGCCAACAAATTCACATAGGACAAGTGCAGCGTCAGAGATAAGAGTGCAGTAAACCCCGCGCCGCACAATAATGCGAATGTGATCCGACGAGCCATTGGCTTGGACGTCCCATTGTAAGGAACGGCAGGCAACCGCTTCTTTGCAACATACTTGCAGCAGAAGGCAACCCTCGGGGAGCAGACGGCACACTTGGCGAAAAATCGCCACATCACGAACTGGACGGCTCCCAAGCGATATCGCCCGCCGAAGAGACAGATCTCCTTACCAGAGCGCGGTGTAGACTTCCTATCGAGACCGCCGGAGCGACCCTACAATGAAAACCACCAAACTCGCTCAATCCCACCGCATTGACGACGTCACCTCGCCACTCCGCGAAAGACAATTACCCCAAAAATGTCGGACCAGGCGTGCGTTATCATGCTCGGTCTAAGGCTCTTCCGCCAGACTGCGAGCAGCGCGAACAGAACTCCGAACAGCATGATTCTTGCGACCGGACCCACCCCTTCGTAGAGATGGCCAACGCCGAATACAACCGCCTGGATAAGGACCGCCCAGGTGGTGCTGCCCGTGATCGCCTGAAATTGCCTCTGAAGATAGCCGCGAAATGCCAGTTCCTCACAAAATCCTGCCGAAACAGCTACAGGGATCCACGCCAGACTCTCAACCAGCCCTTGGGGAAGAAGTCCTTGGGCGGCATTGGTTCCGCCGCCCAGGAGATGAGGATTCATCAAGCCGATCCAAAACGCCCAGAGCCCTGCGCCCAGAGCAATGTCTTTCAACACATCCATCGGCGTTGCCCAGCGGCCGCCCACCAGGTCGCGCAAACGCACTCCGCGCTTGCGCACGCCCATGCGGACATAGAGCACCAGAAGCCATTCAAACACGACCACAGAAATGTAACCGGGCACGGCGTTGCTGTGCGGCGCTGTTGCCTGCGGATTCTGTTTTACCGCGTGCTGAAAGAACCCGCCAGCCACAGACAGCCCTACAAAAATCGCGATGAATACAATCGTATGCCACGCTGGAGCAATGAGCGTGCGGTTGGTTGGGAGAGACGTAAGGATTGGATCTTCGGCCATGGTACCTCCCACTTTACTCTGGGGTTTCCTGGTTCTAGAGATCCTATTCCGAATGACGCTACACTCGGAAGCGATCGGAACAGCGTACCATCTGCAATTTGGTTAACCGAGTCGCGGGCGAAGTCGAGGGTGGCGGGGAACAAGTCCGCCATCGAATAGCGGTGTAAACTTTCCGGAGGGTCGCCGGAGCGACCCCACAATGAAGACTTCCAAACTAGCCCGATCCTACCGCATCGACGACGGCAAGCATTTCCGCCTGAAAGATTTCGATCCCGCCGACACCGGACACTGGCACTCGGTCGAGAATGCCCGCGAGGCCTTGCAGGAAGGCATTCTACGCATGGCCGAGTTGCAGGACAAACTTTACGCCCAGGGCTGCTGGTCGCTGCTGCTCATCATTCAGGCCCTGGACGCCGCCGGCAAAGACGGCACCATCAAGCACGTCATGTCCGGAGTGAATCCCGAGGGCTGCGAGGTGTACTCGTTCAAGACGCCGTCGAGTACCGAGCTACAGCATGATTTCCTATGGCGCACCACACAGCGCTTGCCAGAGCGCGGCCACATCGGCATTTTCAATCGCTCTTACTATGAAGAGGTGCTGATCGTGCGCGTGCATCCCAAGGTGCTCGAAGCCGAGAAGCTTCCGCCTCCGCTACTGACCAAGAACATCTGGGAGGAACGCTTTGAAGACATCCGCAGCTTCGAGCGGCATCTGGCGCGCAACGGCACGGTGATCCGCAAATTCTTTCTCCACGTTTCAAAGAAAGAACAGAAGCGGCGCTTCTTGGAACGACTGGAGCAGCCGGCGAAGAACTGGAAGTTCTCCGAGGCAGACATTCACGAGCGCGAATATTGGGACGACTACCAGAACGCCTACGAGGACATGATCCGCAACACCGCCACCAAGCACGCTCCATGGTACGTGATTCCCGCAGACAACAAATGGTTCACGCACCTCGCGGTTTCAGCGGCGATCGTGCAGACTCTCGAAGAGCTGAATCTTTCCTATCCGAAAGTTGACGCCACGAAACGAAAAGAACTCCAGGCAGCTCGCCAGTTGCTCCTCAAGAAGTAAAAGTCCGAGCCATCAGTGTCCCGTGGTCACAAACCAGTTTTTCTTTCTGACCACTGACCACTGCCCACTGACCACTCGCTTTTGCATTAAGATAGCAACTGTCATTACTTTATTCTTTAAACTCTTTCCATCTCTCCACCGGGGGCCAAACATGGGCGGTCGAAACGCATTTCGTGGAAGCAAATCTGGAAACACTCTGATGACTTGGAGTCAGTGGCTGATCGTCGCCGCGTTCGCTCTCTCAGCGCAGACGGCAGCCTCTGCCCAGACCAAGCCAGAGCGTCAATCGAAAGCCGCCAAGCCCACCCAGACCACACCGGCAGCGACACCCTCCGCAGACCAGATGTCCACGACTGAGAACGACGGCAAGCCCGAAGACAAGCTCTTCAAGGGCTTGAAGTATCGCCTGATCGGTCCCTTCCGCGGCGGACGCTCGCTGACCGCAGCCGGAATCCCCGGCGATCCCACAACTTATTATTTCGGTGCAACCGGCGGAGGCGTGTGGAAGTCCATCGATGGTGCGCTAACCTGGTCACCGGTTTTCGATAAAGAGGGAAGCGGATCCATTGGCAGCCTGGCGGTGGCCAATTCCGACCGCAACACCATCTATGTCGGCACCGGTGAAGCCTGCATCCGCGGCAACATCTCTCACGGTGACGGCGTCTACAAATCTCTCGACGCCGGCAAGACCTGGAAAAATGTTGGCCTGCACGACACCCGCGCCATCGGCAAAGTCATCATCAATCCCAACAATCCAGACATAGTTTTCGTGGCGGCCCTGGGCCATCCCTACGGACCAAACACCGAACGTGGCATCTTCCGCACGCTCGATGGCGGCAAGACGTGGGAGAAAGTGCTCTATAAAGATGAGAACACCGGAGGCATCGACGTAGCCTTCGACCCACACAATCCCAACATTCTGTTTGCATCACTCTGGCAAGCCCGCCGCACTTCGTGGAGCATGACCGACGGCGGCCCGGGCAGCGGCCTATACCGCTCCGCCGACGGCGGCACAACCTGGAAGCGGCTCGAAGAGCACGGTCTACCCAAAGGCCCCTACGGACGCATCGGCATCGCCGTGGCCGCAAACTCTGATCGCGTGTACGCCCTCATCGAGGCCCGCAATCCCGATGGCGGCCTGTACCGCTCCGACGACGGCGGCGAGACCTGGGACTTCGTCAATCCCAGTCACAACTTGTGGCAGCGGCCCTGGTATTACATGCATATCTTCGCCGACCCGCGCGACGAAAATGTGGTCTACGTTATGGATGTGGAAAGCTTCAAATCCACCGACGGCGGTCACCTGTTCAACAAGATCAAAGTTCCGCACGGCGACAACCACGGCCTATGGATTGATCCCCGTGACACGCGCCGCATGATCGCGGCCAACGACGGCGGCGTCACGGTAACGCTCGATGGCGGCAAGAACTGGACGCGCGAAGACAATCAACCCACGGCGCAGTTCTACCACGTCATCACTGACAATGCATCGCCCTATCGTGTGTACGGCTCGCAGCAGGATTCCGGCACCGTCGCCATCGCCAGCCGCAGCGATGATGGCTCGATTGACCGCTCCGACTGGTACGACGTAGGCGGAGGCGAGGCCGGCTACATCGCGCCTTATCCGCCCGACCCGAATATTGTCTACGCCGCCGATTACCAGGGAAACATCTCGCGCTACGACCGGCACATTGGGCAGGTGAAATCCATTACCGAGCAGCCCGAGCTTTCCGACGCGCACGGCGCCTTCAGCATGGAGCACCGTTTCCAGTGGACCGCACCCGTGGTGCTTTCCCCGCACGATCCCAACACGCTTTATCACGGAGCGGAACGTCTATTCAAGACCACCGACGGCGGCGTGCATTGGCAGACGATCAGTCCCGACCTAACGCGCAACGATAAGAGCAAGCAGCAGCCTTCCGGCGGCGACATCACCCTCGACGACACCGGCACTGAGTATTACGACACAATCTTTGCGGTGGCGGAGTCGCCCCTCACGAAAGGTTTGATCTGGGTGGGCACGGATGATGGCCTCATCCAAATCACACGCGACGAAGGAAAAAACTGGACCAACGTCACGCCCAAAGACATGCCGGAATGGAGCCGCGTCAGCCTGATCGATGCTTCTCCCCTGGATGCAGGAACAGCCTACGTTGCGGTGGATCGTCATCAGAACGATGATCTGAAACCTTACATCTACAAAACCAGCGACTACGGCCAGACCTGGACAAAACTAACCAACGGAATCCCCGAAGGCAGTTTCGTACGCGCCGTCCGCGAAGATCCCAAGAAGCGCGGCCTGCTCTATGCCGGAACCGAGAACGGCGTCTACGTTTCCTTCAACGACGGCGCCGATTGGCGCTCGCTCAAACTCAATCTGCCGACAACGCCTGTACACGATCTGGTGATCAAGAACAACGACCTCGTGGTAGCCACTCACGGCCGCGCCTTCTGGATTCTCGACGACGTCAGCCCGCTGCGCCAGTTCACTGACGACGTTGCGAAGAAGGATGTCCATCTCTACACGCCCGGGCCGGCGTATCGAATCCAGGCTGGCGAAGGTGGAGAACACCATCCTTCCAAACGGACAGGACAGAACCCACCCGCGGGCGCGATGATCTATTTCTACCTGAAAGATGCGCCGAAAGCCGGTAGCGAAACCAAGCTGGAAATCCTGGATGCCTCCGGAAAGACGATCCGCAGGTATTCGAGTGCTGAAACCAAGCGACTCGACGAACCGCCCGATCCCGACGACAAGAAGCCGGAAAAAGAAATCAAGCCGGACGCAGGCTTGAATCGCTTCGTATGGGATTTGCGTTATGAAGAAGCCCATCGCGTTCCGGGTTACTACCTGTGGGAGTATGGCAGCGGCGCCCGCGGACCAGTGGCCGTGCCCGGACAGTATCAGGTGCGGCTAACGGTTGGCAGCGAGAGTCAGGTTGCCGCCATCGAGCTGAAATTGGATCCCCGCGTAAACATCCCTCAGGCCGATCTCGTGCAGCAATTCAACATGCTGATGCAGATTCATGAGCAACTCAACAGCGTCTACGACGCGGTGAACCAGATTCAGGATGTGCGTTCGCAGGTGGCCGGCCTCAAGCGCCGTATGCCGGAGAATGCCAGCACCAAACCAATCGCGTCCTCGGCGGATGATCTCGAGAAAAAACTTGTGGCCGTCCGCGATCAGTTCGTCAACCTCACCATCAGCGCCAACGAAGATTCGCTGGCCTACCCGCCGCAAATCGATGCCAAACTGGCATATCTCGCGATGGATGTCGGCACCGCCGACACGGCTCCAACGGAACCCGAGCAGCTTCAGTTCGAAAAGCTGAAACGCCAAAGCGCCGAACTGCTCAGCCGCTGGGACGATCTACAGCGCCGCGACCTCGCCGCCTTCCGCAAGCTGACCTCAGAGAGCAATCTGTCCACAGTCGTGGTTCCCCCGGCGGGCCAAACCGGAGAGATGGAAAATACCGACGCGCACTGAGAGATGCTCGCTGAAGACTGTCGCTTGTCAATGAATCTCGCGTAACGCGCTAGCCCCATCTCCCTATTACTTCCGTGCCATTTCTATGGCACGCTTGGGCCTTGTGCGCCCTCCATCCCACTGCTATTTTGCCGATAGTGATGCTGATCCTCCCCTGAGGTGATGGCCGATTCGGATGTTTGGGGGTATTTATGAGGTTCATGCATCTGTGTTACGCAGCTCTGGGCTTTGCGGTGGCCCGCTGGGTGTTCCGGCGTCAGCCGGTTGCTGATCCGGTCTCGCGTTTGCGGTCTTCCGGACTTCTCTAGAGAGAGCTTGGACTAAAGCTTGGGCGCGCGCGCCCGTTGCGCCTCCATTTCGTCAGCGCGCGCCCTCACTTTACCTTCTTCGTTGCTGTTCCAGCACGTCTTCCCGCACTTAAGTAACCCATAGTAACCTCCGCTTCTGCGCTTGCCCTAACTACAATCTTCCCAGGGTTCCCCTGTTCCGGGCAGTTCTGCCGATGGATTTGCAGGGGGTCCACATTGCCGTGCGAACCACTACACCAAATCGGTTGATCCTGGCTTTGTTCGTCGCAGGAACTTTCGCGGCAACTTTGGTCGCGCCCACCCGAGCCTCCGCGCAAGAAGACACCGACGCTCCTCTGGGAGACGTTGCACGCAGCCTCCGCAAGAAGCCCGCGCCCCAGGCGGCCATTAATGTGGATGACGACAATTTGTCAAAAGTAATGGACGACGCCGAGTCCCGCCGCGCATCCGGTGCTTCCCCGGTCTTTTCATTCGATCCGGGCGCGAAAAGCTTCCACGTCTCCTCGCCCGATGTGACCTGTAGCCTGTCGTTCACCGCGAAGACCAGTCCGCTCTCCGATCCCTTGCTGCTCGACGATTTGCCGCGCTCCGAGCTAGCCAAGCTCGACGGGCCGGCAACCATCGACGGCGATTCACTGCAAGTCTCGATGCATAACGGAACGTCGTGGGAACTGCGCGAGGTGGTCATCGGCCTGACCATCGTAAAGCGCACCGAACCGGGAGACGCAGCTTCAAACTTCGGCCAGCTCCGGATTGTTCCCGCTGCGGCAAGCGGATTCCCGCAGCTGCAAGACTCACTCCAGAAGCAGCCGGATGTAACGCTGTTGCTGCACGTGAAGGGATCGGCCGCTCCGTCCACCACCGCAACCTTCCGCACGGCCTTGAACTTCGCTCTCTTTCCCGACCAGGAATGGCACTGGGCCATCGTGCGCGCGAAAGGAATCCCGCCCCAAACTCCGCCTGGGGTCATGACGATGTTGCAAAGCGAAGCCGCCACCCAGCCTCTCGCCGCGCCACCGGAGCCAGACTCAAAGCCCGCCCCACCGCCTCCGTCGAACAAGACTCCCGCAAGTCCAGACGCGTCACCGCACTGATAGCTCCACAATTGACAACCGGGATGCTTGTCACCCTGCGGTGACACTACGATTCGCTCAACCCTTCACCAGGATGATGCTGGCATCATCGCGCAAGACCGAACCATCGGCGAACGAGCGCACGTCATCGAGCAGGCTCTCGGCAGATGCGTCAGCCCGCAAGAAATGTTCCTGAAGACGCTCTAACCCATACTCCTCGTCCGCGTGATTCGCCGCCTCGGTAATGCCGTCAGTGTAAAGCACCAACCGGGAACCAACGGGAAGCTTCACTTCCACCTCCGAGAAATCGCTAGGTCCCAGTCCCAGCGGAATCCCTCGCTCCACGTCGAGGAACCGGGCCCCGCTACCAGTCATAGAAGTACCAGTCATAGAAGTACCAGTCATCAAGAGCGGCCGCGGATGACCCGCATTGGCAAAGGTCAGCGTCCGCTTAACCGGATCAAGCACCGCGTACACCATGGTCACAAATCGCCCGGCGGGGAAGTCCTCGACCAGAAGGCGATTCAGCTTCGTCAGCACTTCACCCGGAGTGCAGGCGGCCTCGGCCAGCGATCGCAAGATGCCACGGGTGGCCGACATAAGCAGCGCCGCCGCGGTCCCCTTGCCAGAAACGTCGGCCAGAACCAGTCCCCAACGGCCTTTATCCATTGGGATGAAGTCGTACCAATCCCCGCCCACGGCGCCCACGGGGAACGAAAGCCCAGACACGGAGAAACCAGGAATGGAGGGAGCAGTCTTAGGCAGAAGCGCCTGTTGAATGATGCGGGCTTCACGAGCCTCCCCAGTCATCTGCTCCCTTTGCCGCTGTTCTTTTTGAAACCGGCGAGCGTTGTGCACTGCCACGGCCACATCGCTGCACAGGGCTTGGAGCAGTCGCAGTTGGCAGGGATTGAAACCGTCGAGTTCGGTGTGCGAGGCCGTGAATACTCCCACCAATTGCCCTTCTACATGCAGCGGAATAGCAACCTCTGAAAGCGTGGATTCTTCACAGCCGATGTAATAAGGGTCCTGGCGAACATCGGGCGCATAGTGCATCTGCCCAGTGGACGCAACGTATCCCACCATGCCTTTCCCAATCTTCAGGCTGTGGCCCGGCCCGTGGAGCTCGCAGCCAGTGCAGCCATGGGCGCAGGCGAGTGAAAGCTCGCCGCGCTCTTCGTGGTGCAGGTAGATGTCAGAATCCAGGCATCCGAACGACCGGGCAATCTCGTTCACGACCTTATCCACCAGCTCGTCGAGGTCAAGGATGGAACTGATTTTCTGAGCCGCCTTTTGCAGCTTAACCAGATCGTCTACTTGATCCAGATTAAGAAGGCCAGGGTTCGAGGGAAGGGGCGCGGTGAAGTTTGAACTGGCTGCCATGGGTCTGCTCCAAACACCATAACTTATAACCTGAGATGATTTATTCGCTGGTTAGGACTCTTTTTCTTGCCACACCTACAGCTGTTTTTTTCCAAAATCACGGGGCTGGTGGCCCACCTTTAGCGATCCGTGCGTGCACGAGGTGGATTAGCGTCGTCGACGATGTCCCTTTGCCGAGGCCTCGGATCCAGGTGGTTCACGGAACGGTTCCACAGCAATGCGTTCGTAACGCACTTCCAGCACAGTCAGGGATTCTGTACCACCCGGCAATTGCAGGACTACGCTATCACCCGCTGCCGACTTCATCAACGCGCGCCCCAGAGGTGACACCCAACTAATGTGGTTGCGTTCGAGATCGATTTCGTCTGTGCCCACGATGCTCACCACTCGCGATACTCCCGCAGCATTGGCATAGCGCACGGTCGCTCCGAAGAATGCCCTCGGCTTCGTCCCTGCCTGCCCCGCTCTCGGAGCTTCCGGGTCCACCACTTCCGCGGCTTCGATTCGCTTCGTGAGAAAGCGAATCCGCCCATCGATCTGCCGCAACCGCCGCTTGCCGTACTGATAGTCGGCGTTTTCACTCCGATCGCCGTTGCCGGCCGCCCACGCCACCACCTCTGTCACGGCCGGGCGTTCCCTGGAGAGCAGAAACCGGTGCTCATCTTTCAGGCGCTCCAACCCGCTCGGCGTGATGTAGTTCTTGACCGGCGTCCCGGGCTCGTCTGCTTGTGGTTTTCTCGTAAACCCTTTTCGCATCTCGTAGTCCTTCCAGCGCGAATCCAGCGGGTTCACCAATGAACGCGGATGAACGCCGATAAACCGCCCTTGCAGCGGGGAGAAGGATTAAACGTCGTATAATCCCGTGCGCGCAGCTTGGGAGCAGAACATATGAACGTACAAGAACAAATCGAGAAGTATATTACCAGCCAGCCGGAGTCAAAACGCAGTGACATGCGCGAGTTGCATCGGCTCACACTTCAAGTGTCACCAGAATGCAAATTATGGTTCTTCGATGGTAAAGACA
>DATMQT010000016.1:0-52724 GCA_035566655.1 Candidatus Dormiibacterota bacterium
CGGCGTTTCCCGTCCCCTTCCGGAACAGTGGGTGCCTCGTCCTTGCGTTGTTTTACAAGAGCCTGCCCCGAGCGGAGTCGAAGGGGCGGGTAGCGATACCGCTTTGCTACTTGGCTCCCAGCTTCTCAAAGAAAAGGCAGATGGTTTCAATGCCATGGTGGAAGTTCGGGATATGAAACTTCTCGTTGGGGGCGTGCAGGTTGTCGTCGGGCAAACCGAAGCCCATCATCACGCTGGGAATCTTCAAAGCCTGATAGATATCGTTGACGATGGGGATCGATCCGCCGCTCCGGATGAACACGGTTTCCTTCTTGAAAGTATCGTGCAACGCCGCGGTCGCGGCCTTGATGTAAGGGTTATCGGTTCCCACCACGCAAGCGGGGCCTTTGCTCCAAACTTTGATCTTGGTCTCGATGCCCTTGGGAGTGAGCTTCTTCACAATGGCCGTGTAGCGCTTCAGAATGTCATCGGGATCCTGGTTGGGCACGAGCCGCATGGAAACCTTGGCCGCCGCTTTGGCTGGAATCACCGTCTTGGCGCCGGCGGCGATGAATCCTCCAGGCATGCCGTGAACTTCGAGCGTAGGCCGCGCCCAGGTGCGATAGAGAACTGAATACCCGGGTTCGCCGGTCAGGGTTTTCGATCCGACTTCAGTCTTGCGGTAATGCTCTTCGTTGAAGGGCAAGCGCTGCCAGGCTTTCAGCTCGTCCTTGCTGGGGGCTTTCACGTTCTTGTAGAAGCCGGGGATGAGGATTCTGCCTTTGGCGTCCTTCAGCTTGCTGATGATCTCGATGAGCGCGAAGAAGGGGTTGGGCGCAGCCCCGCCGTAGACGCCGGAGTGCAGATCGGTCATGGCGCCGACGGCTTCGATTTCCGTATAGACCAGGCCGCGCAGCCCGACACACAGCGTAGGAAGATTCGGCGCAAAAAGTTCGGTGTCACAGACCAGTGCGAAATCAGCCTTCAGCTTGGCTTTCTGCTTGCGGACATACTCCGTGATCGACTCACCGCCCACTTCTTCCTCGCCTTCAAACAGGACTTTCACATTGATGGGAAGTTTGCCGTTGCCGGACTTCATCAGCGATTCGAGCGCCTTCACTTCCATCCAGAGTTGGCCTTTGTCGTCGACTGCTCCACGCGCATAGATGTTGTTGTCGCGCTCGGTGGGCTCGAATGGAGGAGTCTTCCATTCGTCCAGAGGGTCGGGCGGTTGCACGTCGTAATGCGCGTAGCAGAGCACCGTGGGCTTGCCCGGCGCGTGCAGCCAGTCGGCGTAGAGCAGAGGATGGCCTTTGGTGGCGATGACTTCGACGTTCTCCATGCCGATGCGGCGCAGTTCGTTGGCCACGAAGTCGGCGGCTTTTTGCACGTCGGGCTTGTGCTCGTCGAGCGTGCTGACGCTGGGGATGCGAAGCAGGTCTTTCAGTTCACCGAGGAAACGCTGTTGATTATTGCGGGCAAAATCCACTGCCGGAGAAGCCATGGGATGATCCTTTCAACGCTGCGGAATGATGACTTTGCGGAAGACACAACAGTATATCCGAAGCAAAAGGAAGAGGGGCGCACAGCCTACGTGGCAAATCGTGCCGGTGAGAACGGACTGAGGTCGTAGGGACAGCCAGTTCCAGTGATCACTTCGGCCATGACCTGCGCCGTGATTGGGGCAAGCAGAATGCCGTCGCGAAAGTGGCCGGTAGCAACGTAATAACCGGGCGTGGCGGTGGCGCCAAGAATTGGCAATGCATCCGGAGTTCCCGGGCGCAGTCCGGCCCAATCCTCGAGAATCTTTGCATTCCGTAACTCTGGAACCATGGCGATCGCCGCGTGGTGCAGGCGCTGAATCGTGGCAATATCGGTGCGCTTGTCGAATCCCGCCTCTTCCACCGTGGTTCCGACCAGGATTCGTCCGTTGCTGCGTGGGATTAGGTAAATCTCCGGCGAGCGTATCACGTGCTTGAGAAGATTGTGAGTGGGCGAGGCCAGGCACAACATCTGTCCTTTGACCGGTCGGGTGGGAAAGGCATGAGGCGCGATCTGGCCAGACCAAGCGCCGGCACAGTTGACGACTTTCGGCGCGTGGAATGAAGTCTTATTGGTGATGATGCTGAGCAATTGGCCGTCGGACACGTTGACAGCCGCGACTTCCTCGCCCGATGAAACGTCCACACCGCGGTGCTTCGCAGCTTGCAGCGCGGCCGCAGTCAGAGCGCGGAGGTCCACACTGCGTTCCTTCAAATAAAATGCTGGCCGATCAGTCGCAGCGAGTGCCGGCTCGAATTCCGCAATAGGCGCCGGAAGCGCTGCCTCTTGCAGTGGCGGATGAGAAGCATGTTCGGCGGACGGGAAGAGAATCGTGCCCTGGTCACGCAGGTCGACTTTCATTCCGGACTCAACTTCCAACTCATACGCGAACTCCGGATACATGCGCGCGCTTCCTGTTGCCAGCGCCTGCAGAGCCGCGGGCGTTTCAAATGGGCAATCCACCAGCATGCCGCCGGCGGCATACGAGGCTTCTCGTCCCGGCGCGCCGCGCTCCACGACTAGAACACTTGCGCCCTTTTTGCGGAGTTCGATCGACAGCGTGAGTCCAATGATGCCGCCGCCGATCACGATCACGTCCCAAGTCTTCACATCCGCATTGTAGAAGAATGCGCCGGGGCACCCCAGAGCTAATTGACACTGCTGGCTTTATGCTAAACAATTGAGGATTACGAGCTAACACTAACTCAATCCTGGGAGGAACTATGCCGGACGAAGGCGATCAGATGCATGAGCACGTTGAACATCAGTCGAGTGCAGGAAAATGGATTCTGGTTATTCTGGCGATCGTTTTTGTCGCCGCGGCAGTCTACGGATATGTCACCACGCAACAGCACGTAGACAAACTCACCAAGGATCTGAGCGCTAGTCAGGCGCAAGTCGCGGAGCTGCAGAAGCGCATGCAATCCGCGGAGGCCCAGGAAGAGACCTTGGGCGCAAAGGTCGGGATGACCAAGAAAGAACTGGCCCAGCGTGCCGCCGAACTGCAAGCGCAGCAGAGGAGCACTGAATCCCGCCTGGAGAAAGAAGAGCAAGAGCAGAAGGCTCAGATTGGCCAGGTGAGTGGGGAAGTGGCCGGCGTGAAGACCGACGTCGGCGGAGTCAAGACTGACGTGGCCTCAACCAAGGCCGATCTGGAAGCTACCAAAGCGAAGCTTCAGAGTGCAGTCGGCGATCTCGGAATGCAAAGCGGGTTGATCGCGAACACGCGCAGCGACCTGGAAGTGCTCAAACATAAGGGCGACCGCAACTATTACGAATTCGCTTTGCTGCGGGGTGCGAAAACCCAGCCGGTGGCGACGGTGGGCCTCCAGCTCAAGAAGGTTGACCCGAAGCGCGGCAAGTTCACGATGGAAGTGACTGCGGACGACAAGACCATTGAAAAGAAAGATCGCAACATCGCCGAGCCGATTCAGTTTTATTCGGGACGCGATCACCTGCTGTTTGAGTTGGTGGTGTGGACGGTGGACAAGAACAAAGCCACGGGCTACCTGAGCACGCCGAAGGGCGCGCCTACTCCGGTGACGGCCAATTGAACGGAGTGTTATTCCCGGCGGGCGGGCAGATCTTGTTGCAGATTGCCCTGCGCACCGCCGTGATTTACCTGGTCGTACTGATCGGGGTGCGGCTCAGCGGCAAGCGCGAGGTCGGGCAGATGACACCGTTCGACCTCACACTGTTGCTTCTTCTGTCTAATTCCGTGCAGAATGCCATGACCGGGCCCGACACGTCACTCATCGGCGGCGTGGTGGCGGCTTCCACACTGTTGTTGATGAATTACCTGGTGGGCAAGTTTTCCAGCGCCGATCCGCGCTTTCGGCGCGTCGTGGAGGGCGAGCCCAGTCTTCTGATTCATGATGGCAAAGTCATCGAGTCGCACATGGAGAAAGAGCACATCAGCATGGACGAACTAGAACGCGCCGTGCGCGAGCATGGCATTGCAGAGTGCAAGGACGTGGCTCTGGCCGTGCTGGAAGTCGATGGCTCGATCAGTTGCCTGAAGTACGATGAGATCAAACCTGACGCCAACACGCATCTTGCGCGGCGACGATTCATTCAGAAGAAGTAATCCCCGAAGGGATCCTCCGGTCAGAAGTTCACGCGCTTAGTCAATCGGCACGAATTTCACACAGACCGGCTCGGCGACCTCCAAGACCTTGTCTGTGGCCGTCAGGCGGCCAATTTGCTGGTCGATGCGGAAGACGACGATGCTGTTTGACTTTTGATTTTCCGCGAACAGCAGCGAGCCGGTGGGATCGATCTCGAAACTGCGCGGAGTCTTGCCCTTCGTAGGAACGTATTCGATGGGAGTGAGAGTCCCTTTTCCCGCGTCGATGGCAAAGACCGCGATGCTGTCGTGTCCGCGGTTCGAGGCATAGAGGAACTTGCCGGAGGGATGGACCTCAATCTCAGCGTCATCGTTATGCTCGCCAAAACCCTTGGGGATAGTTGAGATCGTTTGCAGCGGACGCAACACCCCTGCCGAACCATCGAAAGCAAACACAGAAACACTCGAGCCCATTTCGTTGACCACATACGCGAACTTCCCGCTGGAACCAAAGGCGAAGTGCCTGGGCCCGGCCCCCGGATCAGCTTTTCCGAACTGCGCGCCGTTGGGAATAAGTGAGCCCTTCGCGCTGTCGAATTTGTAGACAATCGACTGGTCAAGTCCCAGATCATCCACCACGGCGAAGCGGTTGTCGGGCGACAGATCAATCGAGTGAGCGTGCGGCGCTTCCTGCCGTTCAGGATTCGTACCATGGCCAGTGTGCTGCACAAAGTTAGAAGCCTCACCGATTCGTCCATGCTCAAGGATTGGGAACACCGCCACGCTGCCGCCTGTGTAGTTTGCCACCAGAACGTATTTTCCAGTTTTGTCTACCGTGATGTAGCAAGGGTCCGCGCCTTTGGACGCCACTTCATTCAAAAAAGTAAGTTTGCCGGTCGCTTGGTCGATCGCAAACGCGCTGACCCCTCCGCTCTTCTGCCCCTGGTAGTTTCCCACTTCGTTGACGGCATACAGGAAGCGGTGGCTTGGGTCCACGGCTAGAAAAGATGGATTGACAGTTTCCGCAGCCACGCCAAGGGATGTGAGTTCAGCGGTCTCCGGATCGAAGCGATACGCGTAGATCCCTTTACTCTTGCTGCCTTCCTCGGTATAAGTTCCGACGTACACCAGGTACTTTTGTTTGGGTGCGGCCGATGCGGCGCAGACGATCAGGAACACGAATGTGAGCAGCGGGGCGATGGTTCGGAAAATCCGTTGAGTTGCCTTCATATCCTTAATAAAACCGCATCCCCACGGTCCAGCGCAAGTGGGGCGCAGAGAAGCGCCCGCGCTACTTGGTCAGCACCACGGGAACCGGCTGGTCGTAAGGCTGGATGATCACGCTTACTGATCGCCGCTGATTGAAGCTGTCCAGCGTCACGGGGAAACTGATCATCACCGTGCGCTTCACTTCCTGGCCGGGTAGCAGCTTGTCTTCAGGAGCGAGGGCCGGCTGCGCATTCGCCTTTAACGCAGGGAAAGCCTGATAGTAGCGGTCGAAATCGATGGCCGAAACCGCGTCGCTGTTCTGCTCTCCCGCGGAGGTCACGACTTTGCCTTGAACACCGTGCACCCAGAGTGACTTCTCGCCGGAGTTGTGAAGGGTGAAGGTGAGTGCCACCAGCACCGAATCTTGCCCGGGGATTTCCACGGCGGTCACAAGGTCGAGCGATCCAGCGCCCTGAGGCTTGGCGCGCTGGAAAAACGCGAAGGCGCCCGCGATGACGAGCACTCCGGCCGTGGCCAGCAGCAGGACTCTAACCGGGGGAAGATTGCGTTTGGCAGTACCGAATTCATCGCCAATCTCGATCGTTGGTCCGCGCTTGGCCGCTTGCGGCGTAACCGCCGCGGATGCGCTCGGAGTTGTTTGAGGTGCGGGTACTGAATTGGGTATCTGATCGGGCATGGAAGCGTCGCTGCCTATTCTACTCCCGGTTTTCCCGAAGCCCGAAGATCCGAAGCCTGCAATTCAATTCCACCCATGCTTCATCGCTTTGGCGAATCTCTGCGCAGGCAGCGTATTCAGAACATCGTCTTTCGTCAACCAGGCCCGCCGCGCCTGCAAAATGCCGTAGCGGATTTTATCCAGATGCGAAGTGTGGTGAGAATCAGTGTTGATGACGATCTTCACGCCTCGCTGCTTGGCCTGGCGCAGGTGCACGTCATTGAGATCAAGGCGGTCGGGATAGGAATTCAGTTCCACCGCGACTTTATGTTTCGCCGCTGCCGTGAGCACTGCATCCATATCGAAATGGTAAGCGTCGCGGCGAAGCTGCAAGCGGCCCGTGGGATGGCCGATGATTGAAGTATTCGGATTCGTCACAGCCTTGAGCAGACGCTCAGTCATCTTCGCCGGCTCCTGATTAAAAACCGAATGCACGCTCGCGATCACCACATCCATCTGCGCTAGCACGTCGTCGGAAAGATCGAGGTCGCCATCGGCTAGGATGTCGACTTCGATTCCGGCGAAGATTTTGATGCCGTCGATCTCGTCGTTGGCTGCGCGAATCCGTCGGATGTGCTCGACGGCGCGCTTGTCGTCAAGGCCGTTGGCGAAGGCAAGGTTCTTGGAGTGGTCGGTGATGGCCATGTATTTGTAGCCGTGAGCTTTCGCGGCTTCCGCCATTTCCTCGATCGTGTTTTTGCCGTCAGTCTCAACAGTATGCATGTGTACATCACCCTGAAGGTCGTCCAAAGTGATGAGCGTGGGCAGGGTGTGCTTTTCGGCGGCATCGATCTCGCCCAGATTTTCGCGCAGCTCGGGTGGAATGTAGTCGAGCCTAAGCTTGGCGTAAATTTCTTCTTCGGTCTTTCCCGCGACCGGCTTTTCTGTTTCGAGATCGGCCAGGCTGTACTCATTCAGCGTATAACCCATCTTAAGGGCGCGCTGGCGCAAGGCAACGTTGTGGGCTTTCGATCCGGTGAAATACTGCATGGCCGCGCCGAAGGACTCGGGCGACAGCAGGCGCACGTCCACCTGGAGGTCGTTGCGCAGGCGGAAACTGATCTTGTTATCGCCCCGAGCGATTACGTCCATCAGCGGCGGATATTTCGCCACGTAATCTATCGCACCTGCGCGCGTGGCGTCGTCGCAGCACGCAGCTCCGGTCACCAGAATGTCCAGGTCGCCCACCGTCTCGCGGCCGCGGCGCAGCGAGCCGGCGGGGGTAATACGGTCAATGCCAGGAAATTTCGCCAGATATTCCGTGAGCTTTTCCGCCTCACCCTCCGCAGTATCGATCAGAAACCGTCCCGAGATGCGGCGGTAGTCTTCAATCGCCTTCAACAACTTTTGTTCGTGCTTCTCTCCCATGCGCGGCAGTTCGCGAATCTTGCCATCGCGCGCCAGTTTCTCCACCCCATCGACATCGCAAACTTGATAGGCGCTCCAGATCAGCGCAATCGTCTTCGGCCCGAGGCCCTGGATCTTCAGCAACTGCAACATCGAAGGGTGATACTTCTTCAGCAGGTCGGCTTGCACGCTGAGGGTGCCGTCCTTGAACAGCTCCTGCAAGTTGATCAGCATGCCCTTGCCGATGCCCGCAATCGCAAGCACCTTCTTCGGTTCGCCGATAATGTCCTTGATCTGCTCGGTGTGATTTTCAATGGCCTGCGCCGCATTGCGGTAGGAGCGGATGCGGAAAGAATCCTGACCGTCGATTTCCAGAAGGTCGGCGGTTTCGTAAAGAATGTTGGCGATCGCCTTGTTATCCACGGACTAGAGATTAAACAAGATTGGAGTGCAGTGCCAGCGGTAAGGGAAAGGTGAAGAATATGTGCGGAGAACGGACTCGTACATCCGGCGACGGACTCCTCGGGACGGCCCCGTAGGCGTCAAGAGCTTACCTGAATGAAACTCTCGCTTCAGGCGCTCTTGCTAACGTTGGCCGCCTGCGGCCCTTTCTGGCCTTCGCTGATTTCGAATTCCACCGCGTCCCCTTCCTGCAGGCTCTTGTAGCCCTCGGAAGTGATGGCGCTGTAATGTACAAAAACGTCGGGACCATCCGCGCGCCCGATGAACCCGTAGCCTTTGGCGTTATTGAACCACTTGACGGTACCTTTCAGTCGTTCCACGTACCCCCTCTTTCCGCACGTCTGTCATTGGGGGGCCCGAGACGTGCCCGCATACGGAGCATTTTGGAGCGATCAGGGAGGGAGTGTCAAGGCGAAATGGTCACGGGCGGGGGCTTGTGTGGGGACGGGGGCGTTCGCCCGTCCGGCGAGCGCAGCGAGCCCACACGAGCATTGTTATTTCGCTCGGATCTCGTGATCGAGCCACAGTACCGACGAGATGGTCTTGGCGTCGCGAATCGTGCCGTTCAATACCATGCGCACCGCCTTGGACAACGGAACCATGCGCTTGTGAATCACTTCGTCATCCTCAGGCTGAGCTTTGCCGGCCCGAAGACCTGTGGCCATATACACAGACATAGTTTCGGCAACGAATCCGGGACTTGCGTAGAAGTCGAGAATGCGCCGCCAGCGCCTGGCGGTGTATCCGGTTTCTTCGAGCAACTCGCGCTGGGCGGCCGGGAGCGCCTCTTCGCCAGGATCGATGCGCCCGGCTGGTAGTTCCCACAGATAGTCGTTGGCGGCGTGGCGATATTGCCGCTCCAACAGAACTCGCGGCGTCGAACGCGATTCATCAACGGCCAGCACGACTACCGACCCGCTGTGATGAATGACATCGCGGCGCGCGCGCACCCCACCCGGCTCCTGCACGTAGTCAGTGGTCACCCAGAAGACCGGGCCACGATACACAGTGCGGGAGGAAATCAACCGCGCCTGAGGGCGGGAATTGTTGCCGGACTTGGCCAGCTTTACTTTGGAACGCAAAGGCTTGGGCATGACAACAATATAAAGCACGGCTGGAAGCGAGCGGTCTTATCTTCTGCATCCTTACTTCTGCATTCTGACTTCGCCAACCATGCAGAAGTAAGAATTCAGAATGCAGAAGTCCGATTCTGCTATCCTGCCGGGCATGTCGGCAAAGCCTGCAACAAAGCCGCGGATCGCCATTGTCGGGGCCGGGAATCTGGCCAGCGCACTGGCCGCATCTCTGCACGGGGCCGGCTACAGTATCGAGCAAATCATCTCGCGGAGCCGCGCGCAGTCGTTGCAGCGTGCGCGGCGCTTGGCTCGCGAGGTCGGAGCATCCGCCGTGACAATCGGCCGGGCGCAGATTCGGGCGGATGTCATTTGGTTGTGCGTTCCCGACGGAGAGATCGCCAGCGCCGCAGCATCCCTGACGAAAGCAGCGGACTGGAAGGGAAAAGTGGCGCTACATTCGAGCGGAGCCCTCACCACCGACGAACTTGCGGCGCTGCGGGGGCGCGGGGCAGCGGTAGCGTCAGTGCATCCCTTGATGACGTTTGTGTGCGGTTCGCGGCCATCGCTCGCGGGAGTTCCATTCGCAATTGAAGGAGGTCCGAAAGCGGTGCGAGTCGCGCGCGCGATCGTCCGAGAATTGTGCGGCCAGCCATTCACGATCCGCAAAGAGCAGAAGGAGGCTTATCATGCCTGGGGAATGTTCGCTTCGCCCCTGTTGACCGCCTTGCTGGCGGCGACCGAGCGAGTGGCTCGGGCCGCCGGAGTCCACCGGAAAGCTGCCCGCGAAAGAATGTTGCCGATCCTCAAGCAAACGCTCGCCAATTATTCGCGACTGGGCGCGCCAAAGTCCTTCAGCGGCCCCGTTCCGCGCGGAGACCTGGCGACGGTCGAGAAGCATCTCAAGGTCTTGCTGAAAATTCCGGGCGCTCGCGATGTCTACGTTGCTCTGGCGCGCGTTGCGCTGCGCGATCTGCCCGCGAAGAATCGCGCGGCTCTGGAAAAGATTCTACGAGCTGAATAAGTGGCCAAGCTTTTCTTTCTTGGTCTTCAGATATTCTTCGGCGTGCGGGCTGGCCTCGACTTCGCAAGGCACACGTTCTACCACTTCGATGCCCGCGCGCTGTAGCGCCTCCACCTTCTCAGGATTATTCGACAGCAGCCGCACCCTGGTTACGCCTAGCGCCTTGAGCATCGCGCCGGGCAGCGCAAAGTCGCGGTGGTCGGCCTTGAAGCCGAGACGCTCGTTCGCTTCGACCGTGTCGAGACCCGCATCCTGCAACTCGTAAGCCTGCAGTTTTGCCATCAGACCAATGCCGCGACCTTCCTGCTGTTCGTAAATCAGGATTCCCGCGCCCAGGTCGCGAATCAGGGCAAGCGCCATTTCGAGCTGCTGGCGGCAGTCACAGCGCAGCGAGTGGAACACGTCTCCGGTGAGACATTGCGAGTGCACCCGCACCAACGGAGGAGTGGAGTGAACGTCGCCCATGACGAGCGCGACCGCTTCCTCAACCTCGTTCCGATCCGAACCGGATTCGGCGCGAAAGCCATAGATCCGGAACTTACCCCAGCGGGTGGGAAAATCTGCGGAGGCGACTGGTTGGATTGTGTTCTGGGTCACCCACTGATTATAGCGGCTATGGTATGAGGCGGTCGCAATGCGGCGTTCGCCGAACCACGCGCCTTGAAGGGAAAAATTGCGTCCTGCTTCGAAGCAATGGGGGAGCCATTGTGCATAGCCGGCTGGAAGTGCCAGCTCTCCAGCGCCGCCAGGCACTTACTATCGATCTCGGGGCCAAGGCTCTGCAACACGGTCTTGCGGACGATCTCTCCTCTTTCGTCGATCGTGATTTCGATGACCACCTTGCCCTCAGACTCCGGCCGCTGCCACGGATAGACCACGGGATCGGAAGTGGTAATCGGCAGAGCCGGACGAATCTCATCACCATAGATCGGCCCGCCGGGGACAGATCCATAAGGAAGTCCCGCAGGCGCTCCGTGTCCCAGCTTCGAAAGAGTTGCCGCCTTCGCGTCGTCTTCTGCCCCGGAGCGAGGCGACGGAGCTGACGGCGACGCTAGCTTAGCCTCCGCAGTCTCCTTCCAAATCAGCTTCTTGTGTCCCAGCCGCTGGTGGCGATAGACTTCGCTTGCTTGGTCGGACGAGCTGGTAGCGCTGTCGTCGGGCGACTGGGTAGGGAAGTAAAGCTTGGCAACAACTTTGCCATTGTGCCCGATGGCAACGGAACTGGGGTTCAGCAATTGCGGCTCCGGAGGATGCAGCACCCAGGCGAACAGCAACCCGTGCAGCGCCAGCGACCCTGCCAGCATTCTGCGCTGCATTGATGTTCCAGGATTTACTTGCGCGAACATTTCTGGACAAACCCCCAAACCGCCCTGCAAACTATTCTAAGGTTAGACGCGCACAGGGGGCATTCGTCAAGGCTCTTTCGGCCGCTGCTTTCAACTCTGGTAACCGGCGGCGCCCAGCACACGTGCGGCGGATCGTGGTGCGGACGAACGAACGCTGCTAAAATAACTTGGCAGTCCAACCCATCATCCGCTTCGTGGGGCTATAGCTCAGTTGGGAGAGCGCGTCGTTCGCAACGACGAGGCCGTCGGTTCGAGCCCGACTAGCTCCACCATATTCTCAGTCAGAGCGGACGCTAACCTTCCCGTGTCCAGCATCTCTCGCCGGTAATCGCCGCCAGCGCGCATCCCAGGGCAACGCAGGTCAGACCGAAACTCGTTGACCCTACGGCATCACCCGGAATACCTTGTTGGGACCTAAGGCACCAGCTTACCCACCTCAACGAACTCCGATTTACATCCCACCAGGCATCGCACCTTTTGGAACGCCGCCTGTTCTTCCGCACTAAGCGCATGCGCATCTTTTCCATTCTGATAGAACCGCGCGTGAGCGCTGCGAAATTCGTCACCCCCAGCGTAAGCCGCCATCAGACGAAAGTTCTTGCCGAATTCGTACACGATGGGGCAACCCAGGGGGGTTGTGCACTCCGCCACCGTAAGTCGAAGAATGCCATGCTCCACTGTGGGATCGATGGCCACGTTGAACTGGGACACTGCCTTGTTCAAATCGCTCCGCGGAAACAACAGGCGCAACCGTTCCTGGGCGGCTCCCATTCCATGGATTTGAAACTCAGGCCGCACCTCGCTGGACGCGCCCACCACCCGGTCCAGATCAAGCACCACCAAGGTCGCTTGATGATCGTACCCATTGGCAACTCCAGCGGCGACAATCTCCTGTCTCCCATCGCCATCCAAGTCGGCCATTACCATCGAACTTAATACCCCAGAGTGCCAGTACTCAGAAATAGTTTTGCCGTTGGAATCGAGGATCGCGATCTGGCAAGGCCACCAGGGGTGATACTGGCTTGAAACCACGATTCGGGGAGGTCTCTTTTCCGTTGCCTTTAGGACTCCAAGAGCAACCGTGACGAATGTCGCCGGACTTCCCACCAGTTCCGGCAGCTCTCTCCCCGGAGTCCAACGCCATTTCTCTTTGCCTCGATCGGAGTAGCAGATCAAAGTCGTAGAATGCGACAGTGGGCCAGCCGGAGAATAAACAAAAAGGACGCTCGTATGCCCTTTCCCCTCCAGGTCCCCGAACCAGATAATACGCAGCCCCTGGGCGTAGTACCAATCGGGCCCGAATCCCTCGGGAAAGGCCTTGCTCCACAGTTCCTTCCCATCCCCGTCCATGATCCTAAGCGTCGAACCGTCCAGCCGCCCAAACCTGGGCTGATCATGCACCGTCAGAACTCGAATGGAAACGTAGGCCACGATAGCGAGTACGGCGCAAACCGCAGCCATGCCGCCGACGACCTTCAAGATTCTGCGAGGATTCGCTCGCGACCTCACCGAAAGCTCTCCCGCCGCCCCATCTTCTATGGCCCCACGAGGAGTAGCTACGATCCACGGCTGTCCCCGGCTTCCCTCGACCGCGCCCGCCGCACGATTGGGAAGCCTGATCGTGATGGGATCGCTCGCGCCTTCCCCGTCGTAATAAGACTTTAGCGCATGGCGCAGCCGGTTCATCTCTGTCGCCACATCTGCGGATCGCTTGGTTCGAATCTCAGCGGGCCACAGTTCCTTGATCACCTGATCGCTCGTCAGGCCAGCTTGCGAATTCATGTTTTCATGCAGAAGGTTCTGATGCAGAACTTGCAGTAACTTCCTCAGCTGGCTCTTGCTCGCGAAAGCCCCACTGCTTAGGATTCTTGCAATCTGCTCGCTGATGGCGCTAGCGTCCATAGTTCAACGGACACCATAATACAGTTTCAATAACTCCCAGTGAGCGGCATCAGACCTTCCCGTGACCGCGACCCTACCCAGCAATCATTCACTGGAATAATCTCGCCAAGTGAGAGAGAATATTAACGTTGTGTCTGGGGTAGCGGACACTATCCCACCGCACCTTAAAGCGCCGAGCGGACCAGCCCGCCGCCGTGTTGCGCATCTGGCGCTGCCAATCCGCGACTCATCATACGGGAGATATTTACCATCATGGCCACCACCACAATAGAGGTTGAAGCAGCCGCAAATAAGCCCAGGCACACCCGGTTAGACCGCTGGGTCGAAGAAGTCGCCCAGATCTGCAAGCCCGACCGCGTCCATTGGTGCGATGGCTCCCCCGAGGAATACCAGTCTCTGCTGCGGTTGCTACAACTCACCGGAACCGCCATCCCGCTCGATGCCGCCAAGCGCCCCAAGAGCTACCTGGTCCGCTCCGATCCCGCCGATGTGGCCCGCGTCGAAGACCAGACTTTCATCTGCTCCCGCAGCAAGGAAGAAGCCGGCCCCACCAACAACTGGGAAGATCCTGCAAGGATGAAACAAAAGCTGACCGGACTATTCACCGGCTCCATGGCTGGCCGCACGCTGTATGTTGTCCCTTACAGCATGGGTCCGATGGGCTCGCCCATAGCAAGGATCGGAGTCGAGATCACCGACTCTCCCTACGTCGTCGTCAGCATGCACATCATGTCGCGCGTAGGCAGCCATGTGCTGAACGTGCTCGGTGCCGACGGCGAGTTCGTCCGCGGAATGCACTCCATCGGCGCCCCCCTCGCCCCCAATCAGCCGGATGTCCCCTGGCCCTGCAACAAGGAACACAAATACATCTGCCATTTTCCAGAGACCCGCGAGATCTGGTCGTTCGGTTCCGGCTACGGCGGCAACGCGTTGCTCGGTAAGAAGTGCCACGCCTTGCGCATCGCCTCAGTGCAGGCCCGCGACGAGGGCTGGATGGCCGAGCACATGCTGATCCTGAAACTGATCAGCCCCACGGGCCAGGCGAAGTACTTGACCGGAGCTTTTCCCTCCGCCTGCGGCAAGACCAACCTCTCGATGATGATCCCAACCCTTCCCGGCTGGAAGGTCGAAACCATCGGCGACGACATTGCCTGGATGAAGTTCGGCGCCGATGGCCGCCTCTACGCCATCAATCCCGAATACGGCTTCTTCGGAGTCGCCCCCGGCACCAGCATGAAGTCGAATGCCAACGCCATGCTCAGCGTGACCCACGACTCCATCTTCACCAATTGTGCCCAGAAGCTTGACGGGGACGTCTGGTGGGAGGGCATGACGGAAGAGAAGCCCGCCAAATTGATCGACTGGCTGCGCCGCCCCTGGACTTCGGACTCCACAACCAAAGCCGCGCATCCCAACTCACGCTTTACCTGCGCTGCCAGCCAGTGCCCGGTAATTGCCCCCGAATGGGAAGATCCAAGGGGCGTGCCCATAGATGCAATCTTATTCGGTGGCCGCCGCGCCGGAATCGTTCCCCTCGTCACCGAGGCCTTCAACTGGCAGCACGGCACTTTCCTAGGCGCAACCGTCAGCAGCGAAACCACCGCCGCCATCACCGGCAAAGAAGGACGCCTCCGCCGCGACCCCATGGCCATGCTCCCCTTCTGCGGTTACAACATGGGCGACTACTTCGCCCACTGGCTCAAAATGGGCGCGCGCCCCGGCGCCAAGCTGCCCAAGATTTTCTACGTCAACTGGTTCCGTCAAGACAAAAACAACAAGTTCCTCTGGCCCGGCTACGGCGAAAACAGCCGCGTATTGAAATGGATCTTCGAACGCTGCGACAACAAAGTCCACGCCAAAGAAACTCCGATCGGCCGCATTCCCGAGGTAGCCGACCTCGATACCAAGGGCCTCGACATCAAGAGCGCACACGTAGACGAACTGCTCAGCGTCGACCTCGAAGGCTGGCGAGCCGAAGTGCCGTTGATCAAACAGCACTTCGCCCAATTCGGCAGCCACCTCCCCGAAGGATTGAATGCCGAAGTAAAGAGTCTCGAAGACCGCCTGAAAGCGGCGAAGTAGGGCCGGCGTTCCGCCGGCCCAAGTCGCGTCTTTTATGGGACGCTGTAGTGGAGCGTGTAGGTTCCAGTTGGACTTCCGAAGCCGTAGCCCACGGCCCAAGCGTCGGACGTCGAAGAAGCGGCGATGCCGTTGAGGACACCTTGCTCGGGGTTTGCAACGTTACTCCACTGGGTGCCGTTCCAGTGGAACGTGACCTGGAATTCGTTTGGTAGCGGGAAGACCGTTCCTTCGCCAACGGCCCAGACGTCGTCACTAGCTATGGCTGCAACGCTGGCTAGAAACGAATACCCACCCAAGCCTACGGTCACGGCGGTCCAGCGCGTGCCGTCCCAATGATAGCTACGGGCGCTCAGCGAGAGATTACCGTTGAGACCGAAGAATTCGTAGTTGCCCACTGCCCAAATATCATTGGTGGCCACGCCGGATGCGCTTTTCAGGACGATCCAGCCGCCGCTCTCTGTGGGGAACGCCACTCTTGCCCACGAGCTACCGTTCCAGTGCAGGGCCAGGGCTTTGACGTTGGGCACGACCCCAGTCCAGCCGACCGCCCACACGTCATTGGCGGCGCGGGCAAAGACCGAGGAGACCTGGCCGAATTGCAGTTGCGATGTGTTGAATACCTTCCACGTGGTGCCGTTGTAGTGCAGAAGTAAAGGAAATTCGGTGAAGTTGGAGATCCACTCGTACCCTACGGCCCATACATCGGTTGCCGAGATAGCGGCGATGCCAGTCAAGTAGTCCGCCACTCCAGGGTTTGGAGTGGTCAGCCTTGTCCAGGAGCTGCCGTTCCACTGTTCGACGACGGTTTTTCCGCACAGGCAGTTCGGGTTATCGGAAAATCCAGCGGCCCAGATATCAGTGCTGCTTAATGCGGCGATGGAATTTAGCTGGGCTGTGGGCTCGGAGATCAGCGGAGTAGGAATGATCGTCCATTGGGTGCCGTCCCAGTGTTCGGCCAGAGGGGCAGTGAGGTATTGACTTGGATTGGGCTCGGCGCCGACTGCCCAGGCATCGCTGGACGATAGTGCGGCTGTAGCGAGAAGAACATTTCCCGAGGATTGGGTGCCGCCGTTAGGGCTGGAGACAAGCTTCCAGGTGCCGGCCACCGGCGCGTCCTGCGCCGCGAGTGTGGCGGCGCATGCTAGCAGCAACGGGAACGCCCGGCGAATGGCTCGCGTGGGGAAAAAGGTTTTTATTTTTGTGTCTATCAGGGCTAGGTTGCTGAGCTTTATCCAGTTCCATACTGCCAGACGCATACTTGTCTCCTGTGTGCAGTTCGAGTTGACGCTCGTGGTCGATTAGAGTTCGGGGAGACTTAGAAGTTACAGTTTGGGAGCTGCGGAAAATCCGGGGACATCCATGACGTTCCCGGAAGATGCAAGGTTAGGACATCGCCCCTCCTCCCAAACACTTCAGCGTCAGCAAGTTTATTTTGACAGGGAATCCACAGCCTCAATAAGAAAGGCTCCCCTTTCCACGAGGGAAGGGGAGCCCAATCCTGTTGTGCCGCAAGCGGGCCAGTTTAGGCCACGCTGCGGACGTTTACCGGTGTCAGTTGCGGCGCCGCGTCGCCTCCTACCTCGCGGTGCACCGGTGCCTTCATCCGGCGCAGCACGAAGAAAGCGAGCACAGCCGCGGTCAAGTCGAAGACGATGGCGACGCGGAACACTCCCGCCCAGCCCGTCTTCGGCAGCGTGAACTTCGCGGCAAACGGAGTCCAGACCGTGGGTACCACGGTCAGAATGATCCCGTAGGTGATCAATACTCCCGCCACTGACAGCAGAGCGACCTTCGTGGTTCGCCCCATCTCCATTTTTAGCACCGTAGGCAGTACGAACACCGCGAAGAGCACCAACACCCCACCCAGCAGGAGCATAATGTCGGCGCGGAAGTCGAAAGCCTTGCCCGCGGCCAGCGCCGAACCGATGGGCACGAACATCGCGGCCGTACCCTTGGCGGTATAGAGGAAGCCATAGTTCTCGGTGGCGTGCTTGCGGCCGAAGAAGTCGCCGCACAGCGCCGGGAACAGTGAGTAGATCTCGCCCCAGCCAAAGAAGGTAAACGCGCTGAAGATGACGAACAGCAGCGGGTTACTGGCGAATTTAATGAGCACGAAGATGGCAACGGCTTCCAGCCCGAAGGCCAGAGTCATGGTCATCTCCCGCCCAATGTGGTCGGAGACCCATCCCCAGAAGGGCCGGCAGAGCCCGTTTACGACACGGTCAGCCTGTAGGGCAAACGTCAGCGCCGGCAAGGTCCACCACAGCAGATGGACGGGAACCTTGTCCACCTTGAAGTCGACGGCCATGGGGTTGAGTTGGGCCACCGCCATCAAGCCTCCAGTCGCCACCATGGTCATCATCACGTACATGAGCCAGAAGTTCGGCGTCGAAACCATTTCCCCAGAGGTGAAATCCACTGGCGATTGGCGCTTCTTTACTTCATCGCTGCCCTTTAATCTCCATGTCTTAGGCAGCCAGCCGGCCGGAGGCGACTTGAGAAAGACCGCCGCCACGATCACGGTCAATCCCTGGATGATTCCCCAGCGGATGAACGCAGCCTGGTAGCCAGCCGTGGCAATCATGTTGGCGATAGGCTGAACGGTGAGGGCAGACCCGGCGCCAAAGCCAGCCGCCGTGAGTCCCGCCGCCAGTCCGCGGTGGTCCGGAAACCACTTGAGAGCGCTGCCAATGGCGGTGCCGTAGACGACGCCAGCGCCCAATCCGGCGACGGCATAGGAGAGATACAGAGCGGTCAGAGTCTCGGCTCTTCCACTGCCAATCCATCCGAGCCCCGCCAGGACACCTCCGAGCATTACCAGCAGCTTGGGACCGAACTTGTCCACCAGCCAGCCTTCGAAGGGCACAAGCCAGGTTTCCAGAAGCACGAAGATGGTGAACGTTACCTGGATCAGGGCTTGTTCTGCTTTGAGGTGCTTCTGAAGAGGCGGCACGAACAGGGTCCAGCCGTACTGGAAGTTCGCCACCGCCACCATTCCGAGAATGCTAGCAGCAAGAATTACCCAGCGGTTGGATTCGCTGGCCGTTGGATTTACTGCGGCTGTAGAAGCAGCCATAGATACACCTCCTGGGTGTCTCGTCAGACTTTAAGGGCTCACTTCTAAATCACCAGTTCCCCATTGCCTGCGACCTGTTCCACAGAAGTGCTCGGCCAGAATCTTAAACTTTGCCCCCGCCGTTTTCTAAGCCGGCGGGGCGTCGGCCTCCACGTCTGTACGGAATGGGATCACACCGGGAACCAGCCACTTTTCCCACATCTCATCGATCTTACTTTGGAAATAATCGATATCATCGTTGGTAAAGTGCGCGAATCTACCTTGCCTTAGTAAGTAATCCCGTACCGGCTGCCGCTGGATCTTCTTGGCGGCAATCTGCTGCGTCCTGCCGGTGAGTTTTAGCACGCCGTCTTCCACTTCATAAAGCGGCCAAATCCCTGTATTGACGGCCAGTTCGCCCAGTTCATGCGAGATGTAAGGGTCATAGTCCCAACCCTTTGGACAAGGATCGAGCGAGTGGATGAACGTGGGGCCGCCGATGGCCAGCGCCTTGCGCATCGAATTCATGGCTGCCAGTCCGTAGGACATGCAAACCGTTGCGACATATCTGCACGTCGGATGTCCCGCTGCCATCATGCCCGCCATATTCTTCTTCCAACGGCGATGCATAATTCTCTTCACCTTACCCGGAGTGCTGAACGTAGTATTCGCACCCCACGGCGTACTGCCTGAAAGCTGTATATCCGTATTGGCGTATGACTCGTTGTCATACATCAAAATCAGGCAATTGTAATCGGGATGGGTCAGCGTGGCCGAGATTGCTCCCACTCCCATGTCCGCCCCGCCGCCATCGCCGCAGAATGCTATCACATTGATGGGCTCCTGCTTCAGTTTTCCTTTGCGCATCAGCACTTTCAAAGCGGCGGAGGTGCCCAGCGCAGCCGAGCCGCTGCTCCCTAGTTGGGTGTGCATCCAGGGAAGCACCCACGCCGTGCTGTAATACGTCGTGTTCGCCACATACATGCACCCGGTGCTGCCCAGCACGATGGTTCTGGGGCCGGCGGCCTTCGCCATCATCTTCATCACCAGCGCGGACTCACAGCCCTGGCAGGTGCGGTGGCCGGAGGTGAAATACTCCTCCAGCGGGATCTTCTTGACCGCTTTGAACGCATCTAGCTTCTGGGTCGGATCAATCTGTACGTAGGTGTCCATAATTTCGTCATCCTCTCTGAGGGTTAAAACCCATCAGTAAAAAGCGGATTACTCTCGCAATCCGATCCATTGAGTTAACGGAGCTGCCTTGCCATCCGCCGCGTTGTACACGGCATCGGCCATCTGCTGCACGTTCGCTATCGTGACTTCGCGCCCGCCCAGGCCGCAAATGAAACCCACCACCGGCGGTTTCTTGCCCGTTCCCGGATACAGCGCATGCCGAACCTCGCCCGCCAGCACGCCTCCTGCATAGGGCGAACCGAACGAGTAGTCGCGATCAATCACTCCGACCGCGGCAAACCGTTGCAGCGACTTCGCCAGTTCTTCCGCCGCAAACGGACGGAACCAGCGCATCCGCACAAATCCCACCCGCTTGCCTTCCTTGCGCATCTGCCGGATCGCCACCTTCACCGAGATCGACAGCGTTCCCATCCCCATGAGAACCACGTCCGCATCGTCGGTCATGTACTCCTCAAAGAACGGATTGCCATAAGAGCGCCCAAAGATGCGCTCGAAATCCGCGTACGCTTCCCTGATCACGCCTGCAGACCGTTCCATGGCCGCGAAGTTCTGGCGGCGAATCTCCATTACCCAGTCTTCATTGCCCTGGGGCGCAACCGTGATGGGATTGTCCGGATGCAGCAGCAGGTCGCCGCGATTGTAAGGTGGCAGGAATTCGTTCACCTTCTCTTGCGAGGGGATCTTGACCAGAGCTTGCGAGTGCGTGAGAAACGCTCCATCGCAACTGATGGCGCAGGGCAGGAAGATACGCCGGTCCTCGGCCACACGATAAGCGATAAGGGCCGTGTCCAAGGCTTCTTGCGCGTTGTCGACCCAAACCAGTTGCCAGCCCAGGTCGCGAACGGTCAGCGCGTCATTGTGCTCCACACCGAAGGCGCCCGGATCGTCCAACGCCCGGTTGCCCACCATGGCGATCATGGGAATGCGAAGCGCCGGAGTCACCGTCAGCGCTTCCATCGCATACATCCAGCCCACACCGCTCGAGCCGCAGAACACGCGCGCGCCGCAGGCGGAAGCATGCTTCACGATTTCAAACTGCGAGTGCTCGCCTTCCGCCACTATATACTCGCAATCCATTTCGCCGTTCGCCACCAGCTTGCAAACGTATTGCATGACGGTGTCGTAAGGGCGGATGGGGTACGCCGTGATTACGTCAACGTCGGCCAGTTTGCAAGCCACAGCGATGGCCTCGCTGCCGGTGATGAGTGCTGTTTCCTCAATATTGTGTTTCTGTTCTTCGATTACCGTTGCCACTGCCATAACGGACTCTCCTATATAGGGGAAGGGCTAAACCAACGTTTATTTTTCGTTCGCAATCTCGAGCATCTCCGGAATCTGCTCCTCATATTGCCCGCGATAGCGGAATCCGTGCGATCGTTCCGGCGGATGTTTTATCTTGTCTTCCAGCCAGACTTTGTAACCGTCCTTGTCCTCGCGCCAGTCTTCCCACTGGCTGCTGTTGTCTTTGAATTCTGTTTCGTTGACCATAGTCACGCATTCTTTGACTGGGCAAACCGCCTCGCACACCCCGCACCCGCAGCAGGCCTGCATGTTCGCGTCGTACAAACCTTCCGGAGTCACATCGAAACATGAGTCGGGACACTGCAACCAGCACAATGTGCACTTGATGCAGGTATCGAAATTCACCACCGGCCGCATCGTCCTCGTGCTGAACTTCTTGAACGTGGGATTGCGATCGGGCTGGAATCCTCCGTGCACGAGCGACACGGGGTCGTCCATCTTGTGTCCCGCGGGAATGCTGGGGATGGCAATGCCTTCGCCCATTTCATGCCACTTGGGCAGCTCAAACTTGTAAGGCACTTCCGGATTGCCCTGGTCGGGCAGCACCGTGATGCTGGTTGTGCGCTCGTAGGACTTGGCCGCCGACGTCGCCTTGAGTTCATCCTTCCACTCCGAGACAATCGCTTTCTGCACCGACTTCAGGCTGAACAAATCAGGCAAGATCTTGGCCACCGCACCCAGAATGCGCACATCCGTGTGATCGTCCTTGTACACCCACAGCCCCGAAAAGCTGACCGTACCTTTAAGAATCGACAACTGATACGGAGTCTCCTTGCGGTGGGCCATGGCGATGATCGCCTCCGGACCCTCACGTGAGGTCACGATCAGCGTGCCGCCCGGCTTCAGCAGCCGGTTGACGGGTTGCAGACCATACCACGCCCACGACTCCACGCCCTTGCACAGCGTGTCGTCGACGCAAATCGTGACGTCGACTTCCTTGGGCTCATACTTCGCCATGCCTTCCTGCAAAGTCTGCTCGTCGGTGGCGACGATCGCGAAGTTCTTCGCGGGAATGCCGTTGCGCTCCGGACTGTCCCCGTAGCGGCCAAAAGAAATGCCCGTCTTGCCGTCGTGATGGGCGGCGAGAACAATGGCTCGGCTAATCCTGCCAGCCATGGTCTTCTGAAAGATTCCCCGATAAATAATCTCGATTGCGAATAACCGGCCCATGACAAGTACCCTCCGTTAGTCAAAACTTGGTCGTCAAAAATGTTCCAGAACGATCTCTTCAACGTCTTCAATGTGCCGCCGCATCGCCGACTTGGCCGCCTCGGCATCATGGCGCTTGATGGCCGCCAGAATCCGCCGATGTCCAGCCAGCGATTTCTCTGCGCGCCCTTCCAGTTGCAACGAGCGTTCCCGCGTGTCGCGCAGCAGGTCCATCAGAATGTCGAGGACTTTCAATACCACACTGTTGTCGGAAGCCAGAGCAACGCTGTAGTGGAATTCCGCGTCTTCAGCCACCGCGGCCTCTCCATGGCTCTGCTTTTCCTCTTGCCGTTGCAGAATCTCTTCCATCTCTAGAATGTCTTCCGCGGAAGCGTGCGTGGCGGCGCGCGCCGCCAGCGGTGGTTCCAGCATTTTGCGGAAATCCAGAAGTTCGCCCACCAGTTCCCGCCGGTGCTTCAGCGCGTTGGCAAAAGGATTGAGTACGGATTCTGAAGAGGCTTCGCGAACGATGGTCCCCGTCCCTTGCCGCGGCTCAACCAGGCCCATCAACTCCAGGCTGCGGATCGCATCCCGAATGGAACTGCGGCTGACTTTCAGCGTTTCCGCCAGTTCGCGTTCCGAGGGCAGCTTGTCACCGGGGTGCAGTTTGTTGATGATCAGGCGTTCGATCTGCTTCGCGACTTCTTCGTACACCTTGTTCCGGCGAACCACTTCGAAGTCGGACTTGAGGGCGGTGGGCAACCTGGGACTCCATGTGGCTGGTTTCCAACTGGTCTGATAAGTGGACCAGCCAACGCACGGAGTATACCCCCATTGTCAAGCCCCCAGCAAATATTTTTGTGGGAGCGATGAAAAAAGGCGATGGCGAGCGGAAGACTCAGTCCATCCGCCACGGCGAACGCTCCGGCCAATGCCGTAAGGCCTCCGTCGCCCACGCCGTGGTTTTGTCGGCATGGCAGCTGGTGCAAGGATTGGGAATCTTGTATTTTTCGGTCATTGCCGGCGTGACGAAGGCGAAGGTATGCGCTCGCACCTTCACATCGGCAATGGTCGTCTCGATTTTCGGCATGTGACAGGCGATGCAACTGCTTCCAGCAGACCCTTTTTTGTGGTGGGTATGCTCCTCGATCGTGCCCGTGCGCGGACCATTCAACGAAAGCGGCCCATGGCAATCCAGGCATAGTTGGTCCGCGGGTTTTCGCAACTGGGCGTAATTACCTGTGCCATGGACATCGTGACAGCTAAAGCACGTCACTCCGCGCCGGTACATCACGCTTTGCACGAAGTCGTTGCCTTGCATGCGGTTCTTGTGTGCCGTGCCATCGGGATAGTGCGTGAAGGTTGTCTCGCCCAGCGTATGCTCTTCCAGTCGCCAGAAATCCCGCAGGTTTTCCCCAACGCGGTACCCGACCGGCCAATCGTAGTATCGCCCCTCAATGGGATTCGTGAGCGGCCGCCCCTGCGAATGGCATTGGATGCAGGCATCGTTTGCCGAAACCTCATCCATTCGCGCCGGATTGATTATGTTTCCGCGAGAGGGATGCTCAACGTGCTTGCTTCCCGGCCCGTGGCACTTCTCGCAGCCCACATTCCACTCCGCCACCTGCTTGTTGTGGATGTTGTAGTCGACCGAATGGCATCCATCGCAGGTCGGTCCGGTGGGCCGGTGCATATTGTCGGCCGGATAAAACGGCACCCACCAGTCTGTCCCGTTGGCCACGAAATACGGCCGCCACACTCGATGGGTGACATCCCACTGCGCAGGCTCCGGAAAGTAATCGTCTCCTCTTTTGGTGAAGTAGCGCTGCTTCCACAAGCTGCCGTAAACCAGCGCGACATTGTCTTTGGTGAACTTGGAAATGGAATTCGTCGCCAGATCAGGAATGATGGCCTCAGGATGTTCGCGAGGATCACGAACCACATTCGCCATCGGCGTCTTTCGCCAGTGTTCATAGATCTGCGCGTGGCACGTTTGGCAGGACTGCGAGCCTGCGTAGTGAGCCGAAGTTGCTGTGGAAGACTGTTGCGCTCGCTCTGCGACGGTTAACTGCCGCAGGCTGCGGATGAAGAGCACCAGCTTCCAACTGTCGTCGCTCTGTTCGTCATGCGGTCTGGCCCACCCCGGCATGCCGGTCAGTCGAACCCCATTCCGAATGATGTAGCGAATCTCGCCGTCCGTAAGGTTCTGCGTCTGAGGCAAACGCAGGTCCGGCACTCTGGGGTAGAGATTGCGGCCTACGCTGGTTTGCCCGGACCCATCCGGCCCATGGCAGACGGCGCAACGGTCCAGAAAACTTTCTCGAGCCTCCTGCAAGACTTCTGGCGAGGCCTCCCAGGGGTTTGTTTCCCGGCGGGCCGCGCGCGGGATAGCCAGGTCCCGCGCGGCGCGGGCGACGGTCTTTTCCAAATAGGACGGCTCTTTCGCCGTGCTGAAGCCACGCAAAATCAGCCGCGCTAAGTAGACACCGAGCGCGACCAGTGCGACGCTAAAGAGCAGAGTAAAAAGCTTCCACGCTTTCATACGGAAAGATTAGCTAAGACAGATCATTTCTGCTGCTGTGATGCCGCGCTTGTCGCCAGCAGCTTGGCGCAGTTGTAGACCGTGCGCGTAACGGTCATGGGAAGCCCAACCCGCTCTCCCAACTCCACCACCGCCCCCACCAGCGCTTCCAACTCCATGGGCCGGCCCGCTTCCAGGTCCTGTAGCATCGAAGTCTTGTGCTCGCCAACTTTCTCCGCGCCCGCCATTCGCTGCTCGATGGAAACCGGCAACTCCATCCCCAACTTCTGCGATACCGCTTCCACTTCCTGCATGATGTTTCGGATCACCGACGACACTCCCGGATCGCGCACCATCTGCGCCAGCGTAGCGCGCGTAAGGGCGCTCACCGGATTGAAGGAAGCGTTGCCCAGGACCTTGACCCAAATCTCATGCCGGATGCGAGTGGTGACCGGGGAGCGCAAGCCGGAAGCGATGAGCGCCTCCGCAATCTGCCGGATGCGATCGGAGCGCGTGCCGTCCGGTTCGCCTAGGGTAATGCGATTGCCCTCAATGTGCTGAATAACCCCGGGCGAAGGAATCTCAGTCGCGAAGTAAACGATGGACCCAACCACACTTCGCGCGGCGATCGCCGAAGAAATCACGCCGCCAGGATCGACGCGCTCCAGCCGCAACCCTTCCCACTCGCCGCCGAAGTTCTGAAAGTACCACCACGGAATTCCATTCTGCGTGCTGACCACCGTGGTATCCGGCCCCAGCACAGCTTTCAACTGCGGCGCAAGCAGTGGCAAGGCGTGTGCCTTCACGCCAAGAAAAACAACGTCCACCGCGCCCACTTCTTCGAGTGAGCCCACGATGCGAGACCGCGCTGTGAAGTCCCCGTCAGCGGTCTTCACCTGCACGCCGTGCTCCTGCATGGCGCGAAGATGCGGCCCGCGCGCAAACAGCGTTACATCGAACCCGGCCTGCGCCATGCGGGCACCGATGTAACCTCCAATCGCCCCCGCGCCCGCAATCAGGAACTTCATTTCTGATTATCCAGAAGCGCGGCGGCGACCGCTCGCCGGCGGATTTTTCCCGTGGCAGTGGTTGGAATGCTCTTCACAAAATAAATCTTCTGCGGACATTTATATTCCACCAGCACTTCGCGGCAATGCTTGATGAGCACCGACTCCGTGGCTCCATGCGGCTCATGCAGCACCACCGCTGCAGCCACCTCCTCCCCCAGCGTGGGATGCGCGCAGCCAAACGTCACCGCTGCCGCAACCGCGGGATGCCGCAGCAAAACTTCATCCACTTCATGCGGCGCAATGTTTTCGCCGGCGCGGATAATAATGTCCTTAATCCGCCCTGTCAGGTGCAGGTAACAATTCTCGTCGAGATACCCCTGGTCTCCGGTGCGAAACCATCCATTGACGAACGCCCGCGCGTTGGCGTCCGGATTATTTTCGTATCCCCGAAATACATTCGCTCCCTGGATGGCGATCTCACCGCATTCGTTGTTCTCCAGAGACTTCCCGTCTTTGTCCATGATCCTGACCCGAAGGCCCGCTCCCACTCCCACTGACCCCGCCTTGCGATGGCGCGGCGGCAGCGGATTCGAAGTCATCTGATGCGACGCTTCGGTCATGCCGTACGCCTCCACAAATGGCACCCCAAATTCATTTTCGATTTTATGAATCAGCTCCGAGGACAACGGCGCACTACACGACCGAATAAAACGCAGAGTGCCAGCTTCCGCCGGCTTGTGATGAGTCCGCGCCATCAGCAACTGGTGCATCGTGGGCACTCCCGAATACCACGTCACGCGATGTTCCCGCACCGTCCTCCAGAAAGAGAGCGCGTTGAACTTGGTGGGAACCACCACAGCTCCCCCCGAAAGCAAAGTCGCCATGGTGGAAGCCATCAACCCATGAATGTGGAACAGGGGCATGATGCACAGCGAAACATCTTCCTCCGACAGCGCATAGGTGTTCGCAATATTCGCCGACGAGACGGCCAGGTTGAAATGCCGCAACGGAACCCGCTTAGGCTTTCCTGTGCTTCCGCTGGTGTGCAGCACCAGGGCAATGTCGTCCGCTGTGGGCGCGGTCGCGGTAGCTCCGGTGGACGCGCCCACAAGGTGCACATTGCCTCGCTCATTCATCTCCACCGAGAACACCGGGATCTTGCGGTCCGCCGCCGCAGTGCGGGCGAACTCAGCGCCGACGGGAGGGCAAATCAAAATACGCGCATCGGTATCTCCCAAAAAGAAATGAAACTCTTCATACGGATACGCCGGGTTCAGAGGAGCAGCCTTCCCGGCAATCGATGCAGCCAGGAAGCTGACGATCGCAGGTAATCCGTTGGGCAGCGCAATCGCCACAGCATCGCCACGGCGAATCCCGGCGGAGGCCAGAGCGTTCGCCATCTCCAGCACCTGCCGCCGCAGCGAATCGTAACTGACATGCAGGCTAAGTTCGGGAACGATCACCGCCGTGTGACTGTCCGCGAAATGCAGAACGTCAAGAAGAGTGTCGACCGACTTCAATGTCATTCGTTGCTGCCTCTGTCCCCTGGATAATCAGTTCTCAGTTCGAATAGCCAGCCGCACTCAAAGCTCTCTTGAATTCCTTCAGGAAGAACTGCACGTTGTCTTCGGTGGCCAGAGGCCCCATCACGCCAATGCGGAACACTTTGCCCGCAAGCGGCCCAAAACCGCCAGCGATCTCGATTCCCGGCCCATCCAGAAGTTGTTTACGGACCTTCGCCTCGTCAACTCCCTGCGGAACGCACACAGTATTCAGAGTTGCGATGCGATGCTCGGCAGGAACGTGCATGCGCAGGCCCATCGCTTCGATTCCTTTTACAAAAGCCTTATTAGTCCGGCGATGCCGCTCCCAGCGATTCTCGATTCCTTCCTCGGCAATCACCATCAGCGCCTCGCGCAGTGCGTAGAACATGGAAATCGGCGCGGTGTGATGGTAGCGGTGCGACACGGTCGAGTAATCGTGAATCAATTTCAGGTCCAGATACCAACTGCGCACAGGCGCAGTGCGCGCGCGCAGATACTCCATCGCACGCGGCGACATCGCCATCGGAGACAGTCCCGGCGGACAGCTCAACCCTTTCTGTGTGCAACTGTAAGCCACGTCGATGCCAGTCTTGTCGAACTCGACCGGCACTCCGCCAAGCGACGTGACGCAATCGCCGATCACCAGCGCTCCAGCCTCGTGCGCCGCCGCACAGATCGCCCGGCCCGATTGCAACGCGCCCGTCGAGGTCTCGGCATGAACAAACGCAACCACTGCAGGCTTCTCGCGGGCGATGAACTCTCGTGCTTCATCATCTGTATAGGTCTCGCCCCATGCCTTCTCAAAGCGCACCACGTTCGCGGCATGGCGCTTCGCCATTTCCGTGAGCCGGTCAGAGAAATATCCGTTGGCGAAGACCGCAACCTTGGCGCCGGGTTCCACGAAGTTGGCAACGGCAGCTTCCATGCCAGCGCTGCCCGTGCCGGAGATTGTCAACGTCGCCCCGTCCGTGGTTCCATAGGCAGTCTTGAGCAACTCCTGCACGTCGCCCATGACCTGAATAAAGTAGGCGTCAAGGTGCCCGACGATGGGCTTCGCGAGCGCCTCGTAAACGCGCGGATGAACCATGCTCGGTCCGGGGCCAAACAGGTAGCGGCGCGGTGGTGCAAGGGCAGGGAATTGAAGTGCGGCGGGCTGCGTTTTTGCCTGTTCGATCGCGCTCATAGTTCTCGTTTCCGTTTCCAAACTGTACTTAGAGATATTACGGGATGGAGCGGAAGGATGTCACCGAGAACACATCGAGGTCAGAACAAGAAAAACGGGGTGCCCCACTTCTCGCCGACTTTGCGAGAAGTGGGATTCACGGCTGTCGTAATCTTGGACCTTTAAGCTAATCCATCATTTGCTCGGACTCGAACTCTCCTCTGCAGGCCGCCCAAATCCCCAACCCTCGCGGATCCCTTGCCGAAACTTTTCTCGCTCTTCCGGCGTCATGCGCCCGCACCGTTCTCGCATGCGATGCCGAAAGTTCGAGCCCCTCGGACCATGCAAGCGGAATCCGCCAAACAGAATCCGGCATAGCGCCAGCAGTCCCAACCCTTGCCAGAAAGTAACCTGCCGCCAGCCAAACAGCCCGGGCAGCAGCCAGTTCCACAGATGCATCACCACATAGCCGCCCAAGGTGACAAACAACGCCATTGCCAGAATCGCCAGCGGGGCTATCCAAATCAATCGCCTTCTCATATTCATTTCCCTCATGCTTTCGTAAATTCGTGGTAAATGCTTCGCAGCCGTTCTCGCAGATACAGCACCGCATAGTGCTTGCGCGAGAGCAGCGTATTCACACTTACGCCGGTCTCGGCGGCCATCTCCTTGAAGCTGAGCCCCTCGATCTCGTGCGCCACAAAAGCGTCGCGCTGTTCCTCCGGTAATTCATCGAGCGCAAGCTCCAGCTCATCGAGCAGCAAATTGCGGACGTAAAGCGCCTCCGGCCCCGCATCGGGCGATGGCAACATATCTTCAATCCGCAGCAGTTCGCCGTCTTCGTCCTCAACAGACGTGTCAGTGAAGAGTTTCGGCTTCTTCCTGCGGAAAAGGTCCGTGATGCGATTGCGCGCCACGCGATACAGCCAACCGGTGACGTGCTCAATCGGCATGAGCAGGTGATTGGCTTCGACAAGTTCGTAGAAGACCTCCTGCACAATGTCTTCGGCGTCCGAAGGATCGGGCACACGGCGGCGGATGAAATTGCGCAGCTGGGCCCCTTCTTCCGCGATGATCTCGGAGATTGGTCGCCTCTGCCCGCTCATTTCGATAACGTGCGCCTGTTCATCCATCCCTTCATGAAGACGGATGAGGGCCGGGAATATTGTAGAGATTCTAGTCGGAGAGAGAAGCGGCTAAAGCCGGTCACGGTGGATGCTTGAATCGCTGCGCTGGAAGCGCTGCGCCACCAACAAGGCCTCATGGGATATCGGGACGGCTACGCTCAGGATGACGCCGAGAAGGATAGAAGCATTGCGTCTAAATCGGCGAGTGCCATCCCTGCACAATCATCTGCTCTGCAATCCGCCGTGCTTCAGGCAGAGTCCCGGAAGCCTTACGATCAATCTCCGCCGGCAGGTCTTTCTGAATCTTCGCCAACTCCTCGTCAAACAACCACGTCACCAAAGCGGAACTATGCTCGATCGTCCTGCCATCATCGTCGGCGATCTTGACTTGGTGTCGCACACGCTGCGCGATCATCAAGCGGTAAATGCGGTCCGTGGCTAAATCTTCCATATAGCCATCGAGCAGGCTGGCGCCTTTTCCGTTGAGCACACCATTGCGATATCGGATCACCGTGCGCACCGCCGCACGCGTTCCAGCGAGCGTGATTCCGCCAACGCCCTTCGGAACCGGCCGCAGATCAGGATGCACGCTCGGCAGCCTGGGCCGCTTCGCAATCTGATTGGGATAAGGAAACTGCGCGACCGCAATTTCGTTCTGATCGGGATGCCCGGTCCAGGCTCCATCCATCAGGCAGTCGGCTTCGTTCTTCTTATCCTGCTTCAGAACTTTCATGGCGCGTTCATTTAACTCCGCATCCATACGGCTCGGAAAAAGAGCGGTCATTCCGCCGATCGCATGCGCTGCGTGCTTGTGGCAAATCTCCGGCATCAGCGTGCGGAAGTTCTGGAAGAACGCGACATCATGCGGGATGGTGTTGCGGTCCGGCAAAATCCAGTTAGGATCCTCAATCATGAAATCAATCAGCGACGCCATGTAATCCCATCGGCCCAGGTTCAATCCCAGGCAGTGCTCGCGAAGGTTGAAAAGAAATTCCTCCATCTGATACGCCAGCGGATGCGCCTCCACCAGCGCCATGCACTTGATGTAATCCTTAGGCAGGCCTTTATGCTTGGCGAGAGCCTGGAAGAGATCGCGCCACCAGAAGGCCTCCTCGGCCGACTCGCTCTTCGGAATGTACACAGAGAAGTTATGCGGCAGCCACGCGGGATCAATCTGGTACCAGATCAGCGCCAGATCGAACAGGGAAGCGGAGGTGAGTTCGCTCTTGATCACTCCACCCTGGCTGATGTGCAGCCCGCGGGGGCGCACCCACGTAACGGTTTTCGAGCGCTGCACGGTGACTTTCTTGTTGCGCTTCTTGTCGTCGTAGCTGAGTTCGTATTTGTAGGCGGCAATGGTGTTTTTCACGGCCAACAAAATGTTCTCCCAAACGTTCGCCGTGGAATCCTCCAGGTCGATCATGACCGCGGGCGATCCGGAGTTCAGCAGCTTAACCGTCAACTCGCCGTCGTCGGCGGGGCCGGTCATCTGATTGCGCTGGTCCGAGCACCAGTCGGGCACTTCGATGCGCCAGTCGGAAGTGGTAGCCTCCGAGGCGGACAAATAATTCGGCGCCTGCCCGCGATGCGACGCCTGGAACACCTCCGCACGCTTTGCCACCAGCTTCTGCTGCCAGGGAGTGAATTGTTTATGCAGCCGCAAGAGGTAATCAAAGAAGCCCCTGGGCAGATCTTCCTGCGGATTCAAATCCGCCGGCGCGAAATTCATGTATTGCGACGAGGCGCTTTTACTAGGTAATCCCATGGAAATCCTTCAACAGCGCTTTTCGCGCTTTTGTTTCTGAGATTATCCTATCGCAAAAATTGTTATGAAAGGTTGGATCGAAAACAGAAAACAGAGAAGTAACGCGAAGTCTGCCTACCGGATGTGGTTGAGCGCGTCATTCACCGCGCCCTCTTCCGGCTTGCACTCATGCTTCTCGAAATCGGATTGCAGTTGTTGTTTGGCCTTCTCGGCGTCCACCACAAATTCCCGTCGCGTACGGAAGGCCAGCTTGCACACATCGCAATACGCGGTGTTCGGAGTGCTCCCGATAAATCGGACAATCACGAGCCTGCGGTCCGGCATGGCGACATCATGGCAGGCGTCAATAGCGGAGTCAAATGTTTCGGGGTCCCGCGGCGGGACCCCGATCGTAGGCCTTTAATCTTATCGCAGCTCGTTATTGCAGGTCTTTGACTTTCTTCCTCACCGCTGCCAGCAGTGGTGAAGGCAGTTCGGAGTAGCCTTCCTGCACCGCATAGCGCTGGCCATCCGAGTACATCCACTCCAGCAGATCACTCAACGCGGCCGCGCGAGCCGAATCCGCGGGTTTTACTCGCAGGTAAATCCACGTGAAACTGGTGATGGGATAAGATTCAGCCCCCGGCGTGTAGGTCAACGACGCCGAGAACTTATTCCACTGAGGTGCTTCCGCCGCCTGACACGCCGCGGCAATACTCTCGGCGGAAGCCCTTACAAACTTGCCGGAGGGGTTTTGCACGGAAGCGTGCGCAATATTCCCTTTAACCGCGTATTGATACTCAACGTAGCCGATGGTTCCGGGAGTGTTCTTCACCTTGTCGGCCATGTCGGAGCTGCGTTCCGCTGGGTCGCCCACCGGCCACTTCGGCGAAGGAGTGGTTCCTATCTGGGCGTGAAACTTCGAACTCGCCTTGGAGAGAAATTCACTAAAAACATAGTTCGAACCTTTTCCTGCGGGACGGTTGATTACCTGGATCGGAAGGCTCGGCAAACTGATGTCGGGATTCAGCTTTGCAATCTGGGGCGCATTCCACATCTTGATCTCGCCCAGATAGATTCCCGCCAGCACTTCTCCCGACAGCCGCAGCTCCTGGCGGACATCTGGAAGATTGTAGATGGGAACGATTCCGATGAGCACGATCGGCAGTTCGATCAGATTGCCCTCTTTGCGTTCTTTCTCCGTAAGCTGAGCTTCTCCCGCTCCAAAATCGCCCGCGGCATGAGAGATCTGCTTGATCCCTTCGCTGGTGCCGACCGGCAGGTAGCGCATCTGAAGGTTGACGTTGCGCTTGCCGTATTCCTGCGTCCACCGGCTGTAAAGCGGCGCCGGCACACTCGATCCCGAGCCCACCAGTACTACCGCGTTTTGCGCTGTGGCGTGAGTGCTGCACAGCCCGGCCGAGAGAATAGATAACACACAGAGATAGAGCCAAAACCCGGTGTTGCTTCGCACTGTACTCCGATTCGAAAGTCGCGCCACCTTCATCGTGTCCTCCAGCCACTGTCGGGTTTACTTTTTCTTAAAATGTATCTCGGGGCCGCGAGAAGGGTAAGGTAACCATGGTAATGACCGCCGTTCGGGATCGAACTTGCCCGTACATGGTACGGACCGTCCGTCGGATCCCGCACTTGATCTCGCTTTGACTGGAAAGGCCGACGGTAAGGGAATGGTATCGAGCACCCACTCCCAAACCGCCAGGGAATTGCAAGTAACGCTTTTGCTAGCTCGATGTGGAACTGCTGCTGGTTCCGCCGCCACCAGTGCTCGAAACTCCCGCGAACGGGTAGAAGTTCAAGTTGGTGTTGTTGCCGAGGCTCACGCTGCCTCCAAATAAGAGCGCCCCGTTAATCAGGACCGGACTCGGAGTATTGCCGTCGCCCGAAGTGAACTGTCCCTGCGGGGCGACGATGCTGCCGTTGAAAACCGTCTGGTTACCCAACTGTGCCGTGGTCGAGGTGCCTACCAGATTGAAGATCACGCGATCGGGTGTGATCCCGCCACTAAGAACAACCGAAGCGCCGTTACCGAGCTGCAAGCTTCCCGGTGCGCTCGAACTGCCCACGTTGATCACGACAGTATCAGTCGGACCAGCAGTGATTGTGACGGTGGAATTCGTTCCCGTAGTGATGGCAGGGATGGTGATGACATTGACCCCGGCAGTGGTCGTGATCGTGGTGCTGCCGCGGGTCCCCAGCGCGATTTCTGCCAGAGTCTGGGTCGCGGGCAATGCCGCAAGGCTCGCCGAAAACGACACGATGGCCGAGTCCGCCTGGGGTAGTAATGTGGTCACGTCAGGATTGCTGCCAGTGGTGTCCGATCCCAAACTACATTCGGTGGGCGAATCGATTGCTCCGCCACCAGTCGCACACAAGCCGGCGACTTCGCTGTCGTTACCCAGGCAAATTGCGGTCGTGCCCGGCGCGTTCTTGGCGCAATTGAGTCCTGCGGAAGAACTGGCACTGCCGATCACGTCCCCGCTCACGGTATCCGGAGACGAGGCATTGCCTCTCCCCATCAGCACCGTGACGCCGCCCACATCGCCAGGACATCCAACCGCGCCCGGACACATTGGCGCTCCAGAAACGCTGACCTGACTCACGTTCACGCGGTTCTTGAAAGTAACGTCGCCAGAGCTTAGAACAGCGAAGCTGTTTGCCACCCCTAGACTTTGGCTGGCCGCAGGTCGAGTCAATGCCAACGCCACCAGACCGGCCAGGACAACTCGCGCCGCAACATCTTTAAACCGCATAGCAGGATCCCCCTTGGATGAACTCGCTGAGGTCCTGCGCCGAACTAGGTTGTTCGACGGAACCTCTACCCGCAGACTATGACATCGGCCATAGTCCGCGAGTAGGTAACGAAAGGGGGCGTCCGAACTCCTGCCTCTCGCAGGCGTTACTCCGATAACTCTCACCACCTCCGAATGACCAGTGGTAACCTAGTCTTGCCGCAGTGGCGGCATGGGGAACGCGATGTTATAGGTTGCGGCTCCCACTCCCGTTCCACCTTGGCAGGTGTTGGGCGGTGTCGTGCACACTGTCCGCGTACCTTGACACTCAGCCGCCCAGAACATATAACCCAGCATCCCAGACGTTGTCCCTGCGCCATTCGGTGCCACAGTCTCAACAAAGCTTCCCGTACTGTTCTGAAGCGATGCGCTGAAGTTGTTGCACTCCGGAGCCGGACTGTGGCCGGTGACGAGGTACACGCTCCCCGTAAACTTGGCTGGAGCCAGCGGCCCGATCGGGGGATTGTATTGTGGTTTTCCATCAACATGCTCTAGCCAATTCGACTCCGCTGCCGACGCGCCGGGCTGCTTGTTCGGCACCATCGCGTTGGCATAATCCAAAACTGGGGATGAAGTGAGCAGCCAGTTGGCGGTCGCATACTGGCAGAGTCCGATCAGATAACGGTCTCCAGCGGCCAGGTCAATCGTCAACCGTGCCGCGGGATTCGCTCCGGTCGAGTCATATGGAAGTTGTGACCGATAAGCATTGATAAACGCCTGCAGTCCGCTGATGTTCGGACTCGAGCTGTTCTCATAATCAATTTCAATCCCCACCCCCAGACTCTTCGCTAGCGCCGCCGCATTCAAGCCCAACTGTGTCGCATTCTGCGAAAGCGCCTGGTCCCAATACGTGGTGTAGGTGATACCGCCAATCGAGAGCATCACCCGGATGTTATGCGCCGTGAAATAACTCACGACCGCCGAATTCATTCCAATTGGCACTCCGTTCACCGTCTGCGAGTCATTGGTTTTATCCAGCAGTTTGAGCGGCTGCACAAAACTGAGCACTACTAGATTCACCGACGGCAGCCCCGAGCCATCGCCGCGATCGATCATCCAGTGGTTCGCAGTGTCGAAGTCGGTCATGTTGCGCACCGTGCCCCAGGTGCAGAAATCGTTGCTGCAATGCCAGGCACCGTAGATTTGAATTTGAGCCTGAGCGTTTGCGGAAAGGCCAGCCAAAACCAAAGCCGTCCCCAGAATCAGCAGGAACATCAGTTTGCGTGGCATACGCACCTTCTTTCTGGAAGACGATTTACGACTGGCAGGGGTTCGTCGGTCAATCGGGAAAATCCTGTAGTGCCGGCGAAGCCGATCCTTATATTCGTCGCGTGCGGAGCGTCGAAACACCTGCATAGGTGGGGACGCCGACAGCCCGCCGACCCTCAGTGTGCAAGGCCTGAAAGTGTATAATCTGGGGGCTCTGCGGACCCGAGCAAAACCCGCGTCCAGCAAGGCGATCGCCTAACCAGGAGATAATGTGCGCCCCTCAATAAAAACTCGCTTCGTAGCTTCTTCCCAGCCCACGACCATCCTCCGCGGCGCAGCAATCCTTCTTATCCTTCTTATAGCAGCTGCATTCGCAAGCCCATCGGCCTCCGCGCAAACCGGCTACACCGGAATCTTCGGCGGCGGCCCGTTTTACAAGAACACCTCAGCCATCACCGAAATCGAGACCTCCGGTTTCACTGAAGCCATCGTCTGGAGCGTCGAGGTCAACAGCGTCGGTGACCTCAACTTCAACGGCGAGTTCCCCCTGACCTCCAACGGAGTCTACGTCGGCAACCTTTATTACCCGAACTTCGCCTCGGACATGGCGACCTTGAAGCAAGGCACCGTCAAGCGTGTCACTTTCAGCATCGGCTCTTCCAACATCGGCGATTGGCAGGACATCACCAACCTCGTCAACACGCAAGGCACTGGCCCGACCAGTATCCTTTATAAGGACTTTGCAGCTCTGAAAGGCGCCATCCCCGCGCTCGACGCGCTCGATTTTGACGATGAGAACAGCTTCAATTCGCCCACCACGATTTCATTCGGCGTGATGCTCGGCGGCCTGGGTTATCACGTGATGCCCGACGCCTTCGACCAGAGCAGCTACTGGACGAACGTCGTTTCGCAAATTAACAGTCAACTTCCCGGCACGGTCGACGGTGTCCATCTCCAAGCCTACGCCGGCGGCAGCGGCAATAACCCATGCGTAGGATGGAATTTCGGCACCGTCCCAGTGTTCCCCGGTCTGTGGGATGCAAATGACACCCCGAGCCAGGTTCAGACCACGATGACCGGATGGCACAGCCAGTGCGGCATTCTCGGCGGATTCATGTGGCTCTACGACGACTTCGTAGGCAATGGTCTAGCCGCACAATACGCCAGCGCCATCAATAACGCGGTCGCGAGCAGCGGCTTTACGCTTTCCGGCCCCACTAACGTCTTCCTGAATCAAAATTCGTCCGCCAACGCCTCAATCACCATCAAGGATTTCGGCGGCTTCAAAGGCCAGGTAACTCTAAGTGTGTCGACCCTCCCGAGAGGCGTCGAAGCATTGCTCCAGGGAACGGGCAACAATCGAAGAGTGGCGCTAAAAGCAAATTCTTCCGCCGCCACCGGATTCACCACCATCACCGTGACCGGCACTTCCGGCAGCATCAAAGAAACCACTGCGTTCACCCTGGCGGTAAGCGCAGCGGTAGGCACGACGGGAACCGGCACCAAGGTGGATCTCTCTTCCGAATTCAACCTCAACGGAATCTACACCGACGGCACCACCTACACCACCGGAGGCCTCGACGGCACCGGCTACTCCTACTCCTCAAACCTGCTGACCACTTCGCGAGTCTTCAGCGGCACGCTGCTCGATTTCGGTCCCGCCAGCCAACTCGACGCAGTAGGATGCAGCGGCCAGTCGGTAGCTCTAATCCAGAGCAAGTATTCCAGTCTCGTGCTCTTCGCGACCGGCATCGAGGGCAATCAGAAATCCCAAACCTTCAGCGTGAAATACACTGACGGAACCAGTTCAACATTCACCCAAAGCCTCAGCGACTGGTTCACTCCCCAAAAATACGTCGGCGAGAGCGAAGGCGTAGCCATGGCCTACCGCAATTTCGACAACGGCACCAAGGACAATCGCACCTTCAACCTCTACGAATACAGGTTCGCCCTTACGAACACCAAGACGGTGCAGAGCCTAACCTTACCCAACAATTCGCACGTAGCAGTGCTATCGGCAACCCTGCTGCCGTAGACCTAAAACAAACTGGCTGCGCCGTCCTTATCGCGCAATGACCGAAAGCAAGGAGAGAAACGATGAACAATCAAAATTTCACCGCCGCATTCACCGTAGACCAAACTCCGGAAGAAGTCTTCGCCGCCATCAATAGTGTCCGTGCATGGTGGTCCGGAGAATTTGAAGGCCGTACCGACAAACTCGGTGAGGAGTTTACCTATCGCTACAAAGACATCCACTATTCCAAACAGAGGATCACAGAATTCATTCCTGGCAAGAAAGTTGTATGGCATATCCTGGACAGCAGCCTTAACTTCGTCAAAGACAAGACCGAGTGGAACGGCACTGACGTTGTCTTTGAGATCACCAGGAAGGACGGCAAAACCGAACTCCGCTTTACCCACGCCGGCCTGGTTCCCGCCTTCGAATGCTACGGCGGCTGTTCCGGCGCATGGGGTTTTTATATCAACGACAGTTTGCGCAGCCTGATTACTACCGGTAAAGGCCAGCCCAACCCGGAAGAACAGGGGGAAGGGAAAGACGAGTCAGGGTCGACAACTGGAACCAAAACCGCACCGGGCAAAAGCGGCTGCGCCGCCGACTGAGGCCGCCAGAAATTCGTCGGGCGCGGGCCGGCGCACGCCTGAAGCCTCAATCGGGGTGATGCAAAGGTGGGCCAGCCCCCAAGCCAACCCTCCTAGGCCGTCGTCTCTTACCAGGTGAGTACGGCATAGCCGTTCTGGCCTGTGACTTGAGGCGTGACTGCGCAGCTCAGCGACGAGCTGTAAGCCCCGCTACCGCCCGCGCCGACGGTGGTCGAAAAGCCCTGAACCGGGTACCCGAGTCCACCGGAGGCAGCGCAGCTGCTAAGAAAACTGCCTGCGGCTCCGGTGTGGCCAATCTGGGCGCTGCTATCCGGGGCGCCGCCCGAACCGCACGCCGGCGAAAAGAAATAGCAGTTGCTGTTGCCGTCGCCGTTACCACCCTGCCGCCCACCCCCAGCTTGCAACAAGATTGTGCCGCCCGCTCCGGATTGATTGAACTGGGTACTTCCTCCGTCGGAATTCTGTGCGCCCCCGCTCCCTATGGTGACGAAGTAGGAGGAACCCGGGGTTACCGCCAGCACAGTGCGGGAATACCCTCCCGCCCCACCTCCTCCGCCCGGACTGCCGCAGAAAATGCCGCCGCCGCACGATCCCCCTCCGCCGCCCGCACCCCACAATTCCACAATCACGCGCGTCACTCCCAGCGGCGAGTTCCATGCGGTGCTGAAAGTGAAATCTTGCGTTCCATTGAGAATACCGGTGCCGGTCAAGCCGGTCGGACCTTGTGGACCCGCCGGACCTGCTGCTCCAGTTGCCCCAGATGCTCCCGCCGGACCGACGGGACCGGGCATGCCTGGAGGTCCGGGAGGCCCAGCCGGACCCAGAGCGCCATCCGCACCCTTGGTGGCGATGAGAAGCCATATCGGACTGCCGGCCGCTGGCTCTTGTCCGTCGGTCACGCCCGTCGCCAGCCAAAATTGGCCCCGGTCGGTGACGGCATCGTTTGGCTGGTAGGAAACTCCGGGCGACCACGCTCCTCGATTGTTCATGCCTACCGGGCCTGCGGGACCAGGATTGCCTTGCGGACCAGCCGGACCCAGCGGGCCGATTGGTCCGATTGATCCTTGCGATCCCTGTGGTCCGGCAGGGCCTTGCGGGCCCGTAGCGCCAGTTGCTCCGGCTGGCCCCGTCGCACCTTGCACTCCAGTTGCACCCTGCACGCCTTGCGGTCCGGCGGGACCGGCTAGCCCCGTCACTCCGGTTGCTCCCTGAATCCCTTGCGGCCCGGATGGTCCGGCCGAACCCTGCGATCCTTGCGCGGCGATCAACTGCCAGTTGGGATTGAGCACACTCGGCTGTGAGGCAATGTTAGGCGAGATCGCGATCCAGAATTGACCACCCTCGGTGACTGCGTCGTCCACCTGGTAGTTGATACTCTGCACCCAGGAGCCCTGGTTGTTGATTCCTTTCGCGGCCAACAATTGCCAGGCTGGATTCGTCGCATTCGGCGCTGAGTCGAGACTCGGTAACAGAGCGATCCACGACGATCCGTCGTAGCTCACCGTATCGTTGTCCTGATATTGCGTGCTGGGCGACCAGGTTCCACGGTTCACCACTCCGACCGCTCCCGTCGGACCCAGTGGGCCGACCGGGCCGATTGGCCCCGCGGGGCCGGTGGATCCTTGCGGGCCTTGCAGTCCCTGTGGTCCAGCGGGTCCGGCCGGACCCTGCGCGCCGCTGCCGTAGAACACGATGTCGAGTTCCGGCGGATGGCTGGCGGCGGTGTTTTCCTTGGTCGTGAAGGTCGCGTTCAACGGGCTGTTCGGCACCAGCACAATGCCGTCATTGGGCTCGGTTCCATTGAGCCAGCTTTGCACGGTGGAAGTGATATCCACTTCGATGTAGCTCGACTTGTTGGCGGTCGTCAGCGGCACGGCAGAGGCAATGGTGTTGCCGATGGCCGGTTGCAAGTTGTAGGTGATGGTCTTCTCGCTCCAACTGCCAGCGACCACGTCAATATTGAAATTGCCCGCGGTAGTCACGCCGTTAACGAAGAGCTTTAACGTCGCCTTCGCCACTTGAGCACCGGTGTAAGTCGACGGAACCGCCGTCAGATCGAAGCGGATGTACGAAGTCTGCGAAGGGCTGACGACGCCCAGCGTGCTGGCCGCGCCGAAGTTCGTGCTAGACGAAGCCGAGTTCACATAGGCATCGTCGCTGGGAGTGAATTGGGCATAGCTCGGCAAAGCGAGCAGCATGGTGAAGAGAGCGATGGCTATGCAGGCGTTGCGCAATGCGGTTTTGATTTCAGTGTGAAGCGTCATGATTTTCTCCGTTAAAGCCTTTAAAGCCTTTTCATTGACACAAGACTTGCTGGAGCCGACTGAACTTTGAAAACAACAGGGAGCTGCAGCTCCCTGCGGTCCGGCCGCGTGGGAACCCGCACCGGAGGGCTGCCCCTTCGACCGAAGTCACTATTCGTTCTTTCGGTGATTCGAAGCGAGGTGTGAGTCGAAGCGAGCGGGCAAAGCCAAGCTTTTCGTTTTTCACCCTTACCTCCACAAGAACGGGCCGGTGCAGCCGGAGGTGCGGCAGAAGCAACTGCTGGAAGAAACTGCCAATACACGCGTCCGGTGCGACGCGAGCGGCAGAGTGCCGCAAATCCGCGCGAGAGTCAAAGGATGCGGTTGTGATACGCGTGTGACCGGATAAGTGCTTGCACTGCAATAATTACCGAAAACTTGTGACTCGGATTTTTTCTCTGTGCTAAACTTAGCCGCCAAAGGGGTGATCACCGTCCGGTATGGAAGCACCGGTCCTGCCTAGGCGCGTTTATCGTTTTGGCCTCTTCCAGGTCGATTCAGACGGCGGGAAATTACTGCGCCAGGGCGCGCCCATCAAACTGCAAGATCAGCCGCTGCGCGTGCTGTGCCTATTGTTAGACCGGGCGGGCGAGATTGTTAGCCGCGAGGAGCTGCGCCAGTCGCTTTGGCCCGAGGGCACCTACGTCGAATTCGAGGGCAGCCTCAACGCAGCTCTCAAGAGGTTGCGATTCGCGCTGGGGGATGACGCCGACAATCCCATCTTTATTGAGACGGTTCCACGCCGTGGCTATCGGTTCATTGCACCGGTGAAGCGCGAGCCGCAATCTGAAATCAACGAAAGCCCGATAGCGCCAGCCACAGTAAAATCTCCGGCTCCGGACACGGTGAACGGCCGTTCTTCTCCAGCCTCGCGTTTGCCGCCGTGGTGGATGTTGGCAGCAATGGTCATTCTGCTCATGGGATTGGGTTGGTGGTATGCCACAAGAACCCGGCCAGGCCAACCACCGGCCCGTAAAGTCATCGCAGTCCTGCCATTTTCCAACGAGGGAGCCGGTCCGGAGTTCGATTACTTGCGCTACGCGATCGCCAACGATCTGGTGACGGATCTTACCCATACAAACTCGGTCGCGGTCCGTCCGTTTGCCTCAACCAGCAGATACGGGTCGCAACCAGCCGATCCAGCCACTGTGGGAAAAGAACTGCGAGTCACGCACGTAGTAGCAGGAGGCTTCCTGCGCGACAACAAAAACCTCCGCGTCCATCTGGAATTGGTGGACGTGGCCCAGAACCAGCCGGTCTGGCGGGAGGAAGTGACCGCATCTCCGCAAGACCTCGTAAGCTTGCATAACGAACTCGCAGTGCGCACGGCGCAGGGGTTGTTGCCCGCCATGCACATCTCCAATGCCTCCGCCGCGGACGTGCCCGTCCCCAAGAACGAGCGAGCTCTCGAACTCTTTTTGCACAGTCTGAGTACTTCTTACGATCCAGAGCCCAATCGAATCGGAATCAAGCAGTTGGAAGAGTCCGTTTCCCTCGACGGCGATTACGCACCGGCGTGGGCAGAACTGAGCAAGCGTTACTCCTACGATTTCCACTATGGAAATGGGGGGAACGCTGCGGACGAGAAGATGCGGGCGGCGTACAAGCGTCAGTCCGAACTGGATCCAAACTGGCCCTCCATCGCCGCTGCCATCCGCCTCGAGGATGGCGACCTGTACGGCGCTTACGATCAGGCGGCAGACTTTCTGCGGCGGCATCCGGATTTGGCCGAGGGACACTTTTACATGAGTTACCCCTTGTTGTATGCCGGACTTCTTGAAGAAGCCGGCAAAGAGTGTGAGGCAGCCCGTGCCCTCGATCCTGGCTTAGTGCTTCGCTCGTGTGGCATTCCGTTCATCCTGCAAGGCGATTACGCGCATGCCCAACCCTATATTCGGCTTGAAGAGCATTCCGGTTTTGCGGCCATGCTGCGGATGACGATCGCGCTGCGAAGCGGAAACAGAACAAGCGCCCTGGCAGAGTCGGAAGCCGCATCGCAAGGAGGATTTCGATTCGCAAGTCTGGCGCGCGTCTGCCTGAAGGGCGCGCCGGAAGCGGAATTACGCAAGGCAGCCGGTGACTTTGAAATTGAACCAGGGTGGCGCGATCCGGAAATGTTCTACTTCGACGCAGGCATACTGAGTTTCTGCGGTCAAAGCGATGCGGCGCTCCGGCAATTGCGTAAAGCCATCACCGGTAATTTCTGCTCCTACCCAGCGATGGACAAAGACCCGCTTTTCGATCCCATCCGCCAGCGATCGGACTTCGCCGAATTGCGCCATGCGGGGATCCAGTGCCAGCAGAATTTCCTGGCCCATCGACGGCAGGTCGACGCCGCACCAACAACCGGCAAGTAATTGGGATCGAGCCACCCGCCGTTCTTTGCGAGCGGGCGGGGATCTTGACTTCCAACGTGGTCGGTTGAACCAAGAAGGATACAAAACCGTCGGTTCCCCAAAATCTTGTCAAGGGACAAAACCGGGACAGACAAAACCGGGACAAAACCGGGGACAGGACAAAACCGGGGACAGACGGGACTGTCCCCAATTTTTTGTCGAGAGAAGGAGAAATGGGGAACGTCCCGTCTGTCCCCACATTTCCCTCCCACATTTCCCTTAGTCCCTACACATGCCGTTCCAACTGGTGCGGGCCTCGGTCACATTTATTTCAGAGACAGAACTATTGCGGTTCTTACCTCTAAAGTCGATACCATTCTTGGTAAAAATGCCAAAGATGTGCCCCTTGGAAGTAAATTGAACTGGACAGTACTCCGCAAAGCGATTGGCAAGGTCGGGCATGGGGAAGCCTACGCGTAAACCATCGCGCGTGGACCATTTCTCGCAGGTCGCCGTCACCCCTGTAACCTTAGGATCGAGGCCCGCGTCGGTGAACTGGAAAACGAGACATTGGTCCTTTGTGTACCAGTAAAAGACCGTATCTGGCGGGCAGGGCCGTACGCCACCACAGACGTAGCGGGCGACGCCGTCGGGGTTACCAAGATGCTTCAGCGCATCACGGACACTACCGCCCAGTTGCACCGGCCCAATGCGAGTGCCGGGGACAATGACATGGTCGTAGTTCGTGTCGAGCGGCCCGTCATATTGCGGGTCGGAAGGCTTCAGGCCTTTGCTCTTAGCCTCGACCCCGGTCTGGCCATAGCCGCCGAACAGCAACGCAATGGCGAGCGTTGCCAGAAACAGAAAGCCTGCACGTTGGCGGAGGTTCATCGAACGTTACCTCGGTTCTCCGTGGGTGCCGCGGGCGTACCGCTAACTGCTATCGGCTTTCCGGTCGTGCAGCTTACGGTGGTGACTGTGTTGTTCACAGATATCTGGCAGTACTGCCGGCCCTGGTCGGTAACGCAGGTGCGCCAGTAACTGCCGTCTGGTTGCTTCATCCAGGCCGAGCAGCTATCAACAGCCATGGCCACGTTGAGCGACAGAACGAGGGCGGCGGCCGGAACTAATACAGTCTGATAGAAACGTTTCATCGAAACTCCTTCCGGGACTAGTTGGCACAAGATCCTGTAGAGATTCCCCGGAGCCTGGGCGAGCAAGACTTGCACTCCGCTGTGTGTGGGACTGCTGGTGACGTTATGGGAGCGAATGGTGCGGCACAAGATTACAAGGGTCACATCAGCGTGCTGTGCGCTTGCGTTCTGCGCCGATGTCGCGTGTGTTACGTGATTTGTTCTGATGACCTGACCAAACCACTGGGCGCGTGCATTCCCGACTCCCGCCCTTGCAAAGGACGCAAAAGCGGGGCACCCACCGCGTTGCTGATGCGGGCGAGATCAAAAGTCTGGGCCACCCGCCAAAATCTTGTCAAGACCCCAAACTTGACGTTTTTCCCCTAACCCAATGATTCCAATCCAGAAATAAACTGCAGAAAAGTGGCGGGTTTACCCCTCCGAAAATGCTATTCTATATATATAGAGTGAAATCAGGCGCGAGCCCCAGGGCTGGCGCCCTTTTGCTTTTGCTGAGTTTTCCTAACACCGAGCACCCAAGACCCAAAACCAATTCATGCACAGACGCAAGGGCCCGTCCCAAGGATGCAACCAGCGTCCGGCCCAATCCCTGTCCACGCGACCCTCCTACCCCTCCAAAACTCCCTTCGAGCGCGAAGACGCCACCAAACGTTGCGGAGAGATTTCCGAACTAGCCTTCGCCCTGGCCGCCGCCCGCCTCCGCTTCGGAGTCTCCCGCCCCTACGGCGACAGCGAGCGTTACGACGTAATCCTCGACTGCCACCGCTGCCACCCTCCCGACTTAGCCCCTCCCATCACCTACCTAGACGCCCGCTCCCGCCCGCGCCTGATCCGCGTCCAGGTCAAAGCCACTACCCAACTAGTCGACGGACTCTACCGCATCAACGCCCACCGCCGCATCCACGGACGCGCCGTCCCCTACAAACTCTCCGAAATCGATTTCTTCGCCGCCTACGTAATCCCCGAAAACTCCTGGTTCATCTTCCCCCTCCCCCACATCCTCGGCAAAACCTCTCTAATGCTAAGCCCCAAAAACCGCCGCAAGCCCCACCCCAACAACCCCTACCGCGAAGCCTGGCACCTACTAGGCCAGCCAGACGGCCTGGAGTTCGCGTAACGACCGCCTCCCCCTTGTCATCCTGAGCGGAGCAACCGCTCCGCGAAGCGGAGTGGCTGCGCAGTCGAAGGACCCCATGCCCGCGTATCCCCGCAAAGATGTCTCAAGGCGTTCTCCCCGCGGCCCGTGTGGGTCGGACACTCCTGTCCGACGCCTTTGACGTTGATGTTGATCTTGACTCTGACGTTGATTTCGACTTTGATCGGGAAGGGCACGGCTTCAGCCGAAGGAGGAAATTAACATGAAAAGAGTGGTTCTTCTGTTGGCAGCAAGTGCGGTGGCAGCAGGTGCGGTGGCAGTCTCGTATCCCCAAGCCGCAGGCGACCTCGCGTCAGTTGCACCTGAGCATTGCAAACTTTTGAATGAGGATGCCAAGGTTCGCGTTATTCATTGCATCCTCAACAAAGGCGACAAAGTCGGGATGCACTCTCATCCTCCGTTCGTTGTGTACTTTATCAAGGGAGGGAAATCGAGGTATACCTTGGCTGACGGGACCACACGGGATGTGGAAACGAAGAACGGTGAAGCGCAGATCCTTCCACCAGTCACCCACTCCGGGGAACAATTGGAAGACGTAGACGAAATTCTCGTGGAATTGAAACAATAAAGCCATTCACGGGCAAGACCATCCTGACGAAGCATCGACGGCGAGTGGCCCATTTTAAATTTCGCGTTTTCTGCGAAATTTGGGACGGAAAACCGGACGACGGAAAACCGGGGACTGACGCGTCCCCAATTGTTGTCGCGAGAAATGGGGAACGTCCCGTCTGTCCCCGATTTATCTGTCCCCGATTTATCTGTCCCAAGTTAAGATAGTGCCGTTTCCGGGCCTCCTGTATATTCACGCTCCATCACGGAATGATTATGAGCCTCGCGGCCAGTTTTCTTCTTCTTCTATCCGCAAGCGCCTTTATCTATGACCAAGGCGCACAAAATGGTCAATATGAAGCACGCATAAAACAGCCACAGCCTATTCATGCCGTGCTTACCTTCGCCACCCATGAGCCACAGACTCAAACCGAACATAATGATCCCTATGATCCCCGCCGCGATTGTCTGTATCGGGCCTACCTTGCCGCTACGATCCTCGGAGTGTTCGCCGCGCTCGGCGGAATCTATGCTATTTACAAGCAGACCGAAGCTACGAAGCAAGCCGCTGAAGCCACGGCCCAGTCCGCAAAAGAGACTGCCAAATCCGCGAAGGCTGCCGAAGACAGCGTTAGATTGCAAGAAAGCGCCCTCAGGTCTTGGGTAAACATAGGAGACTGGAAAGTGTGGATAGTAAAGAAAACCTCGAAACTCCGCATCCGCTTTCATGTCATTAACCCCACGGAGCTCCCTGTTGATCTCGGTACCATTAAGTTCGGAACGGAAATAATGGCTGATGCTGCGCAAGAGGGAGTCGTCGGCGTGGACGGCGTTCTAGCTCCCCATAATCCATATATCGTGGATGCGGAATTGGAGTTCGACGGTAAATATATCGACATGCTTACGAATTCCAAGCCAATTGTTCTTGCCTTTGAATGCTCGATTGTATTTGCCGACATCAGGCAGAAACAGTGGGAACAAATCTTCAAGAGATTTATAATTTTCGACAAGCACATTCTTGACGTTACCGATCTTCCGGACAACATGATTACTCCTCACGTGCGGGACACCGGAAATCAACTTAGGCAATACGAAGCACACTAACGCAAGGCTCCCCCACCTTTCGCGATTTTCGAAAGGTCGGCACCACGGACCTCGACCCCATATTGATTCGTCACTCCAACTGCGTGGATTCCGCGTGAGAGCCGAAGAGCACCTTGGCGAAATCTCCTGATACTATCGTCCGAGGTACCCACCCTTCGAAAATCGCGAAAGGTGGGGCAGCCTCGCATGGCAGGATGAGGAGGTATCTTAAAGCGCTTAATTGTTAACACTTGGAAAGTAAGTCAATTTCGTGTGCTAAAATCCTGCCCATCGTGAGAGGGGGCGATGCCTTCTTGCATCGCACGAAATTCGAACGAGAGCTGGAGGTTGATGTATGAGTTTCTACAAAGTCACTGTCAATGTCGATGGTCGAAATTTGGAGACTTTGGTTAAGGAAGGTGTCTTAGCCAGCATAGAAGTTGGAAAACATACCAACAAAGTTAAGAAACCGAGCCACAAAATCGTCGTTATCGCTGGTCAGAAAAATAACACGCCAATGGCGTGGATGCAGGTGTCAAAGATAGACGGGAGCGCTTCGATCGTCCATGAAGGTTGGATTGGTGATGGACAGGACAAGCTAGTAGCAGTTTCGTCGGCGTCAGCGCCCGCAAAAGCAAGCGTAGAGAGTGTGAATGAAATACCAGAAAAATCGCTAAAATCTCTACAAAATGCTGGGTTTGGGGTATTTGGATGTTGTACTTCATATGGAAGTGGTTGCTACGTCACGTGCTGCAACGGTTGCTGCTCCGACCCGGTTGGGTGTCCAGGTGCGAGTTGCTGCGGTTAACATTTAGGTGGTACGCAGAGAAAAGTGAAAACCCGCTTTTTCATCAGCGGGTTTCCTTTTGTTCTAAAGACTTTAGGATTTCTGTGATCTTCTTCAAGTCCCCAAAGCTTCCAATAACCTCAATCTGAGCCTTCATCTTGTGCATCGGAAGATTCAGGAGGTCGGCCCTCCCAGCCTTTACACCCCACTCCGCCCCATGATAACCTCACTACTGTCACCAAGATAAATCGAAACCAGAACAGGAGTGCACCAGGCGAGTGTTAGCCAGAGAGCAAAAGAAATCCGTCATTGACCGGTACCAGACGCACGCGACTGACACGGGGAGTCCCGAGGTTCAGATCGCCATCATCAGTGAACGCATTGGCCAGTTGACGGACCACTTCAAGACGCACCTGAAGGACCACGGCTCGCGCCGCGGCCTGCTCATGCTAGTCAGTAAACGGCGTCGTTTACTGGACTACCTCAAACGATACGATTCCGAGCGCTATAAGACGGTCATTGGAAAACTCGGCATCCGCAAGTAATTCCGGGATATTCTGAGGAAGTCTTCCAAGGAAAACAATCCCCGCAAACGTATCTGAGAGAACGCGCTGCCTTCCTCCGGAAGCCGGCCGAGCATTGAGGATCTTCTGCAACGTGCATCTTTTAAGCGCATCCCACCCCACCAATCTCGATTCGATTGGAAAGCACAGACGCGCCCCTCTCGCAATCCGCTGGGAGCCGAATGCTCGAAGCTCGTAGCTCACAGCTCAAAGCCCCGCACCTGTTCCAAAGGATGAAACATGAAACCAGAAGTTAGCACCGTTACAGTCGACCTGGCCGGCGGCAAACAACTCTCATTCGAAACCGGAAAATTAGCCAAGCAAGCCCACGGAGCGGCCGTGGTCCGCATGGGCGATAACGTAGTCCTCTCCACCGCGACGGCGAACGCCGACCCCCGCGAAGGCATCGACTTCTTTCCCCTCACCGTGGACTACCGCGAATACACCTACGCCGGCGGACGCTTTCCCGGCGGCTTCATCAAGCGCGAAGGCCGCATGAGCGAGCGCGAAGTGCTCACCAGCCGCCAGATCGACCGCCCCGTGCGTCCCATGTTTGCCGACGGATTCAAGTGTGAGACCCAGGTAATCACGTTCGTGCTGTCGGCCGATTCGAGCAATGATCCCGACGTGCTCGGAATCAACGGCGCATCCGCCGCGCTCACGCTTTCTGACATTCCGTTCCTCGGCCCGCTGGGCGCAGTCCGCGTCGGCCAGATCGGCGGAGCTTTTGTTATTAATCCCACCTACGATGAGATGCGCGAGAGCCTGCTGAACATCATGGTCGTCGGAACGTCGGACGGCATCGTGATGATCGAGTCCGGCGCAAAAGAAGTAAGCGAAGAAGTAGTAGTAGAAGCCATCGAATTCGGCCACACCGAAGTAAAGAAAATCTGCGCCGCGTTAAACGACCTACGCGCCAAGGCCGGCAAGAAAAAGAGGGAAGTCACTCCCCCGGAATTCGACCAGGCTTATTACGACGCTCTGAAGAAGAAAGTAGGCGCGGACTTATCCGACCGCCTCGACACTAAAAAGCATCCCAAAGCGGAAAGCCACCTGCTGGTGTCGGAGCTCAAGAAAAAGCTGAAAGCCGAAATCCCCGAAGACGACGAAGCAGCGCAAGCAAAACTAAAGCAATATTTCGAGACGTTGCGAGAACGAATCTTCCGCGAGGAAGTGCTGGAGAAAAAGCGCCGCCCCGATGCCCGCGCCTTCGACGAAGTCCGCGACATCTGGATCGAAGCCGGAGTCCTCCCAAGAACCCACGGCAGCGCCATCTTCACCCGCGGCGAAACCCAAGCCCTGGTTACCACGACGCTAGGCACCTCCGACGACATGCAGCGCCTAGAAGGCTTCGAAGGCGAAGCCAAAAAGCGCTTCATGCTCCACTATAACTTTCCGCCGTTCTCGGTTGGGGAAGTGGGGTTTATGCGGGGGGCTGGGCGACGGGAGATTGGCCATGGGGCTTTGGCGGAGCGGGCTATTTCTGGCGTGCTGCCGACGGAAGAGGCTTGGCCTTATGCGATGCGCGTTGTGTCCGACATTTTGGAGTCGAATGGATCTTCGTCGATGGCTACCGTTTGCGGGGCTTCGCTTTCGCTGATGGATGCTGGCGTGCCGTTGAAGGCTCCCGTCGCTGGCGTCGCGATGGGATTGGTGAAGGAGGGCGCAGAGTATGCCATCCTTACCGACATTGCTGGGGCGGAGGATCATTACGGCGACATGGATTTCAAAGTTGCCGGAACGAAAGACGGCATCACGGCTTTGCAGATGGATATTAAGGTTGCCGGGATTACTGCGCAGATTATGCGGGAGGCTTTGGCACAGGCTAAGCGCGGACGGCTGCACATTCTCGGGAAGATGGAAGAAGTTATTTCCAGCGGGCGCGAGAAGATTTCCGACTTCGCTCCGCGATTCTATACAGTGCAGATCCCGGTCGACAAGATTCGCGATCTGATTGGGCCTGGCGGGAAGATGATTCGCTCGATCGTCGAGCAGACCGGAGTGAAGATCGACGTGGAAGATTCCGGGTTGGTGAAGGTGGCGTCGAGCGATCAGGCTTCGGCGGCGAAGGCGTTGCAGATCATTGGCGATCTGACGGCGACTGCGGAAGTTGGGAAGACTTATCTTGGCAAAGTCACGCGCCTCGCGGATTTCGGCGCGTTTGTCGAGATCATCCCGGGGACCGACGGCTTGCTGCACATCAGCGAAGTGGCGGAACACCGCATTGGCGACATCCGCGACGAGTTGAAAGAGGGCGATCAGGTGTTGGTGAAGGTGCTGGCGGTGGAAGGAAACCGGATCCGGCTGTCACGCAAGGCGATTCTGAAAGAGCAGCGAGCGAAGATGGGCGGCGTTGCACCTGAGGGTGCTGCTGCTCCGGAAGGCGGCGCACAGGGCGAGTATGTTCCCGCGGCAGTTCCGGCGGGTACGATGGTGATTGAAGGCGGCGGAGATTTCCCTGACGAGGCGGAAGCCGAGCCGAACTTCAATCGCGATGGCGCGCCGGTGGCGAGCAGTGATCGTCCTCATGGTGACCGTCCGCATGGCGGAGACCGTGGCGGACGCGGTGGGAGGCCGGGTGGTGGGGGACGAGATCGCGGGCGCGGCGGGCGCGGTGGACGGCCCGGCGGTGGCGGACGGGATCGTGGACGCGGCGGGCCTAGCGGGGGAAGGCACTAACTTCTTTGCCACGGATTTTCGCGGATTCACACGGATATAAAAAAGGCCACGGCGCGAGTCGTGGCCCTTTTCATTTTCAGTGCGGACTGGCGGCGTGGTCAAAGCCGGTCCGGGAAAAAACCAGCCGCCGCTAGAGCGCCTCCTCGTCTCGCACTCCCAGCCGCTGAGGCCGGAATCATTTTGTTGACGTTTTTCGGCACCCTTCGACTCCGCTCAGGGCAGGCTCTTGAAGCCGTGCCGGTCCCGGTCAGCATCAACGTCAGAATTAAGGAGAGTAAAATTTGCTCACGCAGTTGCAGCGGCATGGGGCAGAGTTAGCTTACAGCTAGGGTATCCACGGTATGAGCTACGCGGGGACTTCCGTAGCCCACATACGCCGAGATGTTTTCGAGACGAAGGCTAAGATGTGCAGATAGAACAACTCACGCACAGAGGGAAGAAAATAAATGCGATAGGGAAATCTTTGGCAGGCCGTTTGCTGCCACCGAAGCAAGAAACGTCCAAGAAGTTTCGGAGGAGTTCATGAAAACACGAGTTCAGTCCTTGTGCTTCCTCAGCGCGCTGGTTCTATTCCTGAGTTTTTGTATTTCGCTCAACGCGCAACAAACGACACCGCCGACACAACCCCCGGATGCGCAAGCGCAACAGCCCGCATCGCCAGATCAGGCGCAGCCGAGCCAGACGCCGAGCCAAACTCCCAGCCCAACGCCGGACAAAGCCGAGAAGCCCGCTTCGAGTGCTCAGGGTGAATCGGCGCAGCCGGCGGCCTCACAGACAGGCGCCCAGAACTTCACCGGTACGGTGGTGAAATCCGGCGACAAGTATATGTTTCAGGATGAAGCGACCGGCAACACGTACGACATTGATCACCAGAACGAACTACAGAAGTTCGAAGGCAAGAAAGTTAAGGTGCGTGGCAGTTTGGACGCGAGCACAAAGACGATTCATGTTCAATAGACTGTGCCCGAAAGAAAAAAACGCTTCAGCGGCATTCCGCAGTGGCCGGAGGGAGGAAGGCCGTGACACAAGTCGCGGCCTTTTTTCTTTACACTTCAGTGCGTCTCATGTCCCCGAGGGGGACCAAGCAGGGAGTGCCCGCCCCACACAAACAAAATCCACAGCAGCCTCTAGGCCAGGAATTTCTTTAGCGGGGTCCAGTAGTGAGATTCCCAGCCGGAGTTGAGGCTGTCGTATTCGCCTTCGGGGAAACCGGTGTGATCCAGAATTAATGTGGTTCCGGAAGCGTGTGGCTTCATTTCAAACTTCACTAGCGAGTAGACGCCCGGGTCCCAATGGCTGGGACGCCAGGCTTGCACTATTCGCTGGTTGGGGATTAGTTCGATGGTTCGTCCGACGATCATGCCTCCGAACATGGAGAATCCGCCGCCGGCTTTTGGGTCGATCTCGGCTGGCGTGCCGGTGCAGGCGGCGAACTGTTTGGAATCGAGTAGCGCCTCGTAGATGCGCTGAGAGCTGGCCTTGAAATCTATTTCTTGATGAAGGGAAGTGCGCTTCTGGTTTGCTGCCGTGGCCGAGGCTTCTTTCCTGGGCTGCTGCTGCGTATTCGCCCAGGCCTTGGAGGCCGCGGGCAGACTGCAAACCGAGATGGCAATGCCGGTGATTGCCTGGCGGCGCGTAGGTGGAGTGACCAGCAAGGCCGAATTGTTTTGCCCGTTCATCCCTGTCCTCGATTCTGAGATCTCGATTCTGAACTCCAACCTGGCAGAAGAACACGAGTTTTGACCGTGATCAAGATATACTTTTGTTGCCACGGAATGGCCGGGATGGCGAAATTGGCAGACGCAGCGGACTTAAAATCCGCAGGTCCGAAAGGACTGTGGGAGTTCGATTCTCCCTCCCGGCACCAAGAATTGAGAAAGTGATCCCTCGCAAGGAACGCTCGGGATTTCGGCTGCGGGCTCCCGTCCTCACTTCGTTCACTCGGCGAAACGATGGCGTTGCGCTCGAAACACTTCGCGTTCTCCGGCGCACCAGTGACCCTCAGCCTGGTTCCGGGTAACTCTGGCTAAGTGCCTGTTTAATGGGCGTGCCAGGTCTGCGCATCAAGCGGAGACATGGGGATGGGGCGGCCGTGCGCCGCGGTGGCGTGCTCGTTCATCGCCCTGGCAGCCTGGGTGCGGCAGCTGCCGTTCTGGGCGCTGAACTCCCGTGTGGTAACCGAGTGCTTGCAAAGTACACACTTAAATCGGCTAAGTCCGTTCATCATTTTGATGGTGTAATGTCTCATAACTTCAAGTGTACCTTTTAACCCCGGTATGCCTCCGAAACTAAAGTTACGGTCTTACCCGTGGGTCATGAGTGCAATGGCGACATTTGTGCGCCGGGATAAACCAGTGTGAAGCGGCTGAAACTGTGTAAAAGCGAACCAGAGTCAAA
>DATMQT010000017.1:0-31592 GCA_035566655.1 Candidatus Dormiibacterota bacterium
CAGACGAGCTGCGGATCCAGAGACAACAGTCCTTCCGGTTCTTCCGGGTATCGGCTCGAAGACGTTTTCCACTCCAGCAAGCAGCGCTTTCCGTCGAGTTTGCCGATGGCGTCGATGTAGGCAACGAAGTCGTTTTTCCCCTCAACCGGCCGATTGAACTTGATCTGCAGATTTCGTTGAGGCTGGCTGACCTGGATACGATCATCCTGACAGAACCGGGTCAATAGCATGATGCCTTGCCGAAGCATGCGGTCCCAGGAGTCTCTGTTGGCGTAGTGCAGCTCTTGGCCTTGGCAAGCAGACCATTCCGAAAACAGGACGGCTCCGGGATCTTCGCGGCGAAAATAGGCGCCCAGGGCTTGTTCGAAGGCGCGACCAAACAGCATCGCCGCCCGGGTGTCCTTCTCCTTCCAGCCATCGAGATAACGATGACGATACCGCCGCGGGCAGGTGAGGTATTGGCTGATCTGAGTGTAGCTGTAGGTCATTCAGGCCACCTGGGGGCTGTCCAGATTCGACGGTGAGAGCTCTTCCCAGCGGTCGGCAGGAGCAAAGCCGTCAAGTCGGACCAGGGAAGAACCGTTAAGAACAATGTGGCTTATCTTGACCACGCCCTTCAGGCCGACGAGCTGGGTTTCATCGACCTCGTCGCGTCCGAGCTGTTCGGTGTCGTAGCCGAAGTCGCGCAAGAACCAGTTCAGCTTCCACAGGGCTTTCGGGGTGCAATAGAGGCGGCTCGAAAGGATGTGGCCAGAGAAGCGGCTGGGTTCAAGAACAGCCAAAGTGAAGGTGTAGTAGGGTTTTTGTGCTTGTCGTCGGAACTGGACGCGTTGCACGCGAACCAGGAAGACGCCGTCGGGGATTTGGTCGGCAGCACAGCGATCGGCAGCGTGCAAGCCTGAGATCTGGCGTTTCATGCGGCACCTGCTTTCTGGACGGGGTAGCTGTTGAGCTGACAGAGCAGGGCATTGCGGTCTTTCTCGGCCCAGCGGGCCAGCTGTTGGACGAAGGCTTCCACTTGCTCGCGGGAGGCTGCGCGAAGCTCTTTGACACCGCAGAAGTCAGTGGCGTAGGCCTTAACCAATTTGGGATCGAGTTGATGTTGCCGAATCAGTTGGCAGAGACGGTCGCGAACCTTCGAACCGCCGTGGGTTCCGTTGCCATTGGAGGGGTGCGGCGGGACCTTCTTAGGCTCTCGAGAGGTTTGCAGCGGGTCGGCGAAGGAACCGATCTCCTCGACCGAGCAGATGCCGATTCCGTAGGCTTTGCGGAGAGCGCGGTTGACGGCTCTCGTTTCCGCAACACGCATTTCTGCACCGTGGACGAGGTAAGAGACGTTGGAAGGGTCGGCGTCACCGTACCCGACGAATCCTGAGGAGCTTTTGGACGGGTACACTGTTGCCTTAAGGACAAATCGATTCGCTGAGGAATCACAAAGTGAAACTACAGGCTCGACCTGGATTCCACGGCATCTCCTGCGGCGCGCCAGTCGGAGAAGGCCAGTGTGCGTGACATACCAGCTGTTATTGAGTAAAAGTAGGTCCCCAGGAGCGATCTCCACATGTAAATTGTGCGACAGGTATTTTAAGGTTTCGACGGCGGACTTTTCCAAGCGCGGGCCCCATGTTTTTCTTGCCGCCCTGAGGTTTCGCAAGTACAAGTCAGTTGTTCTCTTCATAGGTGTTTTCCAGTGTAACGCTATTGTAACGCATAACGCGTTACTACCGCAAACAAAATTCAACTAACGGCGTTTTGGTCATACAATTCTTTCGGTGACGTCGGAATGCCTAAGACAGAAACTCTTAACCTGCGGGTATCGGCCGATTTCAAGAAGCGACTGATGGAAGAAGCCGCGAAGGAGAAACGCTCGGTGACGAACTACCTGGAAGCAACTCTGCTTGCACATTGGGACAGAAGGGATTCAGCAGATGGAAAGGAGAAGGTAAAGAAGAAGTAGGGCTCGATTTTTGCCCGTCACGATCAAGCTTGGGCCCAAGAGTACCCAGGTTTACAGGCCGCACTTTGCCACGGTTGCAGCAGTCCTCGCCTGAAATTGGCCTGAGCGCGCTCAGAGGACAAGGAAATCCCTTAAAGTACAGTGAACCGCCAAAATCGTCTGACCCGGCCCCCAAAACATTGTTAGGTTGTGGCATTCTAGAGACAAAAGCAAGGGTGACGGCCTGGGCATTTTCGATCGAAACCTAGATCTTCGATCGCAATCCCCGCTACGTTCCGGATCCGAGGCAGAGGAATGCGTCCCTCCGACAAATGGGTCAATTTGGCCGATGTGCTACGGGTGATAGAACCCGCCCTCGAAACGAAACTCGTCTTTTGTAGGAATAACCCTCCGGATCCAGTGAAACAGCCAGTTACGAGTGCACTTGTAGCCGCATACATCTCTCGTGTCGAACTCGAACTAGCTACAATTCGGAGAGGAGCAAAGGCTCTATCAGATCAATCTCGTGAACGGCCAACGCTTACGGAGGAAATATCACGAATCGAGTCTTGGATTTTACGAAGGAAATCTGGAGTACCCCGTCGGCAACTCGCGAACCGGGATGAGCAAGCCATAGGTGACTGGTTTGTAAGCAAAATGCATCATTCGTATTCTGAGACAAAACAAATGCTGGGGGAGATGCGCCAATTGTTGAGTGGCAAAGGCGCACCCGATAAGAGACCGGAGACTCTCAAAATGATTGACGCACGGATCTACAATGCCTGGTCTTATCCAGAACTTGCGCGCCGGATGTGCGATTGCGGATCGTCAACGCACTCCGATCATTGCGAGGACAGGATCCGGAAGCGGATCAAGGCATTGGAAGCATTTCTCACAAAGTACGATATCAAGTTTTCCAACCCCACCAGGTCCTCTTCTGCGTGACCGAGAGTGAATACACTCAGGGCACCCATCCGGAAATAAGTCGACTCTGATTTTTCTCCTCTTCTCAGGATCATCGCGAAAGATTAAGACTGCAAGTGCAGTGACGAAAAGGAGAAAATATGTCAACGAGCAAAAAGAAAGTTGCCGCCAATCGCATCAACGCGCAGAAGTCCCCCGGCCCAACGAACACAGCCTCGACACGGTTCAATGCCACAAAGCACGGTTTGCTCGCGGTAGGAATAACCGAACTCGATAACGCCGAAGGTTACCGCAATATCCTGAGTGACCTTATGCGCGAGAAAAGTCCTGTTGGCGCTATCGAGACGTTTCTCGTCGAATCCGCGGCTATAGAGATGGTAAGGTGGCTTCGTGCCAGACGTTTTGAAGCTGAGTGCATCACTGGCGAACTAAATCCTCCGACCCATTCACCTGGGTTGCACGATCTTCTGGGGCCTGACGGTGGGGAGGTGCTTGATCCAGGACTCCCAGCCGCGATTAGTGCCGAGGCCGCCCAAAAGCTGGTTACTTTTCAACGGTACGAATCGACTTTTGCCAATAGATTTTTCCGAATCCTTCACGAACTGGAGCGATGGCAACGTATGCGGCAGGGGGAGCTCTTGCCTGCGCCTCTCGCTGCGGACATTAGCCTTCATGCGGGGACCGGAGCGATGGACTCAGTTAATGACCACACTAAGATAATAGGGGTTGTTGCTAACACTCGAAAATCGGACTCGGTTCCTCCAATACCGGAAGCGGCCGAAAACCCTTCCGGCGAGTTGGAACGGCTACAACGCATGCGGACTGGCGAAAGATTACCGGCACCCGCCGTCGTGGATGTTAGCGTTCATGGCGAGACCGGAACGGTGGACTTGGCTCATGGCGACACCGAAATAGTGAAATTGGTTTCCACTTCCACCGACACGGTGGACTCGGTTCCTGCCGCATTGGAGCAACCGAGAGTCCTCCTTGGCGATGAGGATTGAAGTCCAATTACGAAACGAACCCAACAATGGTTTTATTTTCAATACACTGGTGGAAGAGATGGGGATTATTTCAAATGTCGCTGCGGTTCACTTGAGCCGCGGCGACACCGGTGCTGTTATTCGGCGCAGACGATCTCCTGGATGGAATCGACTAGGGGGCCCGCTACGAGGTTCACCTGGACAAGCAACTCTATCGAGCGATGAACCAGCTAGAGCGTCTGCAACGACAGCGCCGAGGAGAAGCATTGCCGCCTCCTCTCGACATCAACCTGGAAAGAGGAAGATAGGCCTCGTGGTTCGTTCCGCTCCCGCATCAGTGGTTTGCGGAGAGCCGGTATTTCCAACGAGAAATTGCATTGTTTTAATAATTATATCTATTAGTTAATTCCGAGAACTCTATGTCAACAAAGTTGGAGACTGAATTTTGCGAAACGAACCCAATAACTGCTTTGTTTTCAGTCTCCGAGTGCACAAGAGGTTCGAAAGGCGTTACGGAAACAGGCACTTCATCCTGCGCACCGTAATCATCTTCGGTCAATGGCATCATTCTTCGGCTGCTCTCGCACGGTTCGCGCGCTCTGGGGATTATGTTCTCGAACCGCCCGTCAGGTAATATGTTGTGAGTCTTTCCACACCCGATGCAAAAGCTGGAAGAGCCAAAGCAGATGCAGACCGAGCGCTCTTCGCCGCTCCTCCCGGTGACCGCAATTGTCGCCGCCCGCAACGAAGGCCGCAATCTGCCGCGTTGCCTCGAATCGCTCCGCGATGTCGGCGAGGTCTACGTGATTGACTCGCAAAGCACGGACGCCACGGCGCAGATCGCGGAGTCCTATGGCGCGCACGTCGTGCAGTTCCGCTACCAGGGCGGATGGCCCAAGAAGCGCCAGTGGGCCATGGAATCGCTGCCTCTGGCCCACGACTGGATCTTCCTGGTGGATGCCGATGAAGCGCTGACCCCGGAACTCGCACAAGAAATCCTGCAAGCAACTCAAAATCCTCAAGTCGACGGTTACTACATCGCCCTCCGCATGTATTTTCTCGGACGCGAACTCTGCCGTAGCGGCGCCTGCTTCGAGAAGCTCTCACTGTTCCGCCGCGGCAAAGGCCACTTCGAGTGCCGCCTGCGCGAGCAGGATGCGTCAATGGCCGATATAGAAGTCCACGAACATATCGTGGTAAAAGGCAAGACGGCAAAACTCCGACACCCCTTGCTCCACCACAACGTCGAGTCTCTTTCCCGCTACATCCGCAAGCACGATGAGTACTCGAACTGGGATGCCAGAGTATGGCTCGAGGGCGAAGCCGGTTCCCGCGAACTGCCCCCTTCGTTTTTCGGATCGCAGGCTCAGCGCCGCCGCTGGCTACGCAAAAAGTTGTTTGCGATTCCGGGCTCGCCCCTCCTGTTTTTTTTCTATAAGTACGTTTGTCGGCTGGGATTTCTCGACGGGGTTCCCGGACTGATCTATTGCGGTTTGCAAGGCATACAGTTTTTTAACATCAAAGCCAAAATCTACGAATTGAAGATGCAACGGCGCAGCCAGGACTAGTTTCGCGTCGCCTGAGAACGGATCGTCTGCCTTAGTTCATGCTTATCCTGGGCCTAAACATGTTTCACGCCGACGCCTCCGCGGCGATCGTCAACGACGGCGAAGTGGCCTTCGCCATCGCGGAAGAGCGTCTCAATCGCCGCAAGCACTTCGGCGGTTTTCCGGCCTTGGCAGTCAAGGCATGCCTCGATGCCGTCGGCGCAAAAATTTCTGACGTCGATCACGTTGCAGTTGGCCAGGACAGCGACGCCAATCTCGCCAAGAAAGTTCAGTACGCACTCGCCAATCCGACGAAGATTCTGAACTTCATCCGCCTTCGCCAACGCAAAGAGTCGATGCGCGACGTGCGCTCGCTGCTGGCCCACGCGCTCGAAGTCGACCGGGCGCAGCTTCGCTTTCAAGGGCACCACCTCGAGCACCACATCGCCCACATAGCCAGCGCCTACTATTGTTCGCCCTGGGAAAAAGCCGCCGGATTCAGCTACGACGGCTCCGGAGACTTCGTTTCAACGATGATGGCGCGCTGTGAAGGCAACAACATCGAAGTGCTCGAGCGCGTCTACCTGCCGCACTCCCTCGGCAGCCTCTACACCATGATTTGCGAGTTCATTGGCTATACTAAGTACGGCGACGAAGGCAAAGTCATGGGCCTCGCTCCCTACGGCAAAGCCACCTACTGCGATGCGATCAGCAAGATTGTCAGTCCCAAGAACTCCGGATTCCAGTTAGACCTCAGTTACTTCAAGCCGCTGGGCAGCAATTCCGGAATGCAGATCCTCCCAGATGGAACCGTCCGCCTGGCTCGTCACTTTTCCGATCGCATGGAAAAGTTATTCGGCGAGCCGCGCCAGCCGCACACAGAAATCACGCAGCGCGACATGGATCTTGCGTTCGCATTGCAGCAGCGTTTCGAAGAAATCTTTTTTCATCTTCTGAACCACCTGCACCAGCAAGTTCCGTGCGACGACCTCGCCATGGCCGGAGGTTGCGCGCTCAACAGCGTCGCCAATGGCAAGCTGTTCGATCGAACGCCATTCCGCACCACCTACATCCAGCCTGCGGCCGGCGATGAAGGTCTCGCCATCGGCGCGGCGCTGCACACTTATCATTCCGCTCTGAAGCAGCCCCGGCGTCACGAATTGAGAAACTCCTACCTCGGCCCGGAGTTTTCCGATTCCTCTATCGAATCTGCATTGAGAAAAGCCGATCTGGAATATCGCAAGCTCGAGCGAGCGTCCCTGCTGAACGCAGTCGCCGACCAGATTGCCGCTGGCAACGTCATCGGTTGGTTCCAGGCACGCATGGAGTGGGGCCCGCGCGCTCTCGGCAACCGCTCCATCCTCGCCCATCCCGGCTTGCCGAACATGAAAGATGTTCTCAACGCGCGCATCAAGCACCGCGAGTGGTTCCGTCCCTTTGCGCCCTCCATCCTCGCCGATTATCAACACGAGTATTTCGAGCACGACTACCCTTCGCCCTTCATGTTGCACGTCTACAAAATTCGGCCGGAGAAACGTAAGCTTCTATGCGCCGTCAACCACGTCGACGACACCGGACGCCTGCAAACGGTAACTCGCGAAGAGAATCCGCTGTACTACGATCTGATCTCCGCCTTTCATCGCAAGACAGGCATTCCCATAGTCCTCAACACCAGCTTCAACGAAAATGAGCCGATCGTCTGTACTCCCGAAGAAGCCATCGACTGCTTCCAGCGCACGCGCATGGATGTTTTGGCAATCGGTCCGTTTCTAGTCACGAAGCCAAAGGCTGAGAACTGAGCCCCGTGATGAGCGCCCCCCGCCGTGTCGCTCGTTTCCCGCGTCTGCGAGCACTCACCTGGATGGACAACACTCTATACGCTTCTCGCGACTACGACCTCCTGCGAACCAGAATTTCTCCCGACCAAATTCCTTCAGACGACCAGCCCTGGGAAGCCGTTGCCTCCTTCCATGCCCCCAACTGGCGCCGCTGGACGACCCGAACGAATCTGACTTCGCGCCTGGTCCGCGACGGTTTTCACGCTCTAGCCGTGCTGCCGTCCGGTGGAATGGTGGCCGCGGTTCCGGGAGCAGTCATTACGTTGCGTCCAAACGAGAAACGATTCGAAGTGACCCACAAAATCATTCGCGGCACACGCCCGCTGCACATCACCGCAATTCCCAACGGCACCGTTTTCTGGGGAGAGTATTTCGACAACGCCTCCCGCGATGAAGTTCACATCTACGCTTCAACCGACGGCGGCACGACATGGCATGTCGCTTGCGCGTTCCCCAAACGTGCGATCCGCCACGTTCACAACATAGTGCACGACCCATGGGGAGACTGCCTCTGGCTGCTCACCGGCGATTACGGCGACGAATGCCGCATCATTCGCGCTTCGTATGACTTTCTCCAGGTTGACGTCGTCCTGCAAGGCCACCAGCAAGCGCGAGCAGTTGCCTGCGTGCCAACGGAAAGTGGCCTCTACTTTTCTTCCGACACGCCGCTCGAAGCGAATGCGATCTATTATCTCGATCGCCAGGGAAAGCTGTCCCAACTCGCCCCCCTCACCAGTTCCTCCATCTACGGATGCCGCGTAGGCCGCGACGTTTTCTTTTCCACCATGGTCGAGCCGAGCGCGAAGAATACAGATAGGTTCGTTCGCATCTTCGGCGGCCGCGATGGGAGGGACTGGCATCCCTTGCTCGCCTGGAAAAAAGATCACTGGCCCATGCGCTTCTTCCAATACGCCAACGCCTTCCTGCCCGACGGGTTGAACAGGACACCGTATCTTGTGGTTACGACCGTTGCTGTCGAATCGGAAGATATGATCACATCCGTGTATGGAGTCCAGCCGTGAGTTCATTCGGCAGCGGGTCGGTTTCCGAGTAGCGGAAGAAGCATCACTTATCGGATTAGCTGCGACGCGTTCCCCATGCACATCAGTCGAAGCGATAACGGAGAGCTTCTGCGACAGCTCGATATCCAATTCGCCGGTAGATGGAATTTGATCTGGGATTCGCCAAGTCAGTGTACAGGATGCAGCGATATCCAGCGTCACGCAGCCGCCTCGAAAGAGCGTGAACGCACGCCGCCGCGTAACCACGGTTCCGTTTTTCAGGGGGCGTATAGACGCCTGACAGGCGGACTACTCCATCCACTGGCTCGCGGGCAACAGCCATAGAGACCGTTTCTCCGTTTCGATCCCACAACCACAGTTGTCCGGCCGCCAACCCTCGATCCACACGCAGTTCGGTATGGTCAGCAGACTCACCAATTTCATGCTGGAAAGCACGGCTCCAGAGAATCATCAAGCTGCGATCTTTCGGACCTGCCTGCCGTAACGTGCCTTCGATATCGGGAATTTCTCTGATCTCCAGAAGTTCATAAAGTCGGTTCCCCTGGAAGGGCGTGGCTGCCGATTTGGAACGCTCGCTCCACTGGCCCGAGAAAATCGCCGCTGTCGCCGCCTCGCCGTTGACCCCTGGCAGGGGGATGCCCGCATCCGCAATCGCGTCGGCCATTGCCGTCGCTACCGGCAGTTCCATCGGTGTCAGCGTCGCTGGGAATGTCAGCGGTGACTGCAGTACAACCCCAACAACGTCTTCCCGTCGAATTGCCATCCAATAGCGGCCCGGATCGCCTTGTGCGACGCGTGCGTGCAAGATGGAGAGAACCAGATTGTGGAGAACCGGTTGCGAGGAAAGGAAAACTCCAGCCCTGCTCAAAACGAACGCAGGATCCTCACTGAACACCACCTTGAGTTCCATTTGAGAGATTTTACTTGGTTCGGCGTGCCGGTCGGAATGGGTTCATAGGCGGGTTCGCGATTTCGGAGCGCGTCACGGGCAACCCTGAAACTATCGCAAGTACCGTGCTTTCCGCTCGTGATATCCTTCTCGAAATCTCTCCAGGACCCGTGCCGCTTTTGCCACGCCTCAGTTATTACCGACGCATCGTGAGCGCCTATCTGCTTGGTGGGGAGAGCCATCTCACGTTCTGGCACGAAACTCCCGAAGAGAACCTGAATGTCAGCGCCAGCGAACTCGGCGAGTACTACATGCCGTTCATCGAAAAGGCAGACTATGCAGGCACCTACGACTCAGGGGGCATTCCCCAACTCGACTACCGCGGCAAGATCGGCCGGCAATACAATCCCATCGCAATCGCGCAATACGGATTAGGCAACTACAACCTCTTCCGCCGCACGGGGAACGCGGATCGCCGCAACAAATTTTTGCGCGTAGCGGACTGGCTGGTCCAGCACCTCGGGCAGAACGCGCAAGGGCTCGCAGTTTGGAATCACTATTTCGATTGGGAGTACCGTGACACCCTGCGCGCTCCATGGTATTCCGCGTTGGCGCAGGGGCAAGGAATCTCGGTCCTCGTGCGCGCACACCTGCTCTGCTCGAACAAAGAGTCCGGTGATTCGCGCTATCTCGAAGCTGCACAACGGGCGCTGGCCAGCTTCTCCAAGCCCGTCACACAAGGCGGAGTCGCGTTCACCGACGATCAGGGCGATGTCTGGTTCGAGGAATACGTAGTCTCGCCGCCCACTCACATCCTTAACGGCTTCATCTGGGCAGCCTGGGGCGTTTACGATTATTTCCTGGCGACCGGCGATCACTCCGCGCAGGAACTCTTTGCCCGTGCCGTGCGCACCCTGACGGGCAATCTCGATCGCTACGATCTGGGCTTTTGGTCTCTCTATGAACAATCCGGCACACGCCTGCCCATGGTGGCCAGCCCCTTTTATCATCAACTGCATATCGTTCAATTGCGCGTTATGCATCGCTTGACCGGCGAAGATAAATTCATGCGCGTCGCCGACCGGTGGGAAAGCTATAGCCGCAGCCGCAGCAAGCGAACTCGCGCCCTGTGCTACAAGAGTGCATTCAAACTCTGTTATTACTAGACTCTTTACTACCAGGCACAATGAAGATTCTCTACGTCTCGCAGTACTTTCCACCGGAGATGGGCGCGCCCGCCGCGCGAGCCGCTGAGTTGTCGCGGCATTGGGCCGCGGCTGGGCACGAAGTGACCGTGTTGACAGGGTTTCCCAATCACCCCACTGGCATCGTGCCGCCCGAGTACCGCGACAAGTTCCGGTACCTGATCGCACGCGAACAAACAAACGGAGTAAATATCGTTCGCACCTGGCTCCTTCCGTTTCCGAACCGGAAGGCGTACAAGCGCATGCTGAACTACGGTTCGTTTTGCGCATCGGCGGCAAGTACCGGTCTTTTCTTGGAGCGCCCTGACGTCGTCATTGCCACCTCCCCGCAGTTGCTGGTCGGCCTCTCCGGCTGGTGGTTGGCACGTTGCAAGCGCGCGCCTTTTGTTTTCGAAGTACGCGATCTCTGGCCCGAATCGCTGGCCGCGGTCGGCATGGGCAACCAAAATTCGCTGCTGCACCGCGCTCTGGCGAAGCTCGCTGGATTCCTGTACCGCCATTCCGATCGCGTAGTCGTGGTCACGCCAGCCTTTGAAGATTACCTGGTGGAACATTGGCGTGTGCCTCGGCAAAAGATTTCAGTCGTCGAGAATGGAGTGGAAACCCACCTCTTCGCGCCCAAGCCAGCCACCGCTCTGAGAAGGGAACTGGGCGCGGAGGGAAAATTCGTCGTCTCCTACATCGGCACGATGGGAATGGCGCACGGGCTGGAAACCATCATCGCCGCCGCCACCAAGTTGCGGGATACGAATCCGGACATTGTTTTCCTGATGCTCGGCGAAGGCGCCGATAAAGATCGAATCGTTGCGCTGACGCGGGAGCGCGGTCTGAACAACCTGCGTTTTGTCGATCAGCAGCCTCGTGAAAAAATTCCCGCCTACATCAACTCCTCGGATGCCTGCCTGGTCCTGCTCAAGAAAACCGATCTATTCAAGACCGTCATTCCCACCAAGATGCTCGAATTCATGTCGTGCGCGCGCCCGGTCATCCTGGGTGTGGATGGACAGGCCCGAATGATTCTGGAGGAAGCTCGCGGCGGGCTGGTGATCGAACCAGAGAATTCAGACGCTCTGGTGCATGCCATTCGGCTTCTGGCAGCGAATCCGGATCAGGCTCGTGAACTGGGACACAACGGCCGGGAATACATCGTGCGCAAGTTTTCCCGCGGTCACACCGCGGAAAAATACATTCGCGTGCTCGAACAACTGTTGAATTTGCCAGAACGGTCTAGCCCAGAACTTGCAGCGTAAAGTGTTAAGGTTCTCCCGTGTTGCTCATCTAGGGATGGGCAGCTTATGGATGCGCTGCGAGGATTGCCAATCCCGCTGCCGCGGCTACTGCTGCGTTGAAACCTGTTCCGGCCGCCACCCGGGCTCCGCTGAGCGGCACGAATAGAATGTCATCGGCCTGCAGGGTTATGTCGGGAGCCTTCGCTTCCAGCATCTTCTTCAGCGGAACCTTCGTTTCGGTCATTCCCGTCGGTCCTTTGCGGATGATGCAGACCCCGCCCATCTTTGCGGTACGGTTCGTGCCGCCCGCCAGCGCCAGGGCTTGCAACACGGTCAAGCTGCCGTTATCTACCAACAGACCAGCAGGACGGCCTACATCTCCCACCACATAGATAATTGGCGCCTTGGGCACCGTGATGGTGTCTCCCGGCATGATCTCAATATTGTCCGGCAAATCGTCAGCCAGATTCCTGGGAAGGGTGACGGTGATCGGCGGGCTCTGGCTGTGCTGCCGGATTACGCTTACCTTTCGCCCAGCCGAAGCCGTGAATCCTCCCGCCGCCGAGATCAGATCGTACAACCGGCGGTCCCCAATCGCCGGGTAGATCCCGGGTTTTTGAACCTCACCCAGGATGGTTACTCCCTGTGAGGCAGATTCGTCGAGGAAGAGCGTAACGTGCGCATTGCGGACAAAGCCACCGTCTTCGAGTCGCTTCTCGATCAATGCCTGCGCCTCTTCCACCGTAAGGTCGCCCACGTGCACGTAGTCAATCAGCGGAAGGTACACATCGCCCGAGTTCCCGACCCGTGCTTTTGTGGTCAATTCCGGTACGTTGTAAACCCCTACCTCAAGCAAATCACCCGGCCCCAGCCGCAGCACCGAACTCTCGCCGGCGTCGGCAACCGGCTTTGCAGAATCGCTTCCCGGTGTCCCTTTTGTGGAGTCAGCGTTGGAGCTGCCGGTTCCAATGGCAGCCTGAGAAACCGAGCGTGCAGCGGGCAGCGCTGGCGTCGTACTTTCCACCGGTGAAGATGCCGGCGCTTGCTGCGCCCAAGCCTTGAAGTCCGAACCGCAAAGTACAAGAAGAGAAAGCGCGAACAGGCTGCGGCTGCGGGCAAAACTGAATCTGCCAAACTCCATTCCCAGGCCTCGGACGGAAGATTGATTGTTGAGTAAGGATCGTTGAATACGGATCGTTAAACAAAGATCGTTGAAAAGGATCGCTGAAAAGTTTAGCACAGCATGACTCATGCCGATCACCCGAGTTGCCGGCCGATGGCCAAACTATTCCGCGTTTTCCACAGCTTTCTCACCGCAGGCAATTGAAACTCTCCACCTTGGACTGCTAGATTCCCAACAACCCTCAAACGCAGACGGACACGGTCGGAACCCATTAACTCACTACCAGCCAGCAGTGTGATGCTGCAATACTCGACTGTCGGATGAGGATGTAGTGCGCTGAGGTTTGTGCCTGGGGCTGAAGGGGGATTGTTGACGTTAGCTTTTTTTGCGATTTTCTTCCTGTCGCTGCTGCTCTCGTTCGTCCTCACTCGCTACGTGCGGGACTCCGCATCCCGCCGCGGCTGGGTCAACGTCCCGTCCCAGGAAAGGCATCTCCACTCCATTCCCTTGCCCCGCCTGGGCGGAGTGGCGATTTTCATTTCCTTTTCGTTGGCCATGTTGGCAGCCACACTCATGGCCTCCTACATCCCCTACCTGCATGCGGCTGTTTCCCCGAAAACTCTGCTCACGATCCTGGTGCCGGCATCGCTCGTGTTCCTACTGGGTGTGTACGACGATCTCTACTCTGTCGGTCCCTACGTCAAGTTCGCGGTCCAAGCGCTCGCCGCCACCATGTTGTTCATGGGCGGTCTTCGCATTCTGAATATTCCTGTGTTGTTCGGTAACCATGAATTGCCCTGGTTCGTAGGACTGGCCTTCACCATATTGTGGGTGCTGGCCATCACCAACGCCTTTAACCTGATCGACGGCCTCGACGGCTTGGCCGCCGGTTCCGCCCTGTTCTCCACGCTGGTCGCCTTTGTGGTCGCGCTGTTGAACGGAAACTCGCTGGTCACGGTCATGACCATCGCCCTGGCCGGGGCAATCCTCGGTTTCCTGCGCTACAACTTCAATCCAGCAACCATCTTCCTCGGAGATTCAGGCAGTCTCTTCATCGGCTTCCTTCTGAGCGCGCTCGCTCTCGCCGGAGCCCAAAAGGCCCCAACCATCGTAGCTGTGGCAATTCCGGTTGTCTCCTTCGGCCTGCCGATCCTGGAAACCTCGCTCTCCATTCTCCGCCGCCTAATCAGCGGACGCCCCGTCTTCACTGCCGACCGCGAGCACATTCATCACAAACTGTTGCAGCATGGCCTCACCCATCGCCAGGTCGTGATCGTGCTCTATGCCGTCTCAGCCGTGTTCGCCCTGCTCAGCCTGTTCCTGCTGTGGCCGACTGGCAGCTCTCTGGGCCTGGTTCTTGCTGTGCTCGGAATCGGCATCTGGATTGGCGTGCAGCGCCTGGGGTATCTCGAGTTGGGCGAACTCGGCCGCGTCGCTCAGCGCACTTTCGAGCAGCGCCAGATCGTCATCAACAACCTCGCCATCAGGCGCGCCACCGAGGAACTCAAAGCCGCCCGTGACTACGAACAGATTCAGCACATTCTCGAAGCAGCCTTCGGGTCCAACGATTTTGACGGATTTGACGTGACCTTCAAACTTCTCCCCGGAGAATCTCATCCGGCCATCGAGCCTCAGCGCCGCGGAGAAGTTTCTTTGCACTGGGGAAAGACGCGCGCCTCAAGATCTCTGGATGGCATCGCCGTTTGGACTCTGTCCCTCGATCTGGTGACTTCGTCCAACCGCCGCCGCGGCGCCATGATGGTTCACCGCCTTTATTCGCCCCGCGATCTACAGCTCGATATCAATCTGCTCACCTCGGTTTTCCCCATCGCTCTCGCCGATGCGTTCGACCGCACTCTTCAGCACGCTGTGCAAGTCATTCCCCGCGCAGATCAGCGCATTGATACTGATACTGACCAGGACGATCAGGGATTCGTTGCCGCCCAGGCTGGCTAAGGCGCCGTGGCAAAGGCGGTTATCACTAATGCTAAACAAAGAAACTCAGGGATCGCACACGCACGGCTGTGCGTGGCTCAAACTTAAAGAAGGGATAGGGAGGGCTGACGGTTAAAGTTTCGCGCTGACGTAAGAATTAATCTCGCAATTCAGGCAAACTTCTTCAAATGCTGGTGCTGTCCACTGCATCTTCTTCCCCCAATCGCTCAAAGCTGCTGCCTTGAACGATTTTGCGATTCTAACTCAGCACCACCCCCAAATCAAGAGCCCAGCCAGAGAAATCGAACACGCCAAACTCCCTGCCAAACAGGGCATTTAGGCTGTTTTGTCTGATAGTTGCAATTTCTTGCATACTCGCACAGCGGTTGATCTCAACATCTCCGGCTTTTCCACATGTGGAACCAATGCGGCCACTGCCTAACCTCGCCATCGCTATTTACCTTGATGTTCTCTCCTAAGTGAGTCAGGAAGGCATTCATGTTTCGCAAGACGATTTATGGCACCACCTTCAAGGACGTCAATTTCGTTCCCCTTCAGTCCGCAACATTCTGCGTTCAATGTGAGCTGATCAGTACCGGCAGCACGCCGTATTGCCTGGCCTGCGGAAACAATTCCTTGCTCAGCCTCTCCCGTGTCCTGGGCGGCTCCCTCCGCCACCAGCACACAGCTCATCTCATCACAGATTCTGAACTCGACAGTCTCGTCCGCGACCTGCTGCGCACCGTCCCCGCCCCACAGACTTTCAACAGGGAAGTCTTCAACGTTGCTGGCGATCACGCCCGCATACCCTCCGCCGCTCTCCGCAGCCAGCTCCGCGTCGCCAACGCCGCCCATCCCGTATCGGGGTTTCGCGCAGTGCATCCTGGCGAAGAGGTCGACATTCACGCCGCAGAGCTCGACCTTGAACCAGCCATCAGCGCCATCACCGAGCGCGCCCAGCATCTCACCGGCGCAACCGGAGCCGCGATTGCCCTGCGCGCCGGCGACGAGATCGTCTGCCGCGCCCGCGCCGGCCGCACCGCTCCCGATCTCGGCGTCCGTCTGCAAACCGACGCCGGCATCTCCGCCGAGGCCGTCCGCACCGGCGAAGTCATGCTCTGCCACGACGCCGAACGCAACCCGCGTGTCGACCTCGCCAGTTGCCGCCGTTTAGGTGTCCGCTCCATCCTGGTCTCACCCCTCCGCTACTATCGCCGCACCCTCGGCGTGTTCGAAGTGCTGTCGTCGTCCCCGAGCGCATTTGACGAGCGCGACGTGGCCACCATGCAGCTCCTTTCCAGCATGATGGTCGCCGCCATCTCCCGCATCTCCAGCCTGCACCAGGCCCAAATTCTGCGCCGTCTGGGATAGCAAGGTTGCCTCCTGGCGGTGATCTCAGGTCATCCGCATGCCCTTCCGACTATCTTCTTGCTTACTTTTCCACATTCTCGGGTTAATATGTACCGACAGGAGTTCGACCTCGGGCCTCCCCCCATGTCGGCCATACCTCAGGTTTCTCGACCCGCATCCCTCAACCGCCGCCGCCGTGTGCGCCAGAGAGTTCATGCGCCCGCCTATGCCAGTTTCAGCGGCGCTTCCAGAAGCCAGATGCTCGATCTCTACGAGGTCCTCGATATCAGCGAGGTCGGCGTAGCGGTGCAATGTGGATCGCCGATGAAGGTCGACCAGCAGGTGGAGTTGTGTCTGGACCTCGCCGAAGCCAGTGGACAGATTACCGCCACCGCCCGCGTGGTCTGGTCAGACTCCACCGGACGTGTCGGCCTCGCGCTTCCGCCTCTCACCAACTCCGCTCTACAACGCCTGCGCGAGTGGTTGTTCCTCAATGCCATGGCTGGAGCCGCTAACGCCGCAGCCTACCCCGCGCTGCCGTCCTCGATGCCAGAGCACACCGTGCTTCTCCCGAACTATACCGACACACTAACCGCAGCGTCCGCTGTGCAGAGAGAAGCGGAGTCGCTCGGCTCCGACCTCGATGCGGTACTTACCCTGGTTGCTTCCCGCTCGCAGTCTCTGCTTCGGGCATCTGGCGCGGCGATCGCCCTCTCGGGAAAAGACGTCGGCGTCATGATATGCCGGGCCAGCGCTGGCCAGAGCGCCCCGCCCGTGGACGCAACCTTGCAAGTGGGTTCAGGTTTCTCCGGCGAATGCGTCCGCACCGGAAAAATGTCCCGCTGCGATGACACCGAAACCGACGAACGCGTGGATCCCCAAAGTTGTCGCGCCCTTGACATTCGCTCCATGCTGGCCACTCCCATCCGCGTGGGCGAAAAGGTGATCGGCCTCCTCGAAGTATTTTCCGCCCAGCCCAGCTCGTTCAGTGAAAACGACAGCGCCGTGCTACAGCGTTTCGCCGAGACCATTAGTGCGTCCGTCAGCCGCGCTGCCCGTGCCCACGATGTTTTTTTCCCGCCTCCGCCCGTGCCAAAGCCTTTTTCGGCGCCTCCCGGCAGCGTTCTGTTTGCCCACGACCCCGACGAAAACGCCGTGAAGAAAAACCTGTCCGGCGATGAAGACAAGGTCGGAGGTATCCGCCTGCCCCGCGCCCACCTCTACCTGCTTATCAGTTGCCTCATCGCTATCGCGTTTGCCTTGGGCTACATCCTCGCCCCATCGATTCAGCCCTGGATTCAGGAAAAGCTCCAGGCCCGCGACCGCATCGCGGAGCACACAGTGCTGGCTTCGTCGCACCCGCCCCAACCAATCGCCACGACGCCAACGGCCCCGGCAATCGAGACCGCAAACCTCGACCAACTCCAGCAACTCGCCGGGAAGGGCGATCCCGCAGCTGAAAATGCGCTAGGCCTTCGTTACGCCTCCGGCGATGGCGTGAGGCAGGATGACACCGAAGCCGCGCGTTGGTTCACCAAAGCAGCCGAGAACGGAAGCGTGAAAGCCCAGGTAGCCCTGGGCACGCGTTACTGGGCAGGCCGCGGCCTCCCGCCAAGCCTCACGCAAGCTTATTTCTGGACCGTTCTAGCCCGCGCCGCCGGCGACAAAAACAGCAAAACCTTCGCGGAATTCCTAGCCTCCCACATGACCCGCCAACAAGCCGCAGCCATCGAACAGCAGGCCAACATCTGGTACCAACAGCACGAATCGCAATCCAAACCCAACCCCGGCCACTAGTGACGACGAAGCAAATTGCCCTCCTCGCAATAAGCTGCATAGCAACAGCCCTTTACGCTTCAGGACAACGCGCTGGCAACGGCGCGCATGTGGTCCCCCCGATGGCCTATGAGCTCTATAGTTGGCAAGGGCCGAACGGCGGGTGGAACTTCTCCCTTCTGGCCAGCCCAAGCGGCCCGAATGTCACCGCGGAGCAAATATTCAACAGGAAGTTTCTCTTGAACGGCGTGAATGGCCTCAAGCGGAAAATATCCGGGTTACCCTCGGGAGCGACCGTCTTCTGGCTTGATCGAGCCGTGGGCGCAAGCCAAGGAGCGAAAGGGGAAGCAAGGCTAAAACTTCCACCGTTGCAGACCATTCAAGATATAAAGCGCTACGCCGAAACACGGGAAGTCAAGATAGAGCTTCCTCCTGATCGACAGAATTAAGAACAGTGACCGACCTTGCGGGCACGAAACCGCGGGTGGGCTAACCGAAATCAACGATCCCAAAGGCAACATCCTCGCCCCACCCTCCATCGCGGAAGCCCGAAGCCCGAAGCCCGAAGCCCGAAGCCCGAAGCCCCTCCCCACTCCGCAGCGTTAGAATAGAGAGCAGAGGTCCCGTGCCCACCCTCCGCACCATCCTCGACGATCAAGTTCGCGAAGCCGATCCCCATCTCTACGAAAAGGCAGCCAACAACCGCGTGCGCTGCTTTGCCTGCGGACACTGCTGCCCCATCCCCGAAGGCCAGCCCGGAGTCTGCAAAGTCCGCTACAACCGCGGCGGCACGCTGTACGTCCCCTGGGGATACACTGCCGGCACCCAGTGCGACCCCGTCGAAAAAAAACCATTCTTCCACGCGTATCCCGGCGCACTAGCCTACAGCTTCGGCATGTTAGGCTGCGATCTCCACTGCGCCTATTGCCAGAACTGGGTCACGTCGCAAGCTCTGCGCGATCCCAACGCCGTGTCGCCTCCGCTGCAAGCCTCGCCCGAAGCGTTAGTGCAAGACGCCCTCGCCCAGGGCGCAAAGATTCTGGTCAGCACCTACAACGAGCCTCTCATCACCAGCGAATGGGCGGTAGCCGTCTTCAAGGAAGCGAAAGCCGCCGGCCTCATCACCGGCTTCGTCTCCAACGGCAACGCCACGCCGCAAGTTCTCGAATATCTGCGTCCCTGGCTCGATCTCTACAAAGTCGATCTCAAAAGCTTCGACGACCGCCACTACCACGAACTCGGCGGCCGCATCGCCCCCATCCTCGACAGCATCCGCCGCATTCACGAGAGCGGCCTCTGGCTCGAGATCGTCACGCTCTTAATTCCCGGCTTCAACGACTGCGCCGACGAACTGCGGCGACTCACGGAATTTGTGGCCGGCATCTCACCCGATATTCCCTGGCACGTCACCGCCTTTCACGGCGACTATAAGATGCAAAACGATGTCGCGCGCGACACCACCCCGGAAGATTTGATGGCAGCCGTCGAAATCGGCCAACAGTCGGGCCTCCGTTACATCTATCCCGGCAATCTCCCCGGCATGGTCGGCGAATGGGAGAACACGCGCTGTCCGCAGTGCAACGAAACCATGATCGAGCGCTACGGCTACCTGATCAAGAACTACCGCCTGACTTCAGATGGCCGTTGTCCGAAGTGTGCCACCGCGATTCCCGGCCGCTGGTCCGCCCGCTTCGAAGGCCAAATCACCTCCCGCCCTTTCTCGCCGCGCACGAACCAGCTTTTGTTTACAATCCCAAATCAGTGACCCCAGACACTTGTTCGTTGATGCGCAAACCATTCATCCTCGCCCTGTCTATTGTCGCCCTGCTCCTGCTCTCCTCCTGCTCGCCCCGCGACTTCCTCACCCGCCGCCTCGCCGCTGATCTCATCGCCGGTTCCGCAACCTTCCGCGCCCAGCAGTCATTTCAACTACGCACCGGCGTTATCGCAAACAAAAACTACCTCTCGCCCGACTATCTCGTGCTGCAGCATCGCGGCTGGATCTCCGCCACCACCGCCCCTTGCCCCGCGACCATGGCCCCGCCGCCTTGCTGGGACGTCATGCTCACCCCGTCCGGTGTGGATACGTTTCAAAGTCTCATTGCCCCTGGCGACGCTGAAAAACAAACCTTCAGCATCCCCGCCGCCCGCCGCGAACTGGTCGCGATCACCGGCATCGCCAAGCAAGGCAACGTCGCCGACATCGAATTCACCTGGCGATGGGTTCCCCTCAATGAAGTTGGCGCCGTCCTTTATCCCGGCGACGCGCGCTACCGCTCCACGGCCAGCTTCCGCAATTATGACGACGGCTGGCGCCTGGTCGAGAATGCTCATCCCGCCCAGCCTCTCGACGATGCCCTAAAAAACTCCGAACCCGCCCCGTGAACCGGGTACCCCGTGAAACCCCGTGGCCCCCCGTGGTAAAGACTTTGAAAAGCTACCCGGAGCCCTGACTGCGAGTCACTCAGCCTCAAGCTTGCTCACAACAAACCTGCCGATGTATAACCCTACTTCCGCCAGGTCCCTTATGAGAATCTCCAAACACCTTTTGCTGTTCACCATACTTCTCAGTTTCGCATCGCTCAACTCCGCCCAAGCCAAGCCCAAGCTGACCCTCGACGAATTCTTCAACTCGGTCGACTATCCCTCGATCGCCATCTCTCCCGACGGCGCCTCCGTCGTGATCGCCGCCGAGCGCGCCGACTGGGACCAGAAGATCTTCCGTACCGATCTCTGGCTCTACCGCGACGACGGCAAGTCCGGATCGCTGATCCAACTCACGCAGTCCGGCCACGACACCGAGCCCAAATGGTCGCCCGACGGCCGCTGGATCGCCTTCCTCTCCGAGCGCAAGGCTTCGTCTGAGAAGGACTCCGACTCCGACGACAAGAAAAATGATAAGAAAAATGACCAGAAAAAAGACAAAGAAGGGAAGGACGAAACGGCCCAGATCTACTTGATTTCTCCCGCCGGCGGCGAAGCCATCCCGCTAACCGAGGGCGAGGAAGAAGTGCACACATTCGCCTGGTCCGCCGACTCGCGCACTCTCTACTTCGCCACGCGCAACCCGTGGACCAAAGCCCAGAAAGACGAGTACAAGAAGCGATGGAAAGACGTGGTGCAATATCGCACCGCCGAGCGCGGTGACACCATCTTCTCCCTCGACTTGGCTGCGGCCCTCACATACCACGCCGCCGCGCCGACGAAGTCGGAAAGTGATTCTGCGAAAGAGCCTGATCTGACTCCCGGTGCCGTTGCGATGGCCACAACTGCTCTGCGCGTCGATACCTTGTTGATCTCGCCCGACGGCCGCAGGCTCGCCTTCCTCACCAATGCAATCAACCAGCGCCAGGAAAAGTCAGAGGATGTCGAAATCTACATAATTGGTCAAAGCCGATTTTCGGGAGGGGCTTCCGCGACTCTCGGGAGCGCCGAACAAGCAATCGATCCTAAGATCCCACTACCGGAACCTCACCGCATCACTCACAACGAAGCAATCGAAACTCATCTCCACTGGGCCAACGACAGCCGCCACATCTTCTTCACCGTCGAAGTGGGAGATGTATCTGGTCCCTACCGCGACCTGCAGCCACATCTTTATTGGGTAGATACCGACTCCGGCGCGGTTGAGCGGTGGAGCAAGGACTTCATCGGCCCGGTCGACCACTACGCCGTCGCCGCCGACAGCGTGCTAGCCTCGGCGCGCAGTGGAACCGAGGTCGCCATGTACTCCGTCGCCCGGCCCAACCAGTCCTTGCACAAATTGAATGGATGGGAAGGCACGTACGCAACACTCTCCACCGCCGCGCACTCTCCCCGCATCGCCTTCATCTATTCGTCCCTGCAGAAGCCCGCCGAAGTCTACCTCGCCGAAAGTGCCGACAAACTTGACCAAGCCCGTCCCATCTCATCCTTCAACAAACTCTTCACCGAGCGCGACCTTCCTCAGGGCAAGCCCTATCGCTGGAAGACGGACGACGGAACCACGGTCGAGGGAATGCTCATCTATCCTCCCGGCAAATTCGAAGCCAAGCACCTACCCATGTTCACCTTCATTCACGGAGGCCCCGCCGACGCCGACGGCAACCACTTCGAAGCCGACTGGTATCAGTGGGCCCAGCTAGCCGCCACCAACGGATGGCTGGTCTTCGAACCCAACTACCGCGGGTCGTCCGGATACGGCGACAAATTCCTCGAGCAAATCGTTCCGCAGATAGTCACGCGTCCCGGCAAAGACATTCTCGAAGGCGTAGACGCGCTGGTGAAAGACGGCACAGCCGACGCCGATCACCTAACCATCGGCGGCTACAGCTACGGCGGCTACATGACCAACTGGCTGATCACGCAAACCACGCGCTTCAAAGCCGCGGTGACAGGCGCAGGCGCGGTCGAACACATCGCCAACTGGGGCAACGACGACGATACTCAGGACGACGCCTACTTCCTCGGCGGACGCCCCTGGGAAGCCCCCCAGCGCTATCACGACGAAGCCGCCATCTTCCAAATCGACAAAGTCCGCACCCCCACGCACATCGTAGCCGGCGCCGACGACATCCGAGTAGCGGTGCTCGAAGATTACCTGCTGGAGCACGCGCTCTATTCGCTAGGCATCCCGAACAAGCTGCTAATCTTCCCCGGCGAAGGCCACTCTTTAGCGAAGAATCCCTGGCACGGAAAAATAAAAGTGCGCGAAGAACTAAAGTGGCTGCAAAAATACGGCGGCGTCCCATCCAACAATGAACCCAACCCGCCAGTGCCGACGCCAAAATAAAAGAGGGTGCCCCATCTTTCGCGTCTTTTGCGAAAGGTGGGAACTCCAGCTGACGCCAGCAAACTGTGGGTGCCCCATCTTTCGCGTCTCTTTGCGAAAGGTGGGAACTCCAGCAGCATGCGCCATTGGATTTTGATCTTGCCTTGGATTTTGCGTCGCCTGAGCGAACTCATGTGGGGACGGACGCATTCGTCCGTTCATGTGGCCCAGGTCCATCGGGCCGCAGCGTCCTGGGACGCCGGTGCTCCCTCAGGCACTGTCATCCAGAGGAGGGCGCTCTTCGCCCGACGAAGGACCCCGGGCAATCCTGCACCACCACCGGCACCGACAGGGATTTCCACCACCGCACAGTGAGGATTTTGACTTCGCGTCCACTGTAGACTCCGCACCAAAATAAAGTCCGGCGGACGGCGCTCCCCGAGAGAAAGACGCACCCCGCCCCACCCAACCCCAGTCCCGAAGGGGACGGCATACAATAGCCCCGGACGTAAGTCCGGGGTAAGCCCAAGAAAAGGGAACCAAGTCCCGCAGGGACGACACCCCCTCCCTACGCGGATGCTCCTTCCCCCAGTCGCGTTTGCTGCAACGAGGCCGGAAGTTCTGACTCTAATAAGCCACTCTCTGAAAACCCTGTGAAGAGAGCCGGACACCTCCTGCGAATCCGGCACGAATACCACGCTACATGCTATTCTCATGCGCAATGCTGCCGGACATACCAGAAACGAAAGGCGAAATTCTCAACAGGATCACCACGGCTATCAAGCGGAAGATCGATGCTGACCATCCGATCCTTGCAGGGATCAAGAGCATTACGCAGCACGAGGGAGTTATCCACCAACATGACCAGATCGGTTTCGGTACGGTCTCGGAAGGCTACCGTGAAATAGGAGCTCCAGTAAAGATTGATCTTGACGAAGTACCGGACCTCATCAGAGAGAAGCTTGATCAAAAGCTAACCGGAATAGCTAATGAGATCGGGAAACAACAAATGCAGATGTTTTTCCGGACCCTCGATGAGGCGACGGAGAAGGCTGGAACAAGGCTTGACAATAAAGGAAAACCTATGACAGCCGACACGATTCTTCAGCTTATTGAGATGACGGAAGTCGATTTCGACCGGAGTGGGAAACCGACATCCAGCTTCGTCCTGCACCCAGATATGATGGAAACAGCTAAAAAGATCGATCAACAGATAAAGAATGACCCCGACCTCAAAGCGAGAGCCGAAGCAATCCGACGAAGGCACTACGAGTCTTGGCTTGCTCGGGAGAATAATCGAAAACTGGTTGACTAGCGCCAACGAACGTCAGTACCAGATCCCATTCTGCCAACTGTTGTCCGCTGAAGGCGAATCCGTTGTCGATATCTCCACGCATCATCCGCACGAGAAGGGCAAGGATATCGTGACCCTTCTGCCCGACCGGACTGTTAGGGCATACCAACTCAAGGCCGGACGCATCGACCTCAGCACCTGGCACTCAATCGAAGGTGAGATCAATAGCCTCGTCGAGCTGCCAGTAGAGCACCCATCCATTGGGCGACGAAGGAAATGGCATGAGCCGATTCTGGTGACCAATGGCGACATAACGCCACCCGTAGTTGACCAGATTCGATCCATGAACGACGCCTTCGAGCATCGAGGATTTCCACGCCTGCAACTCGTGGTCAAAGGAGAACTCCTTAAACGCTTTGGGAAGCTGCACGGACACTATTTGCCAAGTGAGCCGCAGGATTTCGGTCGCCTACTCAAGCTGATTTTGCATAGCGGCAGAAATCCTCTTGACAAGGAAGCTTTCTCTGCGCTGCTTGAAACCGTGCTCCCCCTGGGTGAACAGAAAATGACAGACCGCAACGCCGGACGGTCTCTAGCGAGCGCCGGTGTTCTGACCAGCTATATTCTTCACGGCTGCGATGCAGCGGGGAATCACTGGGCAGTTTTCGATGGTTGGATTGTAATGGCCGCATACTGTTTAGCTGTCTCGGAGAAAACGCGGACGCCGGAACGTTATTGGAGAACGACATTCGATCTCTGCATTCTCGGTGCGCGACGCGCTCTGCAGCATCTCTTCCAAGAATGCAAAGAACGCCAATGGTTTGTAGAAGGGGACGTCCTTACTGACGGACACTTTTTCCGCTACCGAATCACAATTCTTCTGGGGCTCCTAAGCGCATGGGGGCTGACGGAGATGCGGAGAGATCAACTGAGCCCCGATGCAGACTCCGTCGCGAGCTTCGTTCGACGCCATCTGAAGGAGTCCACACCATGGGGCGAGTCGGCCATCCCTTTCTACATGCTGGCCGCGCTACTCCTTGAGCAGCGCGCTCTGCAACCGATGGCTGAGGCCCTGGTTTCCAACCTCATCTTCATCGTGGCATCGCAAAATGGAAGTGACGCTGTCGGAAGGCCTGGTTTCCCGAACGTTTACTATTCCGCGGAAGCCGCCGTGCGGCTGGCCGTGGGATTGGAACCTAATAATCTAGAAAACTTTGTCGGCTTCACGTACGGTCTCTCACCCCTCATAGACTACCTAGCCCGAAGATGGAGGAAGGGGGAATTGAGTCGGCATTGGTATTCGGTTACACGCGTTTCACTTCTGCAGTTCGTACCGCCAAAGCCCTGGGAATGGTTCCGCTGGAAATGCGAAAACGGAAAGCTCATTAGCAAGTTCGCTAATGAACCACAGAGCTGGGGCAAGCTCGTCTCCGACGCCGCTGAGACAGATACCTCGGGCATCCCAGAGGTCGTCAGGCGGAATCAGGAGTTTCTTATCTTCTTCATTCTCGTGTTTCCCCATCGATATGATCGCGCGGTGCAAAAAGTCCTTGAAGACTGGTGCTTCGAAAAGAAATAACCGGCCTCAACCCACCGCCAAACCCTGATCGCCACGTTCCGGGGGCATTCGAAACCACCCGTTGCCCTCCGACGGAAAATACTTTTCCACAGCTCTCCTATGTGACATCTGCCCTTGCGGTCATACCACTTTTTCTGAAATTCTGATCGACAGCGCAAAAACGACTTTGGAACCGATTCCTAGCTTCCCAAGTCACTGATTGCAAAGATTTTAGTATCTAACGTCTTTGCCATCTAGATTTTGCGGACCGTTTCCACTCTAACCCGATGATTCCAGATATCGAGGGGGGTGGGGGAGGGTACCCGCAAATTCGCGCCGGGGCAAATCAAACTGAACGGTGTGACAAAAAATATGGGTATGGACAATGTTCCAAGGTGTCAGCACATAAAGATGAATGGAACGCAGTGCGGCTCTCCCGCTCTGCGTTGGCGCAGGCTTTGCTTTTTTCATGATCGCATCAAGCGCGAGCGGGCGAAAATCGCGGCCGACATGACGGCCCAGCGCCGCTTCGATCTCCCGCTGCTCGAGGACGCGAACTCGGTGCAGGTCTCGCTGATGAAGGTGATCCAGATGTTAGGCTCCGGCCGCCTGGACCACCGAACCGCCGGCCTGATGCTCTACGCGCTGCAAACCGCCAGCATCAACCTGCGCCACGCCAACTTCGAGGCGCGCTTCGCCACCGACGTGGTAATCGACCGCGACGACATAAATCGCACGTCCCTGGGCGGCCCGCAGTGGTTCGAAGAAGATTTCGAAGACGAATCGGAGGAACAAGAAGCAGAAAACGGAACAGAGAATGAAATAGACGAAGCAGATGACAAAGCGCCGGTAGCCGCCGCGCCCGCGCAGTCCGCGGCCGCAAAGAAAGAGCCCGCGGCGTTGAATCACTTCACCGCGGAAGACGCGCGGCGAAGTGTGCAGGGCACAACCCGAAATTGGTTGCCAGAAACGGCAGGAGGAAACGGAGCAGTGAAGCCAGGGTAAAGGGCCGTGCAGGGACCACTGAGCCACTGATCACTGACCACTGACCACTCATCACTGCTTAAGGAGCTATCGCGCGGCAACCTTCACACCCCGCGACCCAGCAGCATACCGAGCAATGCCCTTATACAGCGCTTCGGCAATCTGCTCACGGTACCCGTCGCTCTGAAGTTTCTGCTCGTCGGTAGGACTGCTGACGAAGGAAACCTCGGCCAGGATTCCCGGCATCGCAGTCTCGGTAAGCACCACGTAGGACGCTTCTTTCACGCCGCGATCGCGCAGCCCGGGGTTTTGCGCCGACAGAGTTCCATAGAGCGAGCGCTGCACGCTGGCCGCGAGCCGCCGCGACTGCTCAATCTTGTCGTGCAGTTCGGCGGGCGACAACTTTGCAGTACTGGATTTGTTACCGTGCTCTGGTTGGCGAGTCTCGAGGTCTTTTGCGCTGGGCGCCGCAAATACGTTTGTGTAGTAAGTCTCGACGCCGCGCGCCGAGAGCAAGTCGCTATAGTTCGCATGCACCGAGATAAACAAATCCGCCTGCGACTGATTCGCCATTCCAGCCCGTTCGTCGAGCGGAATGTAATTGTCGTCGTTGCGCGTGAGAATCACGTCCGCGCCCAAGCGGCTCTCGAGCAGCTTGCCCAAGCGCTGAGCGATCTCGAGCACCAGATCTTTTTCCAGCAATCCGCGACGGCCCACGGTTCCCAGATCCCAGCCGCCGTGTCCAGCGTCCACGACGATGCGCATCTTCGGTACGCGCGCGCGCAACTGCAAATCTTCGCCCGTCGGAGGAGGAACCACGATGGCCATTTTCTCCGCCTCAGCCGCTCCCGGGAAAAGGTTCACCTGAGCTTTGCTGTTGGCGCCCAGCTTCCGCACTTGCACGACTAGACGAAAAGGATTCGGTTCCAGGCTCACGGAAAAATTCGAGTTGCCTCTGGTCTCGAGCACGACGCGCGTCAATCCGGAAACTGGCTGCGCGATTCGAACCTTTGCCAGCAGCGAGTCTCCGACTTCGATGGTCTTGCCCTCATATCCAGAAGCCAGCGAGGTATCGTGCAAGTCAAAATAAATGCGATCAGGGCCCGACAGGCGATGCGCCTCGTATTGCACTTGATCTTCAAGGTCGAGCACAACCGTGCTGGAATCGGCCGAAGACCAGTGCCGGATTCCAGTGATGCGCGCCAACTTCGCCGGTTCCTGCGGCGTAGCGCTTTCGCCAGGTTGAGCAGTTGTATCTTGATCGATTGCCGTTCCCGGATTGAGGGTGGAACTCGCTTGCGCATCCGCGCTCGAAGGATTGATCGCCGATGGAGCGTCCGTCTTAGCCGCGCTCTCAGGGCGCGTGATCTTCGGCTCAGGCCGCACCATTACGTCGCCGAGCTGCGCATTCTTCAGCTTCCACCAAACTCCTCCCGCCAGAACCGCACAGACCACTACCAGCACCAACACCAGCACGATTCCGGGATGATGACCCGCAGCAGGTTTCTGCCTGGTTTTGAGGGTGAGAGTTTCTTCGGTGACGGCCAGAGGTTCTGTTTTCAGTTGTGGAGCCAAATCCGGCAACACCACAGGCTCAACCACCGCAGCAGCGGGGCTCGCCGAGGCTTTGACCTCCTCAACTTGCGGCACCGGCTTCGACGCGGCAAGGACTTTTGTCGAAGGAGTTTCTGTAATCGCGGCAGACGCTGGAGTCGCAATCGCGGGCGCGGCCAACTCCGCTTCCGCCACTTGCGCCGATTCCGCGAAGCGATCTTCGTCTTCAGGCTTGAGCGCCCCAAGAATAAGCTCGGCCAGCAACTCGAGACTACCAACGTCGCTGTCATTGAAACCGAAGGGGTCAGCCGAAAACGCTTCCAGCAATCCAATCACACGCCGCCGCCCGCACAACGGCACGGCTACCATCGACCGCGCGCCCAGTTGGCGACAGGCGTAAAGGTTTACGCGGTCGTCGGTCTCGGTATCGTCGCAGCGGATAATCTGCGCTGTGCGGAAACATGCTCCAGAAAATGCAGAGTCTCGCTGAATTCGCGCGCCCACATCCGGCTTGATGACGCCCGCGGAAGCCCGCAAAACAATTTCGTTGTTTTCTGCCAGAGCGATTCCCAATCCATCCGCTCCGGTAATGGCAATGGCCCGCTCCGCAACCAGTTGCAACACTTCGTCCAGAACGAATTGCTCTTGCACATCGAACTCATTGGGGCGTGCAATGGTTTCAAACCCGCTGTGCCGCGAGGCCAGCGCCCGCCGCTGCCGCACCTGCTGATGCAGCGCCGAGAAAGCCAAGAGCGCCTGCAAAGCATCGCGGCGCGAAGGCCGCATCTCGCGATCCTCGCCGTCAACTCCGTTATAAGAAGAACTTTGCGCCGGCGCCCACGCACTCCGCTGCAACGGCCACGACGGCACAGAAGTGCCTGCCAGCCCGGAGCCAGCTTTGATCGAGCCAACTTCGATCACCGGTTTAGTGGGAGTAGTAGCCATTCAATTACTCATGCAGCCCAGCAGTCTTCAACAAATCTCCTTATTGCGAGTGTGGCCACGCCGCCGGGCCCTGTCAATTGACTACTTTGCGTAGCTGGTTCGTCCCGACCTACGCGCATCGATGCAGCTTGGTTGCATACGGTTTTCGCAGGGTTTACTTGTAAGTTAGCCGGGTTTTGCCCCAGTTGCAATGACGTGGCTTGCCCTATCGGCCATGGTCTTTAGTAAGTCCATTCTTCACGGTTTCCAACTTCCGGACAAGATGCCGGATGCGCTAGCACCCGTGCGAAACCAGCGTAGAATCCTTGACGTTTCAGAAATTGACTTATGAAGCGCAACCGCATCGCGACTCGGAGGCCGCTCATGCCCGCACCTCGCTCTCACGGACTCCCCAGCCCCACCGTCTGCGCCTTGATTGTGGTTGCCATGGTGGCAATGATCGCGATTCCCGCGGCGATCACGCTGCAAACGGTGCACGTACCCGCGCCGCCCATCCCGGTTAACCAGAGCTCCACGCCGTACGGCTACACTATTAGCCTGCTGCTGTTCATCGTCCCCATTCTCGTGATCGCAGTATGGTTCCTGCCCAGCGAGGGACTGCACATCCCGCAGCGCGCCTTCTGGTGGACGCTCGTGATTCTCGTTCCTCTGGGCTGCGCGCTCGACCTCGTGTTCGCGCAGTGGTTCTTCGACTATCCCAACGCGGGAGCCACTTTGGGCATCCATGCGTTCGCATTCGGAAAGCCGGTTCCCATCGAGGAATACGTTTTCTATCTCACAGGTTTTCTCGCCGACCTTCTCCTCTACGTGTGGCTGGGAGAGTTTTGGCTGGCCGCCTACAACGAGCCTGATTACCCTGGCGAAGCCCGTAAGATGCGCCGCCTTCTCCAATTTCATCCCACCTCGTTGATTCTGGCCGTCGTTTTGATTGGCGCTGCGTGGTTTTACAAGAAGCACTTTGCTGCTCCGGAAGACCAGGCAGGTTTCCCTGGATACTTCACATTTCTGGTCGCCGGAGCCCTGCTGCCAGCCGTAAGTTTCTTCCCGGTGTCGCGGCGCTTCATTAACTGGCGCGCTCTAAGCCTCACGGTTTTCTTCATGCTGCTGGTCAGCCTGGTCTGGGAAGCGACTCTGGCTGTTCCCTACAATTGGTGGAACTTTCAGCACCGCCAGATGATCGGGCTTTTTATCGGCGCATGGTCGCGGCTTCCCATTGAGGAAGTTTGTGTCTGGATCGCAGTCACCTACACGACCGTGATTGTGTTTGAAGTCGTGAAGGTCCTGCTGGCTTCGGAACGGTCGGTACGCGATACCTTGTTAGGCGCGAAGGAGGACTAGAAGCTGCATCACCGGGAATCCGAGGGAAATACGGCGACTCCTCGGGCTAAGACGTGCCGTCCCTTCGCTTCGCCCAGGGCGGGTTCTGTCAGTAGGTCAATGAGCGTAATCGCCTGCTTACAACAGTTGGCTTTCTCTTGGCCACGCTCGGGTGGTACTCTGCGGGTATGAAACGGTATTTGCTCGCGTGGGCTGCGGCCGTCTTCTTCGCGAGTCTTCCAGCCACGACACAGAATCGGCTACCCGCTCAACCCGAGGCGGTTGTCCAAAGCCTCTATGAGCAGGTAGTGGCTCAGCACCCGCACGGCATCCCGGAGGGCTCGGATTGGGAAATTTTCGCACCGTATCTCAGCAAGGGATTGCGGCACAGAATTGATTTAGCAAGAGCCTGTGCAACCGATTGGGATCGACAGAGTCCAGAGGCGGCAAAAATGGTCTCCGCGTTTGGGCTCTTCTCGGGCGACGAAGCCGCACCGCAAGCTTTCCAAATTCAGAAAACCGAAGCTGGGAAAGATGGTTCCTTGCGTGTATCTTTGAGCCTTTCACGGGAGAAGCCTCCCCAGCGCCCGTGGACATGGCCTGTTGCGGCAGTTGTGATTCGGGAAGACCACCACTTCGTCATCGATGATGTGATCTACGTCGACAATCACATCTACGACAGAGAGGCGGATCGCAGGCATCAGCGGCTATCGGAGTATTTGTCCGCAGGATGCGATGGCCCTCGCTGGAACGCACACATTCTCCCGAACCAGCCCGAGGCATTTGTCCGAAGTCTCTATACGCAGGTGGTGGCGCGCCGCCCAGTTGGTATCCCCGGAGGCGAAGACTGGAAGGTTTTCGCGCCCTATCTCAGCAAGGCACTGCTCCACAGGATTGTTTTAGCCCTCGACTGCGGTGCTGATTGGGATCGACAGTTTCCCGACCCAAATTTGAAGCCGGGATTCGGTTGGCTGGAACTTGGACTCTTCTCGGGGGGCGATGATGAACCAGAACTACGGACTTTCCAGGTTGAGAGTACACGATCAGAGAAAGACGGCTCCTTTCGCGTGTATGTGAGGCTCACGTGGGGGTATTCACCAGAGCGCCCGTGGACTTCGAGCGTCGCGGCCACGGTGGTGAGAGAAAATGACCACGTTGTGATTGATGAAGTCACCTACCTGAAGGACAAGCCAGAAGACACCGAATGGCGGTTATCAGACCGTTTATCTTCGGGGTGCGACGGCCCGCGTTGGGTCGGGGTACCGGGAAAGACATCGAAATGAGACAACTGGCGAAAAATCGCCTCTCTGACAATGTCGGCGGTGTCAAGTGGTTTCGAGCACACGACAGCATGCACTCGGAGAAGAGCGCCATTTCGCTCTCGTTGAAGCTGTTGCTTTTGCTCTACCAACCAAAGCTCGCTGGTAATCAAT
>DATMQT010000018.1:0-129818 GCA_035566655.1 Candidatus Dormiibacterota bacterium
TCCGTTGGCCTGAATCGTCAGCCCCGCCGTCTGGTTCGAGTTGATCGTCCCCGAGTTCACCAGCGTCATCTGCCCGTTGCCGATGTTTCCCGCCCCCTGGATCGTCTCCTGGTTGGTCAGTGTGTCCGTCGTCGCCGAGCCCTGAATCACGTTATTGACGTTGTTCGAAAGCGTCAGCGTCCCCCCGCTCAGGGTCACGTTCCCTACCGTCCCCAACTGCGTCACGTTCCCCGTCGAGTTCAGTTGCACCGCGCCCAACTGCGAGTACGTACCGGCCTCCAGATTCAGCGCCGCTCCGTTGTCGATCTTCAACGTCCCTCCCGCCGAGTTGTTGATCGTCCCGCCCAACACGTTCGTGCCGTTCGCCACCTCGATCGTCCCCGTCGCACTATTAGTCAGCGTGCTCCCCCCGTGGATCGTCGAGTTGTTCAACTGCAAACTCGACGCCCCCGTCAGCGTCACTGCTCCTCCGTTCACCGTCGTCGCAAATAGCTGCACCGAGCCGCCATTGGCCGAGATCGTTCCCCCCGTATTGCCCACAGTCATCCCTATCAGCCCCAACGTCGATCCTGCCGTCGCTTTCACCGTCCCCGTGTTCGTCATCCCTCCATTGGCCTGGATCGTCAGCCCCGCCGTCTGGTTCGAGTTGATCGTCCCTGAGTTCACCAGCGTCATGGAACCATTGCCGATGTTTCCCGCCCCCTGGATCGTCTCTTGGTTGGTCAGCGTATCCGTCGTCGCCGAGCCCAGAATCTCATTGTTCACGTTGTTCGACAGGGTCAGCGTACCCGCGCCACTTAGGGTGACGTTCGCGCCCAACACCAATTCGGTGGGGGCTCCCGTCGAGTTCAGCGTGATGGTCCCGGCGTTGGTGATGTTGCCGTCGGCGGTAAGGATGTTGCCGGTCAGGATCGTCAGAGTGTCACCAGACCCGCTCAGGGTAAGCGTCCCGAAGGTCCCAACGGTGTCCATGTTGACATTCGCTTTGGCGGTGCCAATAGTTACGGCATCGGCGCTGGTAGGCATTCCGCTGCTCCAGTTTCCCGCGTTACTCCAGTTGTTGTCCCCCGCAGTCCCGGTCCATGAATCGGAGGCAAGGGGAGGAGGTGCGGCAGCAGTCGTCCGGCGCGCCGCCGCGGCGCTAGCCACGGGGTGCGGGTTCAACAGCGATTGCTGTGAAGGCTTGCGCTTCGATCCCGCACCAGCTTGTGCTGACGCCAAGCCGTCAAGGCTGAAAATGGCTGCAAGGAGGCAAAGAACGCTAATCCACTGTGTGACTGCACGACACGAAAATGAGGGCATGGGACGCTCCGGTGAGGCCAGTAGTTGGCCAGTCTTTTTAAGTTTGGTTTCTAGCTTTTCTTGCGTTCGCTCGGTCCGCAAATGACTAAGCCCGAGCGAACTCTGAGTGGGGGACCAGAATGATCCCGCAAATCGTAGTGAAGGTAGCCTCTTTGTCAAGATGACAAATCTTGCCGCTTCTCGACGACTTCGGTTTTGTTAGACGTTCTTAGCTTCATAATCCAGCGCGGACGACACGCTTGCCCACCGTAACGAATACGGCGGGCGTACTCCTTGAAGGAAAACTATGGCTGATAGATCTGCACGTTGTTGATAACCGATCCCTGATTGCTCGCCTGACCGCCGAAGCAGTACAACAGGCCGTTGGACACCGCAGACCCTTGCCATAGGGCTGCCGTCGGCATTGCAGCTAGACTCGTCCACTTGTTCGAGTTCGCGTTGAACGATTCGTTTACGGGTGTAGTGACTTGCGGGTTGGCATTATTCAGACCTCCCGCCGTGTAGAGCAGCCCAGTCAACGCACCGGAGCAACTGGCATTTCGTGGATTGGGATCCGCAGTCAACGAAGTCCAGGTGTTGCCCGAGACGTTGTAGCTCTCGTTGTCCCCCGTATCTCCTGACGCAGTGTAGCCGTCCGCGCCCACGATGTTAGCTCCCAAAAGCGCTGCCGACAGGTCAGACTTTCCTGTGAGCAACGTCGCCTCTTCGGTCCACGTATCGGTCGACGGCACGTATTTTTCAACCGTGTTCAGCTGCAAGGTGCTTCCATTTCCTCCGATTACGTAGATCGCACTGCCATCAACCACGGCAGTCGCGCTTCCTCGCGCGGTTGGCATAGCCGATTTAGTGGACCATGTGTTGGTCTTTGAGTTGTAGACCTGCACGAGGTTGGTCGGCGTCCCGGCGGAACCTTCAAATCCACCGATGACGTAAAGGCTGGTACCAATCACGGCGCTGGCCGGGGCGAATACCTGTGTTGGGATGGCGGCAGCCGTCGTCCAAGCATTGGTCGTTGGGTTGTAGACCTGATTGTTGCTCACCGGCGCGCTGCCGCTTGTCTGAAATCCGCTCACTACATAAATGTTACCGTTGATGACTCCCGTGGCAGGCGCTGCCACGCCTATCGGCATCGTCGCCCCGCTCGACCACGAGTTATGCACCACATATTGCACTGTGCTGCTCAGTACGGTCGCCCCTGTAGTCACAGTTACAAACCCCGTACTCGCACCAGCCGGCACCGTCACGGAAAAGAATGTTGTTCCTGTAAGAGTGACCGCCGTCGCCGGGACGCCGTTAAATGCGACGACCGACGAATTGCTGAACCCCTGGCCGAGGATTCCGACCGTCGACCCCACCTTCCCTGGGGAAGGCAGCAGCCTGATGAACGGTGCCAGGCTAGCGTTCAAGCTGAAAAAGGCGCCGCAGCCGGCAGGGCAGACACCGCCGATGGTACTGCCGCCCGCATTCGTATCCCCATACAGTATGCCGTTTGTGTGCTGAACCAGTGTGGCCTGGGGATTGCAGCCCAAAGATCCATCGCCGGGAAATGTGACAAGAGTTTGGAAGTTCCCGCCGTTGCTGATGCGGAAAATCGTGCCGCATCCCGAACTGGCGGTGGCCTGCGAAGTTGTGCCGTAAAAGTTTCCATCGCTCGCCAGCACCAAGCCACCGTATGGATAGACTCCATCCCCGCTGCCTGTAAAGCTATAGAGATCAGTGAGCGTCCCGTTGGGTGTCATCTTGAACACGACACCCAGGTTGCTTGCGCCGCCCTGAGTCGCCGTCCCATAGAAGTTCCCATCGCTGCCTTGGACTACAGGAGCAAACGAGTTATGCCCGTTGTTGCCGGTAAACGTCGATACCACATTGAACGCTCCGGAAGACGTAACCTTGAAAACATTACCCGTGTTGCCTCCGCTGGATCCGCCCGACTCGGTAACCCCGTAGAAACTCCCGCTGTTGGCCTGCATGAGAGGGGCATCTGGAACCGCTCCATCGGTGTTGTTAAAGTCGTGGAATGTGGTGAACTTGCCTGCAGTGGTGAGTTTGTACACCGAGCCATATACTCCGCTGGTGTTCGAGCTCGTCGCTGTCCCGTAGAGGTTGCCGTCGCTGCCCTGGATTGGCGGTGCGGTGGGACACTTGCCGTCCGTACCCCCGGTAAAGGGGTACAAGGTGGTCAGGGTGCCACCCGCTGTGACATTAAAGACTGTCCCGTTGGTGCCAACGCTGCAACCAAAAGTTGTGCCATAGAACAGCAGGTCAGTGCCGAGGGTCTGGCCAGTCTGAGGGGCGCCGAGAGTCAGCCCACTCTGAGGAGCGCCACCTGATCCAAAAGTAGTCAGCACAGTTACCGTTCCTGAAGGCGTGATATTAAACACCGCTCCGTTGCTGCCCCCAAGAGCTGTGGGTGTCGTGCTGTATAAGTTGCCGTCGGGCCCCTGGGCAATGATTCCAGGCCATGTGGGGTGAGTCGGGTCTGTGCTGTTAATTCCGAAGTTGTCCACCACAGAGAATACGGGGGCCGCGAAAGTGGCTGTGACCGACTGCGCTGCATTCATGTTTACATTGCAGACGCCTGTGCCCGAGCAGGCCCCACTCCAACCAGTGAATGCGGATCCCGCGCCGGCAATGGCTGTCAACGCGACTGTACCGCTGGCGAACGTCGTGGAACAAATGGCGCCGCAGTTGATTCCCGCCGGGTTACTGGTTACAGTTCCCGTGCCAGTTACCGAAACTGTGAGCGGAAAAGTGGTAACGGCGCTGACCACGGCCAGATAAGCGTCGTCAGTCCCGCCCCCGTACGTGGATTGGAACGCATTACTGGTGATTGGGAAGTTGGTCGACGCTTCACCGCCAGTCACATAAACATTCCCGAGAGAATCGAGCGCTATGGAAGTGGAGTAGTCAAGCCCGGATCCGCCGAGATAGCTCGAATAAATAAACCCGCTGCCCGCGGAATTCAGCTCTAATACCGTGGCATCCCAGTTGCCGCCGCTCGTCGGCTGGAACGCATTAGACGTCGTCGGAAAATTCGTGGACAAGGAGTACCCGGCGACATAGGCATTGCCGGAGGAATCCACCTTTATGGCAATGCTAGTATCGTTGGCCTTCCCACCTATATACGTCGAGTAAATAAGACCGCCGCCGCTGCTGTTGAACTTGGTCACAAATGCGTCGTACTGACCAGCTGAATTCGGCTGCAGAGGATTTAGCGTCGGAAAGTCGTTCGATGCGGTACCGCCTGTGACGTAGGCATTGCCAGCGCCATCCACCGCAATACCGGCCGGCGACTGCGTGCCACTTCCGCCCAGGTAAGTTGAATAGACCAGCGCGTTTCCTGCGGAAGTGAATTTCGTAACATAAACGTCAGTCGATCCTGACGGAGACTTTTTCTGACTCTGAAAAGGATTTAGCAGCGGAAAGGACGGGGAACCCGTTTGGCCACTTACGTATGGACTCTGGGAAGAATCCACAGTGAGGGCGTAGGCGATCGAACCGCCTCCAACGCCGCCAAGATACGTCGAGTAGATCACCGAGGATCCGTCCGTGGCGAGCTTCGCCAGGAAGGAGTCGTCGGCACTTGCTAGGTGAGACTGGAAGGCGTTTAGGATGGGAAAATTTGTCGAAGTAGTGCTTCCCGCAAGATAAATGCCTGTGGAATCCACGGCAAGTCCATACGCCTGGTCTATGCCTGACCCCCCGTAATAAGTAGAGAAAAGTAGGTTCCCGCTCGGGTCGAGCTTGGATAAGAAAACGTTTTGGCCCCCCGTTCTCTTAGTCTGGATAGCATTCTTCGTCGGGAAAGCCGATGATGCAGTGAAACCGGTTAGATATGCATTGCCTGCCGAATCCAACGCGAGGTTCTCGCAATTATCGTCGCCGTGACCACCCAGGTAAGTGGAATAGATCAGGCTAGTACCAGATGGGTTGAATTTGGCTATGAATATGTCCTCAAAACCGGCGTTTTGGCTTTGGAAGGCATTCGTTGTAGGAAAGTTGGTCGAAGACGTGGTTCCTGCGACGAAGATATTGCCGGATGCGTCCACCGCGACTCCGAATCCAGAGTCGTAGTCGTTACCACCGATATAAGTCGAGTAAGCCAAAACAGGGTCGATCACCAACTGCTTGCTGCGATCATACTGTCCTAGCTCAAATCCGATCTTATTGTTAGCTCTTAAAACATACTTGGCTGAAATTGCTGTTTTGCCTCCGGGCTCGGATGCAGGCTGGTACACGAATGGTTTGCGGAATCGAACCTCCCGGCCATCTACATCGATGACGAGATCCCCGCTGTCGTCAATCCTAGACCGATGAAGTTTGGATCGCGACTCAAACGAAAGGTTAATCCGATGCGCGTCCACGCCGGGTGCAACCACAAAATCGTACTCAAGCTGGCTTTGGTTGCCGTAGTACACCAGGTCGATACCGGGATAGATGTTCTTGTAGCGCACTTTGGCAAAGGTTGGAACATTCGTGTGCCAGTTTGCCGGATCGTTTCCGATGAAGTAGTTGCTCGCACCAGGAAGTTCGGTGAGCCCTGTCACTATTGCCCCGCGGCTTGCCCCCACCAAGCGCATCGCTAACACAGCCTGATCCTGAGGCTGTTTCTGCGCAGTTGCACGCGACAAATCCTGAGTGAGGATGGAAAACTTTGGATTGCGAATCTCATGGTTCGCCCCGGACTTCTTGAGCAGGAGCACTGCCTTGTCCGCCGTCAGAAACAGTTCGTAACCACTGCCGCGGGAGAGAAACTTCACCCGCCCATCGGCCTGGCCCATGTTGGGTTCAAAGCTCAGAGGAATTTCGGCGTGCCTCACCTTCACCTGCGCGCCTTCTTGTGTCTGGCCTGCGCTTCCCGAACCGGCCGGCCGTTGCGCGGCGCTAGGAGCGGCGATCACGAGCGCTGCCAGTCCAATGGTGAAGGTCGCTACGAGCGATATCGCCCGAGTGACACGGGACTCTATGACATAAGTCAAGTTCACAGACAATCCTCCTCTTGCTTTCTGATTTCCGTAAGACTGCAGGCAGCGACCAGATTCCGCCGCCCGCAAACCGAGCATGGAAAAGGGAACCCCGCTGATATTTCGATTATTTATTCCAATGAGCCACAAACTGGGGAGGGCAACTAAAGTTGGTAAGGAGCATACGCGGAGCCGATTTGGCTGTCAAACACGAATTTTCATCTTGCCGGTATCTGCCACAAAAGATTGGGGTTGCGGGCTTAAGCCACAGAGACAAAATTCGCTTGCGGCATCAAACACTCGAGATGTCGCAATATATTGCACATCGTTCCTGAGCTTTTCCAGCCAAGAGTGGCACGAAATCTAGCGAGTATCGGCGGTAAACCTTGGCCGATACATCTCAGATGGCCAGCTACCCATTCTTGGACCCGGTTGCCGCTAAGTCAGAGACCTTCGATCCGTTCGCGGCAGCTTGCTTTGCCGGAGTGTTGGCAGGCTTCCCCAGAACCGTATAAAACTCCCGGGGGCGTCCGCCTCGCAGCTTGATGCGCGCCGGAACGCCGGCGATCGTGGTGTTGTCCCGGACGTCGGTAATCACCAAGCTATTGGGCATGATCACGACATTATTCCCGATCTTTACGTCGCCCACCAACTTCGCTCCCGCGCCAATATACACATTGTCCCCAATGCTGCGTACTCCACAGGTTATCAATACGCCCGTTCCTACTGTGCAATTCTTTCCAATCCTGGTTATTCCAACGAAGACGCCATAATGAGTATGCACTTCGAAGCCGGGCCCGATCTCTGCTCGAGGTGTAATAAGAACTCCTGTCCATATTCCAGCGAAGCGCCTTAGGATACTCCCAAAAAGCTGCAGTACTTGCCTTACAACCGGGATGCGAACTCGTTTGTAAACCCAATGCTCGTAGCGGTAAATAATGACGGGGAGCATTCCCGGGTACAGAAGGTAACGAATCGTTCGGATCCATTCATACTGCTTCCACCAGCCTTCCTCGACATCCTCCTGGCGCCACCGGTCGATGTCGCCGCGCAAATTCTCAAACATATTCTCCTTCCGGTTGCTGCGACTCTGCACCCCAGCAGCAACTCCGGCCGCTGGAATCGCGAACACGAGTCAGTGTTTTCAATTATTCTCCGCCGTGTACTGGGCTTCCCCTCTTGCTGAGTCGCTCGCTCACAAAGCTCTCAATGGCATTGACGCTCCGAAAGTTTTCGTTGACGATCTCTTCGTCAGCGATTCGAATACCGAAATTATCCTCCAGGAAAGAGACTAGCCTGAAGATGGCTAGTGAATCGATGACACCACTCTCGGTCAGTGACTCGTCGTCGCTGGCGACCTCCATGCCTTTGCGCTGCGCGGCGTCGATAACAAACTCGCGTACTTTTTCTTTGATCTCTTCCATGATAGCCCCTTGGATTGAAATAAAATTTAGAAACTCAATTGCATCCTGCTGCCTAGGCGAAACTTCGCTAGGACATTGCTTAGGAGCCAGCCGCAAGTAACACGCGGTCCAGTTTTCCCGTGCTCGTCTTCGGCAGGCTTTCGCGAAACTCAATCAGATCCGGAATCATGTATCTCGGCACGCGCTGGGCGCAGTGTTGCTGCAACTGCGCGGCCGTCAATTTGTCGCCATTCTGCGGCGCGACGATGGCTTTGATGCGGTTGCTCACTTCCTCATCGGGAATGGCTACGACCGCAACTTCCTTCACGCTCGGGTGACTGAGCAAGGCTGCCTCAATCTCGCCTAGCTCAATGCGGTAGCCACGGCTTTTGATTTGGCTGTCGCGCCGGCCCACGAAATCGTAGTCGCCGTCCTCCCGCAGGATCACGAGATCGCCGGTGCGATACATCTTCTCATCGTAATGTGGCTGAAAGCGATTGGGCACCACCATCTGGCGTGTCTTCTCCACATCACCCCAATATCCGCCAGTCACCGACGGCCCGCGCACAAAGAGCTCGCCCGTCTGCCCAGGCTGAATGAACTGGTCCCGCTCATCGACGGCAAACACCTCGGTGTTGCCGCAGGCGCGGCCGATAGGAATCTTTTCCATGCTCGCGAGCTTCGTACGGTCCACGCGGTAGTAGGTGCAGACATTAGTCTCGGTTGGTCCATAAAGGTTGTAGAGGTCGACAGTGGGCAGCAATTCGGCCAGTTGCCGAAGATACTTGATGGGAAAAACCTCGCCGGCAAAGAGCACCAATCGCAGGCGCTCCAGATTCTGGGCTTTGACATTGCCATGCAGAACCAAATGGACCAGCGCCGAAGGTACCGCGTAGCACACGCTGATGCGTTGTTCCGCGAGGAACTTCGCCAGGCTGGCGGGAAACAGCAGCGCATCTTCAGGCACCATGTAAACCGCGGCACCGGCTTCGATGGCATTGTAAATATCGAAGACCGAAAGGTCGAAGTGCAAGGGTGCGTGACTGGTGAGGTGGTCGTCGGGCTGAACCTGAAACGTGTCGGCGCACCACTCAACGAACGTCAGGGCATTCTGATGCGAGAGCATCACTCCCTTGGGCCGGCCAGTTGATCCCGAGGTGTAAAGAATGTAGGCCAGGTCGAGCGTCGTGGACTGCAGACCGTCCGGCGCACTCGCGCTGGGAAAGCCGGCAAGTTCCTCCCACGGAATGCCGGGGGCCATCGTACCTTTGCCGTTCATGCGGTCAGTGAAGACGCAGAACGCCAGCTTCTCTACCGTTGTGGCCGCCAGATTCTGTAACTTTTCGCGGGTGGTCACCAGAGCCCGAATCCCGCAGTTCTCGATAATGTACTGAATGCGTTGCGCAGGCTGCTGCGGGTCCAAAGGCACGTAGACGCCGCCCGCCTTCAGCACGCCAAACATACTTACTACCGACTCCACGGCTTTAGGAAAATAGATACCAACGCGATCGCCCTTACGGATGCCGCGTTCGCGAAGCAGATGAGCTAGCTGGTTGGAGAGTTCGTCCAACTCGCGATAAGTCAGACTCCGCCCACGCGCCCAAACTGCCTGGTGGTTGGGATATTTTTCCGCGCTCTTGGCGAGAAGCTGATGAAGAAGATATGCCATTGTGACTCCTTGGATCTTTAAATCTATAAGCCGTGTAGCCCCGCGATGATCATTTTCTGGATTTCTGTAGTGCCGGAATAGATTTTCCCTGAGATCGCGTCGCGCAACTCCCGCTCGATTTCGTATTCCGTCATGTAGCCATAACCACCATGAATCTGAATGGCATCGAGACAGGTTTGAATGCATGCCTCGCTGACATAGGCCTTGGCGATGGCAGCTTCGCGCAGCGGATGTTTGCCCTGCTTCTTCAGCCAGGCCGCTTTATAAAGTACCAACCGCGCCGTTTCCAGCCGGATGTCCATATCCGCTACTTTGTTTGCAATTGCGGAGAACTTGCCGATCGCCTGTCCAAACTGCTTACGATCACCGGAGTATTTCACACAGGTTTCGAGCAGGCGCTGCATGGCACCCAAGTGGCTCGCCATTATGCAGATTCGCTCCCACTCCATTGAAGCCGTGAAGATGGCCGTACCCGCCCCCTCTTTCCCCAGCACATTTTCCAATGGCACTTCGCAATCGACCAAGGCGACCTCAGCCATGGGCGACGTTCGCAGGCCCATCTTGTGCAGCTTACCGCTCACCGTAAACCCTGGCGTACCTTTCTCTACGATGAAGCCGGTGATTCCGGCGGCGCCTTTCGCCGGGTCCAGGTTAGCGAAAACGATCATTACGTCGGCGATCTGGGCATTGGTGATGAACGTCTTCGATCCATTGATCACGTACCGGTCGCCCTTGCGTTCGGCACGCGATTTCAGGCTAAACGCGTCGGAGCCGGCCACCGGTTCGGTCATGGCATGAATACCCACCCACTCGCCGCTCGTGAGCCGAGGCAAATAACGTTGCTTCTGCGCCTCTGTGCCGAACATGAGAAAGGGGATCTCGGTGGTCCACATGTGGGCATTGATGGAGAAGATCAGGCCGTTGTCGCGGCAGCCATAACCCAGCGCCTCCAGGGCGCAGGCGGTAGTGAGAATGTCCGCCCCCTGGCCGCCGTATTCCGGAGGCACTGGCAGGCCGTGAATGCCCATCTCGGCGCACTTTTTCCAGCCTTCGTGATCGAAAGCCTCCTGACGGTCCTGCTCGATGAGGTTCTTGTTCAGCTCTTGCTTAGCGAAACTGACGATCGATTTGCGTAACGCGAGTTGTTCTTCACTCCAAGAAAAATCCAAAGGGCCGTTCCTTATTTTCAGTTTTGGTTGGAATACCGCCGGTGTTCAGCTCGTTCGGACATCATCGCACAGCGCGGCGATGGCCTACAACCTAGGGGAACCCACGCCAACAACACAAGTTACCACCCAAAGGCGCCACCGACCATGACCAAACGGGCTATGACCCGAGCCGAAAATAGGCTGCCCGGGTGCTGTCCTTTTGTGATCTGTGACTCTCCATTTTCCGCAGCTAGGATCAGCCGGTGAGTTGAACAATTTTCGCCCGCAGCTTTAGCTCAATGCGGCACGAAAGGCCCCCCCCGTGAAATCCTTGGGCTTACGATGGAACAGCTTCCTTTGCGCAGTTGGCTTGATAATGTTGACTGCGATGGTGGGCTGCCAAAGTCTTACTACAAAGCAATCCGCCATTACTCCGCCAACGGGGTTATCGACCTTTAGCATTTCCGGCACCATCAGTCCGGCAACCAAGGGCTCTGGGGCAACGGTAATGCTGAGTGGTGCAACCGGCGCGACGACCACGGCGGATGCTTCCGGTAACTACAGTTTTACAAGCCTGGTCAGCGGTTCGTACGCCATAACCGCCAGCAAGAACGCGGTCAGCTTCACTCCCTCCAACTTGCAAGTGACGCTGGCTGGGAGCGACGTCAGCGGCGCAAACTTCACGGCCACCGCGGGTTCGAATACGTTTAGCATTTCCGGCACTATCACCCCGGCAGCAAGCGGGTCGGGGACAACCTTGACGCTGAGCGGTGCAACCAGCGGTGCGACCACGTCAGACAGTTCCGGCAACTACAGTTTTACTAACCTCGCCAGCGGTTCGTACACCATCAGCGCAAGCAAGACCGGGCTCAGCTTCACACCGCCCAGTTTGCAAGTAACCGTGGGCGGGAGCAATGTCACGGGACAGGACTTCACGGTTTATTCGGGTAGCATCGTAACCATCAGTCCCGGAAGTTCGATCCAAACAGCGGTCGATGGGAATCCCGCAGGCACAACTTTTGTTCTGCAACCTGGTAAATATCGTCTGCCAAGTCCCATCATCCCTAAAAATGGGGATAGCTTCCTCGGCCAGACAAGCTGTGCGCCACCTGCATCTCCATGTCCAGCAATCTTAAGTGGTTCGACAGTTATTGGCAGTTTGGCGGTCTTTGACGGCAAGAATTACAAGGTGACGGGGCAAACCCAGCAGGGTCAGCGCGGCACCAGCACCACCAACTGTGATCCCGGCTGGCTGCGCTGCATTTATCCCGAGGACTTGTTTTTCGACGGCGTCCCCTACCAGCATCTGTCGTCATCCACCCTGCCGACGATTGGTCCCCGCCAATGGTGGTTCGATTACACCAACCAAATCATCTACTTCCACGACAGTCCTTCCGGGCACACGGTCGAGACCAGCGTGGTTAACAACGCCTTTGGCGGAGCGGCAAATAACGTCACTATCCAATACCTCACAATTGAAGAGTTCGCTCCGATGTATCCAACCGGAACGATCGGCGTCTCTCAGGGAAACAATCCGGTGACCCAGAGCGCAAACTGGACGGTAGAGAACTGCGAGGTCCGGCGGAATCATGGTTACGGGGTCCGCGTTGGCTATGGCATCCAAATCCTCAACAATTACATTCACGATAACGGGCAGACCGGAATCGGCGGCGGCATCGGAGTGACTACGACTGTGTCGACTGAATCAGTCAACTCCGCCATTTTGATTCAGGGCAACCTTATCACCAATAACGACTATGCCCACTTCGACCCGAACTTCGGCTCCGGAGGCATCAAGATCGGCTCCACGTCAGGCGTAACCATTCGCGGCAACACCATCCAGAACAACGAGGGCTCTGGCATTCACTTCGACGACTACAGCCAGAACGAGTTCGTGGATGGCAACACGATTACTGACAACTTTGATTCGGACGGAGTGAACCAGGAGATTGGCTATGGAAGCTCGACGTTCCGTAACAACATCGTGCTGCGCAATGGCGCCCAGGTATACGAAACCCACTTCGCTGAACAGATTGGCGTGCATGCCAGCACAGGGGTAACCGCGTACTGCAACGTAATGGAAGTTTCCAAGGGCGCTGGCATTAACGGTTGGTCAACCGGTGATGCAAATCGCGGCAGCAGTGCCTATCCGCCTTATCAGTACCTGGTATCCACCGGCAACTCGTTCCACCATAACACGGTGATCTGGGATGCGGACGCGACCGGAGGGGTCGGATTCATTCATGACGACGCGGCCAATCAACCTAATTTTTTCGCCGAAAATACACCGCCGGACTACAACACGTATCATTTGCCCAGCACTTCTGATCCCTACTTTGTCTACGACAACAACAATTCACAGAATAACAACCCCGTTGCCTTCGCCGACTACCAAGCTTCGGGCGCTGATGTTCACGGTACCGCCGACGCCAACTACACGAGCGGTTTTCCTACGGTGACCATTACGTCCCCGCCCGATCAGTCATCGTTCAGCGGCTCGGTGCCGGTTACCGCCACAGCTTCCGACGCCAGCGGCATCAGCCAGGTAGAGTTCTACCTGGACTGGGCCTTGAAGTCGACTGTGACCAGTGCACCTTACAACTTCACCTTGACCAGCGGCGTTGGACCACATACCGTTATCGCCATGGCCTATAGCAATGCGGGCGTTCGGGCTTGTTATGCCGTTACATTAAACGAACAGTGATCGTCGTCGCTCGAGCGGTACAACAAAAGTCGGTACGCAGCGCGCAGCCGCCCCTCGCTTCACGTTGAGGCGACGCCCCCACTAAGACTCCATCGACCTGCAACCCAGATTGCCCACTCCCTGTCAACGTCCAAATTGGGAAGGGTAATTGCTATGCCTGCCAAGCCGCCCTCAGTTGCGGTCAGCCGCAAGAATGGCGATAATCGCTTGCACATGCAGGCAACCTCATGATGCGCTATACATTCGTATTTTCCCTACTCACTCTAGCCTGCTGGGCGCAGGTCGCTTTGCACCCGGGCGATAACGTGCCCCGAATCGTCAGCTCCAGGCCGGAAGGCACGACCTTCATCTTTACCCCCGGCACTTATCATTTGTCCGAGCCCATCGTGCCCAAAAACAACGACCAGTTCATCGGCGAAACATCGTGCGCTCCGCCGAAGATCTCTTGTCCCGCGATTGTTACCGGCGCGGTCGTGATTGGTCCCCTGGCTAAGTTCGGCGGCACCAACTATCAGGTTACCAAACAAGGCCAGCACGGCCCGCGTGGCGCCACTACGAATAATTGCGATCCCGGCTGGCTGCGCTGCATCTACCCGGAAGATCTGTTCTTCGACGGGACACCCCTTCGCCACCTGGACTCTCCCACGCTGCCAACCATCGGCCCCGGCGAGTGGTGGTTCGATTACGAGAACCACATCATCTATTTCCACGATGACCCCTCTGGCCACACGGTCGAGACCAGCGTGACCAACAACGCCTTCAGCGGCCCCGCCAACAACGTCACCATCCAGCGCCTCACTGTGGAAAAATTCGCCGACATGTATCCGGTCGGAGCCATCGGGGCGACGCAGGGACCCAATGCCCTCACCCAGGAAACGGACTGGAAGGTCGAAAATTGTGAGGTTATGTTAAACCACGGGATGGGGATCCGGCTGGGCTATCGCTTCCACGCGCTGAACAACTACATTCACGATAACGGTGAAACCGGAATTGGCGGTGGCCTCGGATGGCGTACAGCTCCCTCGACCCAATCAACCAACGCAGGCATTGTGATCCAGGGGAACACTATCAATCACAACGATTATGCCCACTTCGATCCTCAATTCGGGTCGGGCGGCATCAAGATCGGATCCACCACCGGTATAGTTATGCGTGGCAACACCATCCAGAACAACGTTGGTTCCGGCATTCATTTTGACGATGACAGCGGCAACGTTCTGGTGGACGGCAATACCATTACCGATAACTCCGATGCGGACGGGCTGCAGCAGGAAATCGGCGTCGGAAGTTCGATATTTCGGAACAACATCGTGCTGCGGAACGGCGCCCAGGTGACCGGCAAAAGTTGGTCCTTCCAGATCGCTGTGCGCGTTAGCCCTGGAGTTGAAATTTATTGCAACGTATTGGAGGTTCCTAGCGGGCGAGGCGTCAACGCCTGGGGAATCGGCGCGACCAACCGGAGGACCAGCTTTTATCCGCCCTACCAATATCGCACCAGCTTCGGAAACTACTTCCATCACAATACCGTGACCTGGGACGCGGGTGCGACTGGAGACGCCGGGTTCAGTTTCAACGATCCGGAGAATCAGCCCAACTTCTTCGCCAACAACAAGCCGCCGGATTACAACACCTACCACTTGCCCAACATCTCCGCGGCCCAGTTTGTCTACGACAACGACACCTCGCGGAGCAACAAACGCAAGGCGTTCCGCGCCTACCAGGCGTCGGGTGCGGATGTCCACGGTACTATCGACACGAACTACGCGAGCGGGTTCCCCACGGTATCGATTACATCTCCAAGTGACCAATCGTCGGTGGGCAGCCCGGTAACGGTCTCAGCTGTGGCGTCGGACAAAAGCGGAATCCGTAAGGTGGAGTTTTATGTCGATTGGAACTTGCAAACAACCGTTACCACTCCACCCTACGATTTCAACTGGACCAACGGGGCCACCGGGCCTCATACGGTGGCAGCAATGGCCTACAGCAACGCGGGCGTTCGCAATTGCTATGCCGTCACGCTAAATGAACATTGAACCGGCCGGGCCCGTGTCATACTCCGTCACATTCCACGCGCCACCCGCTTCAGGGAGCAAACGCAACCGTGCTGGAGAGATATTTGCCCGCAGGAGTGGGTGTGGACCAGCTAGCTTGATGAGTGCCAGCGCTCGACGAATTACTGGTGATATGGGCCCAGCCGTTTCCGTTTGTCTTGAAATCATTGGTAAATTCGTTGCCCGTAGAAATGCCGGTGACGCTGGTACTTGTCACGAGCATGATGGAAACGATGAAATCACCGCCCTCCACGGTGGTGACAGCCGGACCAGGAGTGTTGGTGAGAGTTACGGTTCCGGTAGCGGTATTGGTCGCGCCCGGAGGCAGGGCCAAAGCCCCCGAGACCTCCCAAGTCGAGATCTCTACCGAGGTAGGCGCTCCCGTAAAGGTTGGGGTGACCAAGGTCGCGCCCGCGTTCAAGTTCAGCGCGTACCAAATCTCCACTGAGAACGAGCCGAGGGCCGTCCTGGCGCCGGCTGAAACATAGGTATTGCCCGCATTGTCAGAAATGCTGGCGACCGACGCCGTCCCGTTGAACATCAACGCCACTGCGAGCAAATTTCCTTTACCGGTCGATGGAATCGTGATGTTTTTGATTGCTCCAGCTTTGGATGCCCGGTGAACGATCGCCCAGGAGGGGCTTGCCACAAATGTAGCCGTCGCAGTCAGATTGCTATTCATCACCAGGCTGCAAGGACCCCGCCCAGTGCAGGGCCCGCTCCATCCCGAAAAAGTGTAACCAGTCGCCGCGTTGGCATTCAAGGTAACCGCAGTACTCGTGAGGTAAACGGCGCTGCAGGTGCCGGTACCGTTCGTGCAGTTGATTTGCCCGTCGCTGCTGGTCACTGTGCCTTTCCCCACTTCGCTCACGGTGAGCGTAACGTTCTGTCCGAAGGTTGCTGTCGCAGTCAGATTGCTGTTCATGACCACGTTGCAAGGGTTAGCCCCTGTGCAAGCCCCGCTCCATCCTCCAAACAGCCAACCAGTTCCGGCGGTGGCATTCAGCGTCACCGCAGTGCCGGCCGGGTAAACAGCACTACAGGAACCCGTGCCGTTGGTGCAGTTGATGTTGCCGTCGGTACTGGTCACGGTTCCTTGTCCCACCTCGCTCGCCGTGAGCGTAAAGGTCTGACCGGTACAGGACGGAAAACTGAAGGAAGCAATTCGCGTACTCCAATTGCTGCTGTTGCTCGCCGGCATGTACTCCTGCGTATACCAGAAGGTGCAGTCGTCGGTGGGATCGACCGCAATGCTGCTGTAGTCGGCCCACCGGAAATTATTGGTTCGCGGACCGTGCGCAATGCCACCCGAGGAGAGGACATCAGTCTCGCCCTCCATCTGCCCCAAAGGATCGCCGGGCACCCGGCCCGTGTAGCCAATGTCGGGACTCATGGAAGAACTAGAGACGCTATAGCCCACTGCGATGTCACCAACCTTATCCATCGCAATGCTGCCCATCCAGCGATAATTTGTGTCCGGAGCGTATGTGCCCTGTTGGTAGAGTCCGAAACCTGACCCGGTGTTTTGTAGTTCGTACCAGCGGATACCGGTCTGGCTTCCGTTGGTTCCCGTGGTGACCGTGTGGTTGGTGACGAGAGACTGGTGAGTTCCGAAGTTGCGGTAGGCGAGCCGGTACATCACGCGGTCACCATAGGAATCAAGTCCTTGCGTGGTTCCCGACTGGGGGATGCAGGCGCCGGTTGTGTAGTTGAGTTCCGAAACCGTTTCGCCGCAAGCTTCTGTGAACGGCGCCACCGGAATGTTCGTCGGTCCTGTAAAGGTTGAGTTGGTAGGGTTTGTCCAATCCACATGAAACTGCCAGAGGTCGAGAGACTGATCGTTGCCGTAGTCAAAATTGAGATAGTACTCAGGCGAGCCGGAGGGCGGCGGCGTCGTCCCGTCCACGTCCGCGGGCAGCATAGTCCCAAAGTTGGCGCTGATGCTATTGAAGCACTGCATCGTGGCTGTAGAACCGGTCAACATACTGTTGCGGTCTAAGGCACAGGCTGCCTGACCTTCAAAGTTGCCATTCCAACCTTGGTCGAAAGTCAGGTAGTAAGCATCCGGCCACACCGCCAACTTGGGATAGTCCGGCTGCATTCTGCAAGTGCAGATACTGTTTCCCGGTTCCTCAAAAGCATAGAGATTCCATCCGCCGGTGACTGCGTCGGACGTGGTTGACACGGCAAGACAAAAGTAACTCGGCGCGTTGAAAACCGCCATCAGCATCACCCAGCGATTTGCCAGCTTGTCAAACTGGACGATTTCGTCAAGGTTCGGGCCCGCCGCGCACGTTCCTCCTAAAGGCTGAAACAAGGTGTATCCCTTGGTTGGCCCGTAGGCCACGGTGCCGTCGGATTTGTTGAACACCGCAAAGCCGTCGTTAACAAACTGCACAAACTGCGTTGTACCCACCGCACCGTTGGGGTCGGAAGTGTTGGTGTTCGCATTGAAGTTAGGAAAGCCGATCCCTTGACCGAGAATGTTCAAACCCGGAATCCATGAGACGTTGGCGAGACCGGAAAAGGCGATCGCGTCGCGCGATGACTGAAGAACCGGATCCTGGACCGCAGCCCTGGTGCCCGTTCGATGCATTCGCATCTCATCCTTGTCTTCGGCAACCGGGAGCGGCCCTGAATGTGGAGGAATCGGCATGGTCTCGCTCAGCGGCGGGGCAAAAGCATGCCTCGTCGCTTTCACCACAACCGTATTCGACTGGGCTTGCGCCCCATTGATGGGTGCTGCCGCAACGGACGTCGCGACAACCAAAGCCCAAAAGCCTAACACTCGGAATCGCATGTTTTTCATCGTGCTTTCTCCCCAACTTCTTGTCTTGTAATTGAAAATCAGCAGGCTAAAACGAGACCGTCGCAGCGAACACGCCCGTCCCGGCCACAGAAGACGGTCAAACTGCCTGTCACCCAAAGTGTTTCCTTGGCATCACGGTCCGCACGGCTTGCGGACGCTCTCGGCCAATATCTCTGCATTTCGCGCGCTCAATCAGGAAGTTTGCAAGAACCGGCGCGCAACAGGTAGTCATACCCGCACCACGCAGTCTGATCTGAGGGATTCCATTGCGGCAAATGTCAGGCGAGAGGTTGCCGCCAGCGATTCAACGCTGATGGGCGAACGGGCGTCGGATTCAAACCCGTCCAGCAAGGCCCTCATCTCCGCAGCGTGTCCTTTATCGCCGGAGAACGACGTGCTCGATTTCTTCCCGCCAACTGCGCATTCGAGCTTCTTGAAGTTCCACATGCGAGCCGTTTTCGACTCACCAAACACTTCGATGTATTCCTTCTCGACTGTGCTGGCACCGTTGGCGAGGTAGTGAATGGTGCCGACCGAACCATCCGCGAAGCTGATCGTGAGCAAAACATTGTCGTTGTTGTAGCGGCGCGCGCCGTCGGTGGGAGCAACAGCGTAAACGCTGATGGGAAGCGCGCCGCAGAGGAATTGCATCACATCTACAAAGTGGCCGCCTTCGCCAATGAAACGCCCGCCCTGGTCTGGCTGCTGCATCCAGTGCGTGGATGGAGTGAAGCCGGCATTCACGCGATAGTGCATGGCCAGCGGCTCGGTGCGTCCAGCATACAACTGCTGGATGGCGCGAACCGGCTCGGAAAAACGCCGGTTGTAGCCGACCATGAGCAGTGGCGCGCTCCCTGCTTGTTCAGCTTCGGAATAGGCATCCAGGACGGCTTCGAGCTCTTCGTGGTTTAAGGCTAAAGGTTTTTCGACAAACACGCTCTTGCCCGCTCGCAAGGCCTCCGTCACATAGCGCGCATGAGAGTCGTGACGCGAAGTTACGAATACCAGGTTCACATCCTTGTCATTGATAATCTCGGTCGCATCGGTCGCACAAAATTCGAATTTGTATTTTTCCGCCGTTTTCCTGGCGTTCACGGGCTTCGCGGTGGCGAGGCCCCGCAGCCGCGGAGCAAGCTTCTTCAGCGGCGGCATTAGAACTGATTGCGTAAAATTGCCCGCTCCAATTAAACCCAGAATCGCTCGACGCCCGGGTGCCGTCCGCACCGATGTTTGCAAATCGATACGCCGGGAAACCGCAGATGAGTCGTTCTTATCGGGGTACTGGATCAGGATGCCGAGATAACTTTCCTGCACCTTGCCCGTAATGATGTCATAGGCACGCAGACTTTCCTCAACCGGGATGCGATGCGTAATCAACGCCGCGACGTTCAGCTTCCGCTGCGCCATCATATCCAGCGCCGCTTCCATGTTGCGGTTTTCCGTCCAACGGACGAACCCGAGCGGATAGTCCTGTCCACGCTCCTCATAATCAGGATCGTAGCGGCCGGGACCATAGGAGCAGGACATACGGAAATTGATCTCCTTTTCATAAAACGGAGAACGAGGGAGGTTCATTCCCACCGCCCCGACAGCCACTACCGTGCCCCGCTTGCGGGCACACTGGATTGCCAATTCCACCGGCTCGTTGGAAGTGGTTGCCGCTGTGATGACGACGGCATCGGCGCCATAACCGCGAGTGAAGCTTTGCACTTCGAGGGCTGCATCCTGATTGCTGATCGCGCATTGATCGCATCCGAGCGTTAAAGCCAAGTCGAAGTTTCGTGAAGAGATATCCATCCCAATCACGCGGCATCCGCTGGCCTTCAGCAACTCAACCGTGATCAGCCCGATCAGCCCCAAACCGATGACCGCTACCTGCTCGCCCACGCGTACGTCCGCTTGGCGCACGCCTTGCATGGCGATCGCACAAACCGTGGTGAACGCAGCTTCATCGAAACCAACCTCATCCGGCACCTTGACCACCAAATTGCGCGGAACCGAGACGATCTCCGCGTGCGACGCATAGCCGACGCCGGCGCAGGCCACACGATCCCCTACCTTAATGTCGTCGACAGCGGATTCCACAACCACGCCAGCGCAGCTATAGCCCAGCTCCTTGAAATTATCGAGCCGCTCCCGAACCTTCTTGTATGTAGACAGCAGGCCTTCTCGATTGAAGTTGTCGAGCACCTGGCGAACCAGATCTGGCCGCGAGCGGGCCTTTTGGAGCATCGATGCCTGGGCGGTTTCAACCGACGTCCGTTCCGTCCCGGCGCTAATCAGCGAGAACACATTGCGGACAAGCACGCTGCCCGGCCGGAGTTTCGGCGCGGGCAACTCATCCACGCTAATCTCGCCGGTTTTCTGGTATTGGGTTATCTGAAGCAACTGGTGTGTCCTTTCAATGCGTGTTTTAGAAGTCTGATCATTTTAAGTTAGTTCTGGAAGAACGTGCGGAACCAGATCTCGTTCGTCAACAAAGTCCATATCTGGTACGCATTGTCTTCCAGCCCCTGTTTATCGCGCGCGATCAAGCCCGCCACGTATGCCGGATCGTATAGCCCGCGGGCGCGCAAAGACTGCTCAGAAAGCAGGTCGGCGATCATGGTCGAGAGCGGTCCGCGCACCCAGGAGCGTAACGGCGATGCGAACGGCGCTTTCGGCCGGTAGATGATGTTATCCGGCAGATATTTCTCTGCAACTTTTTTCAGGAGATATTTCTGAGTCAGCCGATGGATACGCTCGCGCGGAGGGAGCGAGAACATGAACTCGACGATACGGTGATCGGTTAACGGCGGACGGCTTTCGATGCTGGCTGCCATGGACGCCTTGTCGGAATAGGTGAGATTATGCTCAGGCAGAAAAACGAGCGTGTCATTCAGACACATCTGCGTGAGATACGACAGCCCGTTACCATTGAAGCGCGGGGCCTGCGACTTGAAGAAGTGTGAGTCGTAGTAAGACATCCGGCTCGCGAACATTTGCGGAAATTGCTTCGGCGCCACGGAAAGATCAGACATCAGGTAACGGTCGCTGCGCGGGGCAGAAGCAAAAGACAGAAACCGCTTACCCCAGCGGACTTGCTTCAATCCGCGCGTGGAGGTGGCAACGGGTATGAGGTCGGCGGCATACTGCACCGCTCGTCGAACCGCGCCCGGCACGATGGCTTGGTAGGTCTCTGCCGTCAAGCAGGCTAATTGCTTGCGATACCCGCCAAAAACCTCATCGCCGCCCATTCCATTGAGCAACACCACAATGCCCAGGTCCCGTGCCGCCTGCGAGATGAGATACGTGTTGATGGCAGCGGGATCCGACAAAGGTTCATCCAGGTGCCATACCATTTTGGGCAGCAGTTCTTCGACCTGCGGCTGAATCTCTAACTCGTGATACGTGAACCCGAACTGCTTCGCGACCTGCCGGGCGTACACCTCGTCCGGCGTCATTTGCTCGAACTTCTGGTCCTCCGCCGAGAACTTGATCGTGAATGCATGCACCATCTGCTGCGTGTTGACTCGCATCAGCGCGCTTACGATTGAGGAGTCCAACCCGCCGCTGAGGAAAACGCCCACCGGAACGTCGGCCCTCATCTGCAAGCGGACGGAGTCGCATAGCAACGCATCGAGTTCTTCAATCAGCTTAGCTTCACTGGCGGGCCGCTCAGTGGGTTGCAGGCTCCAGTACTCGCGCACTGACAGCTTGCCGCCCTGTAGCGTCATGCAATGGCCGGCAGGCAGTTTTAGAATGTCCTTGAATCCGGTGAATGGGGATACCTGAAAACGTGCGGGCGTATGCAGCGCATGCAGGTCCGGTAGCTTCGGTACCAGCGTTGACTCGAGAATAGCCTTGATCTCGGACGCAAAGACGAGGCAGCCGTTTTGAAAATGGTAGTAGAACGGCTTAATTCCCAGGCGGTCACGCGCCGCAAACAGCTTTTTCCTTCGGGAATCATAAATCGCGAAGGCGAACATGCCGTTCAACTTCTCCAGGCAATCTTCGCCCCAGTATTGATACGCGTACAGCAGGATTTCTGTGTCACTGTGCGAGCGCAGGCGCACGCCCTTGGCCACCAGTTCCTCGCCGAGTTCCTTGTAGTTGTAGATCTCTCCGTTGAAGACAATCCACAAGTCACCCGTCTCATTGCTCATCGGCTGATGACCGGCGGGAGAAAGGTCAATAATGGACAGGCGCCGCTGCGCCAATCCCGATCCGGAGTCGGCAAACCATTTCAAGCCTGCATCGTCGGGCCCGCGATGCGCGATAGTATCGCTCATGCGCTCGAGCAGTTGAGCGTTTCCGCCGTTGATGAGTCCCGCGATTCCGCACATAAGAATTTCGTCTCTATTAAAGAAGCTTATTTCTTGCCGCAAGCCGGAGATCCAGCTAGGCGCTGGGGTCGTCGGCGGTTAGCGATTCCCGGGCAGTTGTGCTAACAACTGAGGTTGAGAACCCCCTGTCAAATAACTGCTCGTAGGCGCCAATCAATCGTTGTTCGGAGTTTTCCCATGCCAGAACTTCACGAAAGCGGTGACGTCCGTACTGCGACATCGATTCTCTTCGTTCGCCATCGAGAAGCAATTCCCGAATCGCGCGTCCCAGCGCAGCATCGTCATTGTCCGAGACGTAAACGGCCGCCGATTCGGCGGAGCGGCGGTGCTCCGTCAGATCAAACGCCACGATAGGCCGCCCAAATGCCATGTATTCGATGATTTTGTTCATCGTGCACAGATTATTGAATTCGGTGATAGGATCCGGATCAACGCAGACGTCAGCCGTGGCAAGATAATCGCGTAGTTGCTCGTCCGGAATGCGGCCAGTGAAATGCACCGCCGCGCCCAGGCCCATTTGCTCGGCCAAGGCCTTCATCTGCGGCAGGTTGGGCCCGCCACCAACCAACGCGAATAGCGTGTCGTCCGGACCATTTCTGCGGTAACTCTGGATCGCGCGGAGCAAGTGATCGACCCCGTCCTGGTCGCCCATCACGCCAAGGTACATTACCATGTGTTGGCGGCCGCGCTTCAGTTCCGGACATGGAGAGTGGCCGTCGGGCCATCCGCATCGAGGACCGCTGCGCACGATTGCGACTCTGGTCTCGGCGACGCCCCCGCGCCCCAACTCCATCTCCTTATAAGATTCGTTGGTGGCAATGACCAGGTGCGCTGACCTTAGCGTCATCCGTTCCAGCTTCACCAGCCCACGATAGAGCATGCTCGTACGAGCGTGCCCCTTGGCCAGAAACAGCTCTGGGCAGAGGTCGTGATGATCAAAGACGAATTTCACTCCCAGGGGCCGAAAGAGCAACGCCAGCGCGAAAAACGTGTCGGGCGGATTGCAGGCCTGGATCGCTTGAAACGGGCGGTGCAGGTACGCCTTGCACGCAAGCCATAGGCTGGCCAGCCAGCAATACACAAATTCGACGAAGTAGCCGGCCACACCCTTGCCAGCCTCATAGATCAAAGGGTAGCGATAGATATCCACATCCTCTAGCCGCTCATAGCTTGCGCTGTATGTTTTGCTCTTCGGGCAGATGACGGCCACGCCAAAGCCGTGGCGGCGCAGGCTGGTAGCTTCCATCCAGACGCGCCGGTCGAATGGCACCGGCAGGTTCTGCACGATGATCAGGATGTTGCGCTTAGTCCCCATATTCGAGCACCAACTCGCTTTTCAACGTGGCCCGCGGTTCTGTTTCGTAACTGTTCAGGTCAATGACAGACTCGCGCCTGTTCTCCAGCAACTCGCTGACTCCATCGAAGCGGTGTCCCACAATCAGCAGCTCGGCATCGCTTAGCTCATCCAGCGAACGCACCAGTAGACGGGAAAGATGCGGAATGACGCTGTCGATGTATTCCTTATTCGCTCCCGTCAATCGCGCCGATATGACATTGGGATCATAGATCCTCAGTTCGTAGCCCTTTCCCAGCAACCGCTCGGCTAATTCGACAAATGGACTCTCCCGCAGGTCGTCAGTGTTCGACTTGAAGCTGAGACCGATCAAGCCGATACGCCGCTTTCCGGTCGCCCGTACTTTTTCAAATGCGCGGTCGATTACGCATTCGTTACTCAACAACGTGGCTGCGATGATCGGCAGTTGCAGATCGAATTCTTTGCCTGCGTGAAGGATGGCACGCACGTCTTTTGGCAGGCAGGAGCCACCGAAGGCAAAGCCCGGCATGAGATAACGCCGCGAGATGTTGAGCTTCGTGTCGTTGCAGAAGACATTCATTACCGCTTCCGCGTTGAGTCCGGTTTGCTGACAAACGGCGGCGATTTCATTCGAGAAAGCAACCTTCAAAGCATGGAAGGCATTGCTCGCGTATTTCACCATCAAGGCTTCTCTTGGCTCGAGCACGAAAATCGGGGCTGACTGTTCGGAATAGAGTGAGCGCAGAATCGCTTCCGCGGCCGCGGCGTTTGTACCTAGAATGGTGAACGGGGGTTCCTCGAAGTCGCGGATCGCAGTGCCCTCTCTCAGGAATTCCGGATTGGCGCACAACTCCACCAGGCCTGGCGCTTTCGAATCAAATATTCTCAGGCACTCGTCGAAGACGGACGGCAATACGCTGCTGCGGATGACCACAGTCTGCTTCCTGCGGAGTTTTGAAAGGGCCTCCGCAATCTGCTTGCAGGCGCGAAACAGATGCGCGGGATCGATCTGCCCGTTGGCGCGACTCGGAGTGGCCACTGCTACGAAGCACAACTCCGTTTCACGCAGCGCCTGTCCAATGTCTACCGTTGCGCACAGGCAACCGCTCTCTCGCCCACGCGCAATTTTATCGGCCAGTCCGCTCTCAACAATCGGCGACCTGCCTTCGTTGATGATGCGTACCTTATCGGCGTTGATGTCAACGCCCCAGACGTTGTGTCCTGTATCGGCCAGGCATGCGGCCGATACTGCACCTACGTAGCCGAGACCGACGATGCTGATATTCATGAGTTGACCCTCAGATGAGTGCGGATTGTGGTTGGGCCATCGATTTCTGCGCTAATGCGCAGCGTAGCGATTGGCAGTTTTTGATTGAACCGGCGCGAGCGCCAGCCGAGTCGGGGATTTTCCGAGCCGCGAACGATCTCCCAGCGGCTATTGCGATCCGGGGAAGAGAACACGATGTTTCGCCCGCGCCAGCTCACCTGAGTCTCGCCATCCTTGACGCCCAGCACAGCGGCTTCTTCATGCATATGAAAGAACAGCTCAACTTCGTGCCGGCCGCTGCATTGAAAACTGTCTTCGATGGAGACATCGCCGTTTGTACGATCGAAACAGAGGTTGCGCCGGTGGGTAACGGGATCTTGCAAGCGCGCGTAGCCGTCGTGTTCGGCTTCGATCACCACCTGTTCGGCACTTCTTTCGAACCGCAGCAGGCGCGCATTCGCCTTCGCGCTCCAAAGAAAGCGGCCCGCCATTTCCGACTGGTTTCGACCATCCACGCGAGCGGTATTGTGTGCCGCCGTGCTGCGAAAAAATGTCCGCCACTCAGGATGCGAATGGTAGGCATAGGTACCGGAATCGGCAAGGAAATATTCGTCGTCGATAGCCAGCCACAGTGACAATGCGTCCGCATGGCCATGCGCCGCTATGCTCGTGAACCCGAGTGGACCAAAATCCATCAGGAGACGTACGTTCCCGTCGTCGCTGCGCACACAAGCCAGCCCGGCGTCAGGAAACAGATCGCGGGGTTTGGCCGGGAGCTGCGCGACGTGATCGAGATTAGCGGTCAAGCCCGGAACGAGCGCTCGCGTCGCCGCCGTGGCCGTCTTGCTGAAACGCAGCCATTGAGGTTCGTCAAAAAGTAAACCCGCCAGTTGCATGGAAACTTCCAGCGCGCTCTCAGCGTCCGCCAACACAAACCCGCGCGCATCGTCGGAATCCCCGTACCACGGTAGGTCGCCGCTCGACGTCGCCACTGTATCGAGAAACCCGGCCATCCCTCGCAACCGATTCGCATATCCTGCACTAAAGGGACAGTTCGTGTTCCGGCCGATGGCGAAGGCAAGCAGGAACAATTCCATCGTGAAGAGGTGGTACGACATCGCCTGCTCGCGATCAACGCCGTCTTCTCCAACCTGAAGGCGAATTTCGCGCTCCAGCAATTTCTGCGCGAGCTTGCGCCAGTCGCTGCACTCCGGCCAGAAGTCGAAGCATGACGCTCCCACAAACAGGCCGACCAGTTCGCCAATCAGGTGGTTATTGGCCGAAGAGTACAAGCTCAGTTTGCGCGAGATGCGCGCCAGGTGCTGGTAAATCGAATCGAGCCAGAGCCGGCGGAATTCCCCATCGCGCGCGACATGGTCGGCGATACGCGGATACAACAGAGCCCATGACATTATCCGCTCAGCTAGTTCCAGGCTGCTGGTCCAATGCACGCCGTGAAGATAGGGGCTCGCGTCCAGCCAGGAACGAAGCGCCCGTACGATGTAATCCGCATGTTGTTCAGCGTTCGCCGCAAATGCCAATGCGGAGAGATGCTGGTGCCGGCTCGGCTCCCACACGTACTTGATATCGCTCACTACCGAGGTATCTCGGATATTCAGCGCACCGGCGAAGCAGCGCTCCACTTGCCTTCCGTAGCGGTAATCCCGATGCCAATCAAACTCGAATCCCACCGGGAATTCGATCTCGAACACACGAATGTTTTCCATCGGCGCACCGCTACCGTGCAGTTGTACTGGGTATGACCCGGGCCGCAGCGGTGTCCAACGGGGTGTGGGCACAGCTGTTTTTTTCTTCGAGAGTACCCAATCCAGAGGCAGCCTCGCCGCAGAGCGCGCCCGCCACACAATCTCCGCCGGCTGCATGGAAGCTAACCGTGATAAATACCAGCGCGTGCTCGAGATTTCGATATTGTCCATCTTTGCCGCTCTGTCTCTCTGCGGAGCATCACTTACACGAGCCTGATTCACGCCACCACCCTGCGCATGTTTTTGGATTGGCTCAAGCACGATAGATCAAGGAATTCAAAGCGATTTGCTGGCGAGCTTTAGAACGCTCAGTCTCAAGAATTGATTTCAACAGCTGGAGTTCGGTCAGCAGCATCGGAGGAATCGGGGTGACCTTCTTCGAACTCAAGATCCCTCGATTGCGAATCTCGCCCCGCAAGCGCATGTCGATAGATTTCCATCAGCATGGGATAATTCTTCTCTGCCGTGTATTTGTTTTCGTATTCCCGCCGCGCTTCTCTTCCCATTTCCTCGATACGCTCTGGGTGAGTCCAGGCCCACTCGACTTTCGCGGCCAAATCCTCGGCATCTCCCGGAGTGAAATGCAAGCCGGTACGACCGTCATCTATGATCTCCTGCATTGCGCCCATTCGGGAGCAGATGACCGGAACGCCGCAGCCAAAGGCCTCGGCAATGGTCACCGGGAAGTTCTCGTACCACTCGCTCGAAAAGACCAGGAAACGCGCCCGCCGTAAAAACGCAAGCCCCTTCTCTCGAGGTAAGTGTCCTTCAAAATGAACGTTCGTAAGGCCCTGACGCGCAGCCTGTTCCTTCAATTGATCGGCCTCAGGACCGCCTCCAACAATGTGGAGCTCAATCGGACTGCTAAGTTGATTCCAGGCGGCTAATACAGTACTGACTCGTTTCTCCGGAGAGAGCCTGCCAATAAACAACGCATAGTTCCCCTTTTCCGTGCACATCCCGGGATCGGGATGCACGAAGTTGGGCTTGACAAACAGCTTTTCGGCTGGGAACCCACCTCTTAGGAATTGCTTTCGGGAAAACTCGCTAAGGGCGATGTAGCAGTCGATGCCGGCCCACGTGCCCTTCCATCGATGTGTGGCCAGCGTGATTGCCATTCCGGCGGTGGTGAGCCGGGAGTCGCGATAACAGCCGTGGAGCACGCTCCTCCATTGGCCATGGTCCAGGCATTCTTCGCAGGTTTTGCCTTCCCGAAAAAAGGTTCCGGCCGGGCACATGAGCCTGTAATTGTGAAATGTCTGTACCACTGGAACGCTCGCGTCTTTGCACGCCTGGTAAATCGATGGCGAGATCATGACCCAGGTGTTGTGAACGTGGACCACGTCCGGCTTCTCCCGCCGCAGCATCTCGCTAAAATTCCTATAAGTGTCCTCAGACCAGATCGCCTTTTGCAGCAGCACTAACCGTTTAACTCCCGGATAGGCGTCAATTTCAAAATTACTTCGACAGTAGGCCTGAACCTCGTGACCGGCCCGCTCCAAGAGCTGGCACTCCTGGTCGAAAACTACATCCTCGCCGCCCTGCTGCTTGTACTTGTTATGAACGATGATTATTTTCATAAGCTCCAATTCTTTTGGCATGCTCGGCTGTTTGCCCGCAGGAAACCGGAATCAATTCCCAGTTAGGAATGTACGTCACGCCTTCCCTGTTGCATACGTAGTCCAGCATTTCTTCCAGATCCTTCCACAGACCCAGTTCGTCGATCTCCCACGAATGGCCCCATAGATGCCAAATCCCACCATTTTGCAAGACTGAATCAAAGAGCCTTTTGCCGAGTTCGATCCAGTTGCCGAGCCTCGTCATCTGTGCAAAGAAGACTGGCACGCCCTCCATCTTTCGTGCCCGCGCGACGTTCTTGACGTAATTGAACCGGGGATGCGGCACTACCTGCACAGTTGTCGGTACCTCGAAAGGGTCGAACTCCGAACCCGTTGCCAGCATGCGCACCGTTCGCGCTCCCCAATAGCCAGCCTCTTTCACAGCCCGCACTACGTTCGAATCGTACCGGCCTCTGGGATAACAGAACATCCGAACTTCCGTTCCTAAGATGTCCTCCAGGATTGGCTTGCAGGGATTTATTTCCTCCGCCAATTCTTCCGGAGACAGCTTCCAGAGGTGCTTGTGCGAAAATCCGTGCGCACCGATTTCAAAACCTTCAGACGACAGCGCCCTCAACTCGGCATGGTTAAGCGCGGGGCGTCCCATATAGGGAGTAATCGGAACATAGAAAGTACCTCGAATCTGCCTGGATCGGAGGAGCTCGGCGAGTCTCAGATCACGTCGGTCCCCATCATCCCAACTCGTGGTTACGATTCTTGGTCTTTCCATCTCTGTCGGCTTCCCCGAAATGTTCCGACTGGTCAAAACGAATTACGAGTAGGCTTTCTCAACATTACTCAACGTGGCCAATTGCTGTTCCCCTTTTTTCTTGGGGGAGAGGTGCCAACGAATCAAGCCCAGAGCGAATCCCATCAAGAAATAAAATGGAATCGCATGTGCCGGATACTCGAATGGAGACTCCACAAAACTACCCACCATAAAGACTACGTAGAACAGAAAAAACCATAAAAGGAAGGCGTACAGTTGCTTGTCGCAGGAACGTCGCTGTCGGTAGACGTAAGCAAATCTCGTCAAAATGCACACATGAAACGCAACCCACAGAGTGAATCCAATTCCCCCCAGCCTTGCCAGGTAGGTCATGGTTGAGTTGTGCGGAGTTCGCGTTGCCGTGCCATTGTCCCCGTCAATCACGTTCACTACCGGTAGACCGAAGCCCTCGCCGACGATCGGGTGGGCGAGGAAATGCTCAAAGGCTTGCTTCCCCATGATGACACGAGTCTGAGGATCGCTGCCGGGTGTGTTCTCGGCGCCGGAAATGCTTCGCAGGTGGTCTTCGAAAAATTCGAGGTTCACCGGACCGATACGGCCCGTGATTTCAAGTCCGCCCAGGCTGGTCGCGAGGAAAAGCACCACGACGGCTGCTGGAACCAGGATGAAAAGTCTCGCGAATTTCTTGATTTCGCCGGCCAGGATAAGAATAAGGACAACAACCACAATACACAGGTACATTCGTCGGACCTGGGTGATGGCGATTCCCAGCAATTGTGCCAGCGCGAGAACAGGCATCAACCAGCGCGGGCGGCTGATCACGTAGCTACCGACGCAGATGCAAAACGTCGCCCCCGCCAGCAGCCAATCGCCGGTGCCACGGTAATTTCCCAGTATCGGGACCGGCAGAAAAGCGCCGCTCTGGGGCGACCAGGACCAGAACTTCTCAGCCCAGGGAAGAGTGAAGCTATACGGCATATTCACGACGAAGACCAGCAGCAGCCACTTTGCCAGGAAGCGAGGACTATCGCTCTTCCTCGCCCACAGCAGCCCCATGAGCAGGAAAACACCGTCGAAACACATGGTGGCGTCGCGAAAAGCCAAACTTCCGTAGGCGAGAATATCCGTGAGCAGATGGAACAATGCCATAGCAAGCAGGCCTAAGACACATAGCATGGCCGGTTCCTGTAGCGCTTTCCTCAGCTCACGCCGGTGGGCAAAAATTGCCACAGCCAGCGACGCATATATCATCCCGTAGGTGATGAGGATGGGGAACGAACCGGCGTGGATCGCGACATTTTCGAAGCCGTAATTCAACACTATGTAGCCGCTTAGAATGGCAAGCGCAATGGCCTGCCATGTTTCCAGGCCCGCACGTCCGACATATACAAACACCAGCCTGCAGATCGCCAGCACGGATAAAGCGGCAAGGCAACCGAGCCAGAAATCGGGACTAAGGGTTGCCACGCAGCCTGCCAATACAAACAGTGAAAACCAACCCACATGGCGTAGATCGATTCTCCCGAGGCGGGGGCTCGATCTAAGGCTGGCGCTCGAATTCGTCACTGTGTCTGGCATTTTCCTGGAGTCCTGGGAAGCGAGGATGAAAAGCTAGATACTGAGGGTTGAGATCGTCGATTCGTGCCGCCGTTCTTCAACCAGTCCGGTCTCGTACCCCAGAGTCGTGAGCACATCGCCCGCATACTGGTCGATGATCTTTATCTGGGCGTCCGTCAGCTTGGCGCGCCATCCCCCCACGGCGCCCTTGCGCACAAAACGCCCCTCTTCTCCGATGCTCTTCTTAGCTTCGAGCAGAGCCGTCTGCTCTCCAGCTCTCCTCGCCTTATCCTCTTTTGCGCGCATCTGCTGCAAGGAATTGTCTTCGACGGCTTTTCGGATGACTCGCAAATCGGTGCTGACGCCCAGAAATTCCAGCAATTGTCCCAGCGACTGCTCCGGCTTTTGTCGAAGATCTTCATACCGGACCACCATCAAATTGCCATTTTTCGCCAGCGGCGAATCCAGCCACGTCCGCGTGTGTTCCTGCCAGGAGCCCATTTGCAGAGCCGTACCCTCAAGCATCGCCATCATGAAGCTGTCAAAATCGCCTTTTGAAACCAGCGGAGCCAGACCCAGTTCCACAGACCTCGCGTGGCTGGAAAGTATAACGTCCCTGATATCGCGAACCAGCAAAACAGCCCGGGTGTATTCCTTGCGATACTGCTCATGAGTTTTGATCAATCTACCACCCCCCGGCAAAATCGGCGGGACCCCTCTGTGCTGATGAATCTCGGGTATGCACTTGTCGATCTTTCCAAATCCGGCTTCTTCCCCTTGCAATATTTGACAGAGTATAAAGCGCAGCCAGGTGCTGCCAGAACGTGGATAAGAGGCCTGAAAAATATCTTGCGGTTTGAGCCCCACGTGCCAGGACCACACCCGGGGCACACGAAGTCTGGTTCTCGCCGCTTTCGCACGCAATAATCGGTAGGTTCGAAGCATGATTGGTTTTATCCTTGAAGTGAATTCTGAAGATGTCGTCGCGAAACTCTTGCCCTTACTCGGTTACTTGGTTTCTGCTAAAAGTGCACTAATCATTCGCCGGCACCGCTACCAAGGTCGGGGCTATTTCGGAAAACCGCCGGGCCTTGAGGCGAAGCAGGACAACCGCCGCCACAAACGCCAGCGCTTCCGACAAAACAATGCTCCATACCGCTCCTCGTAATCCCCAGGCTCGAGTGAGCGGGATGCCGACTGCCACGGCGACGCAGCTCGAAACCGCAACCGCGGCAAAAATCAAACGTGGTGACTCCATCGACCGCAACACAATAGACGGGCCGAAAAACGCGCTGCCAGCCACCGATGCCAGTGCAACCACCGGCAGTAAATACGCGACCTCCGTGTAACGGCCAGAGTAAAGCACGCGAAAGGCCGGCCCTTGGAATAGAAGCAGCACAACCCAATAAGGCACGGCGCACCCAACACAAAGCAAGGTCATTCGCTTCAGGAGGACGCTGACGCCAGCCGGTCCGCGCTCCTGCAGCACGCGAGCGGAATATGGGAGCATCAGTGTGTGCAGCGCGGCGCAAGCCTGCAACATGGGTGCGGCAAAATTCATCAGTGCCTTTAATTCACCCGCCTCGGCTAAGCCGGAAAACCTGCTCAGGAATGGGTAGAACACGTTGATCGGAACCCACATCATGGCGTTTGCGGCTAAGGCCCACCGGCCATAGCGCCAATGACGCCGCCATGTGTCCGCTAAGCTGGGAGGATTCGCGCTTGGCGGAAGCCGCGATGACAGATAGGCGAGCAGTAGAATGCTGGTAACCAAGCTGCCAAATCCCATCAGCAAGAAAGCGGACAGCGTCGAAATGCGATTATGCTGATAAAGAAAATACAGCCCTCCCAGGATCAGGACGCAGTAGAGAATTGCTCCGATGGCCGACGGCGCGGGCGAGAGCTTCAAATAAAAAGTTCGCTTCACCATCCAGAACAATAAGACTGTGGGAGCCGTGAAAGCGACAGCGACCAACGCACCGGGCAGGCTGCTTGCCGGTCCCAGCTTGAAAATAATAGCCGCTGACGCAAACAGGCCGAACACCATCGCCAGGCTGATGCCTACATGAAGCAGAAGCAGGGCCTTTACATAACCCCGGAGACAGTCGCGATACACCGAACTGCCAAAAACCAACATGGGCTCCAGCATCAAACCCTGATGAAAGTTCAGGAGGAACAGAAGCACGGCGAATGCGACCGCATACATACCGTATTGCTCGGGTGACAGCCACCGGGCCAGCAGGATGCTCATCACAAAATTGGATCCTGCAAAAACCCCCTGGTCCAGCAGGGCCAGCCCGCCCTTCATCGCCCATGGAATCAGCTTCCGCTGCATACGCCCGGGATCGAAGGACAAGATCTTTGCCAAAGAGAAGCGGCCGCGGGAGTTCGCACCTTCTCCTGCGATGGGCTTCGGCCGTGCGGGTGGTTCTTGAAGTGTTGATCCGGTCACTTAACCGTCCTTGTTCAATTGGAAGTTTTCGCAGGTGAAATCTGGCGGGCCACTCGTGCCTCATCCAGACAAGTCTTCAAGTGCTCGGCAACACATCGAACTTGCGGTTCGAGAAGAATATTCTCGTGATTGCCCGCGATTTCATAAACCTCTAAGCCGCCAGTAACGCATTCACTCCAACCCGCTCGCGGATCGCACAATTGACCCAGCGGCTTGTGATTGGACCGGAACATAATCACTCGTCCAGAATAACCTCGCGGCGTGTAGTTGCTTTCAGCCAGCAGACACGCCTCTCGGACCTTCTTGACGATGCCTGGCAGTCGGGCAACGTGCCGCCGTATTTCAATCATGCGAATAGGGGCCCTGAGGATCCGCCAAACATATCCCCACCGCTCTGACGCAGGAGCCCGAAACGGAGTGAGCAATGCCGCCTTGCGCGAGATCGCGGCAGGCTTGCGCTGAGGAAAGTTCGTGTCAAACAGCACCACCACCGAGTCTTCTTGCCCTTGCGCTGCCAACTGCTGCGCCATCTCGAAAGCGATCACGCCGCCAAAGGAGTAGCCTCCAAGAAAGTAGGGCCCTTGCGGCTGAACCCGGCGTATTTCTTTGATATAGTGCGACGCCATCTCTTCGGTTCGCGTGTGACACTCGTGCCCCGCATCCAGTCCCTGCGCCTGCAGGCCATAGAAAGGTTGGTCCGATCCCAGGTATTGCGAGAGATCGTGAAACCGCACCACCGCGCCATTAATTCCGTGGATACAGAAAAACGGCGCTTTTGAACCGCCAGTTTGAATTGGCACCAGACAAGACCACGGAGGTGTCCATCCCTTTCGGCGAAGAATCGCAGCTAGTAGCTCGATGGTTGGGGCCTCAAGAAGTGTGGCGATCGGCAGGGTCTTTCCGAAAACCTCCTCGATGCGGTTCATCAACTTGACTGCCACCAGGGAATGTCCACCGAGTTCGAAGTAGTTATCCCTGACGCCAATCGGCCGCACACCTAGAACGCTCTCCCACATCTGGACCAACTGGGACTCGACGTCATCCTTAGGCGCGGCAAATGTTCCCGTTGGCGCGAGGTTTGCCTGATCTGGCGCGGGCAGCGCGCGCCGGTCGACCTTACCATTCGGGGTCAGGGGCATGCTTTTCAAAGTCACGAAAACGGAGGGGAGCATGTACTCGGGAAGCTTCTCTTTCAAGAAAGAGCGCAGTTCCGCAGTCGTCGGAGCTGCATCTCGAGTTGGCACAAAATAAGCCACCACGCGCTTGTCCCCAGGGGTATCCTCCCGCGCTAGCACTACTGTCTCATTGATCGCGGGGTGTTGCCTCAACACTGCTTCAATCTCGCCCAACTCGATGCGGAAACCGCGAATCTTCACTTGATGATCGATCCGCCCCAGAAATTCGATATTGCCGTCGGGCAGATAGCGCACCAGGTCTCCCGTCTTGTACAGGCGCGCTTTGGGATCAGGGTTCAGGGGGTGGACGATAAATTTCTCTGCCGTAAGCTCAGGCCGTTTGAGGTAACCACGCGCCAAGCCGTCGCCGCCGATGTGCAGCTCGCCTGCAACTCCGATGGGGACTGGCTGCAGCATCTTGTCCAGGATGAAAATCTCGGTGTTGCCGATCGGCCGTCCAATCGAGACTGCACTCGGTCCAGCGTCAAGCTTCGACAGAGTGGACCAGATCGTGGTCTCGGTGGGGCCGTATACATTCCACACAGAGGCAGATTTTTGAAGCAGTTGGTTGGCCAGCTTTTGCGACACAGCTTCCCCGCCGATCAGAATCTTGAGTCCAGGATCGCCCGCCCATCCCGCCTCCAGCAGCATTCGCCAGGTTGCCGGGGTGGCTTGCATCACCGTTGCGCCTGAGCCCACAAGCTTTTCCAGCAGTTGATGACCGTCCGTGGAAACTTCGCGGCTGACGATCTCAACCGACGCCCCCTGCGTCAGCGGCAGATAGATCTCCAGCCCCGCGATATCAAATGAGAGCGTTGTCACAGCCAGCAGCCGGTCACTTGCTGTCATTCCCGGCCGCTCCGCCATCGTGCTCAGGAAATTCACAACCGCGCGATGCGGTATTTCAACTCCCTTGGGTTTGCCTGTGGAACCGGAAGTGTAGATCACATAGGCGCGGTTCTCGGGATTAAGCGTCAGCGCGGGACTCTCTTGACTCTGCTCGGCGATTTCCGGCCAGTCCGAGTCGATAAGAACGGTTCCGGAGGCCGTGCTGGGCAAGCTTTCTCTGAGCTGCGCTTGCGTGAGCAGCAGAGGTACTTCTGCGTTTTCCAGCATGAACGCGACGCGATCGCGTGGGTAGGCGGGATCAAGCGGCACGTAAGCAGCACCAGACTTGAGAATTCCCAACAGGCCCACCACCATCTCCAAAGAGCGTTCCAGACATATACCCACCAGGCTGTCGGGACTCGCCCCCAGCTTGGCCAAGTGATTTGCCAGCTGGTTTGCCCGCCCTTCGAGTTCGCCGTAAGTCAGGCTCTCCTGTCCAAAAACCACTGCGGTGGCGTTTGGAGTTCGAGCCGCCTGCGCCTCGAAAAGCTGATGAACGCACCGGTCCCTGGCGTAGTCCATTCCAGTGTTGTTCCATTCGATCACCAGGCGGTGTCGTTCCGCATCGGTCAGCAGAGGAAGCCTCCACACGGTCTCGTCCGGATTCTCGACGATGCCCTCAAGCAGCTTCCGGAAGTGTCCGGCCATCCGGACAATCGTTGCGGCGTCAAAGAGGTCAGTGCAGTAAGTGAAATCTGCTGAGAGACCCTCGGGTCCATACAGCATCTGAAGCTGCAGATCTACTTCCAGCGCCACACTGTCTCTCCCCGGATCCGAAATCTCCCCTGACTCCAGAGGAAACTGCGCGTCTTCCAGTGAAAACAGCGCCTGGAACACGGGATGGCGGCTGGCGTCCCGATCGGGCTGCACCGCTTCCACTACACGCTCCCATGGCACATTCTGATGCTCGCGTGCGCTATTCGCGTCGTTCTTGACGCGTGATAGTAACTGCCGAAATGTTGGGTCGCCGCTTACATCCGTGCGAATCGCGATGCTGGCGCCGAAACGCTGGTTCAATTCCTGAGCGTCGTCTTCGTCGCAGCCCTGCATCGCAACTCCGACTACGATGTCGTCCTGTCGTGTGTATCGTGTCAGCAAGGTCTGAAACGCAGACAGAAGCACCACGAATAGCGAGACGCCTTCCTGCTCGCCCAACGCTTCGAGCGCCTGTTTCAAGTTTCTGGGGAGAACGCTGGATTCACGCGCACCGCGAAACGTTTGCACTGGCAGCCGGGGGCGGTCCGTGGGCAGCTCCAGGATGGCAGGAATCCCCCCCAGCTTTTGGCGCCAATAGGCGACCTCCTGTTCAACCGAGTCGTCGCCCGACAGATGCTTCTCGATCCTCGCCTCGCCACTGGCGGCCGCCACATCAACGGCGTCTTGCTCTAGGTTAAGTTCACTCATAAGGATTCAGTGGTTCGATCTGTCGCTCTGCGCCCCGACTTGAGAGTCTTCGTTCACCGTTTGCGGCGTTTCGGAGGAAATTACGTTAGCTGATCTCTTCCTGCCAACAGTACTACCGAACTTTTCTTCCGTGAGGGAATGGCCATCGTTTACGAGGGCGCCATTCTCTTCACTTTTTCGAGCCCCACCGTGCTTGCTCAGCACCCACTTTCGAATCGAACGAAAGGCTCGCAGCGTTGGGCGGTGGCTCTTGGCAATTTGTTTCGTCTCCAACACATACGGCAAGAGGTGGGCTTGAAGCCTTCGTACCAAACCTCTCGCACGCCCATTCAAACCCACAGGCTCTGCGAATAAGGAAAATGTTTCTCGCGAGTGGTTCGAAAAACGACTCTTGTAAGGTTCGCTGCCCTTGCCGAAATCAAATTCTCTCGCGACGTGATCCCTGGCGTACTCGAATAAATTCCACAGCAGCAGCTCTCCGGGGGTATACTCCGACGCATCCAAATCAAACGTGTGCTGGTAAAGCAGGAACTTCCCATTCACTTGAAACCCAAAGTGCCAGGCCAGTGGACGTCCGTCGAGCTCCAATACACCGAAACGCGCCGCCGGTCCTAGTTTCTCGAAGAGCGTCCTTACGAACTGGCAAGACTCTGGTGCAACATAGACGCTCTGTCTTCCAATAGCCGCATGCCGGCGAACATGATGACGGAAGAAATCGTTGAGACAGGTTTCTGCCGCTTGCTGCGTTTGTATGTCGCGAAATTGTAACTGGCCGGCTTTTTGCAATTTGTTCCGGCGGCGCCGGGTATGCTTCTTTCCCAGGAGCGAGCTAAATACAGCATCGCGGTTATCCTTAAGCAGAATCGTTTGATAGCTCTCGGTGGGCACGCAATGGAGGTTGCCAAGTAACTGCCGAGGCAAGGCCCGGTAGTGGCGCATGACCCGGGAGTCCTTTGAAAGATGTTGCCAGACGCACTCGCTCCATTCGGTGACCGACTCTTGCAGAGTCTTGAATGCGGCTGCAAGCACTTCCTCCGCCCATTTCTCATCGCAAACTATGTCCGCATAATCGGCTTCTGGAGTGCCGAGAAACCGGATCACTCCATCACGCTTTACCAGGGGAACTATGCCGACAACCTCATCCCCGGCAAATACGATCAGTGAACAAAGAGTGCAACTCTGACCGAAGGAACACCACCAGGCCATCGCCCATTCTGGAGTTTGGAAGATTTCTGCCTGAGAATCGCTCCGCCAAAGCCGTGTCCATTCTGAGGACAGCTCCTGCAAACGACGAAAGTCGCTAACCACTTCACATCGTAGCGGAGTCGGTTGCACCGAAATATTCCTCATGATTGAGTGAGCATTTGTCCAGCCGAGCTATGCGGCACCAGATCCTCGTAAGACGGCTGGGATCGTTTTGGCGAGAATCTTCAAATCCAGCCAAAGAGACCATTTGTCGATGTATTGCATGTCGAGCTCCATCCATTTCTCGAAAGGAATAGAGTTCCGTCCGTTGACCTGCCAGAGGCAAGTGATTCCCGGGCGCACGCTGAAGCGGCGGCGATGCCAGTCCTCGCTGAAAAGTTCATAATCGCGGACAGACATCGGACGCGGCCCCACCAGGCTCATGTCGCCCTTCAAGACATTGATCAGCTGCGGCAGTTCGTCGAGGCTGGTCTTGCGCAGGAACCTTCCCACCGGGGTGACGCGGGGATCGTGTTTGATCTTGAAGACCGGACCGCTGAGCTCGTTGAGGTGTTCCACTTCCCGCATCTTATGTTCCGCATCCAGGGCCATGCTGCGGAACTTGTAAATGGTGAACTTCCTTTTATTTTGCCCGATTCTTTTCTGCGTAAAGAAGACGGGGCCAGGCGACGTAAGCTTGATCGCTATCGCCACCAGCACTAGCGCCGGAGAAATCACGATCAGGGCGGCCAGGGCCAGGCAGAAATCCAGGACTCGTTTCATCACTACCGGCCAGCCCTCAATCGCCCCCGTGTAGTGCGTAATAGACGGGTTGTCTGCCAACTCCTCCGCACCTGAGCGCGCCAGCTTCAAATTGAACAGGTTGGAGGGCAGGCGCAAGATAATACCTTGCTCTTCACATAGGGCGGCAACCCGGGAAGCGTCGGCATGGAAGGAGCGAATAGGCAGGGCCATCACCACCTCGTCCACCACGTTCGTGCGCAGGAATGCGGGAAGGCCATCCAGGTCGCACGCCAGGGAGTGGCAGGTTCGGTGAAATTGATCGATTCCATCCCAGTGCCGGTCGGCAAACCCGATGAGACGATAGCCCAGCTGCGGGCTGGCCTGGAGTTTCTCGGCAAACTCAACCGCCCGCCGGCTGGTTCCAACGATCAGCACATTGCGGGAATTTCGCCCACGCACCCGGGCTTGCGCCAATACCATTCGCAAGGCCAGCCGGCTACAGGCCAGCATCCCCGTGCTCATGACGAAAAAAACGATTATGAACGGAGGCGGGGCCATCGTGATGTGAAATAGAGCAGCCGCAGTCCACAGACCCAGGCTCCCCAGAGCTGTGGCCTTCGCCACATCGGCGCACTCAGCCGCACGGCTGGACATGCGATGCGAGACATACAAGCCGAAGATCGAGAACAGGACATGCCATAGGATCAGCAGTCCGAAAAAAATGATGAGATTTTGCAGCTTCACCCGTATAGAAAAAAACTGGGCGATCGAGATGTTTCGGCCCACGCCAAGCGCCGGCACCGTAGCCAAAGCGAAGGCGAGAACCATGACCGCCAAATCAAACAGCTTGAGGGCATCTGACAGAATTCTGCGTCGAATCGTGGACATGAAATAGCCTCGAACGTTGAAAGTACTCTTCAGCAGGTATGACCCGTCAGCGGGTGGGGGGCTCCGCGGCGTTCCAGCACTAGGTAGGTCCGTAGGGGTCGAATACGGTAGGGGAAGTTTGCGCTGGTCTTAAGGCTCCTCCCGGCGCGCTGGCGCCGGGGTAGCCCGTGTAGCGAAATTCAGGAAGTGTAAGTTTCTGATGTCGGAACCTTCTGGGGATTGGAGCTCGCACCGTTGCGACCGTTATTGCCGTTGTGACCGTTATGCCCGTTGTGGCCGTTGGTACCGTTGTGACCGTTCAGTGGAAGCGAAGCGAAAACTGGGATATCCAGAAAACTCCTGACTTCATCGGGCGTCCTGAACGTCGGGTCCACTTGTTCCGCGACGAAGGCCAGGCCAACACTAATAAAGAGCGCGAGGATACCGCCCATCAGCACCGTCAAATAGCGCGGGTTGGAGGGCAAAGAGGGCGCCATCGGGGGTTCGGCAATCGCCACGTTAATGATTCGTCGACGGTCGAGAGCTTCCGAGATCCGCGCCTCCTCCTCCTTCTGCAGGTAGAGCATGTAATTCTCTTCGCCCGTCTTCACGTTCCTCATCAAATCGCTCTGCTCAACCTCTTTTTGCTCCAGCTCCCGGGCGGTTTCTCGATAAGCGGAGACAGCCTGAACAGCCGCAGCCTCTTTGGCTTGATAACCAGCCAGGTCGGTTTTGGCTTTCGCCAGCTCACCCCTAACCCACGCGAAAGTGGGGTCCTGATCGGTGGTTTCGTCGTGCAATTTCGATTTTTCCGCGGCCTCGAGCGCGGAACGCGTCTGTGCGATCTGGGCATCCACTTCCTGAACCGATCGATACGTAGGCTCGAATTTCTCCAGCAATTCCGTGCGCTTCAACTCCAGCGTCAACAGATTTGAACGTAGCCCAGACAAAAGAACGCTGTCGTCTGAATCTTTCACCTGCGTCACCATTCGGGCTGGAGTCGATGTCGCCTGCGCCTCGAGCGTGTGAATTCGCTGCTGCGTCTCCGCAATGGCCTCTTGTGTTTGTCGAGCAGTCGCCTCAAACTCCGCCAGCTTTTGCAGCGCACTGTCTTTCTGCTGTTGGGCAGAAACCGCCCCGTTTTTCGTCGACTCCACCAGGCGCGCCTCAGCATCGGCTAACCCAGCCTGATATCGCTTGGCCTCTTGCTGAAAGAAATCCAGGGCAGCCGGAGGACGGTGCACTTCTACGTGCTTCTCCAGGTACGAATTAGCCAGGTTATTCAGAACTCGAGCCGCTAGTTTCGAATCCGGCGATTCGTAGTCGACGCTGATGAGGTCCGTTTTCTTGACTACGCTTATTTTGAGGTCTTTCGCAAGCTTTTCGACCGCTTTCGCAATGCTTACCTGCTCCGCCGCAGCCTGCGCCGCGCCAGTCTTCTTGCCCAGCGAAAACAGCTTATCCCAATGGAAATTGCCTTTCGGCTTCTGCAGGTCGGAACCGATCACGACCTTTTCAAGTACATCAGAGCTCTTGAGTAACTCCACCTCCGAATTTAACTCCTCTTCGCTTACCGGAGTGGAGGACTGTTGGACCGTAGCGGTTTGGGCAGTCACCACAGGATCAATGCGCTCACGCTTCACCAAAATCTTCATGTGCGATAGATACAGATTGGCCTGCAGCGCCGCTACCACAACCGCTCCCGTCAGGATTCCAGCGAAAGCCACAGCCATCAATCTGTTGTGTCGAAACAGAACGGCCGCTAGATCCCGCAATGAAAGGGACCGGACCCCAGTGCTTTCTTGATCGGTTAGGTTTTGTTGTTCCATAAGTGGTTGCCCCCTAAGTTTGTCGCCGTCTTCCGCCACCCTGCCTGGATTCCCATCAGGTTAAGGTGTGGGTAATGGGATAAATGTCCCTACGTTCGGAGTAGGGATAAATCTCGACAATTTCGAGAAGGTATTTTTCGGAACGTACACCATGTCCCCCGGCCGGAGATGCAAGTCCTCCGCCAGATCGCCGCTGTGCATCATTTTCTTCACATCCAGCTTGGTGGTCTCGGTCCAATCGTTCGACACGCGGCGGAACAAATAAACTGAAGAGTGCTTGGACGCCTCAGTCATGCCACCAGCGATTTCTAGCGCCTGAACCACGGTCGTGTCCCCGCGCAGATCGTACTTCCCGGGTTTGCCAACCTGACCTCCCACGATGAAGTACGGCTTCTCAAATTCTTTCAATACGATTGAAATTGCCGGATCGTGCAGAATGTCCTTATACGCGTTCCTCAGCGTTTGGGTAAGTTCCGGTATGGTTTGACCCTCCACGTGCAGGTCCCCAACATCGCGCAGAGCGATAAAGCCATCCGGCTGCACAGTAAGGGTCTGGTTGAATTCCGGAGTGATCGGAAAGTTCAATTCGACCACGTCACCCTTGCACAACTGATAGCGCGGGTTGCGCAGCTTCAGCGTTGGCGTTTCCGTCGCACCCTTGGAGACGGACGCAGCCTCAAAGTGCGCGTCAACATTGACCGCCTGCTCTTGCGCCCGCAACGTGTTGGGCAAAACCCAGATGAGTGCTATTACGCTAATTCGAATCAGGTTGTGATAAGTCATCGCTACCCCCGGCACCTCAGAAGTCGAATGTCACTACAGGCGCTGATAAATCGCTTTCGGAATCGGAAATCGTCGGTCGTTCAAGATCGCGCCCAACAGACGCACTCTGGCGGCTTTCAGCTCTTTTACAACCTTTTGCGCCACCTCGCGTCGGGACGAATGTGCCTTTAGCACCAAGATGAGCCCGTCTGACATTTTGCCCAGCATGATACCCTCCGCAAAAAGGTTCACTGGCGGGATGTCCACTAACACATGGTCGAATTCCTTACGGAGTTCGGTCATGCGCGTTTGCATTTGTCGCGAGGCCATCAGGGTCTGCCAATTCTCGACTGCGGAACCCGAACTAACCAGCCACAGCTTGCCGCCAAAGAAACTCCGTGAGTATTTGCGAATGCTGCCGCCCTGCTGCAATGCATCCGCCAATCCGAAATGGTTTTCTATGCCAAATTGTTCGTGCAGGCCGGGGTTACGCAGATTCGCGTCCACTACGCAGACCGTTCCGCTGAGGTGAGAGGCCAGCACTTCGGCCGTGCGAGCACAAATCCGGCTGCTGCCAGCATCCGGCTCGGTTCCCGTGAACATCACCTGGCGTGGCGATTCTGAGCCCGACGCAAAGACACGGTTCACCAACCTGGTAAGTTCGTCGAGTTCGGCCCCTTCCATCCGCAAAGGGAGAGGAGCCTCTGGCAGAGCCGCTGGTGCGCTCTCCGGCTCGGGCTCCGGCTCGACCTCTGGCTGAAGGACTTCAAACGACCGGTTGGCATTCTGTAACAATTCGAAATTTCTGCTCATTTTGAGGTTAACCTGGTCTTTCAGGGGCGCTCTGTTCTAAATCGCTACTGCGAAGGTGTCTTCAGTTGCATCATTACCTTACATCTTTGGATTGGATCGCGTGTACACTGTCTCTTCTTCGGTCGGGCGGCAACACAGTTTAAATATACGATCGTCGCAACTGACCCATCGAAAGGAAAGCAGCGTGATCGTCCTGGTAATTGGCGGCGCCGGCTATATCGGAAGTCACATTGCCCGTGCATTGCACCGCGCGGGACACACGCCCCTAATATACGACAATCTCTCCACTGGTTATGACTTTTTGGCGCGCGGGTTTGAATTCGTTAAGGGCGACATCCTGGATCCATCTACCCTTTCCCCATGCCTGCAACGCGTGGACGCAGTCATGCATTTTGCGGCTCACGCTTACGTCGGCGAATCCGTCACGAACCCGCGAAAATATTTTCGCAACAACGTCGAAGGCGGCCTTTCCTTGTTGAACACCGCCATCGATGCCGGAGTGAAAAAGATAATCTTTTCCTCCACCTGTGCGGTTTACGGCGAACCATCGAGCGTCCCCATCGCCGAGAATACCGTAAGGCAGCCCATTAATCCCTACGGCGTCTCCAAACTTTTTTTCGAGCAGGCGCTGGAAGCCTATGATCGCGCCTACGCGCTTCGGTTCGCAAGCCTGCGCTATTTCAATGCCGCCGGGGCCGACGACAGCGGAGAAATCGGCGAACTGCATGAGCCTGAGACTCACCTCATCCCTCTCACGCTTCGCGCCGCCGCTCGCAAGGGACCGGAGTTGCAGGTTTTCGGATCCGATTACCCAACCCCCGACGGCACCTGCATCCGCGACTATATTCACGTAAACGATCTCGCTGATGCACACGTGAAGGCTCTTGAGCGCTTGCACGCGGGCAAAGAATCCTTCGCGGTGAACTTAGGTACAGGCCGCGGGCACTCCGTGCGCGAGGTCATCGCTGCTGTCGAAGAAGTGACCGGCAATCCAGTGCCGCTGCGCCTCTGCCCTCGCCGGCCCGGGGATCCACCCGCGTTGGTAGCCGACCCGCGCCGCGCGGAGACTCTCTTACAATGGAAAGCCCAGCGAACCTTGCGCGAAATCGTCTCCACCGCCTGGAAGTGGATGGAACGCCGTCCGCAAGCCGCTCCCGGTATCATGTAGACTTCGGGTACTGTCGTCGATTGCAACCTAAATTCTTCTTGATCCGCCAGAGGCATCATTATGGGACTTGAACTCCGCGAAAAACGAGTAGCGTTCCTAGGCACCGGCAAAATGGGTGGAATCCTGCTCCAGGCGCTGCTCAAAAACAACCTGCTTTCACGCGAGCTTACTTGCGCCACCGTGCAGCATGAGGAGCGCGCCAAGACTCTAGCCGCAAAGCTGAATGTCAAGGTGGGCACCGATAACCAGGCCGCGGTCAAGGGCGCGGACATCATTCTGATCGCCGTGAAGCCCCAAGTCGTGCAAGAAGTCATTCGCGAAATCCGCGGGCAGCTCACTTCCAACCAGTTGATTGTTTCCGTTGCCGCATCCGTTCCTACCTCGATGATCGAAAGCGGTCTTCCCGAGAAGGTTCCTGTCATTCGCGCAATGCCCAACACACCTTGTTCGATAGGAAGCGGCATGACAGCTGTCTGCAAAGGCAAATACGCCGACGCCGAACACGTTGCCTTGACTTGCAGCATGTTCGATGTAGTTGGCCGAACCGTCGTCGTCGATGAAAAACACATGGATGCGGTCACTGGTCTGTCGGCAAGTGGTCCCGCTTACATCTACATCATTTTGGAATCGCTGGCTGAAGCTGGCGTAAAAGTTGGCCTACCCCGCGATATTGCTACCCTGTTGGCTGCCCAAACCACGCTCGGCGCTGCCCGGGTCGTGCTCGAAACCGGCGACCATCCCGCCCTGCTCAAAGATGCCGTTACTACCCCTGCCGGCTGCACCATTGACGGCATCATGGAACTGGAAGAAGGCAAATTGCGCGTGACACTCATCAAAGCCGTGGTAAGAGCCACGCTGCGGGCCAAGGAGTTGGCCTTCTGATGGCTGTTCATCAGCCTCAACCAGACCACCTAATCCAGGTTTCGCTTCCAGTCTTTCATTTGCATTGCCAATTTCTGCATGTAAGCCTTCGCCTCGGCTGGTGTGAGCGCGGCGCCTGCATCGGTTCCGGCGGCATATAACGCGGCGCGCGAAAGCGGGGAATTGCCGTTAGCCGCCGTCGTCAGCAACTCCGGATCCGGAGCCGGGATCTGACGCGCTTCAGTTACATGTTTCGTGATGTCCAAATCCGAGATTACTTCTTCTACGACTCCCAACCCGATGGTTCGTTCCCGCAGGGCGCAACCTAAAGATAGGGCACTAAAACAAAAATTGTTGATGGTACGCGGAATGCCCTCGGTAAATTGCACGATGGCATGCATTGCCGCAGGTTCAAACAGCGGCGCGCCGGAATATCCCGCGATGCGAAGCCGATGATGGATGTACTTGCTGCTCTCCTCCTCCGACAACGGCGTCAGCCCGCTCATCAACGACAGCCGTTGCCGCAATTGCGAAAGTTTGCGGCTGGCCAGTTTATCCGCCAGTTCCGGCTGTCCCGCCAGGATGATCTGCACCAACTTCGCCCGCGGAGTTTCAAAATCCGAAAGCAGCCGAATCGTTTCCAGCACTGATGGATGCAAGTTTTGCGCTTCATCCACGACAATGACAAACCGTCTGCCGGCGCGAGCTTCCTGCAACAGTAGCTTGTTGAATTCATCGTTCATGCGCACAAAATCCTGCTCGTCGCTTTCGGAACCGAGTTCCGCCAGCAGGAACCGCATGAATTCCCGCGAGCTGCATTGCGTTTGAAACAGAAATGCGGTGCGTGCCTGGCCGCGAAACTTCTCCAGCAACTGGAACAGGAGCGTGGTCTTTCCCATACCCGGCTTGGCAATCAACGCCAGGAATCCGCACCCGGACTCGACCCCGTAATAAAGGGAGGCCAGCGCTTCGCGATGGGCGGGGCTCAGATACAAGAAGCGCGGATCGGGAGTGACTCCGAACGGCTGTTCCCGCAATCCATAGAAACCTAGAAACATTTCTTCACGTCCTTAAATTGAGTCTGGCTTATTGACCTTGGGCTTTAACTGACCTTGACATTCGCCCAACGAGCCTGAACACCGCTAGATGCAGCTTTTCTGCATGTCTGTTCCGCGCCGCACTAATTGTGGTGGACGCTGGGCGTAATGTTGTGCTGACGAATCTTATACAGGAGGGAACGGTAACTGATGCTCAACAGTTTGGCCGCTCGCTTTCGATTCCCGCCAGTCTGTCGCAGCGCACAATGAATCGCGTGAACTTCCGCTTCCATCCGAAGGCTGCGCAGCGACAAATCAACCGCCGACTCCATACCTGCGATAATCACGTGGAGCCTCGGCTGCCAGGCTGCCGGCACCGCATTCCCGTCACCGTTGCTTTCAATCTTGGCTTTGGTTTCATCCATATATTAAACCCCACAGACCCCGTTCCAGTCTGAACATCCCCGCTTTCGCAATAAAATGGATTTTGGATTTAAATCGGTTCGAAGCGGTATCCATCGATGCAGACTGACAGGGATCGATGAATCGGCTCAACTGAGATGACCAAGTGGCGGTCATCCTGCGCGGCCAGAATTCCCTCAACTCCGTCCAAGGCCCCTCCCCTGATACGGATGCGCTGACCTATTTGAAGAAAAGGGTGATCCTTCATCGGGATCTCATTTGCCACGAGCGTTCGCAGACTCTCAATCTGTACCGCCGGAACCGGAATCCCAATCCCACGTATGCCCACGAAGCCTGCGACCCCGTGAGTTTGCAGCACACGCAAACGATCGGGAGAGCACAGCACCAGGCGCGCGAAACTGTAGCCCGAGAACAGCGGTAGTTCCACTTCCTTCTTCCGGTCGCTCCATTTGTGAGTGGTTTTCACGGTGGGAAGAAAGTTCTCGATGTTTTGCTTCTCCAATTGATCGGCCACCACTTTTTCGTGGCGAGATCGAGTCCGGATTGCAAACCACTGAGGCGTCTCAAGAAGCGGGCCTGCTCCTACAGCGCCGAAATCCATTTGCCATGCTTGACCGCTGCTCATAGCTTCGCCCTCTGAGTCACATTTGGTGACTTCTGATTCCGGTGAATTCTTCCGCCTCGTGCGGGCATAGCTAGCACGTGGCGTTAAAAGTTTTGTTGGGGGGAGAACTACCTATCCGAAGAACTAACGAGGGGGTCTTTAGGCCCCAGAATTGTAGTGAGTGTAGCCATCCATGCAAAATCCTGCAAGTGGTGAAAAGTAGAGAGAAAAAAGACTCCACCGAAATTCAAGCGTGATCTCATCCCTTATTTGTAATCTGCTGGAAACAATGCGCATGCTATGTCATTCACTACGAATGAAGTGGGGAAACTTCACCCGGAATTGTGGAATTGTGAATAACGCCGGGCTGGGGGAAATGCGCCAGGCGAAAGGTAATGATTCGTCAGTCTACAAAGAACCTGGACGACTGTCAATAGCCCGTAAGAGTAGCACTTCGCCACGCCTTAATCGCCACCCTTCACCCTACACGATAGTGCTATTTACTCCTAGACGAACTTCTCATACCCTTTCATAACCCTGGGTCTGCCGGGGCCAGAAAGCAGCGGCTTACAAACGATTTCCCCCATCAGTAAAGTACAGCTAACAAACGTTTTCTGCACCGAATCGTTATCGATCCTTAACTCATATGGCTCACTCAACTGTCCTGCCCAACCGGCTTCGAGTTCTCGCCGCCGACACTACCTCCATGAGCACGCAATTGCTCGTGGAGGCGTTGGCCCGAGACCCGCAGTTCCAGATGATCGAGGCGCCAGCCGGCGCCACTGCCATTGTTCCCCTCCTACGCCGCGAGAAGCCCCATGTTGCCGTGGTCAGCGCAATGCTGGACGAGAACCGCCGCGGATCCTTCGAACTGGTTCGGGAAATTCGCGCCCAGGTGCCTGGCACGCGTGTGATTGTTCTGCTCGATTCATCCGACGGCTCCGCTGTAGTGGGAGCGTTTCGTGCCGGGGCGCAAGGCGTTTTCTGCCGTACCGAGCCGTTTCGCCTGCTTGCCAAGTGCATTCTGTGCGTGCACTTGGGACAGATCTGGGCCAGTAGCGGCGAGCTGCACTTCGTGCTCGAAGCTCTGGCGCAGCCCGCTTTTGCCAATCTCCAGGCCCGCAGCGGTTCCTTGCTTACCGCGCGTGAGCTCGACGTAGTTCGATGTGTCGCCGAGGGACTTAGCAATCGGGAAATTGCACAGCGTCTGAAGCTCACCGAGCACACGGTAAAGAACTATCTCTTCCGCATCTTCGACAAGCTGGGCGTTTCCAGCCGTGTCGAAGTCGTGCTCTACGCCCTGGGCAACGGCGCTGCGCCTCACCCGGCGAGCCCCGCTCCTTATCGAGCTCAGCATCAGCCGATTTCGTTTGGCAAACCCGCAGCCTCGCCCACTGCCATCCGCAAGACTGCGACTTAGTCCTTGCGGCGGCGCAGATTTTTTAGCGCGGAAGTCGGAAAGTGAGCGTGATGGTGGTCTGCATCTCGACTGCTTGGCCCCTGACCACCAGCGGTTTGAATCGCCACTTCTTCACTGCGGCCATTGCGGCATCGGCCAGCAGGGGCTGGCCGCTCAACAACTTTACCTCTTGAATTGAGCCATCGCGTCCGGCGCGCACACCCAACACTACCGACCCTTGAATCTGTTGCTGCCGGGCTTCTTCGGGATAATCCGGTTCCACTCGATGTAGCACGCTGCCTTCTGCCGCTTCCGATGACACCTGCATCCGCTCCACCTTCTCGACGCCGGAAGCTCGTTGCACCCCGCCGCCGTTTGAGGTCGAATCGGTATTCTTATTTAAGGCGTCTTCACTTTGCTCGGCCGTTGGCGGCATGCGAAACACTTCTCTTCCATTTTCATAAACTATGAGGCTGCCCGCGGGAGGAACGGATTCGCTGGAGCGAACCGCCGGAACCTGTGCCGCGGAAGCCCTCTTCTCCCCGGCTGCCGAATTCCCTACTCCCCGTCCCGTGGACATTGGAACCGCCGCCGTTCCATCTTTCGCATCCGATGGAACGCCGCCGGGCTGCGCGGTCGTCGCCTCCCCAGACCGCGACGCCGCAGCGGTCGACCCGGACGCGACCTTCGAAACTTTTCCGCGATTCGATGCCGACCTATGCCATCCCAAACGTATTCCCACCAAGGTTCCCAACAAAATTGCGACACAAACAACCGCCACGCCCAATACGACGGTCAGCACGTCAACACCACCGCGAGCAGAACTCGGCGGCGGCTCCGGATCAACGAAATCTTCCTCTAGATTCGTCGAGCCTCCCGGCGAATCTTCCCTCCCAGTCCCCGAAATCTCCTTCTCCGAGATCGCCGCAACCGGCGCCGGCAGCCGGTTCTCCTGCGCACTCGCGATTGCCTCGCCCGCTCGTTCCAGATTCTTAAGTATTCGCTGGGCCAGCGCTTCCACCGTGAGTTCAGTCCGCTCTCCGAAAGCTCCGGGCTGCGACGAAAAGACTTCCAGCAGACCCACCAGGCCGCCACTCCGCTGCAGGGGGAAAACCATGACCGAACGCACCCCTAAACTCCGCGAAGCCTCCGCGTCGGCACGAGGATCAGTCAGCGCATCCTCGCAACGCTGAATTTGCCGCGTCTTAATGGACTCCGCCGTCAGCCCCCGCTCGTTGCCCAACCGCGAGCCCATCTCCGGAGCACTCGCCCCGCTGCTGGCGCGGCACACCATTTCCCCGTCGCGCTCCAGAATAATCGCCGCTCCGGTCGCGCCCGTGGCCAGACAAGCCTGCTCCACAATTTCATTGAGCACAATCTCCAACGCCAGGTCCGCCGCAACCTCCGCCGAAAAATTGCCGCCGGCGTGCGCCGTAAACAGCGCCGCCAGTTCTCCAAGATCGGACTCAGTCCCCGTACTCTGGCCGTGCAAGGTGGAAGACGCAGGTCCGGGAATCGCGCGTTCAGGCATGTCAACCAGGCTCAGGTAGAAACTCTTCTTCTGTAGCGGAGTTTCGCCCCAAAAACGCACGTTGTCAACCTGCATTCACGCCGACCCCCACTCGGTTCGCCAGGTCTCTCTTCGCGCCCCTCGCGGCCTGTCTTATTCGCGCTTTGCGGTTAAAAGCTTCTCGGCCACCCTTCCCAAAACGGCAGAAACAATAAGGAAACCACTCACGCTTCGGCCCCGAACCACCGTCTGCCGGCAACAAGAAATGTTAGAATCACCGTTCCCGGATTTTTCATTCCTGGAGTCTATCCATGCGGATCGCTGTCGTCGGTTCCGGATACGTTGGATTAGTGGCTGGCGCCTGCTTCGCCGACCTGGGCCACGACGTCATTCTTGTCGACAACGACGAACGAAAGCTGGCCGCCCTCAAAGACGGCCAAGTCCCCATCCACGAAAACTTTCTCCCAGAACTGCTCAGCCGTCACCGCGGACATCGCCTTACTTTCTCCGCCGACCTGCAGGAAGCCGTCCGCGCCAGTGCGGCCATCTTCGTAGCCGTAGGCACTCCGCCCACCGATCGCGGCGACGCCGACCTCTCCTACGTCGAAATGGTCGCTCGCGAAATCTCTGGCGCCATTAACGGATACAAAGTCGTCGTCGAGAAGAGCACCGTACCGGTCTACACCAGCGAGTGGGTCCGAAAAATTATCCTGCGCAACGGCGCCGACCCCGAATCCTTTGACGTGGCCTCTAACCCCGAGTTTCTCCGCGAAGGCACCGCCGTCACCGACTTTCTTTTTCCGGACCGCATCCTCGTAGGCTGTGACTCCGAGCGCGCCGCCACGGTCGTGCGCGAAATCTACGCCCCGCTCACCAGCGGCACTTACTACCAGCAGCCCGACGCCATCCCGCAACCCGACCGCACTTCCATTCCCGCTCCCATCATCGTCACCAGTACCAAGAGCGCGGAAATGATCAAGCACGCCTCCAACGCATTTCTTGCGATGAAGATTTCTTTCATCAACGCCGTCGCTTCCATCTGTGAAACCGTAGGCGCCGACGTCAATCAGGTCTGCCACGGCATCGGCTCTGACTCCCGCATCGGGCCGCGCTTCCTGAATCCCGGCATCGGCTACGGCGGCTCCTGCTTCCCCAAAGACGTGATGGCTTTCCGCGCAGTCGCCCGCGAGAGCGGATACGATTTCCGCCTGCTCGACGAAGTCATGCGCATCAACGAAGATCAGCGCGACCGCTTCCTCCGCAAAGTCCGCAGCGCCCTCTGGACCCTCCGCGGCAAACACCTCGGCGTCCTCGGCCTCGCTTTCAAAGGGGGCACCGACGACATTCGCGAATCCCCCGCCATCCTGATTGTGCAGGCTCTGCTTCAGGAAGGCTGCAAGATCAAGGCCTACGATCCCGCCGCCATGGAGCGCGCCCAGGAAGTGTTTAGCTCTGGCCTGAAGTTCGCAGGTTCTTCCTACGAAGCCTCCCACGGCGCCGACGCCCTGCTCATCCTCACCGAGTGGGAAGAATTCGCCAACCTCGATCTCCGCCACCTCCACCAGGAACTGAAGTATCCAATCGTGATCGACGGTCGCAACCTGTATGATCCCGAAGTAATGGCGGCGCACGGCTTCACTTATTACAGCGTAGGACGCGCGGCCTCGCATCCCGAAGCCGCACCCGCCGCCTTAAAAAACGGCACCAACAAAGCATGAAGAAACGCGCCCTGGTCACCGGAGGAGCCGGCTTCCTCGGATCCCATCTCTGCGATGCCCTGCTCGCCGAAGGCTACAGCGTAGTCGTAGTCGACAACCTGCTAACCGGCCGCCGCGCCAATCTCGAGCACCTCCGCAACGAAGCGGCTTTCGAGTTTATCGAGAAAGACATATGCGAACCGTTCGATGTTGGTAAAGTCGACTACGTCTTCAACTTCGCCAGTCCCGCCAGCCCCGTCGATTACACCACCCACGGCATCCCTACGCTGCAAGTCGGTTCGCTCGGAACCTTCAATACCCTCGAAGTCGCGCTCAAATACAAAGCAAAGTATCTCGTTTCGTCCACGTCGGAGTGCTACGGCGACCCGCTCGAGCATCCCCAGAAAGAAACCTACTGGGGCAACGTAAATTCCATAGGCCCGCGTTCCGTCTACGACGAAGCCAAGCGCTTCACCGAATCCGTCACCATGGCCTATCACCGCTATCACAAAGTGGATACGCGCATAGTCCGCATCTTCAACACCTACGGCCCCCGCATGCAGCTCAACGACGGACGCGTAGTCCCAAACTTCATGAAGCAAGCCCTGCTCGGCGAAGACCTAACCGTCTACGGCACCGGCAGCCAGACCCGCAGCTTCTGCTACGTAAGCGACGAAATTGACGGCTTCATCCGTCTGGCGAAATCGGACGAGCATCTCCCGGTCAACATCGGCAACCCCAACGAATTCACCATCCTCGAATGCGCCCAGCAGGTATTAAAGGTGACGGGATCGAAAAGCAACATCACATACGAACCCCTGCCTCAAGACGACCCCAAACAGCGCTGCCCCGATATCACGAAAGCAAGACAGCTGCTGGGATGGGAACCAAAGATAAATCTAGAAACAGGCCTGCAAATGTCGCTGGATTATTTCAGAAAAGCCATTGCCCAGGAAGCTTCCGCCAGAACCGGCTAATCGGACATGGATGAACCCTTCGCTAATACGCTACAAGCGGCAATCCCGCGCTTCAATCCAGTTGCCACCATCGCAATCGCACAACTGCTGGGCACGTCACTCTGGTTCAGTGCGAATAGCGCGACCGACGACCTGCGCCGAGCCTGGGGCGCCAGCGTTTCCGACATAGGAATTCTCACCAGCGCGGTTCAGTTGGGCTTCATTCTCGGAACGCTGGTTTTTGCCTTAAGCGGATTCGCAGACCGATTTCCAGCCAGCAGAATCTTCTCCGTTTGCGCTCTTCTGGGCGCAGTGTTCAATGCTTGTTTCGCATGGCTTTCCACCGGCATTGCCAGCGGTGCCGGGTTCCGCTTCGCGGTCGGTATTTGTCTCGCGGGAATTTATCCCATCGGCATGAAATTGATCGTAAGCTGGGCCCCCGAGCGGACTGGAGCCGCACTCGCCTATCTGGTTGCCATGCTCACCCTCGGCACTGCACTTCCTCATGGCCTGCGGCAGCTCGGATCGGCCTGGAAGTGGCAATATGTCATCGGAACGTCCTCCGCGCTCGCAACTCTGGCGGCCCTGCTCATATATCTACTTGGTGACGGCCCTCACCTTGCGCTTCGCAAAAGCACGCCGGGAGTCCGCATGGGAGGTGTTCTAGGCGCATTCGCATCCCGCGATTTTCGCGCCGCCGCTCTCGGCTACTTCGGCCACATGTGGGAACTCTACGCCTTCTGGACCATCGTTCCCCTGCTCATCGTTCGTACATCACTCAACGTGAACCTGCACAACGCCAAGGTTTCCGGACTGGCCTTCGCCATTATCTCTGCCGGTGCGATTGGATGCATTGTAGGTGGTCTCATGAGCCAAAAGTGGGGCAGCGCGCGCGTGGCGGCTGTAGCACTTGCACTTTCGGGACTTTGCTGTTTTGTCTTCGCGCTTGCCTGGCGGGTATTCTCACCGGTCGCGCTTCTGGCGCTGCTCCTCGTCTGGGGAGGCGCCGTGGTTGCCGACTCGCCGCAGTTCTCCGCCCTCTCGGCTCGCGCGTGTCCTCCCAACCTGGTTGGAGCCGCGCTCGCAATTCAGATCTCCATCGGCTTTGCCATCACCATCGTTTCCATCGCCCTAGCCACAGGCCTGTTCGATCGTTTCGGAGTGAATGTCGTCTGGCTGCTTCTGCCCGGCCCACTCCTCGGCCTCATTGGCTTCTACCCCCCATGGTCGCGGACCTTCAAGTTGTCACAATGAGAATCGCCAATTTGGTCCGGCAGTGTGCGTCAACTAGTTTCTTGATCTGCGAACAAGATGAGTCCGGTAAAAGGGGAGGCTCTGTCGAGAAAAGGGTCGATGCAAGATCAACGGCGCGCACCCAGCGGGCAAGGTTGAATTTATTTCTGATGAGAAATTCAATGCGAAGAAGAAGACAAACGCTGAAGGCTCAGAACTAGGCACCAGGTACTGGCAACTGTCTTTAAGCGCTCTCCGCAGCAGCCGCAACAAAATCAATCAACTGCTTGACCCCATGCCGCTCGTCCTTGGTGTTCAGCTTGAAAGACACTCCCATCCCGTAGCCAGGATGCGAGGCCTTCACTTCACCGCTCAAGCGCAACTTCATGTCGTGCGTACGCACCGTGATTTCAATCGGCGTTCCCGCAGCAAAGGCCAGCGGCATTTCCAAATAACATCCGCCTGGGCTCAGATCGCTCAGATGGCAGTAGTTCCGCACCGAGCTTCCCTGCTTATAAACTTCCGCTCCCAGCCGGCAAGCGTATCGAGTCTGCCCGCGGCGGTTGCTCGGCTCCGAGCGTAGTCGGCTGACCGCATCGCGATCGTGACTCTTCGCTTCTTTCTTCTCGCCGCTCGCGTTCGCACTCGCACTCGCGGCCATGACATCTTCACCGGGCTTGATGGAGTGTTCCACTTCCACCGACTCAGAAGCCAACTCGCGCTTCGGCGCATCGGCCACATTCGCCTTCAACCACTCGCTCAGAATGCGCCGCGAAGTCTGCGGCACATCCACAAATTGGACTCCCGCGCGCCCGTTCCAATCCTGCCACATCACCACGCCAGAAAGGCGCACCGTCGACGTTTGCCCCAGCAGTTGAAATTGAAAATATACTTTGCAGGTCGGCGGCAGCCTCTTGCCGAAATTGACCGCCATGCCATCTTCTGCCAGATCCACCAGCGTCGCTCGCGTCTGTTCCCCGCCTGCATAATCGATGGTCGCATGCGTGTGTACCGCAGCCCGCGCCTTGCGTCGTTTATCGCGGAACAGCACTTGCTGCGCCGCCTTCAGCGTGCTCAACGCCCGCTCATACGAGACCGGCTTGTACAGCACGAAGTTCACGCCCAGCGAAAACATCTCGCGGATACTCTCCTGACCCGCCGCCACAACCACCGCCAGCGACGTCCCGTTCACTCGCGAGGAACGGCTTTCCTGCAACACGGCAATCACGTCCGACTGCTTGGCGCAGTCCAGAACTATCAAGTCAAACCGCTCCTGCGCCAGCCGCACCCCTGCGCGCACCGGGTCTGGACACAACTCCACCTGAATCTCCAGCTCTTCCAGCACGCGGCGCAATTCCTGAACCGCTGCCTCGTCGGCGCAGACCAATATCGATGTGAGAGTCATACCTGCCTGTAATCCTAGGGTCACCACCGTTCCCGGACAAGTTACCTTTGTCATTGCGCCGTCCCGGTCTCTCTCAGAGTTGTCTGCTAACTCCACTGCTGTCAATCCGTGTGACCTCAGTCACCCTCCTCAGTACGAAAGGCCAATAGTTCCGCGTCGCCCCGTAATGCTTTGACGCTGGCTTCCCCCCTCCTTACTCTAAGGAGTGCACGATTATTCGGACTGCCCTCCGTACGCAGCTTGGCAGCCTTTGCACACATGAGTCTGGAGATTATGAAGTCCCACACACCCGAGAAAGCTCTGGGCTTTTCTCTGTTGGAATTGATGATCGTCCTCGCCGTGGTGTCAATTCTTACGGCCATGGCGGTGCCTCGTCTGCTGAGCGCGGTCAGCGACATCAGTCTGCGATATGCCGCGTCGGATTTCAGCGGTCTGATCCAGTCGGCTCGCATTCAGGCAGTCCGAAAAAATACTTTTTATACCATCGTGCCGGGCAACTTGCCTTCGGGTACCCCTGCCTACTATCTCGATCTGCCCAAGGCCGGCGTCTACACCAACGGTGATCCCATGCTGCCAATCAGCCCCGGCGTAACCGTCTGGCCCGGAGTTGGCAGCGGCGCCCCCAATGAAGGGACCTTTATCGCCAACCTGAATTTCACAGTCAATCCGGGCGGGAGCCCCATCAGCTTCAACGCCCGCGGACTGCCCTGCGTTGCGGCCGTGAACGCCTGCCCGCAAACTCCAGGCCAGGGCTTCGTGGTGTTCATGTCGAAAGCCACAGTGATGGGAGGCGTCCCCTGGGCAGCCGTAGTCATCAACCCCAGCGGTCACATCCAGCTCTGGACCTCGGACGTGAACGGCAACTGGATACAACGGGACTGAGGAACAATAATGCTTGAATCGCTACTCCATCAATGTGCAAGCCTACGCCAGCGCGCAAGACGCGGCGAGAGTGGAATGTCGTTGCTCGAACTTCTGATCGCCATGACCGTGCTCGCGGTTGGCATGCTGGGCTGCGTGGTCATGATTCTGGCGGGCGTGCAATCCAATTCACGGAACAAGAACGATACCACCGCAGTCGTTCTCGATCAGGAGATCCTGGAGATGTTCGCGACCTACAAAAATTATCCGACAACGGGATTCGTCGCGATCAACGACTGCGGCGTCGGAGTCGGCAGTATCCATAACGCCTCAGTCGTTCAGGCGGCCGGTCCTAACGGGGCGGGCGCAATCCTCTACACCGCTGCCACCGCACCGTTGCCCAGCAACGTGGGAGACATTGACTGGACCCAACCGGCTCCCGCTTTCGCCACTTCCGCGGTTACCGGATATGCCATGCAGTACCAGGCCTGTAACGGGGACACTTATGAAGTCCGTTGGAACATTATGGAAGTTAGCCCCAACCCGAGCAGCCGTATCAGCATGCTTACAGTTTCGTCACGGCAAACTTCGGCCGGGGCAACGCACAATGCTACGCTTTTTGCTACCCCGACGACGCTGCGGACCATGATTGAGAACTGAGCCACATAGGCATGATCTTTTGGAACGAACATGAATATGACTCGACGAATATCGGATCCCTTGCAAGCCGGCTTCTCCATGATCGAACTTATGATCGTGTGCGCCATTCTGGCAATCGTGATGGCATCGGTGGTTAGAGGAGTTGACCTCACCGTGCAGCGCAGCCAGGCGGAGCAGATCAAGGTCGATCTCACCCAGGAAGGCCGCGAGTTCGTGGACGAGTTTGAGCGCGATCTGCATCAGGCGGGCTATCCCAACTGCCGCACCGTCGCGGCCCCGGGGCTTGGCGCCACGCCGAACTGTCCCGCTGACAATACCAATCCCACCGAAGCGATGAACTCGAACGTGGCCGCGGGTCTGGTCTATGTTTCCAACACCAAGCTCATCTTCGAAGGCGCCATCGATGGCAGCGGCACGGTTTACTCCGTTCAGTACCGCCTGGTCGATTCCGCCGGCAATTTCCCGCCTGCCACCACCTGCCCCTGCACTATTCAGCGCAGCGAAATGGCCAAGGTGAACGGAACCATGCCCCTCCTTCAACCCGTCACGTGGAGTCAGGAATTGCAGAACGTGGTCAACAGCGGGGTGCCAGGTGGCACAACCGCTTACGGCAACGGATTGGCGATTGCCGGTAACACCGCATGGGGCGCCACCAATAGTTCCTTCTACGCCGCCATCAGCAGCTTCAAAGACTATCCAGTCTTTCAGGCCTACGACCAGAGCGGCAACATTGTCGCCCTGCCCCTGGACATCACCACCCCAAATGGCACGGCAGCTCTGACCTGTGCCGCCGCTTCCACATCTTGCGTCAAGTCGGTCCGCCTGACCATCAACCTTCTGGCCAACGCCACCACCGGCGCCGATTTGCAAACCAAGGTCCGGCCAGTGACCACAATGGTAGGAAACGCTCGCCTGGTGAACAACTGAGGAGGACTTCTTCCATTATGCGCAAAAACAATTGCCGTAAGCACGAAAGCGGAATGGCACTCATTCTCGCCCTCCTGGCGCTTCTTCTGATCTCTGCCGTCGGCCTGGGCATGATTTACATGTCGAGCACTGAAACCTCGATCAACGCCAACTACAAAGATACTCAGTTGGCCTTCTTTGCCATGCGCGCCGGGCTTGAGGAAATGCGCGACCGCATGCGCACCAATAGCGTATCTCCAATTACGATTCCGACGACTATGCCCGGCGCGGCCAACTCCATTCTCTATATCGTCAACCCTTCCGGAGCAGCCGATGTGGTCGATCCCAAGACGTTCGGGAACACCTACTTCGACGATGAGTTCTGCCACGAATCATTCGTTGGCTCAACTGTGGCATACGTTCCCCCCGGCACTCCGTGTCCGGCCGCAGGCGCGCCCCCCGCAGGCAGCGTAGCGGCGTACGTGGCCAGCGCTTCGCCCTTTACCAATACAGCCTCTTCCCTGAAGTACAAGTGGGCTCGGATTACGCTGAAGCAGAATGGGACCTTCCCTAATGCCTTGGTCGATTCCACCCAGCCTGCCTCCTCACAAGTCTGCTGGAACTCAGCCAGCGCCCAGGAAATCGTGCCGACTGCCCTCGGCTACGCCAACTGCGCGGCTGCACAAACTGCCGGCCTCATGGTGGCCCCGGTTTACCTCGTTACTGCGCTCGCCATTACTCCGCAAGGCAGCAGGCGCGTTGGCCAATATGAGTCCGCGGCTTTGAACATCACGCCACCTCCGGGAGCTTTGGCATTGGATGGACCCGCCGCGGTATTCAATCCCGCGCCCCACTCGAACAACTATTTCGCCAACGGAAATAACAGCGGTGCTGCTGCATACAACGGGCCGGGCGGACCGGCTGCTTGTACCGTCACCACTCCGGCCACCTCACCGGCAGTCAGCACTGGCGACCAAGCGGGTGTGAACAACCTTGTGGGAGTTCCCCCAGGTTCCGGCAGCATTCCCAGCAACCGCTTGGGTAATTACACCGGAACGCCTCCACCGCCGCCGGCGGCCGCCACTCCATCGATAGTTAATCAGGGATCGACAGGTACGAACCAGTTGAGCGGCACTTGGTCAAGCCCCGCGGCACTAAATAACCTGGCACAATCAATCGGAAACGGCGCCGATGTTACCTACACTTGCGGCATCGGAGCCCCATGCGGCGGAGCGGGCCCCTACGGCACAGACGCAGCCCCGCAAATCACCTACGTGAACGGCGACTTCAACTTCGGCTCCAATAGCGGAGCTGGCGTGTTGGTCGTTACCGGAACCCTCAACGTCACTGGTAACTCGAGTTTCGACGGGCTCATCCTGGTCATTGGCCAGGGAGTCATGTCGGAAAGCGGCGGCGGTGGGGGCCAATTCAATGGCTCAATATTCCTGGCCACAACGAACAGCTCAGTTGCCCCCTACACTCAACTTGCCAGTTTGGCCACCCCCGTTATCCAGTGGAATGGCGGCGGCACCAATGGCATTCAGTACAACAGTTGCTGGGCCAACATCGGCAACAACATGCATTTCATAGTGGTAGCTTCGCGCGAGGAAATGTACTAGACGACCCGCTAGCCAGACCAAGGAACTTGATCATCGCCGGATCAAGCGGAACCCCGCCGGTTTCGTTTCCGGGATCGCATGCTTGTGACTTCCGTCACCACCAACATTACAAAAGGCCAATGCCTTTGGCATTGTACCCTCGTACTTTGACCCCGCCTTTGAACCTTTCCTAGTATGAAAGATGCCATCCCCCACGAAGGACGTGTCTGCAGGCCGGTTCCGGCCAGCGGCCAAAGTCTTCGGGCTGAATGTTTGGATATCGGTATTAGGAAGATCGACCGTCGCTCTGGATCGGCTTCCCTCCGACTAAGGACTTATGGCATTGCGCAAACAAAACGGGTTCTCGCTGCTTGAACTGACCATCGCCATCGGCATTTCGATGATCCTGGCCGCGGTCACCATTTTCGCCTTCCAGCCGGCGCTCAGGCAGAAGCATGTCGACGATGCCTACAACCTTACGTTGATGGCATTGCGAAAAGCCCGCGACTCAGCTGCCGCTGACATGCGCATTTACCTCGTCACCTTCGTCGCTCCTAACCCCGGTATAGACGGAGGCACCATAACCGTGACGCAAGATATCGTCGGCGGCCCCGTCTTATTCAGCGCTACCCTGCCCCCAGATGTCACGTTCCACCTGGAGCCAGGTGTGCCCAATTCACCCACGGTTGCGCCCACTACGCCGGACGGCTTTGGCAGCGCGAACGCCGGCGCCTTCGATTTTGACCAGCCCCCAAGTGGCGCTGGCGGCAGCAATCTCATCTACTTTTATCCCGACGGCTCGGCGCAGGATAACGGCCCCAACGGCGGCGCCGTCAACAACGGCGTGGTCTACCTGGGTATTCCCGGCCAACTTCCGACCTGCCGCGCTGTCTCGTTATGGGGATACACCGGCCGCGTCCGGGGATGGCAGTTGGTCCAGATCGCGGGCGTGTGGACTTGGAGGCAAAAGTGAGTACCAAAAATTCTGCATCCCGGCGGCAACCGGCTCAGTCCGGCTTTTCGCTGATTGAAGTCATGATCTCGATGGTGATTCTCACCATCGGCCTGCTGGCCGTGCTGGCCACCATCGGCGTGACCATGGCGGCCAACCAGACTTCGCAGGAAGATCTGATGGCACGGCAAGTGGCTTCCGAGGCCATGGAAAGCATTTTCAACGCGCGCAACACTTCGCAGTTGAATTTCGCAGCCATCGCCAACACCACGGCGGTTCCCCCCGGCATTTTCCTGTCCGGACCTCAGCCTCTCCTGTGCGCCGGGCCCGATGGCATTCTCGACACTGCCGATGATGTGCCTTGTCTCACCGCGGCCGGGGTGGTTTGTCCCAACGGCGGCGTGCAGTGTCTTAGCGAGCCCGGACCCGATGGCATTCTGGGCACCGCCGACGACGTGATCGTGCCTCTGAACAACTACACCCGCACCATCGCCATCGCCCCGTTGTTGGATGGCTCCGGCAACGTCATTCAGACTTTGAGTTCGGTCACCATCACGATTCAATACACCGTCCCCAACAGGGGTCACAGCAGAAGCTATGTGCTTAACGAATACATTTCGTCGTACCACTAGAAAGGGATTCATGCGGCGCACACACAATTCGAGTCGTGGATTCACGCTGCTGGAACTCATGATCTCCGCGGCCGTTGGAGCCGTCCTCATGGTCGCCGCTACCCAGATTTTCAGCCGCGGTGTCAAGGCAGCGTGGGTAACCTCGCAGCGCGCGGAACTCCAGCAGGACTTCCGTGCCGCTGGCAACCTTCTGCAACGCGACATCAGCATGGCCGGCGCGGGCGCTCTGGGTCAGCAAGGTTTGTCTACCAGCGCGGTTGGCTTGCCGACCGTGACCATTCCGGTATACCCCTGCACCGGTCTGACTACCTGCAACTACATCAATGGCGCGCCTGTAGCCTACCCCACTTCGGGCGGCGTCCACTACCTCTATTCAATTATTCCCGGTCCGAATCTGGGGATCACCATCAACGCCGCCCAAGGTCCAACTGACATTCTGACTGTCGTCTACGCCGACGCCAATCTGGCCCTGAACTGTTACAACGGAACCATCGATGCGACCGGCACCGTCGTGACGTTTCAGTTGCCTGCCACCTTGCCCGGAACCTGCGTTCTGCCAACCGGCGCGGTCGCGCCAGCGCCTTTGGTCTACACCGCCGCCGGCAATCCGACGGGCCTGCAAATCGGCGACCTGATCATGTTTGGCACCAAAGCTGTCGGTGTCGTGACCGCCAACGTGGCCCTTTGTGCGCCCACAGGTACAAATACCGCTTGCTACACCGTCACCTTCGCAGGCACCGATCCGGGACATATCAATCAGCCCGCATCCCCCACTGGGAGCCTGAAGCAATTTTCCACTGGAACCTTTGCCACGCCGTCCGCGGTCCGTCTGACGCAGGTCACCTACTACCTGGATATTTCTCCCTCGGATGGCGTCACCCCGCGCTTGATGCGCCTGCAAAGCGGCCAGATTCCTGCTCCCGTGGCCGAGAACGTGGCTTACCTCAAGTTCAGTTTTGACGTTTACAACGCCGGAGTCGTCCAGGCCAATCAGGCAACACTCCCCGCTGGCACCAATCCCGGCATGATCACCAAAGTCAACATCGTCCACATGAGCATGCGCAGTCAGCAGAATACTTACAACGGCTATCAGGGTCTTGACCTCCAGACCTCGATCGCCGCTCGCAACCTGACTTCGCAGCAGGAGTACCCAATTTCAGGATCAGCCTATTGATCTGCACCTGGTGTCAGCAGAAGAAAAGGTAACTGCATAGGAATTATGAGGAGAAACACGATGCGTAGCGCCAAACACGATTCACGGGGATTCACGCTGATCGCCTCCCTCTTGTTGATGCTGCTTTTGACAGGAATCGCGGTCTCTCTGCTCATGATGGTCAACACTGAGCAGAAAGTGGGCGCCGCCGATCTCAGCAACAACTACACCTATCGGGCGACCGAAGGCGCCATCGAGAAGCAGACTTCCGACCTGGCCAATACCTTCAAGAGCATTCAAGCGCCCACGTCCGGTCAAATCTGCGCGGTGAGCACACTTTCTCCCACTTGGGACCCGACCGTCACGTATCCGACCTACAACGTATCCCCGGTGAACCCTGGAGTAGCCAACCCCTGCGCGGCGCCGCTTCCTCCTCCGGTCTGGGGCCCAGTTCAGTCTGGCCCGGACGCAGGTCTCTACGCTCAGATTATCCCCGTAACACTCAACGCATCAGCGCAACGTTTTAACGGCGAGACCGTCAGCATGACGCGCACCGCCGAAGTCGCCTTAATTCCCGTATTCCAGTTCGGCGTGTTTTGCGACGGCGATTGTTTCTTCGGCCGCAGTCCCAACCTCGGCTTTGCCGGCCGCGTCCACACCAACGGCGATCTTTACCTCGGTGTGGCCAACGGCGCCAACCTGGTTTTCGGAGACAAAATCGCCGCCTTCGGAAACGTCATCCGCGAACAGATGGATAACGGCGTCCCCTCCGCCGGCAACGACAACGGTGGCACGGTCATGATTCCCACTACCAGCGGGGGTTGTAACGCGCAAATGTTGAACGTCGCGGGCGCGGTTCCCAGCGCCACATGCGTCGACATCTCCACCACCGCGCTCGGCTTGGTCAACGGCAGCGTCACCGGCGGGCACGCTTCCGCACAGGTGGCCGCGTGGTACAACGTTTCGCTCGGCGTACCCTATCAGGGCTACATCATTGACGGAAACGGCACTCCGCCCGGCACCACCAACGGGCCCAACGGCACCGGCGCCAGTGACCTGACGCTTCCCTTCGTGACTGGTACGACCCATCCTTACGAGATCATCCGCCGTCCGCCTCCGGGGGAATCGACAACTTCTTTGCTAGGTGGATCCCGCCTGGCCAACGAAGCTCAGATTCGCATCCTGCTGAGCGACAAAGAAGCCGATCTCCATCTTCCGGGATGGAACGGAAACGTGGCTCAGGACGTGGAACTCGCCAGTCTGGCCCCCGAGTTCGCCAGCACGCCTTTCTCGCAGAACGGGGTTACCATCAACGGCCACGTCTACTACTTCGGAGAGAGTGCGTGCGGTACCGGCTCTATCGGCAACCCCTGCACCACGGGCGACGCCAATTTCGTGTGGCCTCCGTGGGTTCCCGGAGGCGCAGCCGCCACGCAAACTGCAACTCAGGCCGAGTGGCCTATCGTTAACGGCTGGCTGCTGGTCGAAGTCAAAAATTCCGCCACCGGACTCTGGGTCGGCGTCACCCAGGAGTGGCTGCAACTGGGCTTTGCCCGCGGCGTGCAGGTACCCACCGCCGCTGGCAATGCCGGCACGCAAGCGACCAATCAACTCGGCGCCGTTGGAAGCAACATCGTTTCCGACCACAGGAACGCGATTCTGTATTTCCAGCAGACTGCGGACCGTAACGGCGACGGCGCCGTCACTGCGGCAGATGCGAAAACCTTCACCTCCGTCGTCGCCGGCGGTTCGGTCACCACCAGCCCTCTCACCTACTACGGCGCGAATTCGCAGTACAACTGGTACCCCATCAACCTTTACGACACCCGCGAGGGCGAAAACAACGATACTTCAGGCGTCGGCCCGCAAACCAGCGGCACGCCCAACGGCGTCATGAACGCCGTTGAACTCGACGTGGGCAACCTCAAGAACTGGCTGAAGGGAACCACCGGCCTAACGGGAACCACCGTGGACTTCGTCACGCAGAACGGCTACGTCCTCTATTTCTCGGACCGCCGCGGCATGCAGTACGATCCCAACCCGACGCACAACCCGAGCAACATTCTGCTCGGCGCGTATGGATTCGAGGACACCGTCAATTATGCCGGCGGAGCCCCGTTCTCGCCCAATGGAACCCTCGAACCCGTCAACTACAACGGCGTCTCTCCCGAGGACGTCGAAATGTGGAAGGACGGCACAGTTAACAAGTACGGCGTCAAAACTGTGGGCGACGCCTTTGGAACGCTGACCACGACCGATACCGATGTCGCCAATCCACCCACACCCTACGCCCCCGGTCATCGCATCAACACCTTCACTGTTGGCCGCGCCAACCGCGTTACCGGAGCGCGCCACGTGTTGAAACTGGTCGACGGATCGCTGGGCAATCTGCCCACCATGCCGCCGGGCAACGCAACCAATAACTGCACGCAAACAGCGGCCAATCCCACCGCCTGCGGCGGCTTTACGGTCGCGTCAGAGAACCCGGTTTATATTCAGGGCAACTACAACTCGAACTGCCCGGCCGCAATTGTCGCCGTTCCAAACCCGTGTAGTCCGGGCAATGCGAACTTTGACACTACTTGGGTGAATCCCGCGAACCCCGAGCCGGTTCACGCGGCCGCATCCGTGATCGCCGACGCCGTCACCATGCTTTCCAACAACTGGCAGGATGCCGGCATCTCTACCGCCTTCCTCGCCGCCGGCAGTCAATACAATGGCAGCCTGGAGAATCCCCTCAACCCCGGTGGACAGGGCGTTCCCGCGCTAACTCCCAACCGGATCGCGGTCACCTCTTATTACCGCGTGGCCGTCGCTGGAGGAAAGACCATCGCTTTCACCAACGTCGCCCAGAACCCCGAGTTTGCTTTCGGTATGGATGGCGGCATTCACAACTTCCTCCGCTTCCTTGAGGATTGGGGTGGAGTTCCGGCCGCAGGCGCTCAGCAGCAGCTCTGGTACAAGGGATCGCTGGTCAGCCTCTACTGGAACACCTACGCCACCGGCACTTTCAAGTGCTGCAACACGGTGTACAACCCTCCGGACCGGCAATACACCTTCGACCCGTTGTTCTCCATACCGTCGAACCTGCCGCCCGGAACGCCGATGTTCCGTAACGTGGACAACCTGAGCTACCGCCAGAACCAGGTCGCCCGCACCAACTAACGCGACATAAAAAACTAAGACCCCGATCCACGGATCGGGGTTCTTAATTTTTTTATACTATTCCGCCGGCCACGCACTTTCCCGTACCATCACGGACTAAAATCGTTGGGAGCCGTCGACCGATCAATTCATGAGCGCAGCCTCGCCATCCACGCCGCTACTCCGCACTCAGCCTCAATCCTCCCGCTGGGTCTGGACTGTGTTCTCCCTATGCGCCGTCGTTGCCATCGGGCTCTTCTTTATTCCTGCCTTCATCATTCGTCCCTTCACTCACCAGTCCCCGCGCCCGCTCCTGCTTGCCATGGCTCTGCGCCAGCGCGCCCCGCTCGGAACGCTGATCGCAGCTCTCGCCTGTTTTATTCTTGCTTATGAACTTTGGAGAACCGTTGGGCGCTTGCGCAAATCTCTCCTCGTGCTAACTCTGCTGCTCGTGACATTCTCCGCCGTCATGGCTCGCCTCAACTATTTCGAGTGGATGTTCCATCCCATCGCCGGCCCGCAATTCGTCGCTCAATCCGCCAGCAAGCTCGACCCCAAAGAAATGATCCTGGCCGTCCGCATGGAGAACGACTCGCGCGCCTATCCCATCAGCCAGATGGCCTACCATCACATCCTGAACGACGTGGTCGCGGGCGTGCCCATCGCCGTCACTTATTGAACGCTCTGTCACACCGGTCTGGTGTGGACGCGAACGGTAAACGGAAGAGTGCTGCATTTCTATCTGGCCGGAATCAACAACCAGAACTTCCTCATGCGTGACCGCGAAACCGGAACCTGGTGGCAGCAGATCACCGGGAAGGCCATCTATGGTCCACTGCAGGGCGCAGCGTTAGAACTAGTCCTCAGCGACGAACTAACCTTCGGCCAGTGGAGAACCGAATCCCCCGACGGCCAGGTGCTCGCCGCCGTCACCAAATACAAGAAAGAGTACGACCCCAACTGGGAGCCCGATGTTGCCAAGCTGCCCGTGGTGATCAGCTTTCCCGGCACCGAATTAAAGTCGCGCGACGTGGTCATCGGACTCACGATCAACGGCACCGCCCGCGCCTATCCGTGGGAAACTTTCGCCAAGCAGTCTCCCGTCGTCGATCGCGTCAACGGCACGCCGCTGCTGCTGGTCCTCGGCCCCGACAGCAAATCCTTCCGCGTCTTCGTCGCCCGCATCGACGGCAAGGACGCTGAATTCTTTCTGCAAGGCGAGGAACCAGCCGAGGCGCAAGCGGGAAAGACTGATGTTAAGTCCGAAACTAAAAAAGACTGGACGCTGGTCGACGCCACCACCGCCAGCCAGTGGAACTTCCGGGGCTGCGCCATCTCAGGCCCCGCGCAAGGAAAGTGCCTCGACCGCGTCCCCGCGCTCAAAGACTACTGGTTCGACTGGCGCAACTACCATCCCGAAACAACGGTCTACAAACACTAGACCTGTCCCATAAGTCGCTTCGGGAAGGGCGGATTTTGGATGCAGAACAACTCACGGATTCGCATCAGGGCACGGCTTCGGCCGTGCCGTGAAGGGCCCATAATATGCGGGCTTCAGCCCCTGCGGAGTTCACCAACTTAACCATTGAGGTCGTTAAGAGATAGCGGCTGGAACTAGTCCCGACAAATCGTATGAGGACGCGGCTCGTTTTCTGGGGAGTCTCAGGCCTTCAATCGACTTTCATGGAGCGCCGCCATTTTGCATGGAGCCAGGTAAGAACGCCCAACATGCAAATTTCCACGGGTCCGGGAGGCATGATTTGCATACGCCACAAGCCGGCATAGTCTACCGTTGCAACGTACGCCGCCCATATCGTCCCGCCGGCCGCGATCAGGCTTCCGACGCGCTCCTCAGCGCGAATGCTCAAGAAATGACTACTGCCGCTGGCTTTCGCGGCAGGCTTTGCGCCAGGACCGTACGCGGTTGGCGAATTCAGATAGCCGTCGCGTCCCTTGTCCAAGTCGATGTAATCGCTCTGATATGGCTTCGTCACTGCTCTTCCAGAGTGCCACAAGCATGGCAGGAGCCGCGACGTTACGTCGGTAACTTTGTCGGTGGATGGAAGAGGTTGGGACGGCGGTCGCGGGCCCTTGCAGGGTGGAACCCACGCTTTTATGCAATGTCATTCCGAACCGGGGCCGAAGGCGAGGTGACGAACCTGCTTTCTTGCCCGCGGATGATCTACACTCTTGATCGGACATCGCGCTGATAGCGCAGATTCCTCGCCAATGAACGCCTCGGTATGACACTGGCCGGGAATGTGAAAATACAGGAAGAGGAGATCTTATCAGTGTCGGAAATTCACGCCATCTTCTGGGACGTTGGAGGAGTTCTCCTCACCAACGCGTGGGACCACACACAGCGCATGGCTGCGCTCGAACACTTTCGTCTCGACGAAGAGGAGTTTCACTCGCGGCACGAAATGGTGGTCTCGTCGTTTGAGCGCGGCAAGATCTCGCTCGACGAATATCTGGACCGCACCGTGTTTTACCGCAACCGTCCCTTCACCCGCGACGAGTTTCGCGATTACATGTTTTCGCTGTCGCAGCCAATGCCGGAAGTTCTCGCCTTCGCGCGCGCCCTCGCCGATTCTGGCAAATACCTCATGAGCACCCTAAACAACGAGTCGCGCGAGTTGAACGCGCACCGCATCGAAAAGTACGGCCTGCGGAAAATCTTCCGCCTGTTCGTAAGCTCCTGCTTTGTGGGACTGCGCAAGCCAGAAAGCGGCATCTACCATCTAGCGATTGAACTCACGCAGATCAATCCAGAAGAATGCTGCTTCATCGACGACCGCGCTTTAAATCTGGAATGCGCCGCAAAGCTAGGCATGCGAACGATTCAGATGCAAACGCTGGATCAACTGCGGGAAGAGTTGGGAAAGTTGGGAGTGAAGCAGTAAGCAGTGGTCAGTCGGTCTTACTCGCCACTGATCACTGACCACTAGTTTTTCCGCGTCTTCCCGATCGGAACCACAGCTTTCGGCACATCCGATTCCGCGCCGGAAAGTGTCAGGTCGCTTGACCAGCATTCCGAGACCAGCTTCCAATCTCCGCTGGATTGCTTGGCGAAAACCCAGAGATACTTGCCGCGCTCCTCCCGCCGTTTGCCCGCCGTTCCCGGAACCAGCGCGCTATAGCGACCGACTTCGTGAGCCATGTCTCCAACCACTTCCACGCGCATAGGATCGACGGCGACTTCTCCGAGTCCAGCCTCTAGCGATGCATGGAAGAACTCGCGCACAGCCATTGCGCCGCGAATCGGAGGAAGGTTCGCTCGCAGCACCAGCGCATCGGCGGCATAGAGTTCGATCAGCTCATCGAGCTGCCGTGTATTGCAGGCTAAAACCCATTCCTGGGTCACGCGCCGCACTGCGGCTTCGCTGCGGCTCATGTGTTCACCCTTGGCAGCAGCTGCAACTCGCATCCGATCCGCTTCCCGCGCGCTCTCAGGCGCGTTAGACCGCAGTGCCGACACTGCTTCATCAGCACGTCCACCCTGGAAATAGTGGTGATGGTAGTGATGGTGGTAGTGATGCGTCCCCGAAGGAGTACCCGCAGCCGGATGCACTTCGTCCGACGCCTCCAGCGCTGGTGGCGGAGTTTGGGACAGAGTGTCGTCGTTATCGTCGAGTGTGGGCGAGGCGTGAACTGGCGATGTGTGAGTTGCTGGCTGAGGAGGTTCGGTCCCGAGCGCAATGCCGCAGGCTCCGCAGAACTTGTTGCTTTCCCGGTTGGAATGTCCGCAGACGCGGCACGCAACCTGGGCATCGACGGCGCTTTCGAGCGCGCCGTCTTCCGCCACTGGTTCGGAATCCGCTTCCATGGTGAGGCGCTGCATGGCTTGCAGAGCCGCGGCAATGGCTTCCTGGTTCGGCTTGGGCCGCCGCATCTCCGGATAGAGCCGCTGATAGATCTCGCCCAGCGCTGGATTGTGCGGACCGATGCTCGGCACGCCGTCGCCATCCTGCGCGGAAGTCGAGCCGGAAGGCTTGCCGAGTTTCTTGTCTCTATCTCTGTCTCTGTCCACGATGCAATCGCCGTGTTGCTGGGGTCATTTTAGCGCAAGCAGGTTCGACAGCGCAGTTACCCAAGTCAGCGGAATCTCAACGGCGGGAAAACTCGATCTTCCCTTCCGCTTCGGTGGGCACGCCATTGCAGGTCGCAGGACGATACCGCCAGGTGCGCACAGTTCGCAGCACGTTGCGATCGCCCACCGGCCCAGCGCTCTGGAGAATCAGAGGGCTATGCACACGCCCGTCAGCACCGACGATGAAGCTGACTTTCACCTTCATTCCTGCGCCGGCGGGAACCAACAGCGGATCCGGCGTAGTCAAAGCCTGCGGTGGTTGTGTGTCTTCGCACCGCGAGCGGGCGCTCACGTGCGGAATGTCATTGAACTCGGCAGCGCGCTTGGGAGTCTTCCAGACCTGGTGTTCGCGCTCAACTAAGACGGCCTGACGCGGGCGCGGAAACGGAGCCTGCACCGAAGCCGTGCTGGCAGCGGGAAGTGCAAGTGCGAAGATTAGAAGCCAAGGCCAGATGCGAGACATGCGTGAACCTTCCAAGTCGAGCGGAAGCTGCCCCTCGTATCTCTGCTTATCGGCAAGTCTGGGGCCAGCCCGATGCGGCGACAAGTATATTGTTATCAGTCGATTTAGGGAAGCCCCGAAACGCCCCCACGCTCCTCATGTGAATGCAATTGCATATTTCATGCTTGGAGGCGTGAACAAGCTGGCCACGAGGTTCCGTTGAATTTTATCGTTTCGGCGCGGACCGTAGGGTCAGCAGCGTGATTTCCGGAGGGCAATTCAGGCGCATCGGAACGTCGACGGTCCCCAGGCCGGCGCTGGTATAGAGGGTAATCGGACCAACATGATAGCTTCCCAGAATATATTTTCTGCCCATCGCGGGCAGATAGAGCGGGGGCAATAGGGGGATTCTGATCTGGCCTCCGTGAGAGTGTCCTGAGAGTTGGAGGTCGATGGGGAATTTTGAAGCTTCATCGGCGAAGTCAGGCTCATGCGCCAGCAGAATGACGGCCTCGCCGGCAGGAACGCGGCGCAGCGTCTTCGACAAGTCGGCGGTCTGGCTGAGCACGTCGTTGACACCAGAAAGCCAGAAGCGCGCGCCGTCGCGTTCGATGGCCTGCGACTGGTTCGCCAGCACCTGAATGTTTTCGGCTTGGAGTGCGCGCGTGACGTGTCGGAGGTCCGTGCCTTCGTCGTGGTTGCCTAGAACTGCCCAGAGGCCGTGAGGCGCAGTCATCTGGCGCAGCAGGGCTGCACACGGTTCGGCCGCGAGAGCTCCTTTCCGGTCGTCTCCGACCGCGGGCACGGTAACAAAATCTCCGCCGAGCACGATCAAGTCGGGACGAAGGCCGCTGACCATGGCGATCGCGGCGTGCAGCGGATGCGACGAAAAATAGGGATCGTAATGGAAGTCGCTGAGAAAAGCGATGGTGAAGCCGCTCAGACGTTCCGGCCAGCGCAGCAGAAACAAATCCTGGCGCACAATGCGGGGGCGGTTCGGCTCCAGCAGGATGGAATCTGCGGCAAGCGCAAGCGCGCCGGCAGCGCCAGCGGCGCGAAGAAAGTGGCGTCTTGTGATCGACAGAGTGGACAAAAGGATTTACTTGCGGGCAGCAACTATCCGGGCCCACATCCAGCATATCGCGAATCGGAGGAATATTAGGTCTCTGGTCATAGGTGTTAGGCGTTTTGGTGTTAGGCCCAAGACCCAATCCCTAAGACCCAGAACCGTCCTGGTCTCACCTGCCTGACGGCGTTTAGAACGTGAAGCTCGCCTGTAGATCGATGCGGCGAACCGCCACACCGGTGGAGAACGGGCCGCCAAAAAGGTTATTGTATTTATCGAAGAATGGCGATCCCAAGACTCCCCCCGGATTGGCCAGGTTCACCTTGTTGAACACGTTGCGTGCAGACGCACTCAACGTGAGGTTATAACGGCGGTCGGAAGTGCTGCCTCCCATCATGGGGCCGCCCCCACCGAACAGCGGACCGCCGCGCTGACCGCCGCCCCGGCCACCATCCCCGCCCCGGGGACCACCCTGGTTCCCCGGACCACTTTTCAGCTTGGGGCCGAATCCGAAGGTCTTACTTAAACGCAAATTGAGAGTGACGTGCGCCGGGCCGGTGCCGTAGTTGATGGGTGTGATTCTTTCCCCTGCCGTCGGCGACGCGTCGAAAGTCCCCAGAGGCGTGCAATAGATGCTCGACCCTGATCCTGGCGGCACCACAGTGGGACACGTCGCCGTGGAGACCAGGCCCGGGCGGTCGTTGAAAATCGAATCGCCGTTCAAATCGCTCCCGGTCGTAATGTTGAAAGGCGAACCGGAACTCGCCACCATGAACGGGCTTAGACGAATGGCATACGGCATGGCGATGGAGCCGCCCACAAACAGGCGCTGGCGGGTATCGAACGATGCCCGGCCGTAATCCTGACTGATGTTGTAGGAGTTCGAAGGAAAACTCGACACCCCCGAAGTATCGCTGTTGGCATAGTTCAGCGTGTAGTAGCCAAACAGTTGAACCTTTGTTCCGGCGCGAATATTCGTGTTCACGATGAGCTGGTTCTGCCGGAACACCCCTTCGGAGACGTACTGATAGAGATTACCAGCGGCCGGGTTCGGCGGCATGCACGGGCTACAGGGTGTGCCCGGGAAGGGAGCGTTCGCATTGATGGTAAGCAACTGATCGAAGCCGCGAGAGTTCAGATAAGTAACGGAAAGAGTGGCAGACTTGCTGAGCTGCCGCTCCACGCTGATTGCCGACTGCAAGGTGTAGGGCGCATACAGTGAGGGGTCGATCTGGTAGATGGAGGAGGAATTGGCAAGGCCACTCAAGCTGCAATTGCCGGAAAGAACCAGCGGCTGATCGAGGCCGGTAAAACACGTAGGTTTATTGATGACGAACTGTTGCTGGGTGATGCCATTCAGCCGTTCCGCCTGCAGGATCTGCCCTCCACCAAAGCGGTCGTAGAAGATGCCTGCTCCGCCGCGAATCACGACCTTAGGAGGACCACTCCGGCCGCCAACTCCCCAGGCAAGGCCCAGGCGTGGCGCCAGATCGACGTGATCGCGAATGTGATTCTGCATTTCATAGCGCAAGCCAAAGCTTAATGTGATGTTCGAGCGGACGCGCCAGTCATCCTGAATATAGGGTTCGATGTCGTAGGTGGTGACGCTGGCGAGCGGAGAGCCTTGTGTGAATATTAACTGTGTTGCCGGCGCGGTGGTGGCGCCCTCTTGCAGGAGTTTCTCGGCATACTGGTACATGCCGGGACCCGGCGGCTGGTTTACGCACGCGGGATTTGTGGGAGAAGAACACAGCGACGAAAAAGTAAACGTGCCGTTGAAACCCGCGTTCGAATTGTTGTCATCGCTCACCACGCGCACGCGGGCTCCGAACTTGATGGTGTGATTGCCGTGAATTACCGAAGTGTAGTTCTGCACCTCGTAGTGGTTTTGGTGGTCGGTGCTAACGGTGCCATTCCCGCCGCCAGTAAATGCACCCAATACGGTGACCTGCGGATTCAAATCCAAGGAAGTCAAGCCGGTGTTGTCCCGCAGATACTGAAATCGAGTTTCGTTGACCACCTTCGCACCAAACACCTGCGTGTCGCCGATCTGGACGGTGTGTTCGGTGGAGATCGTGTCTTGCGCCTGCGAGGGCAAGGTATTTTGGCCGATGCCGTTGTTCGTCTGCGTGTCACGATAGTACTGATATCGTGCCGTCAGCGTGTTGTTCTTGGTGAGGGCGTAGTCCAGTCGCAGGCCTAAGTTTGTACGCTGGCGCGGCGCGGATACGGACTCCAGAGTCTGAACGGGATTAAGGTTCTGATCAAGAGTCTGGGCATCGATGGCAGAGAGTTCGTTAATATTTCTCCGCTGGGCGTTCAGAAAGAAGGACGATTTCTTGTTGATCGGACCTCCGACGTTCCCCTCGTACTGCACCGTATCATAGCCGGGCTCGGCTCCGGCGAAGGGGTCGGACGAATTGAATGCTGAATCGTTCCCTTGGACCTGGAGCTGGCCATGAAAATTGTCCGTGCCTGGTTTGGTGAAGATTTCAATCCGCCCGTAACCGAGTTTGTCGTATTCCGCCGAGAACGGGTTCGAATTAATGCGAATCTCGCGAATCGAAGACTTGGGAGGCAATTGCCCGGCGGTGAAACCGTCGATGTACATCTGTCCGCCGTTCGGCCCGGCGGAAGGCCCGGCCAACGCCTGCAAGTCGGTGAGCAATTCGTCGGGATCGTCGGGCAGCGCATCGAGTTCCTTGCCTGAAATCACGATGGCTCCGGCGTTGTTGGCGGGATTTACATCGACAGTCGGCACCGTATCGGAGACCTGAACCTTCTGCTCCTCAACCTGAATATTCATGGCCACGTTGAGGCGCAGAGATTGGCCGGCGGCGACGACCACATTGTTGTTTTCGTAGAGAGCGAATCCCTGGGCCACTACAGTCAGCGAGTACTGCCCGGCAGCCAGCGCCTTGAACTCGTACGCGCCCTGGCCATCGCTCTGCGTCTTGATAAGAGCGGCGGAAGCGGCGGCCGGTGTCAATACGACATCGGCTTTGGCAATGGCGGCGCCAGAGGGATCGGTTACCTGCCCGCGCAGAGCGCCGGAACTGGCCTGGGACGCAGCCGCCTGCGATACCGCAAGCGGCGCGCACAACTCCAACAGCAAAGCAACGAGTGCAAGACAGAGTGCAAAAGAAAGATACTGACGAAGCTTCATTCCGATATTTCCATTTCTGTTCTTCCGTTCCAAGACATGAGTTTTTGAGTATGAATCGTGAGATGCTTTTAGATTGACGAGCAACAAGACTAAGGGCCCCCGGCATCGCCGGAGGGACCGCCAAGGCTCCAAGGCGCAAGCATCATGGCTTGCGCGGCGTTGGGGGCGGCCTGCAGAAGGGGCTCGACGCCGCTGTACAGTTTGATTGCAGTACCCGAGCCCGAGGTCGTGCCCTCCGTCGAGACGATGATCACGGCATCGCCCTTGTGCAGGTCAGCCAGTGAAGCCGCTGGCAAGCGGTCGAGCAGTCGCTGAAAATCTCCCCCGCCGCCGGAACGAGCGCCCGCGCCATTTCCTCCGGTGCCCATTCCGCCAGGAGGAGATGCTGGCCGCGTTCCGCTGTCTGCCGGGGAACTGGTAGATGCGGCTGCGGGCACCGCTGCTCCGGAAGCTCCTTTTAAACGCGTGGCAAACATCTGAGCCATCTCAGCGGGAACATGGTGCAGCTGCGAGTCCTGCGTGACCTTGATGAGCACAGTTCTCTTTGACAACAGGTCGTGGATGTTGAGGGTCGACGAACCTTCGTCGACCGAGTTGACAGTGGCGGTGATAATGGGGAACGTCCCCGAAACAATTTCTTCGGCAGTCAGCTCGCTCCCGTCGGCGCTGCGGTCACCCCGCGCAGTTACCTGGTCGCCGGAATGAATTTCCCGCAGCGTGGCGGGTTTGGCTTCGTCAAACTGGGCGGACCCAGGCGCATAACGGCGTATCACCGTTTTGCTGGAACTATGAATCACAACGTCCTTGCTTCGCACCGATATGGTCACGGTCCCTGCCCCTGGATCGACTGCCTTGACCAGTCCCCCCACTCCACGCTTCTGCCAGTCTTGCAGATCCTGCTGATGCTTGGCTTCGAGATCGGAGTGTTTCATCACGACAACGGACGATGCCACAAGCGAGAGGTTATCGTCCGAGGCCTTGCCTCCCACCAGGATGCGATCTCCAACCTGCAGATCGTTTAACTGGATGGGTGCGGCGTTCTTGAGATCCTTCTCGCCCGGAGCAATGCGAACGATGCGAGCTGTGGCCTGCACGGTGACGCTGATGTCGGGGCCAGAATCAGGGGTCAGCGTTATTGCTGTACCGTTGATGGCTTTGATGGCGCCGATGCGCCGGCTGACCGTGCCAGCACCAGCAGTCTGCTGGCTTTGATGGCCGGAAGGCGCGGCGAGGCAGAAGGGCAGATGGAAGCCGGCTGCGCACGCTGCGCAGAGTACGGTCGTCAGGAACCGGCGTGTGGCTGTGCTCATGCGGCTCTTGTTCATCCATCTACTAATTTACATTGCCGCGCGCCACAAGACCGAGGGCTTTACAAAGTTTTACTTGTGTTTCCAGGACATGGGATTCTCACGCAAGAGGCGGAACACGCGGACGCGAGTGCGGGAGAAGATGCCGGAGAGTTCACAGCGCAATTATTCCGCGATCAGCAGATTCTCGGCGAATGGCCATTGTTCATCGATCCATTGCGCTTCACAACGGAAGCCAGCGATGCGGGCCATGGGAAACACTTCTTGCGGCGAATATTTGTGGCTGCTTTCGGTCCAAATGGTTTCGCCGTCGAGAAACTCGGCAGAAAACTCAGCGGCGGGAATGCTAACGGTCTGGCGGCACAGGGAGCGCAGATGCATCTCCACGCTGCGGTCCTGATGATTCATGCGTGCTATGTGTTCAAACTGAGAAAGGTCGAAATCGGCGTCCAGTTCGCGATTGATGCGAGCCAGCAGGTTTAAATTGAAGGCAGCGGTCACTCCCAGTTCGTCATCGTACGCTGCCAGAAGCTGAGCGCTGGATTTCTCCAGGTCGGTTCCGAGCAGAAGTGAATCGCCGGGCTGCAGGATGCGGCGGACTTCGGTTAGAAAGCCAATACCAGCCGGACGGTCGAAGTTTCCGATTGTGCTTCCGAGGAACAACACGAGAAGATGCTGACCGGTTGAGCGGTGCGCAGCCACTTCGAGTAACCCGTCGAGATATTCACGCTCGAAACCCAGGATGCTGATGGACTCGATGTCGCGAAGCTCGCGTTCGCACATGGCGAGGGCCGAGGGCGAAATCTCGATGGGATAGTACGCGGTGCGCTGGCGGCGGCAAAGAGCTTCGAGGATATGGCGCGTCTTGCGGCCGCTGCCGCTGCCCAGTTCGGCCACCGAAACGGGAGTGGCCAGCCGTTCGACGATGTCGTGACTGTGCCGACGCAGCAGCCGCTCATCGGCACGCGTGAGACCATACTCCGGCAGGTGGCTGATTACTTCGAACAACGCGGATCCCACGTCGTCGTACAAATATTTCGAGAGCAGTTCCTTCTGGCCCTGCTTCGTGAGCCCGGTGCGGACATCGGCCGCGAATTCATACGTGGTATTCGGAGTGATGGTTTGAATCAGCATTTTCGTGACTCCTGGAGTTTTTGGAATCACCGGCTTACGCAGCGAAATCCGGTGTAGGCAAATTGGTAGTGCGTCTGGAACCAGTTGCGGAATGTGCGTCGCAACATGCAGGCAGCGGTGCGCGCCGATCCGCCTTTCAAGACAAAGTGTTTGCCGTCAAAGAAATCGGCGGAGTAACCGCGGTAAAACGGAAACGGCTCGAATCCGGGGAAAGGGGCGAATTCGGTGGAAGTCCACTCCCACCCATTGCCGAGCATGCCGTGCACACCGAAGGCGCTCTGGCCTTGAGGAAAAGCGTTTACCGGCGCTGGGCTCCAGCGGGCAAAATCGAAGTTGCCAAATTGCTCTGCAGGCGCTCTCGTGCCCCACGGATTTTCCCGTTCGTCACCGAGCACCGTACCGTACGCCGCGCGCTGCCACTCGGCTTCTGTGGGCAAGGACTTCCCTGCCCAGTGCGCATATGCTTTCGCTTCCGCGTGACTTACGTAGACCGGCCAGTTCAGTGGCAGGGGGACTTCGTCGAACATTGTGCGATACCGCCACTGATTGCCGCCGCGCTTCCAGAAAGCCGGATGCGTAATTCCCTGCTCAGACTTCCAGTCCCAGTCCTCGCCATGAGTGTCGTCACCCCAGAACGCCCTTGTTTCATATCCGCCCGCCTCGAGGAATTCGAGAAACTGCTGGTTCGTCACCTGATATTGATCGATGGAAAACGCCGGAACGCTGACGCGGTGCGCTTCAAACTCATTGTCCCAGCCGAAAACGCCGCTGCCGCGCGCGAGTCCGAGCGTAACCGACCCGGCGGGAATGTCGATACTGCGGTGAGCAACTGGCGAAGAGAGTAGGTCTAGCGAATCCGGCTGTCGCACTTTTTTATTCAGCGGCAACTGATGCAGCATGTAGGCCAGCGTTTCCGCATGCATGAGCCGGTGCTCTACGGCCACGTTGAGCAGAGTGCTGAGCGGAAAGACGTCGAATGCAGGAGTCACGGAACCGGAGAGGGCGTCGGCGAGTTTCTCGTCCAGAACCGCGCGAGTTTTCCTGACGTAGTCTCGCACCGCGGCGATTGACGGCCAATCCTCAGGCTGATCGGTCGGCAGTCCGCCGCCAACCGGGTCGATGCCGAAAGCAAACAGCCGATCAAATTCAGGATGAAAGCTCTTCAGTCCAAGAACGCGCTCGTGAAACAAATTCCAGTCGAAAGCCTCGAGATGTCCGATATAAAAGACGATGCGGTGACGCTCGGCGATCGGCCGGTCGTAAATGAACTCGGGCTCGACCACGGCGAACAGATCGTCGGTACGCTGACGCGCGTTCGCGAGTTGCTCCATCAGATCGTGACGGATGACGGCATCGCTCTGCGTGGCTGGCATGCAGATCTCCTAATTTCGCGGCGAACGGACAAACAAACCTAGCGGCGGCTGGTGCGAGCGAATAGGTGCCGAGCATTCTATGACAACGGCAGCCCGAGTACCATAGGGGAATGTCCCTAGCGGTATTTCACCTTGACGCCTTTACCAGCAGGCCTTTCGCGGGCAATCCGGCCGCAGTGTGTCCGCTTGCAAAATGGTTAGATGACGGTTTGCTGCAGGCGGTCGCAGCCGAAAACAATCTTTCGGAAACGGCTTTCTTCGTTCGTTGTGGGGATCACTACGAGCTGCGCTGGTTCACGCCGCGTTGCGAAGTGAAGCTGTGCGGGCATGCCACGATGGCGTCGGCATTGGTGGTGCTCCGAATTCTTGATCCGAAGTGCGATTCGGTGCGCTTCGAAACGCCTTTCAGTGGAGCGCTCACGGTTTGCCGTGACGGCGATTTGCTGGCGATGGATTTCCCTGCGCTCGCGCCCTGGGAGTGCCCGGATCCGCCGCTTGTGTTGACCAACGCTTTGGGAAAACGTCCCAGTGCCGTGATGCAGATCGAAGACAACTATTTTGCGGTATATGAGAGCGAGAAGGATGTAAGAAACATCCGGCCCGACTTTCGGCTGCTCGAGCAACTTCATCCTGCAGGAGTCGCGATCACAGCTCCTGGAGACAACGAGGATTTTGTGTCGCGCTACTTTGCTCCCAGCTATGGTATTCCGGAAGATCCGGCGACCGGCTCCACTCACTGCTCATTGGCACCCTATTGGGCGCAGCGACTGGGCAAAACGGGCCTGCACGCGCGACAGGTCTCGCAGCGCGGCGGCGAATTATGGTGCGAGGTCAAAGCGGAACGGGTGGTTCTCAAGGGGCATGCGGTCCTTATGTTGCGAGGAGAGCTGCTGATCTGACCACGCAACCTCATTGTACCAATCCCTTGCTGCGCAGAAATTCATGGACGACATCCTTCACGTCGCGGTGCTGGCCGTCGAGAGCATAATTCATTTGCCGCATTTCCTGATCGGAAATCTTGCTGCCTAACTCCGCGATCGCCTCAGCAACGTCGGGATGCTGCCGCTCGACCTGTTCGCGAATCACCGCGACCGCCTCGTAAGGAGGAAAATAATGGCGGTCATCTTCGAGTACGAATAAATCGAGCGCCGGAATCAACCCGTCAGTAGCGTTGCCCGCTGCTATATCGATTTGACGATTTTTTAGGGCCGGGGCGAGCAGGCCGAGGTCCATTACGCGGGGCGGCGTGGCAAAGCGCAGTCCATAGGCGGCGGCCAGCCCCGCGTAGCCATCTGGGCGCTCCATGAATTCGTAGCCAAATCCGGCCCGCCACTGCGGCGCGAATGCTGCCGCCTGCGACAAGGTTTTGAGATTCAGGCGGCGCGCGTCTTCCCCGCGAATTTCCATCGCAAAAGTGTCGTTGAAACCGAACGGCGGCCCGAGAGTAAGGCCGAGTCGCGCTTCATATTCACCCTTGACCCGCTGGTACACCTCCGCCTTATCGCCTCCAACTTTCTGCTTGAGGATGGCGGTCAGAGCAGTGCCCGTGTATTCCGGATAGATATCAATGCGCCCGGCCAGCATTGCCTGCTGACAGATATAAGTCCCCGCGAGATAGAAGCGGCGCTCCACTTTCAAGTGGGTATGCGTTTCAATCTGTTGCGCGATGAGTTCGCCCAGAATCAACGACTCGGTAAAGTTCTTGGAGCCAATCACAATGCGGTCGGAATGCGAGGGCGCGCACGAGGTCAACAGCGGAGCCATAAGAATCAACCAGCCCAAGCTCTGCAACGGTTTGAGAACTCCCCGACGCGCCTCTCGCCAATCTGGTCTCATCGTGGCCGCAATCGTTTCTCCAGCCATCCCAAGCTGAAATCCGCAGAGAGCGCTAGAATCGCGGCAGGAATCGCTCCGGCAAGTATTAGCTGATTGTTAACCATGGCGAGGCCGCGAAAGATGAACTCGCCGAGGCCTCCAGCACCAATCGCCGCGGCAATGGTCGCCAGTCCGACTGAGACGACAACGGCAACGCGGACGCCGGAGAGAATTACGCTCAACGCGAGCGGCAACTCCACCTGAAACAGAAGCTGGCCAGGAGTCAGCCCCATGCCGCGTCCGGCCTCGACAACGGCTCGATCGACGCCGCGGATTCCCGTGTAAGTGTTGCGAATCACTGGCAGCAGCGCGTAAAGAGTGAGCGCCAGAATCGCCAGGCGATCAGCGCGGTCCCCAAGCCATGGCACCGGCAGCAAGAACCCAAACAGCGCGAGACTAGGAATCGTCTGAATGATGTTCGCGGTGCCCAGCACCGGCTTATTCCACACCGGCCAGTGCGCACTCATTATGCCCAAAGGGATACCCACCACCACCGCGAGCAGCGTGGAAACTCCCACCAGCCAGAGATGTTCCAGCGTGAGTTCCAGAACCTGCTCATGGTTTTGCAGCATGAAGTGAAAAAAGTTCATGACATGCCTCGATTTGCTGCCGAGTCCAGTCCGTCGCCGAAAGCCTGCACATAAGCGGCCGCCAATGGTTCGGTCGATCGCAAGAACTCCTGCGGGGAAAGAATCGTAACCAACTTTCCGGATTCCATGAGCGCGATGCGCGATCCCAGCCGCAACGCTTCGCGCAAATCGTGGGTCACAAAAACCACGGTCTTACCCAGCCGCTGCTGAAGGGAAAGAAACTCGCGCTGTAGTTGATCGCGTGTGAGGGCATCGAGCGCGCCGAAGGGTTCGTCCATTAAGAGAATTGCGGGATCGGCCGCCAGCGCGCGGGCCACTCCGACACGCTGCCGTTGTCCTCCCGAAAGCTGGTGCGGATAGCGCTTCGCCAGGTTCGCCTCAAGCCCAACCAGTTGCATCAACTCCGCGACGCGAAGATGGATCCGTTCAGTGGTCCAGCCCTCGATTCTGGGGACTAGCCCAATGTTGCGTTCCACCGTGTAGTGCGGAAACAGGCCCGCATCCTGAATGACGTATCCGATGCTGCGACGCAAACCGATGACATCGGTTGCGGCAGTGGGCGTCCCATTGACCCACACTTCCCCGCCAGTCGGAGTCAACAGCCGGTTGACCAGCTTCAGCGTTGTGGTTTTTCCCGAGCCACTCCGCCCCAGCAAGACGAGCGTCTCTCCTCGTTGTACTTCCAGGTTCAGCCCCGAGAGCAATGGCTGGCCGTTGGGTAGCACGTAGGCCACGTCGCGAAATTCAATCTCCGGACTGTTGGCGGAGGTTCGTTCCATCTCTGTAAACCGTCTTCCCTCACGGCATGCTATCGAGATACGTTCGCCCAGCATACCGGACTTCACCAGCCGCGCACAGCAGAGCGCACAACCGAGTCCCATGTTGCCCCAGGTGCAAGCCGCATCCAGAGAGCTAATAGACGGCCTGATTCGCCACGTCTACGATCTTGATTAGATTGGGAAATTTCGCCTGGGTATGAGTGTGTCCGCTCTACGCAATTTTGTTTGCTGGATGATGGCTGTCCTGTGCCCGCTTGCACTCTCTGCTGCGGACACGGGCTCCGCCGTGCTGCACAGCGAAGGCGGTGTGTGGGTCAATGGTCTTGAGGTCGCCGCGTCGACGGTGGTCTTTCCCGGAGATTTGGTGGAGACCAAACCGGGCTTCGTCGCGAGCCTCGATGCCGAGGGATCCTCCGTTCTGATTCAGCCGGAATCGGTCGTGAAGTTCCAGGGCAACTTCCTGGTTCTGGAACATGGAAGCGTGTCGGTGGGGACTTCCACGTTGATGAGCGTGCACGTTAACTGCATCAAGGTCGAGCCAGTTTCGGCTGAGCGGACGCAATACGATGTGGCCGACCTCAGCGGCACGGTGCAGGTCGCCGCGCGCAAGAACAATGTGTACATCACGCAAGGCGGCGCCCTGCGAAAAGCACCCAAGGAAAACGTCCCATCTCAATCCGCCACCGTACACGAAGGTCAGCAGGCAACGCGTGATGAGTCGGAAGTCTGCGGGGCCGCGCCCCGGCCGGGAGGCGCCACCAGTGGCGTGAATACGAAGTGGATCGAGATTGGCGCCGGCGCCGGTGGAGGAGTATTGCTGCTCTGCCTGCTTCTCTGCAAAAGTTCGGGCCACACCAGTGTCAGCCCCTCGCAGCCATGAGACATCCGCAAAACCTGAGCAATATCTGCGAATGCAGCGTATACTTAAGGTCTTGACCTCGAAGACACCCTGACAGCACGTTGCGCCTTCGCGATTGAGAAATTCCCTGAAAGGCGAGTAACCTGTCAAACCTGAGTATCTCTGTAAGTCAGTTGCTTCAATCCCAAGACGAAGACTTCAGGAAACGGCCACCGGGATTGACCGATTCGAAGACCCTCTCATAGCGAGGCTCGCTGGAAGTTCCGCTGTCCGATTGGCGGTGGGACTGCGAATGTTTGCAGGGAAGTGTTGTGTAAATCAGACTACAAGGCAGGAGATGAACATGTCTGGAGTGAACGGTGACAAAGCCCGGTTCAACCGCCGGCGCAGGCAGAAGATCAGCCGCCGCCAGAGCAACGAGAAGATGTTGAAGGCCCTGGCCGAGAAAAACCTGGTAGCCCCGGCGAGGGCAGAGAATCTCAAAGAGAAGACAGCGTGACCACACCCGTCATCGCATTGCCGCTTTCGGCTCCGGAGAGCATTCCAGCGAAGAAGAAGCGCGTGCTCCTGCTGGACACTTCGCAGACGAAACGAGACTTGCGGGCCGACGTGATGAGAAAGCTGGGCATCGAGGTCGATTGCGCGGCCGATGTACTCGAGGCGCGCTGCTGGTGGCGGGCCGACTTGTACAATCTGGTGCTCATCGGCGTGGCGGGCGAAATCGACAGCCGCGACCAATTCTGCACCGACCTTCGCAGCGCTACTCCTCCGCAGCGGATTGCTTTCTTCGTCGGCGGGCCCGAGTATCTTGCGGCGGCGCCACATTCTGACGCAGTGCCCGAGGAAGCAGACGCAGATGCCCTGCACAAGCAGCTGGTCGCGGCGCTGCTGGCTCAGGCCTCGGGAGGCGCAGCGCAGCGCTGGGGAATCCTCGAGGCCTGCCGAAAGATTTCCAGCGTCCGCGCCGTTAGCGAGGCCCGTTCGCGCGCCATACGCGAGACCCCAAGACCTTCGCGGTGGGCGGAAGCCATCGAACAACATTCCGCACCCGCACCCACCACGATTCAACCCCTATTTGCAACGGAACCGGCAACGCCACAACTGGCTGCAACAGAAACTGAGAGAGAAGAACTTCTATGAAAAATCTTTACGTTGGCAACTTACCCCACAGCACCACCGAACCTGAACTACGCGGATTGTTTGAAGCGCATGGCGCAGTCGAGAAAGTCAGCATTGTGACCGACCGCGAAACCGGCCGTGCCCGCGGCTTCGCCTTTGTCGAGATGACCAATCCGGCGGAGGCCGACAAGGCAGTCGCGGCCTTGAACGGAACTGAACTGGCCGGCCGCGCCCTGAAGATCAATGAGGCGAAACCAAAGACGGATGCGCCGCGCGGTGGCGGAGGCGGTGGAAAACGGTTTGGCGGCGGTGGCGGCGGTGGGCGCGACGACTATCAGGGTCACGCACGCCAGCCCCGCGAACCCCGCTGGTAACGACGCGACTTTCGCACGCAAGAGCTACGACAACCCCAAGCGCGGACGGGCTCGCCCGATCATAAAGCGCCCGCCGCTATTGCCCAAATTGACGATTGGAGATTGGAATGCCAGGACGAGGACGATCAAGCTTCACCAAACGCCAGAAAGAACACACGCGCCAGCAAAAACAGCGCGACAAGGCCGAGCGCCGCATTCAGCGCAAAGACGAACCTTCGGGTACGCCGGGCGATTCCACTGAACTGGATTTGGACGAATTGCAGCGTCATGCCGCCGAGCAAGCTGCCCTGTTTCAAATGGGCGACGATGCCGCTATTTCCAGCATCCCCCGCGAACGCGAGCCGGAAAAGACCGAACCATAAACGTTCCGCATTCGGAGCAGCTAGCTAAGAATTCAGTCCAAAAAGTTGGGCGCGCCTCTGGGACGCGCCCCTTTTGTGAACCGATTTCTTGGCGCTTACGCGAACACTTCGCCGGGCAACTTCGTGAGAGTCCGGCTGGCCAGCGTGTTTTCGACCACATGCTCGGACCGCTCCGCATTCGCCCAATCTATCTGCTTGCGTTCGATTTTCAGTTTCAACACGCGCTCGATATGCCGCAGTTCGATGACCTCGCCGCCCGACACCAGGCTGGTGGCCAGCCCTTCCGATCCGGCACGCCCCGTCCGTCCCACGCGATGAATGAAATCCTCGGCCATTTTCGGCAGGTCGTAGTTGATCACATGGGCCACGTCGTCAATGTGCAAGCCGCGCGCTGCCACGTCTGTAGCCACTAACACCTGAAAGCGCCCCTGCTGAAATCCGCTCAGCGCCCCATTGCGCTGCGATTGCGAGCGATCGCCGTGAATCATGGCCGCGGAAAATCCCTCGCGCACCAGTTCTTTCGCCAGCCGTTCCGTGCCGCGCTTGGTGCGGGCAAAGATCAACGTCTGACCTTTCTCGGCGTAGAGTAATTGCCGCAACACGTCCGGTTTCTCCGCTGGCCGCACTTCGTAGGCCTGTAGCCGGACGCTCTCTACCGGCTTGAGTACCGAACCCACTGCTACGCGTACGGGATCGCGCATGGAATCGTTCACCAGTCCCGCGACGGATTGCTCCAGCGTGGCTGAGAAGCACATCGTCTGCCGGCGTTGCGGCAGGATGGCCAGAATGCGCCGGATGGCGGGCAGAAAGCCCATATCCAGCATGCGGTCGGCTTCGTCGAGTACCAGGATTTTGACTTCGCGCAAATCAATCAGCTTGCGGTTAATGAAATCCTGCAAACGTCCGGGGGTAGCGACCACCAGGTTCGACCCGGAGCGCACCGCCTGAATCTGCGTTTTTTCCGACACCCCGCCGATCACCAGAGCGGCCTTGGATAATTCCCTGCCCCGCAGTTTTTCGTATTCTTCGTTGACCTGAATCGCCAGTTCGCGCGTGGGTAGCAGAACCAGCACCCTAACTTTCTGCGAAGGTTCGCGCTGCAGCATCTCGATGATCGGAATCAGAAATGCCAGTGTCTTGCCGGTGCCGGTTTGCGCCGTAGCCAGCACATCTTTCCCTTCAAGGGCGCAAGGAATGGCCTGCGCCTGAACCGGCGTAGGAGTAATAAATTGATTCGTCGCCAGCCTCTGCTGCAAAGCAGAAGATAACGGTAGTTCCGTAAAGCTTGTCATTCGTATTTGTTCTTTCTGGAGGGGCCTGATGTTACACACGTAGCGTGAGTTCCCATGCCGCTCGTATATCTTTTTGATTTACGCTGAATAAACGGCGGGCAGGAAAAGCGGAGATGAATCTTGATCCAACAGGATCACCGCGTCACGAGCAAACCGTGGCAGTAGCGTTGAGATTCATTATAGCACAGCCCACGGTGCAACCCGGTGAGACAAAAACGCAGCTCGCGCAATCGATGGTAACCACAGATGCGACGGGAACATGGGGGCCCCGGGCGGAGTCGAACCGCCGACCAACGGTTTAGGAAACCGCTGCTCTATCCATCTGAGCTACGGGGCCACCGCGACGCCAGCCCATTATCGCAGGGGCTCGTCTGACAATTCAAACCTCGCCGATTGAACTCGCCCATTCCTGGCAGTCTCCCGCCCGCAATGTCATTGGGCACCAGGAACTGCTTTAAGATCGTCGCCGGCCTTCAATCTGAAATCGCTTCTGCCGACAAGGCTTATCGGGATATGGGGTCTGAATCTTGAATGCTTACAAACTGGTTTTTGAATTTGTGCTTGACAGTTTCAATTCGACTGTGCTAAACCCAGCGGGCTGGAATGGTCTGGTTAGCAGACGTGTTGTATTTCTGGCTGGTTTTCTTTTTGCTGGGCATCTCTTGTGTCGGCTGACGCAGGATGAAGTGTGTTTGTTCGCGCAACCTGCCGCGGGCCGGCCCTCGCTGTTCTTTTCATGTCACTCCGAGAGGGGAAAAGCATGCGCTCGCTCACCGTTTCCTTCACGCTGCTCATTCTGATGGTGTCGGGTTCCCTGACCCAGGCTCAAAGCTCGCAACCCGCCGAAAAAAACGCCGCATCGGGTTCCAACGTTGCCAGCAAGGAGGAGGTCAGCGAGTTGCGGGGCGAGGTGGCCGCGCAGCGCCAGACCATCGAGGAGCTTAAAGCTCTGGTCGAAAAACTGGTTGCAGGACAGACCCGGGCGTCCGGCAGTGACGCGGTCCAGGTCCGCCCGGTGGCGGAAGCTGTACCGGAAACCAACTCGCGACCGTTTGATGCCTTCAGTGACGGCGGTGTCCATCTGATGAACGCAGTTCTGGTGGAACCTTCGCAGGCGACGAAGCCAGCGGCCAAAGACGCGAAGCCTGCCGAGAAAAAACCAGACGCCCCGCTGGCGGCAGGATGGAACGGCGAACACTTCTTCATCAAGAGCGCGGACGGACAGTTCAGCATCAGTCCCTACGGCTATCTGGACACCGATTATCGCGCCTACAAAGGCGACGGCGCGCCGTCCGACACCTTTCTGATTCGCCGCGCCCGCTTCGGATTCCAGGGCAACTTCGGATCGCACTTCGACTTCGCTATCCTGACCGACGCCAATGCCACCACGGGCGCAATCGTTCGCGACGCCTATCTCAATGTCCGAATCCGGCCCGAATTCCAGTTCCAGGCGGGACAATTCAAGGAACCGTTTGCGCAAGAAACCGGAATCGGCGCCACCAACCTCGACTTCGTCGAACGTGGATTGCAGTCTCTACTGTACCCCTCGCCGGGCACCGCCTTTCGCAGCCCCGGCATGACTTTGCACGGGGACATTAAGGGCGGCATCATCCAGTGGTGGGCGGGCGTGTTCAACGGCCGCAACGGCGTGACCAACAATGTGACCAACGAGCCTGATTTTGTCGGCAGGGTGCGCTTCTATCCTTTCCGCAAGGGCAAGAACGATTGGCTCAAACAACTCGCCTTTGGCGGATCCATCGATCATGCGCGCTCTCGCGGTCTTTCCGGCGACATGAGCTTCAGCGGTGCCCTTCCCGATGCCGCTTACACCTTCTTCCCCCAATTGGCCATCAACGGCCCGATCGAGCGCTACGAAGGCGAATTCACCTACCTGTACGGACCATTCGCGCTCCGCGGAGAGTACGTTCAGATGCAACAGCAACGCTGGGATATTGGATCGGAAACCCCCGGAGGCTTGGGTTTTCTGACCGTTCCGGGAGTCGGCGCCAAGGCGTGGAACATCGGCTCGACCTATTTGCTGACCAAAGAAAAGCGTCCGGAAAACGGTACTCCGCGCGTGAAGAGCCCGCTCTTCGGCCCCGATACTCCGGGAGGCAAAGGACGTGGCTTGGGGGCCTGGGAAGTGGCCCTCCGCTACACCGGTATTCAGGCGAAGGCGCCTGGTGCCGACTTCTCCAACTACATCCTGACGCCGGGTTTTGTTCCTACGTACGACTATCACACCGATGAAATCACATTTGGGCTCAACTGGTACCCGAACTACTGGGTGAAGTATATGGTCAACGTCGGCGTCGATCAGCTTCATCAGCCCAGCTTTACCGGACAGGTACCGCAGAATTTCTTTGTGGTGTTGCAGCGCTTGCAGTTTAGGTTCTGAGGAGTTCCGCTGGTGGTTCTTTTAGGACGGAACCATTCGCGGTTGGGTAAACGCCGGGGCTGGCGGTGCCGGCTTTGGAGAGGGAAATTCGCAGGAGGAAATTCGATGAGACCGAGGATTCTGCTTACTATTCTTCTCACCGCGTTGTTTGTAATTTTGAGCGGCTGCGGAACCGTGAAGAACTGCCCAGTGTGCGGCACCACTACGGGCGGCACTTACACGAACATCGACGTGATCGCCGTACCCGAACACAATCCTACCGGCGAGCCCGGAGGACCGTTTAACTCGTTCGACATCGGAGTAGACGATCCCGTTCACCACAGGTTCTATATCTCGGATCGCGTTGGGCTGGTGGTCGCGGTGTTTGACACCGATACGGACATTTCCACGAATATCATCGGCGGCCCCAACGCCGTATCCGGAGCGGGAAATTACGCCAGCGGGTGTGTCAAGGATGGAGCGGGCAACGATATTATTCCACCGATCCTTACCGCTCTCGGTAATTTCACCCGTTATGGGTGCAGAACGGCGATTCCAGGGGGAGTGACGTTCAACATTCCCACCTTCGGTGCAAATCATCTCTTCGGGGGATTCCCGGGTGCTCAATGCTGCGCAGCGCGCGCGAACGGGGTGAATCCATTGTCGGCTCCAGACGGAGAAGCGATTACCCCGGACGGCAACACCTTGTTTGTTGGCAATGGGAGCAGCAGCGTCGTAGTCTTCGACCTGACAACAAATACTCCCGCGCAACCACCCGTGGTCATCGCCACCATCCCCACCGGCCAGTCGGCGGACTACGATGGAGGACCTAACCCTGGCATGGCTAACCCAACCGGCATCGCGGGTTGCGTAGCTGCTGCGAACGGGCGCGCCTTTTCCGATCCTACCTGCGGCGACCTGCGGGCCGATGAAATGTCGTTCGGCGTGGACAAAGCAACTGGGACACAGATGCTGCTGGTGGCCAACGGTGATCCCGGACTTCCCTTCGTAACTATCATCAACGTGAGCGCCGTCGTGGCCCGCGCGGCCGTGGGGCCGCTGGATCCCAACTGCCTTCCCGTCAATCCCCTGCAAGCTTATGGTCCCACAAACTTTCCGACCTGCATTATGGGTCAAATCTATTACGACGGTGCATCGCCGGTGGACAACACTGTCGCAGTGGATAGTGCCAATGGTTTCGCATGCCCGGATCCCTCTCTCGCGTTCTTTGGCGGGGCCCCCGTTCCTAGTGGTGTCTCGGGCACGGGCGTCGGTGCCGGCGGTACGAATGTCCCGTGCCACCACGGGCCAGTACTTAGTTTCGCGGGGGCGCCCTTCGGTGCGGTCGCCGTTGCTGGCATTGGCGGTTCCGCCTACAATCCCAACACCGGTCACTTCTTAGTGACCAATTCCAACGCCACGCCTGACCCGACCGTGGGCACGGTGGATGAAATCGATCCTGGAATCGGGACAGCTCATGGGCCGGTCGTCGTCAACAGCTTCATCATGCCAAGTTGCATGCCCACAAGTGTTGTTCAGGGGCCGGGAAACAACTTCCTGGTGGGATGCGGTGACCACGATGGCGTCCAGTACAATCCCAACGAATACGTGATTGATCTCTCGCCGGGCAATACAATCACATGCCTGCACGGGGATTCGAAGCATAGTGTTCATTGCGTGGAAATCACGAATGTCGGCGGCGTTGACGAAGTGTGGTACAACTCCGGCGACAATCGCTATTACCTGGCAGCCAGAGACATGCCCACCGGACCGGTCATGGGAGTCATTGACGCTGGGTCCAATCTTTGGCTACCTCCGAACACCGCAACGGGCAACAACTCGCATAGCATCGCAGTCGATCCCCACACGAATCATGTTTTTGTGGGTTTGCAATCGGGCCCGGCCTGTACGACGCTGAATGCCGACGGATGCGTGGGGGTCTTTGCTCAACAATGAGGAGGATCGCGCTTCCGGTGCTATAGTTGCTTGGTGCTTGGAGACGCGAAACCGGAATTCGCTTTCGGGGCGTGAATCGAGAGTTATTTATGGAGAGGTCCTCTAGGATATTTGTACGGACTCAGGCACGCGTATTATGTCTTCTGCTGCCCTTAATGCAGGCCAGCGCAAGCGAACCGACGGCCAAACCAACCGACGTCCCCGCCACCGTGATCGCACACTTGCCTTTGCCCCAGCCGACCGGAAATCAGATGTTGCTTCAGCGAGAAAACGCGAGACAATACTTGTATGTTCAGCAGTCGGGGAAGCAAGGCTTCATGATCGTTGACGTGACCAGGCCCGAAAAGCCAAGCCTGCTGAAACGGACGGCGGAGTCGAATCAGGCAACTTCTGGAAATCTCGAGATGGTTAGCCCCGACGTGGCCATCGCAGAAGCTCCGGAGAAAACGCCCACAACTCTAACTAGCAGTACGCACCCCACGGAAACCGTTCGCGTGCTCGACCTGAGCGATCCGCACAATCCCAAGACGCTGGAGACATTCAACAAGGTCACCGGCATTCTTCCCGATGGCAGCCGCAGCTTGATCTACGTCACCAACAACGAGGGCTTGTGGATTCTCCGCTACAATCACCCGTCGCTGCTGGAGCCGGCCAAGAAGAAGCCCCCCTGCGATTCAAACTCGGAAATCATGGCGATGCCGCCCGACTGCGACTAGGCCTTCTTTGAGCCACACCGTGACCCGTCATTGCCGCGACACATCAACTACTGCTCTGTCTGGCGTGCCGTGCACTCCTTATCGATCGTCTTGATCGAGGTGATGGTCAGCGTCACCGAGGAGGCGGACCCAGTCTTATTCAAGGCGTCGGAGCTGGAACTCATGGTCGGCCCCTCCGTCCCGGTTACTTCCACTCGCTGTCCCAGGTAGTTCCGCAGCCTCGTCTTGCCGGTGGCCTGCAGTTCCCAAGTCATGGCCGGGCTCTGCTTCGTCAGCACGTAATCACCGCTGGACCTGCCCACGCACCCCTGCACTGTGATCTCGTCCTTGGAGGCTTTCGATTTGTGATCGCCCGTCTTGGCCGTCGGGTTGTCCTGCGCGAGCAGAAGACCGCCCGAAAGCAGCAGAGCGAACCAAAGATTTCTCATGGAGATTTCCCTCCTAGCAAATTGGGATGATGGCGCGACCGCGCCGGTTGCATTCGATTTCTGCGCGAGAGATTCCTACTTGACGTGGGTTTCCTGATAGTGCACTTCTTTCCATTGCCCGGCGCGCTTCTCCCAGAGTTCGCTAATATAGATACGCGAATACCTCACCACCGACTTAGGCGGAAACTCCATGGTGACTTCGTAGATGACTAAATCGGCGTCCGGCCCCGCCGGGATGAGCTTGAACCCGAACAACGTATAGTTGTAGACATTCGTATCTGCAACTTCGTTTACCGCCTGAATCTTGTTCCGCTCACCCCTGCCATCCACTTCCACGCCCTGATAGTCATCCGCCAGCAATTCGCCATACGCCTTCTTGTCCTTGTGCTTCAGTGCCTCCCATTCCATCTTGATCCTCGCTTCGAACATATCTCTCATCGCAACGTCAGATGGGCTTCCGGACCGCGGTTCTTGTCCGAAGTTGGTCGGCGTGGTGGGTTGTTGGGCCAGAACCAGAGAAGTTAGTCCTACAAGGCAAACGAACACAACGCAATCTCGCATGGGTCCCCCCAACAAAACGCAGCGAATCTTAACAGGCCCGCGGCCGGTTCCTCAAGACCGTGACACCGGTTTGCTCACAGTGCGGCAAATGATTTACTCTCAGCCGCAGCCAACCATGAATCCAACCAAACCGATTGCCAAGCCCGCGACCCATGGTTTCGCTCACGCCATGCGTCGGGAGATCTACGAACAACCCAGTGCCATCGCGAAAACCATCGCCCAGCATCAGAAAGACGACATTCTTTTTCCCGGCGAACTGGATGCCATTGAGAGCGCCCTGCTGACGTTTGAGAAGCTGATCATCGCCGCCAGCGGATCGAGTCGCCATGCGGGCCTAGCCGGCGAAATCATGATCGAAGACCTTTCCGGCGTTGCCGTCGACGTGGAGTATGCCAGTGAATACTGCTACCGCTCCACCCACGCCGCCGTCGACCCCATCGTGATGGTAGTGACGCAATCCGGTGAAACCGCCGACACCATTGCCGCCCAGCGCGAGGCGCTCACCCGCGGAGTTAAAACGATCGCGGTTTCCAACGTGTCCGATGCGACGATCCCTCGTGAAGCCAGCGCCGCGCTGATCACCGGAGCCGGCCCCGAACTCGCCGTGCCCGCCACCAAAAGCTTCACTACCCAGGTCACGGTGCTCTACTTGATGGCGCTATTCCTGGCACGCAAGCGTGGACGCATGACCTCCGAGGTCACACGCTCTTATTTACAGCGGCTACAGCGGCTTCCGGATGCGATCGAGAGCAATCTACTGGCTTGGGACCAACTCGCCGAGCAATTCGGACAGAAACACTATCAGGCGGAAAAGTTTCTGTATCTCGGACGCGGCGTCCATTACGCCATTGCCCGCGAAGGGGCGTTAAAGCTCAAGGAAATCTCCTACGCCCATGCCGAGGGTTACCCTGCCGGAGAGTTGAAGCATGGCCCCAACGCGCTGGTTGACGAACACCTTCCGGTTGTCGTGCTGGCGACCTTCGACCACCATGATCCGGATTCAGTCCTGCGCTATCGGCGCACCCTCGATGTGATGAAGGAAGTCAAATCCCGCAGCGGTAGGCTTGTGGCCGTCGCAACCGAAGGCGACCGGGAGGTTACCGGGATCGCCGAAGATGTCTTCTTTGTTCCACCCGCGCCCGAACTGTTGCTGCCCATCGTGGAAGTGATTCCCCTGCAACTGTTCGCTTATCATGTGGCCACAAAAAAGGGATACAACGTAGACCGCCCGCGCAATCTGGTAAAGGCGGTGGTCACGGAATAAGTTCAGTTTTGTTGTCGCTCGCCTAGCTCGCTTCCTTATAAAGACCCTATGCCTAGCAATAGCTCTCACGTCGATCTGCAAGCCATTGCGAAAGAAATCGTGGTGCAGCGTGGTTTTCAACCTGACTTCCCGCCCGCAATCCAACAGCAACTGCAGGATCTGAGAGCCCATCCTCCCGCCATCGCCGCCGGAGCCAGTCTGCGCGATCTCCGCAATCTTTTGTGGTCGTCCGTCGACAATGACACATCGCGAGACCTGGATCAGATCGAGGTTGCGGAACGCCTGCCCACTGGCGGCGTGAACGTTCGCATCGGCATTGCGGATGTAGACGCCTTCGTCCCCAAGCAAAGCGCCATCGATCAACATGCCGCGCGTGAAACCACCTCGGTTTATACCGGCGTCCGAATCTTCCCCATGCTGCCCGAAGAGCTTTCCACGGACAGGACTTCCCTGCTGGAAAATCAGGACAGATTGGCCGTGGTCACCGAATTTGTGGTCGATAACGACGGCCACGTGACCTCCAGCAACGTCTATCGTGCGCTGGTTCGCAATCAGGCGCAACTCCAATACAATTCGCTGGGAGCGTGGCTGGAGGGTACGGCGGCCGCACCGGCCAAAGTAGCGGCTTCCGCCGATCTTCAGGCGCAATTGCGCTTGCAGGATGAAGTGGCGCAAAAACTGCGGAACCGGCGCTATGAAAATGGAGCGCTTGACCTCGACACCGAGGAGACGACTGCGCTCTTGCTTAACGCGCAGGTAGTCGACGTAGTCAAGCAGCAAAAAAACCACGCCACCGAGCTGATTGAGGACTTCATGATTGCGGCCAACGGGGTGGTAGCGCGCATGCTGGAAAAGGTTTCGTCTCTGCGCCGCATTGTGAAACAACCGGAGCGCTGGGATCGCATTGTGCAACTAGCGGCGGACCACGGCATAAAGCTTCCTCCCGACCCCGATTCCAAAGCGCTCAACGATCTCCTGGTCAAACGCAAGGCTGAGGATCCGGATCATTTTGCCGAGCTTTCTCTCACTGTTATCAAGCTGATCGGCCCCGGAGAATACGTGCTGGAGCGGCCAGGCGATCCCGCGCCCGGGCATTTCGGCCTGGCGGTACAAGACTATACGCACTCTACCGCTCCCAATCGCCGCTTTCCTGACATCGTCACACAAAGACTCGTCAAAGCCATGCTGGCTGGCCAGCCCAATCCGTACTCGGATAACGAACTTTCCGCGATTGCCGCCAACTGCACGGCCAAGGGCGACGCCGCGCGCAAAGTCGAGCGCGACATGTCGAAGCGGCTGGCTGCCTCCGCCATGCAGAATCGCATCGGCGCCATCTTCGACGCCGTAGTCACCGGCGCATCTCCCAAGGGAACATTCGTCGGCGTGCAGCAACCGCACGTGGAAGGCTTGCTGGCACAAGGCCAGCAAGGCGCTGACGTCGGGGATAAATTCCGCGTCAAACTAATTCGCGTCGACGTGCAGCGCGGCTTCATCGACTTCGCCCGCGTGTAGAGAACTTCAGAAATGCAACTAAGACTGAGAACTGGGAACCGAGAACTGAGAACTGGTTTCTACTCCCACTCAATCGTCCCCGGAGGCTTGGACGTGATGTCGTACACCACGCGATTCACGCCCCTCACTTCATTCACAATCCGGTTGGAGATGTTCTTCAACACTTCGTGCGGCAGCGCAACCCAGTCGGCGGTCATGCCATCTTCCGAACTAACCGCTCGGATCGCACAGGTATAAGCATAAGTCCGCATGTCGCCCATCACGCCCACCGACATCACCGGCAGCAGCACGGCAAACGATTGCCAGACTTTTGTGTAGAGGCCTGCATTCTTGATCTCGGTAACCACAATGTCATCGCACTCGCGCAGCAGAGCCAGGCGCTCCGGCGTCACCTCCCCCAAAACCCGCACGGCTAGCCCCGGGCCGGGGAACGGCTGCCGCTGCAGGATTTCTTCCGGCATGCCCAGGTCGCGGCCGATCTTGCGGACTTCATCCTTGAACAGGTCTTTCAGCGGCTCGATCAGCTTGAGTTTCATCTTTTCCGGCAGTCCGCCAACGTTGTGATGCGACTTGATCACTTGCGACGGCCCGCGCACCGACCGCGACTCGATCACATCGGGATAAAGCGTTCCCTGCACCAGCCAATTTACCTTGCCTTCTTCCTTCTCGATGCGTCGCGCTTCCTTCTCGAACACCTTGATGAACTCGTTGCCAATGATCTTGCGCTTCTTCTCTGGATCGCTGACGCCTTTCAGCTTGCCGAGAAAACGCTTTGTCGCGTCGACTGCGTCGAGCCGCAACCCCAGCTTGTCGTGCAGCGTCTTCTGCACTTTCTCGAACTCGTTCTTGCGCAGCACTCCGTTGTTCACGAAGATGCAGGTCAGCCGCGGCTTCGTATCACGTAGTGCACGATCAACCAGCACAGCCGCAACTGACGAATCCACACCACCGGACAGCGCACAAATCGCGCGTCCCTTGCCCACTTGCTCCTTGACCTGCGCGACTGTCGAATCGATAAAATGCTGTGGAGTCCAAGTTGGTTTCGCACCGCAGATCTGAAACACAAAGTTCCGCAGGATCTCCGTCCCGTTGCGTGTGTGGTGAACTTCCGGATGGAACTGCACCGCAAACCACTTCTTCGCGACATTCTGGATTCCGGCAACCGCTTGCGAAGTCTTCGCAGTCAGATCAAATCCCGGAGGCAGTTCCAGCGCCTCGTCGCCATGCGACATCCACACCTGCTGCCGTTTGGCCAGACCCTTGAACAGCACCGACTCGGCCACGATGTCAACTTCCGCGTGACCGTACTCACGCTTATCCGCCGGCCGCACCTTGCCGCCCAGAGTGTGCACCATGAATTGCAGTCCATAGCAGATGCCGAGTACGGGAACTCCCAGCTCGAAGATGCGCCGATCCGCTGGCGGCGCGTCTTTATCGTAGACCGACCAGGGCGCCCCCGAGAGCACAATGCCCACCGGCGCACAGCTCTTCACCTCGGCAAGCGAGGCCGTGCAGGGCAGCACGATCGAGAAAACATTCTGTTCCCGGATGCGGCGCGCGATCAACTGCGTAAACTGCGAGCCAAAATCGAGGATGACGATGGATTCGCTGTGCAACGAGGGGTTGACTCTGGATTGGGTTTCCACTGATGAGTTTCTCAAATCAGATGGCCCGTGTAAAGGACTACGTCTCCGCCGCCAGGTTTGGAACGTCGCTGAGGATCGGCTCTTCGCGGTCGATGGATGTCTGCAGTGGTGGAGCAGGCAGTGGCGCGGATTCAGCCAGAGTCTCAGGCATCTCGGCGATGCAGACGTATCCGGCAAGCCGCACCATGTAGAGCCAGTCCACGATGGCAAAGTACACGAGCGCGACCAGAATCACTGCGGCGATCACCAGCCGCGACGGCGCGACCTGTATGAAAGCCAGCGGCATCGAAATGACAGTGCCAGCGGCGCTGAAGGCGGTCAAGTGCGCCAGCCCTGTCCACGTGCTCACCGCGAATACTGGTCCAGGGCGTTCCCGAAGAAAAGTGACGATGGCAGAGAGTGCGCCCAAAGCGTCCTCGCAGTCGCGGACGGCGAAGATGCCAGCCAGAGACAGCAGCCAGTTCAACGCCGACCACACGATGCAAATGAGACCGGCCAGCGGCAGAAAGAGGATGAAGACCAGGCCGGGTCGAGGGTTTTTGTCCGGTGAGGCGAAGCCGGCGAGAACCGCTGCGCCCACGAGGGCGAGGATTGCAGCCAGCGTCACTGCAACCCGCAAGAAGTTAAGCCCGATCAGCGAGCGCAACGGTCTCGGCTCGGTCGCGTCATACTTACCCGCAGAGGCGTCAGCAGCGTCTCTACGGAAATAATCAAGCAGGGCGCGAACCGTTGCGGCTCGGCCGAGTGACGCGGCAATGATCCAGAGCAACGACAGAGCAAGCGTTGCGAACAACGCCGCCAGCACAGCCCGGCTCAGGCTTCCGCGCAGGATGTGCGCGATCGCCCGTCCCACCAGAAAGGGCTGTCTCGTCGCCAACAGAGCCGCGTCGCCATTGCTGACGGGCAGTGTGTCGAGGTACTCGATGACCGAAAAGAATAACAACGCCCAGGCGAGAGCACCAACAGTCCAGCGCCATGCGATCTCGGCAAACGTGAGCGAAGGCCTGCGAAACGCTGCGCGGAAGCCTTCGAGTGTGGGCGAGACGCGAGGCATGAAATCTAACGAACGACGATGTTCACCAGTTTGCCGGGGACGAAAATCCTTTTCACGATCTGTTTGCCTGCAATGAAGGACCGCACTTTTTCATCGGCGAGCGCACGTTCGACGACGAAATCCTCGGTAGCGTCGGCGGGCACAACGATGAGGCTGCGCAGTTTACCGTTGATCTGAACCGGGATTTGCAGTTCTTCTTCTTTCGCGAGCTGGGGACTGTATTTGGGCCAAGAAGCTTTGAGCAAGCTCCCCTTTTCTCCCAGCATCTCCCAAAGTTCGTGAGCGAGGTAGGGTGCGAAGGGCGCTAGTAACAAGACAAGATTCCGCTGGACTTCGGCCAGAAAGGTTAGCGGAATCTTCTCTCCCTCAACGTGCTCTTCCATCATTCTGCGGTTGGCGTCGTTGAGCAGTTCCATGATCGCGGCGATGCAGGTGTTGAAGTGCCAGCGTTCCTGGAAGTCGTCAGTTACGCGCTTTATGGTCTGGTGAAGCTTGCGCTGAAGCCCCCTCGCCGAGTCACTCAGGCGCTCGGGCACAGGCTCTCGCCAGTCCGGGCTTTCCGGGGCCGCATACTTCTCGATAAAGCGATATACGCGTCCCAGAAAACGTTGGATGCCTTCGACGCCGGAATCCTGCCAATCCAGATCGCGGTCGGGAGGAGCGGCGAACAGGCTGTTGAGACGCGCGGCATCGGCGCCATAGCGCGCAACCATTTCGTCAGGGCTGACGACGTTGCCCAGGCTCTTCGACATTTTTGCACCGTCTTTGATCACCATACCCTGCGTAAACAATCGCTCGACGGGTTCGTCGTTCGTGATCAGCCCGATATCGCGCATGAACTTGGTCCAGAAGCGCGAGTAGATGAGGTGCAAGATCGCGTGCTCGACGCCACCGATGTATTGGTTAATGGGGAACCAGTATTGCGCAATCTTCGAGTCGAACGGAGCACGGTCGTTGTGCGCGTCGGTGTAACGGTAGAAATACCAGGAGGAGTCGACGAAGGTGTCCATGGTATCGGTTTCGCGGCGCGCGGGACCGCCGCATTTCGGGCAAGTGACGTTGACGAACTCAGGCAAACCGCCCAGCGGCGATCCGACAGCGTTTGCAATATCGACAGCGTCGGGCAATATCACCGGCAAATCCTTCTCAGGCACCGGAACGATGCCGTCTATTTCGCAATAGAGCATGGGGATGGGCGTGCCCCAATAGCGTTGGCGCGAGATGCCCCAATCCTTCAGGCGATAAGTGACGGTTGCTTTGCCGAAGCCATGCTTTTCCGCGTCCGCAGACATCTTCTTGATGGCAGCGCTGCATTCCAGGCCGTTGTACGGGCCGGAGTTAATCAGCGAGCCCTGGTGCGCGGTGAATGGAAGAGCCGGCTCGGCAATGGTTTCTTCCTGATCGCTGGGAATAGGAAGAATCACGAGGCGAATCTCGAGCTTGTATTTCTTCGCGAACTCGTAGTCGCGCTCGTCGTGCGCGGGCACGCTCATGATGGCGCCGGTACCGTAGTCCATGAGTATGTAGTTCGCCACCCAGACAGGGACCTTTTCCGCATTGAAGGGATTAATCGCGTAGCGTCCAGTGAAGACGCCGTGCTTTTCGATTTCTCCGATATCGCCCACTTCTTTGGCCTTGCGCTGCTCTGCGATGAGCCGATCGACATGGCCGCGCAAGTCAGGGTTGTCCGCAGAGAGATCGCCGACGATGGGATGCTGAGGCGCGAGCTGCAGCGAGGTTGCGCCGAAGATGGTGTCGACGCGCGTAGTGAAGACGCTGATGGTCGAGCCCGCGGGGCCGAAGCCGGTATGGTTCTCTGCGTAATCAAGCTTGAAATCGACCAACGTGCCTTCGCTGCGGCCAATCCAGTTGCGCTGCATAGTGCGGACTTTTTCAGGCCAGCCTTCCAGCTTGTCGAGATCGCGCAACAATTCGTCGGCATACTTGGTGATGCGCAGGAACCACTGCTCGAGTTCGCGCTGTTCGACGCGTGTGTCTTCATGGCGCCAGCAGCACCCGTTGACGACCTGTTCGTTAGCAAGCACGGTTGCGCACTTCGGGCACCAGTTGACTTTGCTTTTCTTGCGATAGGCCAGCCCCTTCTCGTAGAACTTGAGAAAGAACCACTGGTTCCAGCGGTAATAGTCAGGCAGGCAGGTGGTCACTTCGCGGGACCAGTCGTAGGCAAAGCCGAGCCGGTTCATCTGCGCCTTCATTTTGGCGATGTTGCCAAGGGTCCACTGGCGTGGCGGAGTGTTATTCTGGATAGCCGCATTCTCCGCTGGCAAACCGAAGGAATCCCAGCCCATGGGATGAAGAACGTTGTATCCGTTCATCCACATATAACGGGCGAGTGCGTCGCCGAGGGCGTAGTTGCGCACGTGTCCCATATGCAGCGCGCCAGAGGGATACGGCAGCATTTCGAGCACGTAGTATTTCTTTTTTGTGGAGTGGGGTTCGGCAGCGTAGAGTTGCGGATCGCTTTGCCAGCGCGCGAACCATTTGTTCTCTACGCGCTGCGGATCGTAGCGGTCATCGCTCGAACGATCAGGATGATCGGGGCGGGCATTGTTGACCGCAGTGGCAATTTCCGAGTTGTCTTGCTGCGGCATAAGAACCAGGGAATCCGGCTAAACCCATAATTCTACAATGAGGCGCGGGAACTGTGTGCTCGAGCGACCGATCTTTGCTGCGCGCGGACAGCCGAGTGCCTGCCCCGAACGAAGTCGAAGGGCCCCCTGCACTTTCTAAAACGTTATCGCTTCCCAGGTTGGCTTGCGGTGGGGCGACTTCGCAGCTGGTTGTAATCGCGGGTGTAGACGCGAAGGCCATACTCCGGCGTACTTTTGGTGTAGCCGGCGACGAGTTGGTCCTGGTAGTGATCGAGATAGAAATCAAAGGGGTCGCGTCTGTCCATGTCGATCATGATCAGGTCGGCGTCATGCATGGTCAGTTTGCCAAAGCGTATGTCGCCATGGCGAAAGGCGAGGTAGTTCCCAGGCTGTTTCGCGGCGAAGTTCGAGGCTTGCGGAGTGCCGAAGACTTGCACGATATCGTTCCCCTGAACGCGAACGGCCGTCACCTTGCCCTGAATGTGAGGCGGCGGGAGTATTTGTTCAGGGTCGAGAATCAAGTCATCTTTTTCCACCGTTACGCCACGGACCTTGTTGGTATTGATCAGGCGGGCCAGGTCAATGCCCAACAAATCCAACAAACCCTTCATCGGCAAATGTGCAGCCTTGACGTGCTCGGCGTGGAGCCGGATTCGGCCGTCCGCATTGGCGGAAAGCGTTCCTGTGGTTTCAAACGGGACGTCCATTTTCTGGCGGAGTTTGCCCTTTACGATCAGTCGATCGTTCTTGCTCTCAATGCTGAGATCTTTCAGGGGAGCGCCGGCGAAGGAAAAAACATTTTCGTTCAACACCTGCGCCAGCGCGTTGCAGCTTATGGCAATCTCAGCCGATGTTAAGGCAAGCGTGAAGGAACTCTTGTCGTCAAAGACAACGAGGGCTCGCGGGTTGGTCGGAAGGAGTTCCCCCTCAAGGCGAACGATGTGAACCACAATCGGTTCGGTGTAGTGATACGTGACATTCTTCATGGCGACTTGCACCGCCTGAGTCTCGGTAGCGCTCGTCTGCGCTGGGTTCGGCAAGCCGCTCAACGGGACGAAGAACAGCAAAAAAAGGCAGACACTGTGCGATAGTTTCGCATTCATGACACTAGGATGCCACGATGGAGAAAACGGTAAAGGTCTAAGTCGAACATCAGCACGGCCATCACAGCAGTCCAGTGCGGTTGAGAATCTCCCAGAGGCCCCAGAGCGCAGCGGCGGGGCCACCCCAGATGTACAGGGCCGACTTCAAGTTCAGCTTGGCCACGAGATCGCGTTGGCTATCGGTGGAAATTATGAAGGGGCCATCGCCCTGCATCACGATTACCGGAGGATGTAAGTCGAAGTGGTTCGGCGAAGCTACAACCGCTCCCGACGGCAGCTTGGGATCTAAGTATGGATAGGCTTCCCGGCGGAGCAGATCGGCTTCGCCTTGTCCCACAAAACCCGGCCCGATGCGAGAAAGCTCATTGCACTCGGCAATCGGATCCTTTTTCGCCCATGGGTTTTCCTGAAGTGTACCCAGGACGAAAACGGTATCCCCGGGCTTTATGGAGTATTCCTGGGCGAACTCTGGGGTTCCCTCCGAATATCTGGTGAGCGCGAGGGCGAGCTTACCGTACTCCGATCTGTCGCTGGAAGGAGGGAGCAGGAGTTCCGAGCCTCGTGGGAAAATCATCAGCATGCCCGTGCCATCGTCCAGAAAAAAAGGAGCACACATCTCCTGCATGCTCTTACGAAGATCGCCCTGCGGGTTCGATTCGATGACCAAGCGATAGTAAAAGCAGTCGGCGTGGCTCAACGGGGCAACCAGCGTGTAAGGCCCGACCGCTTTGCCTCTGATCTGCACCCGGCCCAATGCCGCAGCCCGAATGGTGGAGTGGGGAGTGTCCATGATGAGGCGTTTGCGCTGCAACAGACGAAAACCGCGCCAGAAGAAATACGGGCCAAGAGTCACGCCGAGCCCGGCCCACAACAAGGGCTGGCTCAACAGCCAGATGAGGAGGCGGATCATGGGATGAAAAGCAGCCGGGCCAGAATACATCAGAACGGGAGGAGGAAAAACGGGTTTGGGAACGGAGAAGTCGCCCGTTCCCGAACGATCTGCTACGCGCCCTTTAATTCATCGTGATTACCGCCCGGAAGCGGACTCTGCCTTCCGCCACGCGGTCGTAAGCTTTGGCGATGTCGTCGAGCTTATAGACTTCCTCCACCACTTTGATTTTGCCTTTGGCGGCGATGTCAAGCGCTTCGTAAAGATACTCGGGGGCGTTTTGCGACGATCCGATCAGGCGAACGCGCTTGAACATGAGTTCGGGAGTGTAATTCAGGGGCTCGTTGCCAACTCCCATAAGTATGATGCGGCCATCGGGGCGCATACCCTTGGCAGCGTCCGCAGTAGCCGACCAGGAGTTGGAGGTGGCGAGCAGGACGTCAGCGCCGCCGGCAGCCAGGAGTTTTTCACCGTCCGCGACAACTTCATCCGCGCCCATGTCGCGGATCATCTTTTCCTTGTCTTTGGATTTGGTAACGGCAATGGTGTCGAAGCCTGACGCTTTGGAATATTGCAGCGCGAGATGACCGAGACCACCAATACCAACGACGGCGACGCGCTCGTGAGGCTTGGGGTCGGCCAGGCGCAGGCCGCTCCAGACCGTGTAGCCGGCACAGAAAATGGGCGCGGCCTGTTCGTAGCTGAGAGCTGCTGGGATGGGCATAGTGGCGTCAGCATAGGCGAGCATGTATTCGGCATGGCTGCCCTGCATTGTGATGCCGGTTGAGGTGGGGTTCACGCATAGTTCTTTCTTGCCGCGCAAGCACCACTCGCAAGTTCCATCGCCTTTCTGCACCCAGCCTACGCCGACGCGATCTCCGACTTTGCGTGAAGTCACGCCGGGGCCGACTTCGACGATTTCACCCACCGGTTCGTGCCCCAGCACGCGCGGAAACTGGAGAGGGAACAAACCGTGCGTGAGGTGGACATCGGTGTAGCAAAGGCCGCTGGCGTGGATCTTCATGACCACTTGATTGGGGCCCGCTTTCGGGGTTTCCCACTGCTTTACCTCCCACTTGCCGTTTACGGAGGGGACTACGGCTGCTTTCATGACGAGGACTCCTTGGAGAAATTTCAAGAAATCAATCTTTGGATGCGGGCGCGTTGAAGTGGATGCAGGAATAGGTGCTGCGTTTGCGGGGCATTGGCGGGCAAAGGTAGACTTGATAGGCGCCGGTTTTGTGGACGGCCTGGGACGAAAGTTCGAGTCGAGCTTTCGCCCGCTCAGGCGGGCGAGATAACCCGTCCCGAAGCGGTGTGCGGCGGTCCGCGCTCGAACTGCTATTAAGGGGAACCTATGTTAGTTGTCATGAAAGCGCACGCCACCGAAGAGCAAGTGCGTGGCGTTTGCGAAAAGATCGAAAAGCTCGGCTATCGCGCTCACGCCATGCCGGGTGCGCAGCGCACCGCCATCGGCGTCACCGGGAACAAGGGCGAGGTGGAGCAGGGCACGCTGGAAGAAATGGCGGGCGTGCAGGAAGTCATCAAGGTTTCAAAGCCCTACAAGCTGGTAAGCCGCGATCTCAAAGAAGACAACACGGTGATTCGATTTTCAGGCACTGCGGCCACCATCGGCGGCCCCGGGCTGGCCATTGTCGCCGGACCGTGCGCCATCGAGAGCCGTGAGCAGGCGTTTGCCGTGGCCGAACGCGTGCATCGCGCCGGGGCCCAGTTCTTTCGCGGAGGAGCTTACAAGCCGCGGACGTCCCCTTACTCTTTTCAGGGATTAGGAGAGGAAGGGCTCCGCATCATGGCGGAGATCCGGCATCAGTACGGGATGAAGATTATTACGGAGGCGATCGACAACGAATCGCTAGATCTGGTGGAGGAGTACGCCGACATGATCCAGATCGGGGCCCGCAACATGCAGAATTTTTCCTTGCTCAAGCGCGCTGGACGGGCAAAGAAGCCGGTGCTGCTAAAGCGCGGCATGTCGGCCACGCTGGAAGAATTTCTCATGGCGGCGGAATACATTTTGAGCGAAGGCAATTACAACGTAGCCCTGTGCGAGCGCGGCGTGCGCACCTTCGCCGACCACACTCGCAACACGCTCGACCTGAGCGTGGTGCCGGCGGTGCAACGCCTCAGCCATCTGCCGATTTTTGTCGATCCCAGCCACGGGACGGGTAAGCGCAATAAAGTGACGCCGCTGTCGCGGGCGGCCGTGGCCGTGGGCGCCGATGGCTTGATGGTGGAAGTACACAACAAGCCGGACGAGGCGATGTCAGACGGTCCGCAATCGCTGTTCCCCGATCAGTTTGACGAGCTGATGAAGCAGGTCCGCCAGATTGCGGCGGTAGTGGGAAGGTCGGTGCCGGCGATTGGCATGCGGGAGACAGTGGGCGTAATCGCCAAATAACTTTTGACACCACTGATAGGATCTGTAATTTCGAGTAGTTCTGTTAGTCTTTCTTCTTCAGCGGAACAAGCTTTGTCTTGAAAAAACTCCTAATCTTCATTGTTCTGGTCGCCCTGCTGGGCGCGCTTGGCTGGTGGTATTACCGCGAGCAGGCGTTCCCCGATTACGGCCCCACGTACCGCGAGTACGCCTACATCACCAACGGCAAGAGCAATAGCGTCAGCGTGATTGACCTGCGAACGTTTCAGTCCGCGAAGACCATCGCAGTGGGCCTGGACCCGACCGGCGTCGCAGCCAACGGCAAGAAGAATGAAATCTATGTAGTCAACACGGGATCGAACAACGTCAGCGTGATTGATGCCGAGAAGAATGCTGTCGTGGCCACGATCGGCGTCCACGGCAGGCCCTACTTCATTGACGTTTCCGAAGACGGCAAGCGGGCCTACGTGGCGAACTCAGGGTCGGCCAATGTTTCAGTCCTCGACCTGGAGAAGCGCGTAGTCCTGACAAATATTCGGGTGGGCTCAGGGCCAGGACTGGCGCGGGTTTCGCCTGACGGAACAAGCGTGGTTGTCTCGAATCGCAGCGATAACACGGTTTCGTTGATCGACGCAAAGCTGCTGCGGGTACGCGCAACTTTGCCCGTATGCCAGCAACCGGAGGACATCGCCATCCTGCCGGATTCGAGCAAAGCGTTTGTGGCCTGTTCGGGATCGTCGCAGGTGGCATCCATTGCATTAGCGAATAGCGCCAAGACCAACTCAACGACCGACTCGAAGCCAGACCGCGTGCTGGCACTGCTCGATGTGGGACGGACGCCCGTGAGCCTGGCACTGAAGCCGGATGGCGGCGAGTTGATTGTCTGCGATTTCGATTCCGACAGCATTTCCATCATCGAGACGGGAAACGACGAGGTCGGCAGCAGTGCGCTGGTGGGGCAGCACCCCACCCACGCGGTTGTGACGCTTGATAACTCACGGCTATATGCCAGCAACTTTGGGTCGAACAGCGTCGCCGTCTATGACATTGATGTGGGCCGAAGACTCGCTACCGTAGCAGTGGGCAGCCGTCCCGACGGCCTCGCCCTGTCCCAGGATCAGAACTATCTTTTGGTGTTGGATACGCAGGCGGGCGATGTAACAGTGATCCAAAAGCGCACGCCGCGCAAGCTGGAGCCGACCGAATATTCGCTGCTGACGATGATTCCTGTCGGAGTCCAGCCGAATGCGATCGTAGTGAAGGCGTTCAGGATGACAGGGCCGGCAAGAAAGTAACTCTATGATTGTCGCAACGGGGGTAGAGTAGCGACATGAGAACACGGGCAATCACTTTAACGGTCCTTGTTGCGACCCTCGTGACCCTCGCAACTCCGAGAGTAGCCACGCAAGTCTCCGGGCAGGCCCCGAAGACATTCGAGCTCTGGAAGTTCGACGAAGCCGAGGGCATGTGCCGCGCAAAGGGTCGCCTGCAAGACAAGGAGTATTGCGACTCCAGAATGGTCGACCAGGTTGTCGCTCAGGGAAAAGCCGCAATCCCGATCTTGATCTCACAGATAACGGATACCCGCGAAACATCACGGCCCATCTACGATTTCTGGGACTACACTACCGCTGGCGACGTTGCGACCTTCCTGTTGAACGATCTGTTCACAGATTCCGATTGGAAAACATTCAACATGCCGGGGCTAGAGGGGTTGCGTGATAAATGCGATAGTCCGTCCTGGGTTTGCTGGCACAGGTTTGTCAAGAAACATGGAAGAACGTTTATTCAGAAGCAGTGGTTGGCCGCTTGGAACGCTAACCAAGATCGAATCTATTGGAGCACGGAGGCGCGCTGTTTCCGACTTTCTCCGAAGGTGAACGCCAAGTAGGACATAACACCGTCGTACTGAATCAGACCTCGGCCGGTTTCGCGCAGAATTTATCCAACGCCGCCTTCAACTCGGCCGCAATGGCCGCGGCTTCGCGGGATTCGATGTCGCGCCGCGGCATCAAGTAGACGAGCTGGCCGTCGCGCAAGATGGCGATGGAGGGCGAGGAAGGCGCTTGTCCCGTGAAATAGCCGCGGGCGCGTTCGGTGGCTTCCAGGTCTTGCCCCGCAAATACCGTAAATGCTTTGTCGGGATGAGTGGCGTTTTGCAGCGCCATGCGGACGGCGGGGCGCATTCGCCCAGCCGCGCATCCGCAAATGGAGTTCACGATCACAAGCGCCGTACCCTGCTGAGCGCTCAACGCACGGTCCACATCCTCGGGCGTGCGCAATTCCTCGATGCCCAGGCGCGTCAACTCCTCGCGCATGGGGATAACCATAATTTCCGGATACATTCGATACTCCTCCAATTTTGTGCGGATGTATTGATTCTAACTCAGAAGCCGCAGGTACTACAGGAACCATTGTGCCCGGAATGGTTTATCGCTGAGGCGCGGCTGCAGTTCCGCCTGAGGGCTGTTGAGAGAGCCGTGCCAGATTGCTCAACGACTCGGTGGAATTGGGATCGACCTTCAGGGCCTCCTGGTAAATCTGCCGTGCCCGATCCACGTTGCCGACATATTCGTAAACCTTGGCCAGCAGGAAGTACGTCGGAAGATACTCGGGAAATTTGCTGCGTGCGGCCTCGTACTCCTGAATCATGCCCTGAGGCCGGTTGGTCGCGGCATAGATGTGGGCCAGAGCGAGATAACCGTTCACATAGTAGGGATTCAGCGCCAACGTTCGCTGATAGCTATGCTCAGCGCAGGCCCAGTCTTTCTCGGCGATGCAGAACTCGGCTTTCGCGACGTACAACTGGAATGCCTTGGGCTGCGCCGCGATCTGACGATCGACACGCACATTGGCCTGCTTCGACTTCCCTTCTTTCGCGAGGATCCCGGCTAGGCCGTTCAGCGCCGGAGCATAGTCCGGGGCAATCGCCAAAGAGCTCTCGTAGGCCTTTTCCGCGTCCCCGTAGTTGCCCCGCATCCCCAGCACGTGTCCCAGTCGCTCCTGGGCGGCCGGGCTGCGCGGATTTAATCCGGCCGCCAGCTCGAACGCTCTCTCTGCCTGGTCCTTGTCCCCCAGTAGCAGAAAGGAACTGCCCGCGAGAACGTGAGCATCGGCCAGCCAGAAACTGGTGGCGATTATCCGGCTGGCATAGGCCAGAGCGGAGTTCGCATCGTTTTGCTGCAAGCTAATGTTTCCCAGCCCCAGAAGGGCCGGCAAATATCCGGGCTGCACGCGCAGGGCATCGCTGAGCGCCTGTTGTGCCTGCGCCGCCTGCTCCTGCACCGAATCGACCTGCGCCAGGTAGAAATACACCGCAGGCACGTCCGGAGAGTCCTTAATCAGGCCTTGCAGTTCAGCAGCAGCTTCGCGAAGCCGGAATGCGCCCAGATAAGTCCGGGCCCGGAGCAAGCGGAAGCCGGCGTCTTTGCGGTCTTTGTCCCGTTGGTCGAGCCATTGTTCGGTATCCTGCCAGCGGCCCAATTGCAGGTAGCATTCGGCGACTTTCCTGGCCGCCGCCTGATCGCTGTCGTTCTTGCTTGCGAGCACACGGAAGCGGTCGAGAGCGGAAGCCGCGTCTCCATTCTCCAGGTAGAAGGCAGCCACGGCAAGGTGACCGTCCGGATAGTTGTTCTCATCCGCTTCTACCTGATCCAGCAGATGTTTCTCGTCGAGCAGGCGGTTGTGTTCGAGATAAAGGCCGGCCAGAGCGACCGGCAACTCAACTGCCTTTGGATCTTTAGCGATTCCATCCCGAAAGACCTGCTCGGCCCGATCGGGGATATTCTGTCCTTTGTAAAAGCTCGCCAGGTTGATGTAGGTTTGCGGGTCGCCTGGTTTGATGTCGACCGCGGTCTGAAAGCTTTTCTCCGCAGCGCCGTACTCTGCATCGAGTAACTGGGTAAGGCCAAGAACTTCATACGTCTGCGGGTCGTGCGGATCGAGGTCCAGAGCCTGCTTCAACTCATTTTCCGCAGCGATGTAACGCATCTGGTGAAGGTCAACCTGGCCCAGCAAGCGGTGAGCGCCGGCATTCCTGGCCTCCCGCTGAAGCACTGCCTCGGCCTGTTGACGTGCCAGGTCGTACTGAGTGGACGAAATCTGCAGTTCGCCGAGGCGCAAGCGGGCGTCCACATTCCTGGGATCCAGATCAATGGCGCGTGCCAACGACTGACTCGCGGCCGTGGGATAGTCCTGCTGAATCTGCAGCATCCCCAGCCGGTAATAGGCTTCCGCGAAATCCGGTTTGATCTGGATGGCCTGCCGGTATTCATTCTCCGCCGAAGAGAACTGCTTTTGCGCGAAGTATTGATTCCCCTTCTCGACGTGCTCTCGCGCCCGCGCCGAACTGCGACAACCCGGAAGAACCGCGAGCACCGCCACCAGCAGAAAAAGCACAAGGCGGGAATGTTTGCCGTAAGCAGCGAGGCTCCATCGGAATCGAATCATTTTTTTCTCAGAATCGATTCTAACCCGAAGCCGGGAGGAGCGGGTCTTGGTGTGTGAATCCCGGGGCTTGTTCCCCAGAAAAAAGTGGCACCGGTTCAGGGGCCCCCACCCCTGAGATCCGGTGCCTTTTATGAAACCGCGAATAAACTTTAGTGGCTTACCGATTCTCTTCCACTACCTCGTTCCGACTAGCGCACCACCCGCGGAACCATGGGCGGCATGATCTTCACCGGGGTCCGGCGATTGGTGGAGCTTCCCATCCACCCCGCCAGCGGTGACTGCACTCCGATCAGATGATTCTGTCCCATCCGCAGGTCGGATGTGGGCAGCTCGACGCGGGACGTGGTTGCGTTTACGCGTGGTAGCTGTGCCGCCACTGCCGCGCGCACCGTGGAGATCGCCGGCATGCGTTCCCAGCTGCGCAGGTTGCTCAGCTCCATGCCGCGAGCCAGAATTGCATTGGAGTGCCCACCCGGCGCCATCCCCACAGCCAGAATCGGCCTAGAGCTCTTGCCGATCCCGCTCACGCGGTGCCGCAGGCTACTGCTGAACACTGGACGACTCTTGCTCGCCGCAGCCGCTGGTCTGGTGCTGGCCATCGCGATCTGCGCCGCAGGCTGCGCCGCGCTGCCCGCCGGCGGTGCCGATGGGCCCGTCGCGACTGTTAGTACCACGCCCGTTGCCGTGTATGACACGTTGAAGTGGAAGTTCGAGTTGATGGCGATCGTGCTGTTGGAGAACGTTCCGGTCACGCTGCTCGCGTTCAGCACAGTAAAAGTTTCGCCCGAGAAAAGGCTCCCCTGGAAGCCTGCAGCTACAGTGAAGTTGATCGTCCCCGCCAGCGCCGCAGCGCCGGTGACGTTGAGCTGGCTGAATCCCGTGCCCGCCGTCGTTCCGTTGATCAGGCCGGTCATCGCGCCGGTGGAAAGTTGCGTGTAAGTGCCGGTGATCGCAAGCAGGCCAGTCTTGCCCGCATCGCCGACGTTCAGTGTGGGGGCCGTTCCGCCGCCGCCAATAGTCAGGTTCTTGGACACCGTTCCCGCACCCTGGAACAGGCCGCCGGTTACGGTAGCGTTTCCTCCAGCCAAAGTTCCATCAAGATTGGTCGTGCCAGCTGACTGGGTATAGGTCTGGTTGGAGCCGCCGATGGTCAACTTGGTTCCCTTGGCGATCGTCACCGTACCTGAGTCAGTGAAGTTGCCGCCAGTCGTGAATGTCGCGCTGCTCGCTAGAGCAAACGTGCCGGTGTTAGTAGCAAAGCCCGACAGAGCGTTGGAGGTGCCGTCCTTAATGCTGGCCGCAGTCCCGGTCAGAGTCAGATTGCCAGCGTTGGTGGTGATACCGCCGTTGGTGGCCGTGAGTTGGAGCGTACCCCCGATGGTGAAGGTGCCGCTGGCCAGCGTCCCCGCACTGAGGTTCGTGAGTGTGTTGGTTCCGGTAAGGGTGAAGGTGCTGCCCTTGTTAATGGTCAGCGCTCCCGAGTTGCTGAAGTTGCCCGCGGCGGTGAAGCTGGCGTTGCTGGCCAGAGTCAGGGCGTTGGTGTTGGTGTTCAGGTTGGCCAGATCGTTCGTGGAACCGGTTTTGATGCTGCCGCCTTCCAGCGTCAAATTCGCCGAGTTAGTCGTAATGTTGGCGCTGGCAGTCAGATCCAGATTGCCCCCCAGGACGAAGGTTCCGCCCGAAAGCGTCGAGCCGCTGATCTGGGTGAGTGCCGGCGCGGTGAAGCTGTCGCCGGCGTTGATGGTCAGCGTGCCTGTGTTACTGAAGCTGGCCGCTGTGGTGGAAACATTATTGCTGGTGCCTGCGATGGTCAGCTTGCCGGTGTTGGTCGCCAGCGCGCTCAGCGTGTTGACGCCGTTGGAATTGATGGTGCCGCCCTGCAGAGTCAGCGTCGCCGAGTTCTTGGTGATGGTGAGGCCGGCGGTGGTTAGATCCAGATTGCCGCTCAAAACATAGGTGCCAGCAGTCAAGGTGGTGCCGCTGATCTGAGTCAGCTTGGTCGCGGTGAAGCTGTCGCTCGCGTTGATGGTCAGCGTTCCGGTATTGCTGAACGTGGACGCGCTGGTCGAAACGTTGTTGCCCGAGCCCGCGATCGTCAACGTCTTGGTGTTGGAATTCAGCGCGCTCAGTGCATTCACGCCGTTTGAATTAATAGTGCCGCCTTCCATCGTCAGCGTCGCCGAGTTTTTAGTAATGCTGATTCCGGCGGTTGTCAGATCGAGATTTCCCGCCAGAACATAGGTTCCCGCGTTCAGGGTGCCGCTGCTGATCTGCGTCAGATTGCCGGCGGTGAAGCTGTCGGTGGCATTAATGGTCAGCGTGCCCGTGTTGCTGAAGCTGGCCGCCGTGGTCGTAACAGCATTGCTGGTACCTGCGATGGTGAGGTTCTTGGTGTTGAAAGCCAGGCCGCCCAGCGCATTCGTGCTGTTGGCGTTCTCAATCGTCCCGCCCCCGAGCGTCAGGTTGGTAGCGTTGGTGGTGATGGTCTGCGTAGCGCCGGTCAGGCTAAGATTCCCGTCCAGCACGAAGGTCCCCGCCGTCAGGGATCCCCCGCTGATCTGCGTCAGTGAACCAACCGAGAAACTCTCGCCCGAAAGAATCGTAAGCGAGCCCGCGTTGCTGAAGGCGCCCGTATCGAGGAACGCCACGCCACCGATGGTCAGCGCGCCCGTCGAAGTAATGCTGGTCAGGCCGTTAAGCGCGTTGGCGTTGCCGTTGTTGGAGTTGAGGATCTGACTGCCGTTTTCCTCGGTGACGTTCGCAGAGAGCGTCGCAATTCCACCGCTTGAGCCGAGGGGCAGAGTCAGGTTGCCGCCGTTGGCAATGTAAGTACCGCCGGTCAAAGTGTTGGTGCCGCTGCTGTAGTTCAGGAAGGAGTTGGCTGGGCCTTCGACGACAAGGCCACCGGAGCCGGTCGCCTCAATCGTGCCCTTATTGTTGAAGTTTGCGCTGCTGACATTGATAAAGAGCGTGTTGCTCTGGTTCGCATTGATGGTGCCCGAGTTCACCAGGCCCATAGCCCCGTTGCCGATACTTCCCGAGCCCTGGATGGTGCTGTTGTTGGTGAGAACGTCAGTGGTTCCGGAGGAGCTGAAAATGAAGTTCTCGGGATTGTTCGACATGGTCAGCGTGCCCGTGCCGCTGAGCGTGACATTGCCGCTGAGCAGGATTTCGGTAATGTTTCCAGCGGAATTCTCCTGAATCGAGCCGTTGTTGGTGATGGTGCCCGCCAGCGTGAGAGTTGTATTGTTGGCAACCTGTACGGTCGAGGAGTTGGTCAACCCACTGAGCGTGGCGCCGCCGCCTATACCGGTCTCTACGAAGGTTCCGCCTCCGGTCAGCGATCCACCGCTAACCGTGACATTGCCTTGCAGATTCACCAGGCCACCGGTGTTGGCCACGACCTTGCCAGCACCGGTGTTGGTGATGTTGCCCCCACTTGCTCCGGTGAGAACCAGAGTCCCGCCGGAACTCGCCTCCAACGTTCCGGTGTTGGTGGTGCCGCCGCTGGTCTGAATGATCAAAGCGTTCGAATCAGTCGCATTGATGATGCCGTTGTTCGCTAGCACCATCTGGCCGTTCCCGATGGTACCCGCACCCTGGATGGTCTGGGTGCTGGCAACCGTCAGAACATCGGCTGCAACGCCTCCAAAAATGAAATTTTCGGGATTGTTCGACATGGTCACGGTGCCCGTGCCATTGAGCGTGACGTTGCCGCTGAGTATCAGTTCGGTGATGTTCCCGCCGGAGTTCGAGTTAATCGCGCCGTTGTTGACGATGGTCCCAACCAGGGTGAGATTGGTGTTGTTCGCAATGTTTACCGTGCCGGTGTTGGTTAACCCACTCAAGGTCGCATTGTTCACTACATTGAAGCTGCCAAAACTGTTGGAAGTAATCGTACCGCCCATGATGGTGATGCCGTTTTGCAGATTCACCGCTGCCCCGTTGCCCGTTCCCGAAGCGCCGATCGCCTGAATGATTCCGCCTGTGTTGGTGACGCTGGCGCCGGCGTTGAGCCCGTCAAGAACCAGGGTGCCGCCCGTCGTCGCTTCGAGCGTTCCTGTGTTGGTGGTGCCGGTGCCAGCGGTGCCACCGAAGGCATTGATGACCAGCGGGGTGGACTGGTTCGCATTCACGGTCCCCTGATTCACAAACGTCAATTGGCCGTTGCCGATGTTTCCCGACCCCTGGATGGTTTCCTGGTTGGTGAAGATGTCAGTCGCCGCAGCGCCAAAGATATAGTTCTGGGCATTGTTCGACATCGTCAACGTGCCCGTCCCGCTGAGGGTCGCGCTGGTCCCGGTAACCACAAACTCGGTAAGGTTGCCGACGGAATTGAGCGAAATCGTGCCGTTGTTAACGATGGAACCCTTTATGTTAAGGACGCTATTGTTAATCACGCTTAAGGAAGATCCCGCGACCACCGTGACTGCGCCCGTGCTGGTCGAGCCGTCCAAGGTCGCGTCTTGGACGTTCTGAATCACACCACCGTTCTCCGACTGCAGCTTGCCGCCCACAATATTGGCGCCGTTGTTAAGATTTACCGTGCCGCCGTTGGCCAGGATTGTGCCTTGCGTGCTGCCCACAGCGTTGACATACGTTCCGTTGTCTAAGGTGAGCGTGCCTCCCGCGGTGGCTTCCATGAGTCCCGTATTCGTGAAGCCGCCAGCGCTTGGCACCAAGAGCAGGGCGTTCGACTGGTTCGCATTGATCGTGCCCAGGCTCGTGTTGTCCAGGATCATGAAGCCGTTGCCGATGTCCCCCGACCCCGAAATGGTGATGTTGTTGGTAAGCACTTCGGTACCGGTGAGGGAGGCGCCGTAAATGAAGTTCTCGGGATTATTCGACATGGTCAGCGTGCCCGAGCCGCTGAGCGTGACGTTGCCGCTGAGGAGCACCTGCGTGACGTTCCCGCCGGAAGCCAGATTGATGTTGCCGTTGTTCGTGATAGTGCCAACCAGCGTGGTGGTGGAGTTGTTATCAAGCTGATAGTTGCCGGCATTGGTCAGATTCTCCAGCGTGCCGCTCTGTCCGCCCTGGGTGTGGATGAGGCCGCTCCCCGAGGTGGTAAGCTTGCCGCCGTTGATAACAACTCCATTTTGCAGATCCACCACAGAGCTGGCCGCTGCGGAAATCGTGCCGCCGGTGTTGTTGATAGTGTTGGCGCTCCGCCCGAACAGGATCAGCGTGCCGCCAGCCGTAGCTTCCAGCGTCTTGTTATTGGTGGTACCGCCGCTGGTGTCAATGGTCAGAGCGGTCGCTTGGTTGGCATCGATCACGCCGTTGTTGACCAGTGCCATCTGGTTGGCCCCGATGTCTCCCGCGCCTGAGATGGTTTGCCCGCTCCCGACCGTAAGGACATCGGCGGCTACGGCACCATATATACGGTTGTTGGCGTTGTTCGACAGCGTCACCGTGCCCGTGCCACTGAGCGTGACGTTGCCGTTCATGACCAAATCGGTGAAGTTGCCCACCGAGGCGAGGTTGATGTTTCCGTTGTTCGTGATGGTGCCGATCAGGTCGGTGATGGCGTTATTATCCAGCTGATAGTTGCCCGAGTTGGTCAAGTTCTCCAGCGTGCCAGTTTGTCCGCCGAGCGTGTGGATGATGCCTGACCCGGAGGTGCTGAGCGTGCCGCCATTGATCGTAACGCCGTTCTCCAGTTGCACATCGGAACCGGTGGACTTGATCGTGCCCGCGCCCGTCTGCGTGATCGTATTCCCGTTGAGGATCAACGCTCCGGTCGTTGCTTCCATGAGTCCCGCATTCGTGAAGCCGCCAGCGCTTGGCTGCAAGATCAGGGGGTTCGACTGGTTCGCATTGATCGTGCCCAGGCTCGTGTTGTCCAGGATCATGAGGCCGTTGCCGATATTCCCGGAGCCCGAAATGGTGATGTTGTTGGTAAGCACTTCGGTACCGGCGAGGGAGGCGCCGTAAATGAAGTTTTCGGGATTGTTCGACATGGTCAGCGTGCCCGAGCCGCTGAGTGTGACGTTTCCGCTGAGGAGCAATTGCGTGACGTTCCCGCCGGAAGCCAGATTGATGTTGCCGTTGTTCGTGATGGTGCCGACCAGGTTAGTAGTTGAATTGTTATCAACTTGATAATTCCCGGAATTGGTTAAGTTTTCCAGCGTGGCGCTCTGCCCGCCTATCGTGTGGATCAAACCACTTCCCGTGGTGGTGAGCGTGCCGCCGTTAATCGTCACCCCATTTAACTGCACAGCCGAACCGGTTGATTTGATCGTGCCCCCGGTGTTGGTGATCGTATCTCCCTGAAGCACCAAAACTCCGGTCGTCGCTTCCAGCGTACCGGTATTGGCGTCGCCGTTGCTGGTCTGGATGATGAGATTGTTCGATTGAGTCGCATCGATGGTTCCAGTGTTCGCCAGCGCCATCTGGCCATTGCCAATATTTCCCGAACCCTGGATCGTCTCCGAGTTGGTCAGCTTGTCCGCTGCAGCAGCGCCAAATATGAAGTTCTCGGCGTTGTTGCTCAGATTCACAGTCCCCGTGCCACTGAGCATGACTCCGGACGCCCCGACGATCAGTTCGGTGATGTTCCCGGCTGAGTTCAGGGTGATCGTGCCGTTGTTGGTGATGTTGCCGGCGACGGTCAGGTCTATGTTATTGTTGATTGTCGCCGAGTCGCCTGCTACGTTCAGAGTTAGCGTCCCTATGCTGAAGTTCGCGTCCACGTTGGTGGCTGCGGTCGTTAAGTTGATCAGGATACTCTCGCCGCTGGTGATGGCTCCGTTATTCCAGTTGGCGGCATCACTCCAATTCGTATTGGTGCCGCCGCCGCCCGTCCAGGTGTCGGTAGTCGCCGGAGGCGGTGCGCCCGGCTTCGCCCTGCGCGTCATGGTCGGGCGGCCGGCAGCCGGCAACGGCTGTGAAAGCTTGTGCTTTGATCCTGCACGAGCTTGTGCCCCGGCCAGGCCATTCAGGCTGAAAAGGGAAGCAAGCAGGCAAAGGACAGTAATCCACAGAGTGACTACGCGAGAGTACGCTGTGCGCATGGGAAACTCCTCTCGAACAGATTCAGTTGACACGTCAGCAACGCTAATCTAGTTTTTTCTGGCTCTCAGAGCACGAACGTAGTGCCACGCGAAACCATACGAACCACGGACGGGCTCGTAGAGAGGGCAGACGCATCATAGCCACAGCGCAAAAATTGTCAAGATGAAAATTCTTAGGACTCCGCTCTAGGCAGTCCACTCCGCCTTATCTTCCCCTTGGACCCTTCAATTTCCCCACACAACATTATTTCGGGAAACGGGTTAACAATATGAGGAGGACGACTCTCATGAGCAGCAACTCGCGTTTTGTCAGCTCCCTTTTCCTGGCCGCGGCCCTGGCGTCTTCCGTAGTGGGTACGGCCTGCGCCGAACATCATACCTACCGGGTCTATGACCCGTACTACAGCGACTATCACGAGTGGAATGGCGGCGAAGTGGTCTATTACCAGCAATGGTCCCGCGAAAACCACCGTGACGAACACAGGGACTTCCGCAAACTAAAGCCGGAAGAGCAGAAGGAATACTGGAACTGGCGCCACAGTCACGGCGACCACGATCACGATAAACACTAGAATCCAGAGATCCCTCAAGTCGCCGGATCATCCTTATGTGTTCTAATGCTGGCTTCTGGTTCATCGGGGAGGCAGCATGTTTCGAACGCCGCATTCTCTGCTTGCAATCGCAGTTCTCGCTTCCACGGTCTCGCTCTCCGCCCAGGCTGCCCTCCACGGGATCAAGCAGCACCGGGTGGCCGGTCTCTTACCGTAAGAAGACGTGCGCCGCATCGTCAACGCGAATGTTCGATTTCCGCCGTGCACCGCTTGACGTGTTGTAAGCAACCAGCAGATGTCCCTCGACGATAAGAATTTCCTTGTCGCTGATCCAGCCCACCAGCGTCGTATGCGGCATAAATGCAATGCGCCGGGAAGACTCCCCCACACTCTTCACCTCGACCGCAGGCAAATCCAGCAAGGCCTGGCGAATGCGCTGCGACTCTTCTGGATTCGCCTGCCCTTGCTCGGAGAGTTGAATCGGCTTGTTCGGCTGTGCGGTCGCGACGATGGTCAAAGCAACCGACCCAAGATCGGGCGACAGCTTGCCGTTCTCGGTATAAAAGCTAACATCGTAATCAGGATTCTTGTACGCAGCCAGTTCATCGAACACGGTCAATGTCTTGCCGTGAAGATGCAGCAGAGTCTGATCGTCACTCTGATTCTCCCAGCCGCAGCAGCCCGTGTCCGGAATCGCCTCGAGAATCGTACCGCCAATCGCCGCGTCCAGCACGCGTCGCAGCGGCGGATCGAGCGGAGTCGCAGTCCATTTGCCGCCGCTTTCCTCGTACAAGGAGGTTGACTTGTAAATAGGCTGAGTTTGTCCCGCGACGAATTGCGTCACAAGACAAAACTTGCTGACCCCATCATCAGGAATCCACGTCTCAGCGTAAGGACAACTTTCCTCGCAGCTTCCGGTTGGACACGAGCAGTCAAGCAGCGTGATCGAAGCCACGTCTTCGTGGCGAGCACCGGCGAGATCCGTCTGCCAGCCTGACCACGTTGTCTTCGTAGAAAGATCAACTCCGTCCCGCTGCAAGCGCCGAGCCGAATTTGAGAACCAATAAAGATGCGTTCCGTCGGCCGAGAGATAAGGAACAGGCGCAGACTCGGTGATGGCAAGATTCGATCCGGTTGTGGCCGTTGTACGCGTAACTTCACGCGTAAGCGTGGTCGCAGCGTGTCCATCCCAGAACCAGACTTTGCGCTCGGCCGCGAGATCGCCGTCTGCAACCGGCAATGACACAGGCGAAGCAAACAACATCTGTCCCAGATGATTCACGGAGAAGTCCCGCGGCGACGCAACAGCTTCCGCAGGGACCTTCACGGCTGGCTTGGCAACGAACGTTGCGGAATCGTATTCAACAGCTTCTCCGGGAGCACGCAGCACGAATAAGCGTTTGCTCTGCGCCACGAGAGAAGCTACGGACAGAACGACGACGCACAATGTCCAGATCAGTTTTCGCATGAAGATGGATTCCTGCCTTGTCCAGGATTCCAGCACGATTGTAAATGCTGGACTCGCTGCTGCTGCACCTCTTGCGTACAATAGACGCTGACCATGAGCACACACTCCGAGAAGCCAATGACGACAACCGCCAATCCTGCCCGTCCGCGACCCGCATCCGTGGAGCTTCCCGCAGTGCCGCTGACCACTGAAGGCTACAGCGTGCTGCACCAGATGACGCGTTTCCGCTGGACAGTCTGGCGAGCTTTGCCTGACGCAACACGATCGGCAATCGCGCAAGAAGCAGCGGCTGTGCTGGGCGAAATGGAGAAGAACGCTGGCGGACAATCTGCACTCTTCTCGCTCATCGGCCACAAGGGCGATCTGATGTTGGTGCACTTCCGCAACTCGTTCGCGGACCTCAACCAGGCAGAACTCAAACTCGCCGGCCTGCGCCTGAGCGACTATCTCGAGCCCACATCTTCTTATCTATCCGTTATCGAACTCGGGCTCTACGACTCGACGCTCAAGATTTACAAAGAGCTCACCGACCAGGGCATTCAACCGCACTCTGACCAGTGGAAGGCTGAGATCGAATGCAAACTCGGGCGGCATCGCGAAGCCATGCACCCACGGCTGTTTCCAGATATCCCTCCAAACCGTTACCTCTGCTTCTATCCCATGAACCGGCTGCGCGGTGAAGACAAGAACTGGTACACGCTACCGCTCGAAGAGCGCGCCCGCCAGATGAACGAGCACGGACTCGCGGGCCGCCGCTACGCCGGCGAAGTGAAGCAGATCATCACCGGCTCGATTGGCTTTGACGACTGGGAATGGGGAGTTGACCTGTTCGCTGACGATCCGCTGGTGTTCAAGAAACTGATCTACGAGATGCGCTTCGACCACGTCAGCGCAGTGTATGCGCTGTTTGGCCAGTTCTTCGTCGGCGTGCGCTGCCCGGCCGCAGCATTGGAGAAATTGCTGAGCGGAGAACTGCCGAAGTAGCACCACACCCACCACGGAGACACAGAAGCACGGAGAAAGGCAAACCATAAGAAGGGTTTCTCCTTGACCTCCGTGTCTCCGTGGTGGATTCGACTCATCACTGGAGACCTCATGGCAACCCTCGGACTCATCGAATACAACGACGCCAGCCCGGAAGTGCGCGCGGTTTACGACGACATCATGGCCACGCGCAAAACCGACTGGATCAATAATTTCTGGAAGGCGATTGCGCACGATCCCGCTACGCTGAAGCGGACATGGGAAGACATCAAGCAGATCATGGCTCCGGGCGCGCTCGACCCGCTGACCAAGGAAATGATCTACGTTGCAGTGAGCGTCACCAATCAGTGTGGTTACTGCATCGCGTCCCACACAGTCTCCGCGCAGAAGAAGGGCATGTCCGATGCCATGTTTAACGAGCTTATGGCAGTCGTCGGCATGGCCAACGAAACTAACAAGATGGTCACGGGATACCAGGTGGAGATCGACGAGCAGTTTAAGAACGGTCGTTAGTCGTCAGTCGTTTAGCAGGAACAAGAAAACGGGGACCGCCCACTCGGCTGTCCCCGCTGCACATTGCGGCCACGTTTTACTTCCTGCTCTTCATTTGACGATGAGTCCTTGCACTAGCGTGCCCGACGCGCTGTATCCGGGCCAGGAGATCGTAAATGCGCCTGTGCCCGCTCCTCCACCAGTGCCAATCGCGGTGAAGATCACGCTCGAGCCGTCTTGCAGCGTGCCGACACCGGAAACCTGAACCGTATTCGTCCCCACCTTCACTGTCGAGAATCCGGTCGTGTCCGTAAGAAAGATGTGCGCCGAAGTGTCGAGATAATTCAGCGTCCCCTCGCGGATGCCCGACACTGTCTTCGTTCCAACCAGGAAGCCGAGACTGCCAGTGCCGCTGCCAATGTTGAAGTAACCGGCGCCAGTGCCCACATTCGGAATCAGACCCGGCCCGGCGGTTTGCTTCGTATACCAGGTAAATGCGCTGCCGGCGGTCACATTGTCTTCAGAGAATGTCATGTGGATCAGGCCAAGCGGATCATGAGTGAGCTCCGCATATTCCGCGAGTTCGCGATTACCCGCGGGCATACTGAGATTGCAATTGAGTCCCTGCGTACAGATGGAGCCGTAGTGGACGACGCCCGCCATCTGGTCGGCCGTGCCCGAGCTGGTGCCGCTGGCCACAACGTATTGAACGGAGGGCTTGTTGGTGGTTGTGCTCACAAATGCATAGAAAATTTTCCACTTGGCGTTGGCGAAGATAGTTTGATTGTTGGGATCACCGACGACATTGGTGCCGTACCAGAAAACTCCGATATTTCCCTGATCTCCCGCGGTGAGCCATGGAAGCATGGCGGAAGCGGTCGCCGGATCTCCGGGATTATTTACTTGCAGCGCCTTCGACCAGGTCTGGCCTCCATTCGTTGACCAAATGACGTACACATTCTGGCCGGTTTGATTGCCGTTGGTATCGAACTGCTGCATGCTGAAGGCGACATAAACGTTGCCATCGTTAACGACTGCAATGGGGGTAAAGACGTTTCCTACCGACGCTCCTGGCGGAGCGGTAAAGGCGAGGATCGACGTAAAGTTGAGCTTCGACGGCGGCCCGCCGGAAGGCAGTACGGGCAGATTGCAGGGCGCCGCGCACGAAGCTACGTACAGATCCACTCCATCTGGTGAAGTGAAGGTCGTATAAACTGAGCTGTTCGGAGTGGGCCCGCCCAAAACGCCGGGATAGGCGACGATGTTGGAGTGGAAGCCGGTCTCGGGTGTGCCTGCCACTATAGCCTGATTGATGACTGCACCGTTCGGATAGGTGATGCCGCCGTCGTCCGACTCGGTGACGATCAGACTGTCGGTGCCATTTACATCAGCGCCCAGCTGAACTGTAATCAGATAGTCGCGAGAAGTGCCAGCTCCCGCCAGCCACATGCGGTCCACAGCTTTCGCGGGCGAATCTCCGGGAACAAAGCTGTTGCCCTCGTTGGTGGAAGTTTGCAGGTTAATGTCAGCCAGATTCAAGCTGGAATAGTAGAGCCGGCCTGTGCTGTCGCCAAGCACTTGATCGGCGGCGAAGGGGATGCCAACCGCCAGGTCTTCGTCGCCACCACCGGCCGACTTATCGGGCTGGCCTAGATATGTAAAGGTATTTCCGTAGTCGGTGGAGCGCCACAGGTCCGAACCCGCCGGCACGCCTTCGATAGCGGAAACATAAATGTTGCCAAAGGGATCGACCACGATGCCGGGCTCAACGTCCTGCCCCGCGGAACCACTCGACAAGGTGGCCACCAGTTGCTGGTCTGAGGCGAACTCAAACATCTGCGGACCGAATTTGCCGTCCGGATCCACAGTATAAGAACCGGCAATCGTCTGGATGGCTGGGGGCGTGCCCTGCAGAGTTGCTGTGCCGGTGTAAGTGGTCCCGGGAACGCCGCTCGACATGCTGGCGTAGATGGTGTAGACGCCGTTGGCTGGATGCTCCAGCCGGGTCAGTTGGCTGGTGACGAAGCTATTCGCAGAGGTGTCGATCGCGGCCCCGTTGAGGTAGTCGTACATGTCGAACTCGTTGGTGTTGCCCGTCCATCCGAAAGAAATGTTGACGCGAAAGTTGGGATGAGCTGTGCGGAAAGAATTCGAGACATTGATGGTCAGGGTGAACACGTCGCAGTAGCCGGCGGTTTGGCACGTGGAAGGATCGAAGTTGGCTGGATTCTCGGTAGCAGTGGTGCCAGTGTAGGTGAGTGTTCCGTTCCCTGAGAGTGTGCCGGAGGATGGCGTGGCCGCAAACATGGTCTGCGGAAGAATTAAAGTAGAGACGGCGAGCAATACTGTGATGGCACAGCCGACTGCAAACCTACCTTTGCGCATGTAGATATCCTCTGCCCCCAGGCCGGGGGATGGTCGTTAATCGACAAGATTTGACTTCAACCTTCGATCAGAGTCGGGTACGGCACCAGCGCGGATGGTAGGGTTAGGGTTTCGAAGGTTCCATCAGGGATTTTCCCTAGATCAACTAGAATTTTGCCCGAGTCGATGGATACTCGGTGATCAGTCCGACTGGGGCGACCTGCTCGTGAACCGGAATGTGAACTCATGCGCCTTCATATCCACCTTCCGTCCGCGGAAGCGAACGCCCTCAGCTTCCAGGCGCAGACGCTGTTCGATGGCGGAATCGGCGCGCAGCTTGATCTCCCCACCTGCGCCCAGCACGCGCTGCCAGGGCAGGTCGAAGCCGCGATGCAGCACCTTGGCTACTTGCCGCGATGCACCCGGAAGTCCCGCCGCTCGAGCAACCTCTCCGTAAGTCGACACCTTCCCTTTGGGAATGCGTCGAATGGCAGCTTCGATGCGCATCCGCGTCTTCGACGATTTGTCCGGAGCAGACTCCGCTCCGCGTGTCCGCGACGTTTTACGTTCCTGCTTCACAAAGCAATCCATCCTGCGCGAATCAGCCACAGCGATCCTACGGACACCAGAAACCATAATATGATTCCCTGCAACAACGCGCGATATCCGACCTGCTTGATGGTCTCGAGCGAGATGCCGCTGCCGATCAGGAATAACGTGGCGGTCAAACCAATCTTCGCAACCTTCACCGCGATCGAGTAGGTGTGCGCGCCCGCAGGCAGATAGGTGTTGCACACGGCCGCGAGGCAGAACAGTCCAATGAACCACGGCCACTGAATCTTTGCCTTCGCGCCACACACCACCGCGGTTCCAATCGAGAGTGGAACAATCCACAAAGCGCGCGCCAGCTTTACCGTAGTCGCAATGGCCAGCGCTTCGGCACCGTACTTGGCCGCGGCCCCCACCACCGAACTGGTGTCATGAATGGCGAGCGCGGCCCACAATCCAAATTGCGATTGCGTCAGTTTGAGCGCAGCGCCGATAGCGGGGAAGATCACCAGCGCCACAGAGTTCAGCACGAAGACGGTTCCCAGCGCAACGGCCATTTCTTCGTCGCTGGCCTGGGTGATGGGTCCGACGGCGGCAATGGCGCTGCCGCCACAAATCGCCGTGCCTGTGGAGATTAGAAACGCGGGCACGGGTTGCACGCCCAGCAGCGTGCCCAGTCCCATGCCAGCGAGCAATGCGAAGCTGATGCCGAGCATGGTGTAGACGAAGCCACTGCGTCCTGCCTGCACAACCTGGTGCAGGTTCATGCCGAAGCCGAGTCCCACGACGGAGGCCTGCAGCAGGAATTTGGAAGACTTCTTGGCCTGGTTGCCGTAGGGATGGGGAAACACCAGCCCGAAGACCAGTCCCATCGCAAGTGCGAGGGGCGGAGACACGAAGCCGCTGGCGCTAACGAGCAGGCAGAGGAGAAAGATGATGCGAGGCAGCATTCAGGAATGCCCGCCGCAGCTCACTCGCCGCGGATGACGGGCCAGACTAAGCCGCCTTGCGGAAGGACTCGACTGCCTCCGCCTCTGAGTTGTATACGTCGAAAACCGTGAGCAGCTTGGTGACCTGGAGCAAATCGCCCACGCGCTTGGTCAAGTTCGTCAGTTTGATTGTGCCGCCGGCGTTTTGCGCAGTTGTGCGCAGGGCTACCAGCGTGCCCAGTCCGCCGGAATCGATGTAATTTACCTCGCCCAGATTGAGCACGACGCGATTGTTCTCTGAGATCGCCTTCTTAACGGTGTCGCGCATGAGCGAAGACTCTTCGCCAAACACAATCCGGCCAATGCAATCCACTATTAGAATTCCATCCTTGGTTCGCGTTGCCAGTTTCAGTTGCATAAGACAACTCCTTTGCAGTTGACGCACCAGCCTATCGCTTGGGGCGCAGGTTTAGCAAGTTCTTGCTTGACCTATCGGTGCCGCCATCTGTCCTCTTCAATCACGTATAATCATCTATTCCTGCTCATGAGCTACACCGTCCTGGCGCGCAAATACCGGCCGCAGAAATTCTCCGAGGTGATCGGACAAGAGCACGTCACGCGCACGCTACAAAACGCGCTGGAACAGGGGCGAACCGCGCACGGCTACATTTTCAGCGGGCATCGTGGCATTGGAAAAACCACCGTGGCGCGCATTCTGGCGGCGGCGTTGAATTGCCGGTCATCCTTAAACACAGGCAACAAGCCTGTTGCGGAGCCTTGCGGCATCTGCGAATCCTGCACCGAGATCCGTGCCGGAAATGCCGTTGATGTCATTGAGATCGACGCTGCCACCAATCGCGGCATCGATGAAATCCGCGAACTCCGCGAGGCGGCGCGTTACAAGCCGGCGCGCGACCGCTTCAAGATTTATATTCTCGACGAAGCGCACCAGATTACAGACGCTGCCTTCAACGCTTTGCTCAAGACTTTGGAAGAGCCGCCGGACCACATTGTTTTCATGCTGGCGACCACGCAGCCGGAAGACGTCCCGCAAACGATTCGGTCGCGCTGCCAGCATTTTAGTTTTCGTGCGGTGAAGTTCGACGACATTGTCGGGCAATTGCGCGATCTTGTCGGCCGCGAAAAGATTGAAGCCGATGACGATGCGCTGGCCTTGCTGGCCGAGGCTGGCGACGGATCCATGCGCGACGCATTGTCGATTCTCGACCAGGCAATTGCGTCCTCCAGCGGCAAGATTACCGCTGATTCGGTGCGCAACCTGGTCGGGGCGGCGCCGGCGCACGTTCTGGAAAACGTGATGCAGGCAGTCGCTCGCGGCGCAAGTGACGACGTGCTGCGGCAGGTTGACCACCTCATCAGCGAAGGCCATAGCCCGATACACTTCGCGCGACAGATGGTGCGCTTTCTGCGCAACGCGACCGTCGCCAAGATTGCGGGTAAGGACTCTTCCCTGCTTCAGATCTCGAGCGAAGAGCGCGAGCGGGTGGAGCGCGTTGCGGAACTGTTTGGCGAGGAAGATCTGACGCGGCATCTTCAGATCATGCTGCGCACGCATGGGGAACTGGGATACAAACAGGAACAGCGATTCCATCTTGAACTCGGACTGCTCAAGATGGCGCATGCGCAGCGGTTGCTACCGATCGAGCAACTGCTTAGCGACGTGGCTTCTTCTTCGGACGTCCCTAGGTCTGGCGGTTCGGGGCCATCCGCTCTTCCGATGGGAGAGCACCCGATGCGAAAGATTCGGCTTCTAGGAGAGCCTGAGGTCAATCCTCCGACCAGTCGCCCCAGCGTTTCCCCGTTCGACGCGGATTCGGCGCGCAAGGGCGGTCCGCGGCAGGAGTCTGCTTCAGATCAAAACGTTTCCGGACGGCAGCGAGGTATAGGCGCGGGGAGTCCGCCCGCGCGAGTGGTGATGGGATCGGCCGCACCGGCAGATCTGAACGAGCTCGCACCCGAAGTTCATCTCAGTTCGCAACCTGCAACGCAAGTGCAGGCCACGCCGATCGTTCCACAAGTGCTGCCGCAGGCCACGCCGTCGGTTGCTCCCATCGAGAAATTGCGGAGCGCCGTTGTGCAAACGCTTATGGATGGCAATCAGCGCATCCTGGTATCGATGCTCGAAGCGGGCGAATGGTCGGTGGAAGGCAATGAAGTGGTGATCAAGGTTTCGGAATCGCAGACCGTGGTCGACATGTCGCTGGGCGGCGATGCCCGCCGGCTGGCGATCGCTTCGGCCAGCGGCGTACTGGGGCGGGCGGTCAAGTTAAGGATCGTTCCCGGCTCGACTTTGGCGGCAGAGGGAAAGAGTAATGGCAATGCCGTCAAGTCAAACGGTACGAACGCGGGAGTAGGCGGACGGGGTCGGGCCGAGCAGGATGCGGTCGTCCGGCGGCTACAGGAAAAGTTCGGCGCCGAGATTCGCACGGTGATTGACTACAAGGAGAAGAGATAGCGCAAGTTTCAAGGTTTCAAGGTTTCAAGGTTCGACAGACGCATTACTTTGAAACCTTGAAACTCTGAAACCTTGAAACGTGAGGTGTTATGGGTGGATTCAATCTGCAAGAACTGATGTCGAAAGCCAAGGCGCAGTACGACACGCTGCAAAAGAAGATGCAGGAGACGGTGGTCGAGGCTTCGTCGGGCGGCGGGACGGTCACGGCGAAGATGGATGGCCGCAAGCAGTTGCTCAGCCTGCGTATTGATCCCGAAGCCGTGAAGTCAGGTGACGCCGAGATGCTGCAGGACTTGGTGCTGGCCGCGGTGAACGAAGCGGCGCGCAAAGTGGACGGGGCAATGCAATCGACCGTGGGTGGGATGCTCGGCGGGCTGGGCATGTAGGGGATTTTGTAATTTTGTAATTTGTGCTGCTTCCCGGCTGCAACTTTCAACCATACAGTTTTCAAAGTACGAAATTACTAAATTCTCTCTATGTCTAAGTTTGCGGAGCCGATGTCGCGGCTGATTGACGAGTTGAAGAAGCTGCCGGGCGTGGGCTCGAAGAGCGCGCAGCGGCTGGCGTTCTACATTCTGCGCGCCAGTGACGAGGATGCCGAGGCGCTGGCAGCGGCGGTGCGCGACGTCAAAGCCAGTCTGCGGCTGTGCTCGGTGTGCAACAACATCACCGACGTTGACCCGTGCGTCTACTGCACCAGCGCGACCCGAAACCAGCGCCTGGTGTGCGTGGTCGAGGAACCTACCAACATTGCCGCCATCGAGAAGACCAAGCATTTCAACGGCGTCTACCACGTGCTCCATGGATCAATCTCTCCGCTGCACGGGATCGGGCCGGAACAGTTGCGGATCGCGAATCTTATCACCCGTGTCGATGCGGGCAACGTGGATGAAGTAATCGTCGCCACCAATCCCACCGTGGAAGGCGAGGCGACTGCCACTTATCTCTCGCAGCATCTGAAGCGCGCGGGCGTGAAGGTTACGCGCATTGCGATGGGCATCCCGGTCGGCAGCGACATCGAGTACACGGATGAGATCACCATGCTTAAGGCGATGGAGGGGCGGCGGGAGTTGTAGAGCAGTCACCAGCTCCCAGTTCTCAGTTCTCAGTTTTTCGCTGGTACCGCCAGCTGCACAACTTCGTGTGCAACTGTGCAAAGTGTTTCTCTGTGCCGCCCACAAAGGGGATGGGACGGGGTGAACGAGGCGCCGCGCATCAAGTCAAGCTGCTTTAACTTCATAGGGTTACAGCACATCCCGGTGGTGAGGCTTGAACGTTCGCAGTGGCATGCGGTTTGCAATGAAACAACGGTCTGTTTCCTCGTTTTCGGATCGAGTTGCGATCTGCGGACTGGACTGAGGGGGCACGAAGCCGGGCAACCGGACTGGTCCTAACCCAACCTGATGGCAGCCTCAGCACCAGTCGCTGTGAGAAACCGGGCCAACCAGCCCGGTTTTCTTCTTGCTTCACGCTTTCGGGCTTCACGCTTTCGGGCTTCGGCTTTTGGGCTTTGGGTTTTGGGCGGCGGTCTCAATAGATTGCGTCTGCTTCCAGGAAGACGTTGCATTCTTCTTCGGTGGATGCCAGGCCTTCGGGCAGGGTGCCGCGGTTGTATTCGGCCATGCGGTTTTTCCACTTGAGGAAGTCGGTGATGCTTTGCGGTTCGATGCGGACTTCCACGCGACGCAGACTTGCAAGTAAAAGATTCATTTCATAGCGCAAGCCTGCAGCTGTGCGCAAATTCTTTGCCGACGGCTTCACGACGTCGATTCTTCCGCGGCGGAGTTCCAGCAGTCCCCACCCGGGCGGCAATTCTTCAAGTTTTATCAAAGCTGGAGGCGTCAGATAGAAGCGTTCGCTGCCGACTCCTTGTTCCGGTTTCTGGCGGAAGGGCTTGCCGCGATCGGCTAAAAAATCTGCGCGCGTGATTTTGCATTCGACAAGCACGGAATGGTTAGCGCGTTTCCAGCCAATGGCATCGGGCATTTCGCCGCTGACGCAGGCTTGTTCGGAGAGCACTACTCCGCAGCGATAGGATCGCAGCCAGCGTACCGCTCGTTCCACCAGTTGGGCGTGAGTCATGATTCGGCTTCCGGCTTTCGTTTTTCGGGCTGAGCGACAAGCAAGAACAGTTGTATCTGGAGAAGCAGAGGCGCGGGAGTGACTGCGGCGTTTCCTCGCCTGCTGATTTCGACAAGTCGAATTCTCCGGCCTCACGATGCGCGCTTTCCCGGTTGAATTGCAATTTGCCGAGATGATGAGAGCGTCAATGCCTTTAGTATTACGGGGCGGCGGAGGACGGTTTCGAGCAAATATCTTTCGGCGGCGACGGCTTGCGCGGTGGAACTGTTGGGTACGAAGCCTTCGGCGGCGATGATCAAAGCCTCGTGCGGCGCCAGCTTCGCGGGCTTGCGCAGGAATCCGTTGGTGCGGCGGCTGCGATGGTTGGGTTGCATAATTGCATTTTCTATCTTCATGTGGCGGATGTGGCCGTCGTGGGCAAAGTCGAGGGCGTTAGCTAAGCGAAGGATCGCGGCTAACTGAATGGTGAGTTTCTGTTCCTCAGGCATCAGATCGCGCAGGGCTGTATGACTACGGGTGGGCAGAGTGCCGCAGTGAAAACGGGCTACCAGAGCGGCGCGCGCCATGTTTTCGGGCTCCCATCCCAGAGGCGCGCCATGATCTTTGATCAGCGCCAAGGATTCTTTGTGATGGCCTTTGTTGCCTTTTGATTTGCCGACGTCGTGCAGCAGGGCGGCGAGATAGAGGCATGCGCGCACTGAGTCGCGGGTGGGAGTGCCGTTTCTCGACGCGGCGTTGGTTGCGTTAGAAAGACCCATGTCTCGCAAAGGAGGCGAGACATGGGGCACCCGGGAGACATGGGGTACACGCTTTGTGTTCAGCAGGGCTGCGGATTCCAAGGCGTCGTAGAGTTCGACGGCGAGACCGGCTACTCGCTCCGAGTGCGGGAAGTCGGGATCGAGTGCTTTGGCCCACAACTTCATGCGGCGGGTTGCAATCTCCTGGATTTGTTTGCCTTGCGGTAATCCTGCGCGCCAGACATTCCAGAGGGAATCGGGACCAACCATGCACTGGCGATATTCTTCGATGCGTTTCGCGCGTTCTTTCGCGATGCGTTCGTGCCAGATTTTGCGCGACGCTTCGTCGGGAAAGATGTGGCAGGAAAGCGCGGTCGACCAGAGCACATCGAGGTCGTGGACCTCGCCCAGCAAGTCCTGCATGTGCTTCAGATCGTTGCTCCAGGCTTTGTGCTCATCCGGAAGGAAATTTTCGACGATGTAGCGAAAGCGTTTGATGCCGATGCGCAAGGTGTGAAACGCAACCTGCGATCGGTTGCGCAGGGCACGGTTGTGCAACTCCCGCGCGGCGGTCCAGCGTTCGAGGGCGAGATGCTTGAAGACGGGGCTGCCGGGGCGAATGCGGGCGGCGCGCAGGGGCAGCGTGTGGCACCATTGGCGCCATTGTTTGCGGTCGAATTCCGACAGGGCGGCACGGGCTTCGTGTTTTTGTTCGGATTCGCGGGCTTGCAGAATTTCGAGGAGCGCGCGGGCTACGGGATCGTGGGGTTGTTCCGGCGCAGATCCGGCAGAACTGGCAGCATCTGTTGCGTCGGCGGGATTCTGGGGCGCTGGCGGCAAAGCGGGCAGGAGTGCCCGCTCCACATGAGCTAATTTTTCGATCCAGTCCATCATGATTTGGACATCGCGTAATGTTCCCAGGCGCTGGAAGAGGCGTTTGCCGGCCTTTTTCATCGCCTTCCAGTCGCGATCGGGATCCACGGCCATCATGCCGTCGGCCATGGAACGGCAGCGGCGCAGGGCGACACGCAGATCGTGGACGGGATCGGCGCTGAAGTCAGTGGAGACGTGGTCGCATTCTTCGAGCGCGCGGGCCATCCAGTAGCGCAGTCCGGTGGTTTTGACGGGTTTCAATTTAGCAGGCGACACTTCGCCAGTATTTTACTCGGGGGCATCAACGGATTCCTGTTACGTTGTAAGTTTCTTTCGCCCCTTCGGGGCTTGTTCCGGGTTGCGCGCTTTACCCACCGCTTGCGCGGTGGGCTGCATTCTTTCGCCGCTCCGCGGCTGCAGCCGGACGAAATTTCATTTTTCGGACAGCCGAAGCGGCTGTCGCTACGCGGGCGTTTTTAGCCGGGGGACTTTGAATCTCCTTTTGACCCTCCTATCGACGCGTAGCCCTCGGGGAAGGCTTTGCGGATTTGCTCGCTGATTTGGCGGCGGACTTCGGTTGGGTTCAGGCCGGAGGCCGGCTTTTTGGGGGCGCTGGCAGGGGCGACTTCGGCGGCGCTGGCTTCGGTGACGGACGCGGATGAATGGTCGGGCTTCAGCTGTTTTTGCGGCGGAGTTTGTTGCGGGTGCGATTGCGGGTTTGGTTGCGGACTTGGTTTGGGGGTTGGATTGGGGTATTGGGCTTCGGCCCATTTCATCCATTTGGCGTCTTCTTCTTTTTTCTTGCGGACGGTCTCCAGGGCCGCGATCTTGCGGTCGGCTTCGGTTTCTTCTTCTTCTTGCTCTTCTTCGAAGTCTTCGTCCTCCCAAAGATTTGCATCGAGCGGAGTGTCGTTGACGGTGCGCGGGTCGAGGACGACCTCGTGAATGAACGGTTTGAAGTTGGTCATGCGAAGGTTGGTGCTGGCGGTTTGCAGGGCGTAGAGGAGAAGGCTGGCGGTTTTGTGCTCGATCTGCTGGGAGACGAGCAGGCGCATGACTTGCATGAGCGCGATCTGGATGGAGTTGGCATCTTCGAGGACGGGGAGGACGAAGGTGGCAACGCCGCGACGGGCGCGGTCGGCGCTGAGTTTTATCTGTTCATCCTGAAAGCGTTTGTGGAAAAAACAGAAGCGGTTGCGGCGCAGGGCGGGCGATCCGCACTGAGTGCCGTTGATTTTGAGATGCTGACAGCGATTGGGAAAACTTTGCATTTTGTTATCCTCCCCCTACCCTGGTGATCCATTGGAATCATTGGGGTAGCGGAAATTTTGAATTTAATCCATGGGCTGCAATCAGTTGCGGGCAAAATCTTGAGTGCCTTGGAGTTAGCCGGGAGAAAATCCCCATGTCTCGCAAAAGCGGCGAGACATGGGGCACCCACTTCTTATTAGCTGGACACTTGCTCGTCGTTCGGTTGATTGCGGCTCATGCGTTGAGTATTGGGGAATGGAAATTCTCGGTCAAGGTTGGATGAACATGGGTGGGTTGTGGAAATCT
>DATMQT010000019.1:0-61460 GCA_035566655.1 Candidatus Dormiibacterota bacterium
AAGGCAATCGCTCCGATGCTACGGCGAACCATAGGCAGATGATACTCTTCTCGTCGGAAATACCTCGATCAAAGTGTCGAAATCAGGCCATTGCACTCAAAATCCCCGGCCACGGCTCAATGAGCGTAATGGCGATGTTACGTCAACTGACTTGGCGTAGACGTCGTACATCGTCGTCTGGCTCGATTGTGTGGCTTGGCCTACTTCAGAACGCCGGAAAGCCAGTGCAGTACGTTTAGGACATACTGCGTGTCATCGTTCCCGGGGACGCTCATACCCGTCTTGCCGACGAACTTCTCCGTACCGTCCTTGTCCTTCTCCTTGAACACTTGAGCTGTCAGCATGCCTGCCTCGCCGCTAACGACGACGCGGCCGCGACCCACCATAAACGCGACTGCCATCGCCCGCCCCATTATCGGCCACCGTCTCGCGGCGGCTTCGAGATTTGCCTTGGCTTTGATGGCGTCTTCATCGTACAGCGGCTGCACTGCCTCACGGGTGTGTACCTCGCCTACCGTTGGCGAGAGTCTCAGTATGGCAATTGCGCCACGGGGAATTGTGACTGACTCGCCTGTGAAGGCGACCAATCTGTGCAGGCGTTCGGCGCCGTTGCGACCGCGAGTGATGGGATTGCTGCCGAGAAGATGATTGTGATCGGAAAAAACAAGCTCGGTGGGGTCCTTGTCGTCGAAGTTCTCGGGATTGGTGTCGAAGACGAAACCGTTGCCGAGCGTCACACCGAAACGTTCAGCTAAGGGTGCAGCAGCATCGCCCATAGGGGCGTGATCAGCGATGAGGAAAAGCGATCCGCCCCGCTGAACCCAATCATAAACTGCGTCGCACTCGGGCTTCGTAAATGCCGGAGTTGAATTGTTGTTGTCATATTCCAGTTTGCCGATGGCATTTGAGATTACGAGAACGTCGATGCCTTCAAGACTGACGCTCGTGAACTTCGCAGTATTTGCCACAACGCTGTAACCGTCGTTTCGCAGCAGGTCCGCGAAGGGCTTGAAAAGTTCGTCTTTTGTATGAAAGTTATCGTGAGCTTGGTCGATTGCCACATGCGGGTGAGTCGTCGTATATGTTGGGTGGGTGACCGTCGCGTCGAAGTTCGGATCGGGTATTTGCTGAGCTGAGGCAACCGCAGCGGATAGGAAAAAGGCAATGAGGGTTGGTCTCATAGGCGACTTCACGCCGGGATTATATCTCCCCACGACGTTCTCGTGGCGATGACTGTCGCAATCAGGCCATTACACTCAAGTCCCCCGCGCCCCCTGCTCCCGCGCCCTCGCCCACCTGAAAATCCCCACATCTCCACTCCGCGCCCCCCGCGCGCCTCACCAAGTCAGACACGACCGGGATGCACGTGAGTTGAGTTGCGATGAGCCGATCTGATGCTGAGCAGAGATTGAGCTGACCTGAATTCCAGTCCGAGACAGAGGTGTGTACATCTCGACATCACATACACCCCCGCGGGGCGTTGACTTCATCGAGCGGCGTCCCTAAGATTCACTGTAGTCGCGAGCGGTAAATAATCCGGACCTAACAGCTAAGGAAGCCACCTTGCCCATTGGAACTGCGTTTCACGAGAGAACTTTTCCGCTTTGTCACAGCCTGAATTACCGCGAGTGGTCGGGATACTACACGGTCAGCGTGTATGAAGTGCATCACGAGCACGAGTATAACGCCATTCGAAATGCGGCGGCGCTGATTGATATTTCGCCGCTGTACAAGTATTTGATCACGGGCAAAGATGCGACGCGGCTGGTGAACCGCGTGATCACGCGCGACATCAACAAAGTGAAAGTGGGGCAGGTGATTTACTGCTGCTGGTGCGATGAAGAGGGCAAGGTCATCGACGACGGAACGATTTCGCGGCTGGAGGAAAATGTTTATCGCTGGACGGCTGCGGACCCGAGCCTGCGCTGGTTCCGGCAAAACGGCCTGAATATGGATGTGCAGATCGAAGACATTTCGGAGAAAGTGGCGGCGCTGGCGTTGCAGGGGCCGACTTCGGCGAAGCTGCTGAAGACGGTGGCTGACGCCGACATTGCGAACCTGAAGTATTTTCGCGTAACGCACGGGAAGATTGCAGGCGTACCTGTCGATATTTCGCGAACTGGTTATACCGGCGACTTGGGATACGAGATTTGGGTGCCGTGGAATGATGCCGTTAAGGTTTGGGATGCGCTGGCGGAAAAAGGCAAGCAGTTCGATCTTCACCCGGCGGGTATGCTGGCGCTGGATGTGGCTCGCGTGGAAGCGGGACTGCTTCTAATTGAAGTGGACTACTCGAGTTCGAAGAAGGCGTTGATTGCTTCGCAGAAATACTCTCCCTATGAACTGGGCTTTGCCAAGGTGGTTCATCTGGAAAAGGAAAACTTTATTGGTAAGAGGGCGCTGGAGCAGGACGCCAAGAATGGTGTGTCGCGGCAGTTCGCCGGCGTTGAAGTGGATTGGACTGATGTTGAGGCGCTGTATGAACGGTATGCGCTGACTCCGGCTGCTCCGAGTCAGGCTTCGCGCGTGGCGGTACCTTTGTATTCCGGCGAGAAACAAGTTGGGAAGGCGACGACCACGAGTTGGTCGCCGATTCTGAAGAAGATGATTGCGCTGGCCAGCGTGGAGACGGAGCACGCGAAGATCGGGACGCAATTGCAGATGGAGATTACGATTGAGGCAATCCGGCTGAAGACGAATGTTAAGGTGACGGCGCTGCCGTTCTTTAATCCGGCGCGAAAGACGGCGACGCCGGTTTAGAATTGAGCTAGCGAGGTGTAGATATGACGACGCGGGTCGAACGTCAAACGGTTGATCTCTCGCAATATCCCGACCTGGTCGTGATTTACCTTGGAATGCGTGTGAATCGCATCTACGGACTCAAGACCCTGTTTGGATTCGGGCCGAAGATAGCGTCTTCCGTGCAGGCACAACCAGAAGGACTTCTGCGCCACGAGAATTTTATTTTTTCCCTGTTTCCGATGCACGCCGGCATCCGCCAATACTGGCGCGACCTCGATTCGCTGATGAAGTGGACGCGGTCCGATCCCCACCGACAATGGTGGCAAGAGTTCCTGAAGGATTCGGGAGGCACGGGATTCTGGCACGAAACCTACCTCCGGCGCGGGGGAATGGAGGCCATTTACGACGACATTGCTCCGCGGATTGGATTCATGAGCTTCGCGCCGGTTATGCGGGCGCGCGGCCCGATGTTCGGAGCAGCTGCGAGAGCAGAAACGGGACATTCGACGGACGCGGTGGTTTCCGAAGCTGAGCTGTACGGCGATTCAGGAGATAAAGACGCCGCGTAAGTGGTGTGCGAAGTAGAGGTTGCAGTTCATGATTGTTCTTCAGTGCGTGCCCGCTGTCTTCCTTCAACATAAATCCACACCCCGATCAGGACCAGCGCGGCGCACCCGCCGACAATCTTGAATAGAGCCAACGGCTTGTTGGGTTCGTCCGGTTGCGGAATCAGCGACACGATGATCGTCAGCAGTGTCGTGAGAAATCCTAGCGCTGCTACCAGCATCGCCACCCTGCTTCCTCCCGGTACGCGAATTACATCTGCGCCGGCGGGATCGCGCTGTAGCTTGATCATGGCAGCGAACAGGTACAGGTAGGGAATGAAATATGTGATTACGCCCATACTCACCAGCACGTCGTAGGCGCCCTTTACGCTGGTTCCGGCCTGGCCTAGAAAAATGAAGACGGCTCCGAGGGCGAACTGGGTCAGCAAGGCTATCCACGGCGTTTTCCAGCGTGGGTGGAGGGCGCCGAATGCCGGGGGCAGGAAGCGGTCGATGCCAGCGACGAAAGGCAGGCGGGCGACTGCGGCGAGGTAGGCTCCGGCTGCACCGATGTTGCTGAGCGCGATCAGGAATGCGGCGACGGGCAGCACTCCCGGGAAACCCACGCGGGATGCGGTTTTCGAGATGGCCTGCACCAGTCCCTGCAAGCTGCTGACTTCGCTTGAAGGCAATGCCAGCAGTATGGCGGCTGTTCCAACGATGTAGCAGAACGCAACGGTCGCGCCGCCGAATAACAACGCGAAGGGAATCGAGCGGCGGGGATTCTTGATTTCTTCTCCCATGAAGGACGCGGTTTCGCATCCACCGAAGGCGAATGTCAGCACGGACCAGAAAATTATGTCGTTGAGGTGAGTGCTGGGCCTCATGGAATGCAGGGTGAATGACGTGGCGGAACCGTAGCGATGCCAGGCGATCAATCCCATGACGATGATGATGGCGACGGGAGTCCACATGGCTAGCGCGCCGACGTTGTGCAGCCACTTGCCGACGTCGAGGCCGACGATGTTCAGCAATGTGGCCGCGCCGAGCGTGAGCAGAGAAAAGACGATGTAGAACGTGGCGTTGTTCGAGAGATGCGCCCACGCGTTCTGGCGCATGAAGAGGATGTTGCTGGCGGCGAAATAGAGGACGGCGGGGAAGTAAGGGAGGTTGCTAGTCCAGTAAGTCCAGGCGGACATGAATCCGGAGAAGTCTCCGAAGGCGCGCTTGCTCCAGACGTAGAGTCCGCCTTCGCTCGGATAGCGGGAAGAAAGTTCGAGCACGGAAAGGGCAAGCGGGGTGTAGAAGCAGAGCCAGGCGCCGATCCAGATGACGATGGAGCTGGGGCCGGCGGCGGCGGCAGTGGCGATCCAGCGCAGGCTGATGCCGGTGACCACGTAGAACAAAACGAGGTCGCGGAAACCGAGCACGCGCCTGGGGCGGTTCGGACCTTCGGCCTCGGTCGAAGGATGTTCAGCGCGGGATGTAGTCATCGAGGAGCGGGATTACGGTGGAGGTAAAAGGGAGAATGCGTTGCTGGGCGGCGTCCGGGGTTTCGCCGGGAAACATCGGCGTTACAAAGCGCACTAGTGAGCCGTCGCTGCGGTTCATGCGGATTGCGTCCTTGACCAGATAAAACTTGGCCCAGTATTCGCTGGCCACACCGCGATCATGGGCCCAAAACCAGTACAACACCAGTTTGCGCTGATCGCCTTTGGAAATGACATAGCGGTTGGCGGGGAAAGGGCTGTGGCTGGGGAGGGTGAGCGTGACGCGGACGTTTTCATCCGGGTTCCATCCTGAGCCCGGCAGGCAGTGCTGGGGAGAGTGCGGGGTCTCACCGGTGCGCTGGCTGGGAAAGTATGCCAGGAACAGGTCGACGTAGGGCAACTTCTTCGCCGGGTCGTGATACACGCGCTCCAGGAAATCGCCGTGTCCAAGCACCTCCAGGGTTTTTGCGTCCTGCTCAATCTCAATGCTGTCCCAGTTCGCCAGTTGCGCGGGAAATGAGGAGAGAGGCAAATGCCGGGGAATGATTTCGGTGCGGGTCCGGGCCTGCAGCAAGATGGCAGTGAGAGCAATTAAAGCAGCGGCGAGAGCGAAGCGCAAAACGCCGAGTGGCTTCACGATTCCGTTTCCTCCTCGGGCCAGAAGATGCGAACGGTGCGATGCAGAAGATAGAGCATGGCCAGCGATGCGACGAACATGAGCCAGCCCTGGAATTCGTGAAAGAAGCCTTGCGCCTTATCGGGATCCCAATACTGGACGAGCAAGCCCGTGCCCACGACGCGCAGGCTGTTGGCGATTACGGCGATCGGAATCGACGCCAACGCCAATAACACGCGAGGCCCGATCTTGCGTTCCATCAAATAACCGTAGATGACGGCGAGGGTGGTCAGTGACATCAGAGAACGGATGCCGCTGCATGCATCCGCCACTTCCAACGCCATGGCCGGAAGAATAATCACGTTGCCTTCACGCAGCACGGGTACGCCCATCCAAGGCAGAGTCGTGCTGGCCACTTTCGACGCCAGCAACTGCAGTGGGAAGGCAATTTGGTTAAAGATGATGGCAGGGATGGGGACCATCAGCAGGAGAAATGCCCAGGGAAAGAGGAGGACGCGGAAGAAGGTCCATCCGAGAAAGAGCACGATCAAGCCGGCGAGCACGATCAACAAGGACACACGGGAAAGGAAGAGTTCGGCACCCAACTGACCTACAACCAGTACGCACAGTCCGAACCCCAGGAACAGCAGGCCCCACCATGAGGGCTGCGGACTCAAGAGGGCCAGCCGGGAGCGCTCCTGCCAGACCACGAAGGCGGAAAACAGGGGCACGAAGAAACCGTGGGAGAAATTTGGGTCGGTCCACCATTGTCCGACCAGGTGGATAAGAGTCGGGTAGTACAGCCAGAGCAACAGCCCAGTGATGAGGGCGGTTTGCCACACAGGGGGCGCGACCGGATCAGACGCAGGCGCTCGTGCCGTTATCGGCGCAGATTGCAGCACTTGACTCACTGGAACAGACTCTATCACTCAGTCAGGGGATAGCGTCCAGCATAAGCGAACTTAGGGGAGTCCGCAAACAGAAGCCCGACCGGGCGTAACGGCGATTGCCCTGCTAGGGCGGTGGTTTCCCCGCCCGGAAAGCGAGGTCAGGGAAGGGCTTTGGCACTATTTCCTCAACGAGGAGGATCTGGTTGCCCTCGATTGGCAAATACTTTCCCTTTTCTAGGGAAAGGAGTAGGTTTTAGGGGAATCGTCTTGCTTCCTCCCAGGGCTTGGTTATGGCTTGTATACTTTTGAAAACAGGGCGGTAAACCTGCGATGGAGGCGGCCCAGGAACGGACAATTGGATGGCACTTGCCGTGCTCGCAATCCCACCCTAGGGTTGAGGTACGCTTTGAGCTCTTGTCCGGCAGAAAAGGTCGATCAATGGAATCAGATACGAGCCCAAGCGTGAAAAGCATGCAGACCGCCATGATTCACGAGCCGGCGAGGAGGACGGACTTCGTAGAAGGGGTAAGTCCAAGCATGCGGAGCGTGGAAGCGGTCATGCGGGAGGTGGCGCAGAGCGAAGTGCCTGTGCTTCTGCTGGCCGAGCGTGGAGCGGGCAAGAAGGCAACGGCCCGGCGGGTTCACGAGCTTTCGCGGCACGGCAAGCATTCGTTTCGTGTGGTTTCTTGTGGCACGCTGGAGTCCGGCGAATTTGCAGAGTCGAATGGGCAAGGCGGTTTGCCTGGAGCAGGAACACTTTTCTTGGAGGAAATTGCAGACCTCAGCGCGGAGGGGCAGGCGTGGTTGCTGCAAGCCTTGACCCGGGGAACTGCGCCGCGGGGCCGGGTGCAAGGTATGGCCAGGGTTATCTGCGGAAGCGCCCGCGATCTGGAAGCGGAGGTAAGAGCGGGGAATATCCGCGAGGATTTGTACTACCGGATCAGCGGAGTGTGCTTGAGGATACCGCCGCTGCGCCAGCGCCGGGAAGATATTGCGGTGCTGATGGAACATTTTCTCAGGAAGTACGGGCGCGATTTTCAGCGAACGGTGCCGGCGCTGAGTCCGGAGACGCACCGTTTGTTTCAGGAGTATTCCTGGCCGGGTAATGTGCGAGAACTGGAGAACGCCTCCAAAGCAATTGTGGCCCTGGGAGACGAAACGGTGGCGATGGGCGGGCTTCGAGCCATGCTGCTGCGGGCGGATTCGGGGGGCAACGGCAGCCGGGTTTCGCTGAAGCAGGCGGCGCGGGCGGCCTCGCGCGAGGCGGAAAAGGAAATCATTCTGCGCGCGCTAACCCGCACCCGTTGGAACCGGCGCCGGGCCGCGGAGGAGTTGCAGATTAGTTACAAGGCTTTGTTGTACAAGCTTAAACAGATGGGATGCTCGAATCTTGAAGCTTCCTAGCTCACGGGAGAGTGCATGAAGAAAGTAACAAAACTGGCGTGCCTGGCGCTGCTGGCATTTGTCACCACCGGCATGTGGGCCCAGGACGATGCCAGCGATAGTTCCGCCAAACCGGACAAAGGGGCGCCGGAAGCGAAGTTGGCCCCGGAGGTTCCGTCCGATTACGTCATCGGCGCGGACGATACGCTCCACGTTACGGTCTGGAAAGAGCCGGACATGAGCGTCACCCTGCCGGTGCGGCCCGACGGCAAGATTTCGATACCGTTGCTGGACGACGTGCAGGCAGCAGGCATGACTCCCATGCAATTGGCGAACTCGATCAAGGAGAAGCTGAAGAAATACATTGCGGATCCGCGGGTGACCGTGGTGGTGACGGCGATGAACAGCCGGCGGGTGTTTGTGACCGGCGAAGTAACGCACACCGGCGCGATCGCTCTGATGCCGAACATGACAGTGCTGCAAGCGCTCGCCAGCGCGGGATTTACTCAGTTTGCCAACCTGAAAAACATTTACATTTTGCGCACGGAGAACGGCCAGCAAGTGAGGATACCCTTCAACTACAAAGAGGTAGTGAAGGGGCGCCGTCCCGAGCAAAACATCCCGCTGAAACCGGGTGACACAATAGTGGTCCCTTGAGGAACTACGATGAGCAAACGACAAATCATTTGTGCTTTCGTAGCGCTAATGCTGTCGCTTAGCGTGGCCTGGGGTCAGGACAGTTCGACGGACAGCACTCCACAGCAGCCGGTGCCGGCCTTTGGCCCGGACAACCCGGCGCCGTCCATCAACGAAAATCCTCCCATCACGGGATTGGATTTGCCCAACCTGGAGCCGCACTCTGCTCCTGAGAGTCACCTGCAGGCAGGTGCGCACCTGAGCGAATCCGTGGATTCCAATGTTCAGAACACTCTGGGCGGATCCGCCGTCCGTAGTATCTCGCGCGGGTTGGGCAGCCTGGAGTTGGAACGTTTGTGGAGTCACTACGACCTTGTGCTCGACTACCTGGGTGGAGTGGCCTACTACGACGTGAAGGGCGAGGGCTTCAAGCAAATCGAGGAGCTGGGGGTAAATCAGAAGATCAGTTGGAAACGAGGGCAGTTGGAGATGCGCGACGCTTTCAGTTACCAGCCCGAGGGCAACTTCGGCAGCTCCTATGGTGCTGTGGGCGCGACAGGCGCCGGTTTGTCCGGGTCAAACTCCTTCAGTACGGGGCAAGGATTGGGGGCGCTGGGCCAGGTTCCACGCATCATGAACCTCAGCCTGGTGGACGCGGTGCAGAACTTGACGCCAAAGTCTTCCATTACGGTGACGGGAGGGTATGGGTTCGTGCATTTCCTGGGAAACGAGCCCGGTGTCGGTGCCTCGTTCATCGGAAATAGCCAAGTAACGGCTCAGGTGGGCTACAACCGTGTGCTGGGGGTTCATGATCAGGGAGCTCTGACGTATGCCTACCAGGGATTTGGCTTCTCCACCGGGGTTGCTTTCCACAGCCACGTTGTCCAGTTAATGTGGGGACATCGGATTTCGGGGCGGATGGATTTTCTGATTGGAGCGGGACCGCAACTCACTCTGATCGATAACCTGCCGACTGAGTTCCCCCTGACCAGTCCCAAGATTAACTCCTCCTGCATCCCGCTATTCGGCAACGGATTTCAAGTGGTGGGCGCGGAATGTCCCGAGAGCGACCGTCGCCTCTCGGCTGCGGGGCGGGCCTCACTGCGGTACCGGTTCACGAAAGCGAGCCTGGATCTCAGCTACGACCACTACATCACCAGCGGGTCCGGTTTCTTTGCGGGTGCGGAGAGCGACATCGCGCGGGTGAACGTGAGCCGGCCACTGAACCGCATCTGGACGGTTTTTTCCGATATCGGTTTTTCGCGCAACAGCCGAGTGTCGTCGTTGACCGTAGCACAGTTGGCAGCGTGCACTCCCTCATTGACGAATCCGAATCCTCCCCCCTGCCCGGGCACTGCTGGCAACACCTACCAGTACGGGTTTGCGGGAGCCGGTGTGCACCGGATGTTCGGGCGTAATTTCCACGCTTTCGCCAGCTATCAGTTCAACTACCTGGCTTTTGACAGTTCGTATTGCAATGCAACGATTCCAGGCCCTTGCAGCCGGATTTCACAACGAAGTGTAGGAACCATTGGATTGGATTGGACTCCCCGGCCAATGCGGATTGACTAATTTTGAGGCTGGCCGTTCCGGGGCCAGCGGAACAGGTAACTGACAATATGGAAAACCGCGAACTGACCATGGACGACTATCTGGCGATGTTGCGCCGCCGGATGAAGGTGATTCTGATTCCGATGCTGCTGGCGCCGCTGGCAGGATTTCTGGTCTCATATGCTTTTCCCGCCAAGTACACCTCGCAGTCGCTGGTCTTGGTGGAGGCGCCGAAGATTCCGGATGTGGTGGTGCAGCAGGTCTTCACGGAGGATCTGACGCAGCACATTACCACCATCCAACAGCGGGTGTTAAGCCCGGCCCGGCTGCGGCCCATGGTGGAAAGGCTGGGATTAGCCAAGGGAGGGCAGAACGTTGAGGATGTGGTGAACAACATCCAGCTCAACATGCAGATTCAGCCGGTGGTGACGGACCTCTCGCAGATCGGCGTGGGGGGCAAGAAAAAGCCCGGCAGCACCCCGGTCCCCGGTTTTTACGTGAATTACACAGCGTCGACGGCCCGCGAGGCCCAGCAGATCTGCACCGACTTGACCTCGATGCTGCTGGAAGAAGATCTGAAGTCGAGGCAGGACGCGAGCCAGGGCACGACAGATTTCCTCACCAAGCAGGTGGCCGATGCCAAACAGAGTCTCGACGATCTGGATAAAAAGCTGGCGGCCTTCAAGAACCAGCACATGGGGCAGCTCCCGGGCGACGAAGACAGCAACATGAAGATCCTGGGCGGGCTGAATTCCCAGCTCGACGCCAACACGCAAAACCTGAACCGGGCGACCCAGGACAAGGCTTATACGGAATCGCTGCTGGCGCAGCAGTTGGCGGCGTGGAAAACGTCGCAGTCGTCGAGCAATCCGCAAACCCTGCAGACCCAGCTCTCGCAACTGCAGGCCCAGCTCATCGATCAGCAGGCCCGCTATACGGACGATCATCCGGACGTGATCAAGACCCAGGCAGATATTGCTCAGGTAAAGAAGAAGCTGGCGGAGATCAACGATGCCTCCTCGAAGGGAAGCGACGAGGCGAGCGAAAAGGCATCCGGATCGGAACCGCCGGAGATTCGTCAATTGCGTCTGCAGATTCACCAGTATCAGGACTTGATCGCCCAGGCAACGCGCGATCAGAAGAAACTACAGCAGGAAATTTCGGTGTACCAGAGCCGGGTGGCATCGAGCCCCAGCATTGAAGAGGAATACAAGGAACTGGCGCGCGACTACGACAACGCGCAAAAAGTCTACCAGGACGATCTGGCCAAGCAGAGTACCTCCAAGATGGCAACGCAAGCACAGCAGCAGCAGCAGGGGGAACAGATGGCGCTTCTAGACCCCGCGACGCTGCCTGATTCGCCGAGCTTTCCGAACCGGCTGTTGTTTGCTGGTGGAGGATTGGGCGCTGGTCTGGCCCTGGGGCTTGGTCTGGCGCTGTGGTTGGAAATGCGAGACAAGTCGATCCGCACGCAAGCCGACGCCGAGGCTGCGCTGGATCTGCCGATGCTGGTGGCGGTGCCGTGGGTAGTGGAGACGGTGGCGGCGAACGGCAACGGCAAAGACCATTTCTGGAACCGGAAAAAGCAGCCTGAGGAGAACAAGGAAACAACCAGAGTCTAGGCAAGAAGGTTTCAGGCGAAAGCGTTTAGGCAAAGACAAAAAGACTATGTACAAAGAGTTTTACGGCCTGCGGGCGAATCCGTTCAACGTCAACCCCGACCCGCGTTATCTGTTTCTAACGCGGCACACCGAGGAGGCGCTGGCCTGCCTGACCTACGGCATCCAGAGCCGCAAGGGGTTTGTGTTGCTGACCGGGGAAGTGGGGACGGGCAAGACCACGCTGATCAACAAGCTGCTGGAGTGGTTGCGGCTGCAGCAGGTGGCAACGGCTTTCATCTTCAACTCACGCCTGAACACGCCGCAGTTTCTCGACTACATGATGGCGGACTTCGGAATCCCGTGCGATTCGAAGGCCAAGAGCCAAATCCTGCTGCGGCTCTACAACTGGCTGCTGGACCGCTACCGGGCGGGCGAGACGGCGGTGCTCATTGTGGACGAGGCGCAGAACCTGAGCGATGAGGTGCTGGAAGAGATCCGCATGCTCACCAATCTGGAGACCTTCACGGAGAAGCTGCTGCAAATTGTGCTGGTGGGCCAACCCGAGCTGGAGCAGAAGCTGAAGCAGCCGCAACTGCGGCAACTGCGGCAAAGGTTGACGCTGCGCGCCAAAACGCATCCGCTCACGCTGGAGGAGACGAAGGCTTATATCCAACAGCGGTTGCGCATCGCCGGTTCCAACGGTCAGCAGATTTTTGATCCGGAGGCGGTGGTGTTAATCCAGCGCTATGCCACCGGGATTCCTCGAGTCATCAACTTGTTGTGCGAGCACTGCTTGGTGAGTGCGTTTGTGGACCAGCAAAAAGTGATCGCACCGGCGGTGGTGGAGGGCGTGGCGCGGGATTTTGATCTGGGCGACGGCACGGCAGCAGGGGCGATGACGGCTGCGCCACTGGCGGCGGGTGGCGCGGGAAAATTTGATTTAGTGGAAGCTTTGCGGTCGCTGGCGACTTTAGCCGACCGGTTGCGCGAAGAAGATAAGGACCTCCCCAAAGAAGGGAAACTATGAGCAGAATTCATGAAGCGTTGAAGAAAGCGGAGCAGGAGCGGGCGGCATCGCAGGGGGGTCCAGCCCAGCCCAGCTACGCGATGCCGGTGGCGGAGGAACCGCCGCCCATCATGACGACGACGGCGGCGGCGGAAGCGCCGGCAGCCGCGGCTGCGGGAGAGCCCGTCCGTGGCGTTCCCCTAACCTCGGCGATGCCTTCGTTCGCCAGTCCATTCAGCCTTGACGCCATGCTGGCGCGCTGTCCGCAAATCGAGTGGAAGCCGGATGAGAAAACCATGCTGTTTTTCAACGGTGACGACAATGCGCGCGGCACCGAAGAATTCCGCACGCTGCGTTCGCGGCTTTATCACACGCGCGAGAAGATGGCGCTGAAGAAGATTCTGGTGGCGAGCGCGCTGCCCAAGGAGGGCAAATCGTTCACGGCCGCGAACCTGGCGCAGGTGCTGGTGCGGCAGCACGGACGCCGCGTGTTGCTGATCGATGCCGACCTGCGCGGCCCGCGGCTGCACCTGATGCTGGGCACGACGGCGGCACCCGGCCTGGCCGACTACCTACAGGGAGGGAATGACGAATTCTCAATCATGCAACGGGGTTCGATGGAAAACCTGTTCTTTATTCCCAGCGGCCAGAAAATCAACGATCCCTCCGAACTGGTGGCCAACGGTCGGCTGAAGTTCCTGTTGCAACGGGTGGAGGCGCTGTTTGACTGGATCATCATTGATTCGCCGCCCGCCGTGCCGGTCTCCGACGCCGGCGTACTGGCCAAGGCCTGTGATGGTGTGCTGATGGTGGTGCGCTCCAATTCGACGCCGGTCGATATGGCGCGCCGGGCCCGCGAAGAGTTTACCGATCAGGCCCTGGTGGGTGTGGTGCTGAACGGAACCAACAATGAAACCACGCCGTATACACGCTACTACTACGAGGCGTATGGGAAGAGTGCGATCGAGTCAAAGTCCCATGGGAATAGGCCAAAGTGATCCGGCTGTTCAAAGTTTATTATCCGCTTCGCACGCTGATTCTTCTTTTGGGCGAAGCTTTGATCGTTTGGATTTCGTTTGTTCTGGGGACGATTTGGCAGAACCGCGAAGACAGCTGGCTTCTGCTCAATGTTGATTATGGGTATGTAAAGATTCTCGCCGTCACTGGCGTTGTCCTGGTGCTTTCGCACGGGTTGGATCTGTACGACTCTTCCAACCTGGGGGAGAAGTGGGACCAGACATTCCGGCTCCTGCTGGTGCTGGGGTTTGTGGCACTGGTACTGTCAGCTGTGGGTTTCATCTATCCGAGCATTCTGCCGGGGAACGGGTCCGCCCTGGGGGGACTCATTATTCTGACATTTACCCTTCTGGGGTGGCGCGCGGCCTATTCCTGGATGGTGAAGCAGCCCTTCCTGCGCGAGCGGGTTTATGTTCTGGGCACGGGAGAGCGGGCGCAGCGGCTGGTGGCAGGTCTGCGCCAGCGCTCCGGACTAGGGATCGAAGTGGTGGGATGGACGGGCGATGTGGAAGGCGAATTAACCCGTGAAAGCGTGGCCTCGCATCTGCTGGGTTTGGCGCGAGGGGGGGGCGTGCATCGTGTGATTGTTGCCATGCCCGACCGGCGCGGGACTTCGCCGGTGGAAGAATTGCTGGACTTGCGCCTGGAGGGCGTGAAGGTCGAGGAGGCCACGTCCTGGCTGGAGAGGATCTCGGGAAGGATTGAAGTCGAACAGTTATATCCCAGCTGGCTGATCTTTGCTGAAGGCTTCCGCTTCAGCGGCTTTTCCCGAATGGTGCGCCGGGCGGTGAATTTTTTTCTGGCTCTCGCCGGACTGCTGCTCTCGTTGCCGCTGCTCCCTCTCATTGTGCTGGCCGTCAAGCTGGACTCTTTGGGGCCCGTGGTGTACCGACAGCGGCGGGTGGGCCGGCGGGGAGGGATTTTTTATTGCTATAAGTTTCGGACTATGCGGGTGGACGCGGAAGCGGATACGGGAGCGACCTGGGCTAGCGACGACGATCCGCGCATTACGCGAGTGGGGAAGTTCCTGCGTTCCTCGCGGCTGGATGAGATTCCGCAGTTGTGGTGCGTGCTGAAGGGGGATATGCATTTCGTGGGGCCGCGGCCGGAGCGACCCGAATTTGTGGAGTGGCTAAGCCGGGAGATTCCCTACTACGGCGTGCGCCACGTGGTCCGGCCAGGGATTACCGGCTGGGCGCAGGTGCAGTACAAGTACGGCAACACCCTGGAAGACGCTCGGGAAAAGCTGCAATACGATCTCTTCTATATCAAAAATGCCTCACTCGGTCTGGATCTGCTGATCATGTTCCAGACTATCAAGATCGTGCTGTTGGGGCGGGGTGCCCGGTAAGGCGAAGCTAGCTCGACGAAGGCCGATTTCCCAGCTCGTCCAGATCGACCCGCGAAGGGATCATCCGTCCCATACGCAGGGCATGATAGATCCATGCGAAGAAGGCGGAATTAATCATGCAGAAGTAGTAGGGCAGACGCAAGAACCGGGGCCTGAGCTTCACCACCGCGCCCAGCGCAGCCAATCCATAAAACAAGACCTGCCCCCACAAGAACCACTTGTAAGCCGGGTCGCGCCATAGCATTACGTTGACGATGGCGAGCGCAACCATTGCCGGCGGTACCAACAGGCGTCCCGCTTTGTGCGAGAGCAGGCAGAATAAGTTTAGGAGCCGGGGCGGCCAAAGCAGGCTCTTGATTTCCCGGAGTTGTCCTATGTTGCCCGCGGTGATACGCACGCGCCGCCCGAATCCCTCCATCTCGTGCGCTTCTTCGTAAGCCACGGCGGCAGGCTCGTAAGCGATGCGATAGCCGCGCTCTTGAATGCGCATCGGGATAATAAAGTCATCGTTAATGGTGTCGGCGGCAGGGAAGGGATACTGTTCCCGGCGAATGGCGTAAAGCGATCCATGAGCGCCGGTGAACCCGCCCAGCTTGGCCTCCTGCACCTTCAGAAAGGTTTCGTATTTCCAGTAAAAATCTTCCTGCACTCCAAGCCGCGACTGGTCCTTCTTGAGGACGCGGTACACCCCGCTCACTCCTCCCACATGCGGATCGGCGAAGTATTGTGCCAGTTGGCGAAGCGAATCTGGCGCCAACATGCTGGAAGCATCAGAGAACGCAACAATCTCTCCAGTCAAACGCGGGACTGCGTCGTTCAACGTCGCGACCTTGCCGCGGTTCCTGGGAAAGTCGAGCAGCCGCACCCGGCCGGCGGTTGTGCCTTCCGAAAAAGAGCGCACCACCTGAGCCGTGGCGTCGGTTGAGCCATCCGAGGCCACCACGATCTCCAGTTGCTGTACGGGATAGTCGAGGGTCAGCGCGTTCTGGATTTTTGCCCCGATCACCGCAGCTTCGTTATACGCGGCGACCAACAGTGAGACCGAGGGTTCGATAGCTTTCTTCTGGAACGAGGTGCGAAAGAAAACCGGCAGCACCCACAACAGCAACGGATATCCGAGGTAAACGTAGACGGCCGTTCCCGCCGAAATCCAGAAGAGCAGCTTGGTCATGGCAGCTTGATCGTAAAACAAGATCAGACCGGCCGGGCCCGAATGCAGTAGAGCTGGCCGAGCACTTCACACGACTCTACCTGGAAGCCGGCCTGTTGCAGGTAATTCTCTACTTCGGTCTGCCGCCAAAAATAGACGGGGCAACCTGCGATCTTCAGTCGCACCTTGCGGACGGCCATACGCATGGTTCCGTGCCGCGGCCAGGCCGATAGAAAAGTGCGGCCGGTGAGTTTGCGTATGACCTGGAGCCGGCCCATTGGATCTGCTACGTAATCCCAGAATCCTATCGCGATGACGAGATCAAAACTTTCCTCTGTCTTCCAATCGAGCACGTCGCTGAGGACGAACTTGCAGCGGTCCGCCACGCCTTCGCGTTCCACCAGTTGGCCCGCCAGCTTCAGCATCTCAGGGGCGAAATCCAGGCCCGTCACGTTGGCGCCCCGCTTGGCGAGGGAGCTGACGAAGCGCCCCGAACCGCAGCCAATATCACAAACCGTGGCGGGCCGCAGTTGTTCCGCCTCGCGCATCACCCAGTCAAAGCGCTGATACATGTCCTTGCGCAACCAATGGTCAAGGCTGCGCGCCAAAGGGCTCTTATTGCCGGCGTAGATGGAGTCGAAGTCGGGAGCGATGCGGTCCCAATATTCGGCTACCTGGCGGGCTTCATCAGTTTTTGCGTTGCTGACAGGCATAAAGGTCGACATCCTCCGCTGTTTCGGCCAGCCCGCTTTCGCGGAAACTCGTAAAGGTTCCTTCTCGGAGCATAACACTCAGGCGCTCGTAGGTTTTAGATAGGTTCGAGTAATGCCGTAACCGGGAAGTTACCGTCACCGGCAGTCGGGGCTGGTCCGGGTCAATTTCCCAGGGGTGCACATATGCAATGATGGGCAGCCCTTCCCGCCGGGCCCGGCTGATTCCCAACCGGGTATACCACTGCGGTAGAAGGCGCAGATATCCGCCGCCCGCGACGGGCATGCGGTGGTTTCCGATCTGAAACGTCGTCAGCGGATACTCCAGCAATGGTCCTGCCGGAGTCTTGATGCGAAATGGGGCGCGCGGTGCGGAAGGGATGCCGTAACGATCGTGATGAATGGGAAAGATGCTGGAGTCGTAGGTGAATCCCAGCTCTACCAGAATCTCCAGCGCCCACAAAGAGCTGGCGACAATGGAGTAGGTCGGAGCCCGGTATCCAAAGATGGCCACTCCGGCAGTCTGCTCGATTATGGCTTTTGCCTGCCGGGTGTCCTCGCGGAAATCCTTCGGGTCGAGCTTGTAAATCAGGCGGTGCCAGTAGGAATGGCAAGCCAGTTCGTGCCCCGCGGCTGCAATTTGGCGGACCAACGCCGGAAATCGCTCTGCCACCCAGCCCACTACGAAAAATGTGCCTTGAACTTGATGGGCGGCGAATAACTCCAGCAGGCGCTGGGTGTTGCCTTCCACCCGGCACGCGCACTGATCCCACTGCGAACGCTGCACAACCGAAGCCATCGCTTCGGCGTGAAAATAGTCCTCAACATCAACGGAAACAACATCTCTTGGAGATTCCAGGAACATTTTGAGGTCGGTCTGGCGAGCGTTCGCTCTCAGTGGGGGCAGAATTCATCATATTGGATGGCTGATTCAGGCGCAATCAGTAGCCGGAATGTGAGCGTTACTCATGTGCATCACTGCCTCACAAAGGTAACTTTGCGCCGCTCCAAAATTGCTCGAAACCCTTCGCCTTTGGTCTTGGTTTGATGTAGTCTGATAACGTGGATTTGAGTGTGTCTCGCCCGTTAAGTTGTTGAAAATGAAGAAGAACTAACTCTTGCCGTTCGAGCTCCGGCAAACACTTGAAGTGGCTTCGCAGATTGGCCTATGGATGAGGCTCACAACAGTACGATGACGCAACGGTTTGGTTCAAAACACGAACCGCTGGCGGGCGCGTTCTTTTGGCTGAGCGCGTTTTATGTAGTTTATTGCGCGCGGCCAGAGGACTGGATCCCCGGGCTTTCTTACATCCCGATGGCCAAGATCACGGGCATCTGCGCGTTGGTGGCGCTCTTGTCCAGCGCCGGGAGAGCCAGGCGAAGCTTCCGCAACCTGCCCCTGGAGGCGAAGTATCTTTTCGGCATGATCGGTGTGCTGTTCATTTCCGCGCTGCTGTCTCCCGTGTGGAGAGGCGGTGCATTCTTCAAGACGCTGGATTTTGCCAAAGCTGCGGTTGCGTGGGTGCTGACCTTCCTGGCGATCACAAGCTTTGCCAGATTGCGGCGAATCATTTTCATTCAATCGGCGTCGGTCGCGGTGATCACTGTCGTATCCGTGCTGAAAGGACGGAACGTTCCCCGGCTGGAAGGTGTGATCGGAGGCATCTATTCCAATCCCAATGACCTGGCATTTGCGATCGTGCTGTCCCTGCCATTCTGTTTCGCTTTCTTGTTGAGCACCCGCAGCGCGCCGCGCAAAGCCGCATGGGCGGCGGCCATGCTGTGCATGTGTGCCGCCCTGTTCCTGACCGCATCGCGGGCGGGATTCATCAACCTTATCGTCACCGGCACGGTTTGCTTATGGCTCTTCGGCATCAAAGGAAGACGGATTCACCTGGTGGCGGCGGCCGCGCTTGTGGCGCTGGTAGTGGGTCTGGCCGCTGGTGGGCGGCTGAAAGACCGATTCTTCGGCACGGTCGGAAATGATCTCAGCGCCCATGGCTCTTACGAACAACGCCGCTATCTGATGATCGAGAGCGTCAAGGCAGTGGCGCACTATCCGCTGGGGATTGGAATTGGAAATTTCCCCAACTACTCCGGCACCTGGCGAGAGGTGCACGTTGCCTATCTCCAAATCGCGGTGGAGGGCGGGATCGTCGCATTCGTACTCTATTTGCTCTTCTTCGCGCGTGGCTTCGGCAATCTCCGGCGGCTGCGGCGTATGCCCAGCCATGATCCGGAGATTGATCTGTTTACGGCAGCTTTGTACGCGTCTCTGGTCGGATTCGTCGTAGGCGCATGCTTTGCGCCCGAAGCCTATCAGTTCTTCCCGTATTTCGCCGTGGCCTACACTTCGGTATTATTGGCGATTGCCAGGGAGAGACAGCAGGCAGAAATCCTCCCGCCGGATTCGAATCCACCCCAAGGACGGCAAATACGGAACTGGAGGGGCGAACTGGCAACGGTGCGCGGCGGCCCGGCCGAGTATTCTGGCGCATCAACCACGCTGCCTCGAAATCGGCGATGACGAGTATTACGCAAAGATCAGGTGCGGAGCCACGAGAACGAACTGGCGCCTTCGTCAGGCCATTAGCCCCGGAACCGAAGCTTTCCTACCTGAGCCGCTGGCTGCCCGGTTATTTTTGGCAGAGACTGGTGCGTCATCGTCCCCCGAACCGCACTCATCTGATCTTTGCTCTGGCGGATCACTTCGAACCTGCAATCGTGCCCGAGGACGGCAGGGCCCGCGCTCCTTACTCGGAACAGGAGCGCCGCCTCGAGCGCTGGTGCCGGGAATATCCCAACCGGTTCGGAAGCTACCGCGATGCGGAAGGGCGCCCCTTCGTTCACACCTACTTCTACCCGGCGGAGCAATACGACCAGCTTTTAGTCGCGCGACTGGCCGAGCATTGCCGGGCGGGATGGGGCGAAATAGAGATTCATCTGCACCACGGAGTAGAAGCTCCAGACACGGCCGAAAATACGCGGCGTGAGCTGATTGAGTTCCGCGACCGGCTAGCTCAGAAACATGATTGTCTCTCGTACCGGGGCGAATCGCCCCAGCCTCGTTATGGCTTCGTGCACGGCAACTTTGCGCTGGCGAACTCCAACCACGGGCGTGGGTGCGGAGTCGACAGCGAGATGCAGATTCTGGCCGACACCGGCTGTTACGCCGACTTTACCTTGCCAGCCGGAGCGTTTCATCGGGCGCAGACAAGCAAGATCAATTCGATTTATGAGTGTGGCCGGCCGCTGGTGAATCGGGCTCCGCACCGCAAAGGGGTTGATCTGGCGCGAGGCAGGACTCCGCAAGTCTTGCCACTGGTCGTGCAGGGGCCTCTCATGTTGGACTTCGGTGGCCGTAGTGGTTCCCGGCGGTTGCACATCGACAATGCAGCACTGACGGGGTCGAACCCGGCAAGCCTCCATCGCTTGAGCCTGTGGAAACGGGCGGCAATTTCGGTGGAAGGCAGACCAGATTGGCTGTTCATCAAACTACACACCCACGGGATGGATCCCAGACACGAAGAGGCCACGTTGGGCTCGGCTATGCAAAAATTTGTGCGCGAACTGGCCGGTGGCGCGGAAGAAAGAAACGAGATTCTGCACTTCGTTTCTGCGCGAGAGATGGTGAACATCATTCTCGCAGCTTGCGATGGCAAGGATGGAAATCCGGGAGAACACCGGGATTATCAGTTCAAGCGAGAGCGCCCACTGGCGTCCGATGCCCGGCAGCGTGAGGAGTCAGCGTTCTGAAAGGATAGTGCATGTGCGGCATAGCGGGGATAGTCCAAACTCATCCTGACGGCGAGGTGGATCGAGCCATCGTTCACCGCATGTGTGAGGCCATCGTGCACCGCGGGCCCGACGACGAGGGGATCTTTGTGAAGGCTGGCGCGGGACTGGGCATGCGCCGGCTCAGCATCATCGACCTGGCGGGCGGGCACCAGCCGGTTTTCAACGAAGACAAGAGCATCTGGATTGTCTTCAACGGCGAGATCTATAACTTTCCCGAGTTGCGTTCCCAGTTGCTGGTCCGCGGCCATCGCTTCTCCACCCACTCGGATACCGAAGTCATCGTTCATCTCTACGAAGAGCATGGGGCGGAGTGCGTTCATAAACTGCGGGGAATGTTCGCATTCGCGCTCTATGACGATCGTGCCGGGCGCCTGTTGTTGGCGCGTGATCGCCTGGGCAAGAAGCCGCTGCACTACGCGCTGCACAATGGAACTTTGCTATTTGCTTCGGAGATGAAGGCCATTCTTGCAGTCAGGCCCGAGTTGGCCAAGGTGAATCATCCGGCGCTTTTGCGATACATGTATTTCGGATATATTCCCGATCCGGCCACGGCATTCGAGTCGATTCAGAAGTTGCCTCCGGGACATCTGCTGGAATTCGAGAACGGAGAAGTGCGCATTCGCCAATACTGGGATTTTCCCCAGTACGGGACCTATGAGCCCGCTTGCGAGGAAGAGTTATTGGAACAACTCGAATTTCGTCTGGCGGAATCAGTCCGGATCCGCTTGATTGCCGATGTTCCCCTCGGTGCCATGCTGAGCGGCGGTACGGACTCCTCGATCGTTGTGGCTTTGATGGCGCGGGCTACAGCGCAGCCGGTCAAGACATTTTCCGTTGGATTTCAGAACTCTGATTTTGACGAAGCTCCATACGCGCGCCTAGTCGCACGAAGGTTCGGCACAGATCACCATGAGTTGATTCTGGAGCCGGATCTCATCGAGACGGTGGAGATGCTAACTCGCCATCTGGAGGAGCCTTTCGGAGACTCTTCCATGCTTCCGACCTACTTCATATCTTGTCTCGCTCGAAAGAATGTGAAGGTCGCATTGTCCGGCGATGGAGGCGATGAAGCCTTTGCAGGCTATGAGCGCTACCGCATTCATCTGGAAGACCGTTCTTACAGGTGGATTCCCAAGCGGGCGGGGCTGTGGTATCGCGACTATGTTCATCCTCTGATTCCGTATCGGGTACCCGGGCGGAACCTGGCGTACAGTGTTTCGTTGCCCTGGGAGCAGCGCTACATCGAGGGCGTTTCACTGCAGCCATTCCAAAGGGAAATGAGCGTTCTGTCGGAAGACTTTGTGGCGTCGGATCGCGCTCCGCTGAAGAGCTTCGAGGAATATCTGGAGAACGCTCCGGCGCAAGATCCGCTCAGCCGGGTTTTGTATCTGGATAGCAAGACGTACTTGCCCGGCGACATCCTCACCAAAGTAGACCGCATGAGTATGGCGACTTCGCTGGAAGCGCGGGTTCCGATGCTGGACCACGTGTTTCTCGAGTGGGTTACCGCGTTGGGGCCGCAGTGGAAGATGCGCAACGGCGCGCAGAAATTCATTCTCAAAAAGCTGGCAGAGCGTTTGGGAGTGCCGGGCGAGGTTCTCAACCGGCCCAAGCAAGGTTTCGCATTGCCGCTGGGGCAGTGGATGCGCGGCGAGTTGAAGGATCTTGTGCTCACGACGCTGCTGGACGCGCAGACGCTGCAGCGAGGATATTTCAACGCGAATGGGCTAAGGCGGATGCTCGACGAGCATTTCCAGGGCCGCAGAGATCACTCCGCCCGCCTCTGGCGGCTGCTCATCTTCGAACTGTGGCACCGGAACTTCCTGGAAACCGTCGGAAGGGCGAATGAGCCGTTGCGCGCTGCTTCTGAGAGCCTGGGCGGGAGGCCGGATGATCCCTCCGGCAAGTAAGGGCAACTTGGCATTGAATCGGACTAGCAGTAAGGCAGATAGGCTGAAAGTGACGATTGTGGCGGCCTCGCTGCAGTATGTTGGAGGTCAGTCAGTACAAGCGGACCTGCTCAGGCGTTGTTGGCACGACGATCCAGATGTGGAAGTGCGATTCATCCCGATCGACCCGGCCTTGCCGAGGCTGCTACGCTGGGTGGAGCAGGTTCCGTTTCTGCGCACCTTAGTTCGTCAACCCATTTACCTGTTTAGCCTGTGGCGAGACCTCGAATACTCCGATATAGCTCACATCTTTTCTGCCTCCTATTGGTCGTTCCTCGTAGCGCCCGCGCCGGCGCTATGGATCGCCCGCCTGCGAAAGAAGAAAGCAATTATTCATTATCACAGCGGCGAGGCGCGGGATCACCTGCAGCGTTTTCGCAGCGCACGGGCGATTCTGCCGAAGGCGGACCGGCTAGTGGTGCCCTCCGAGTATTTAGTTCGAGTTTTCCGGGAATTCGGCCTTGAGGCGCAAGCCATACCGAATATCGTGGACATGAGCCAGTTCTCTTTTCGCCGGCGCCGGCTCCTGCGTCCCCATCTGGTCTGCACGCGAGGATTCCATCCCTACTACGGCCTGGACGTAGTAGTGCGAGCGTTTGCCGAAGTGCAAAAGCAGTTTCCCGAAGCGCGTCTCGATTTGGTTGGCAAAGGGCCCTTGGAGGGAGAAATTCGCGCTCTAGTACAAAAATTGAACCTCTCGGGAGTGTACTTCATGGGAGTCGCGTCCAGACAAGAGATCGGACGCGTTTACGACCAGGCTGATATTTTTGTGAATGCGTCGTGGCTGGACAATATGCCGGTTTCCATCCTGGAAGCGTTTGCCTCTGGAACTCCGGTGGTTAGCACCGCAGCAGAGAGCATTCCGTACCTAGTCGAGCACGAGCGTACGGGGTTGCTCTCGGCGGTGGGAGACGCTCAAGCTTTAGCGGGGAACGTAATACGGCTATTGCAAGATCCTGTACTCGCTGAGAGGCTGGCGTCGAAAGCACACGACGAATCGGCGTCCTATGGTTGGCCCGCTGTACGCGAGCAGTGGCTCGAGACTTATCGTTCGCTGCAGGTACGAAGGAGTGAGCCAGAGGATTGGGGAGATTTGAATCGAGTTCCTGGGAGTTCGTGACGAGATTAGTCCGCGTCAGAGGCTCCATCCGGGAGTTCCAGAGCGGAGAGATCAGCAAAACGGCCCACCGGGGTACTTAGTTTGAGCCAATGTTTGGTGCTGAGAAAATGAGGATAGACAGACGCGAGGCACTTCCACCAAAAGCCGACCCGCCGCTCGGCTGGGTCCACGGTCAAGGGATAGCTGAATTCCTGGAGGGTCGCTCCGATGAGCGCTTCGAGCGCCGCCGCCTGCGGATGAGATAGTTTTTCCTTCCAGCGGTTGACTGGATTTCGCGCTTCTTTTTCGTCGCCCCGGAACGACGAATTGGATTCGCGGAGCCGGCCTAACCCGGTTGCGTGGATGCGATCGTAGTCCAGATCATGATCAAGAAAGTCTCCCAGCCGGGCCAAAACGGTTCGCGGCTGAGTTACGAGTTCCTCGTAATGGATCTCAATGTAATCCGCAGGAATCTGGCTTCCGTATCGCCGGCCTTGGTGCACAGTCCAGTCCCAGTAAAGAGCGGTCTCCAGCAAGCCGCGTCGTCGCCTGCTCCAGGGGAAGGGCCGGAATCCCCCCATCTTCGTGAGCGACAGTGCAACGTCACGTCCGTCGCGGATGATGTGCACGAACAGCGGCTCCCGCAGATCTTTCTTGATACGAGCCATGTTGAGGACGCTGTCGGGATCGTAGAGCGCCCATCTCTGTACGCCCTGGCTGTCTGCGATTTCGTCCATGATGATGCGGATGAAATCGCCCCCGCTCCGGCATTCCGCCAGCAATTTGGAAGAGAGCGGCCCAGTGTCCAGGCCGGCACGTTTGAAGCCCTTGCTCAGCATCCAGGTTTCGACAAGCTTTTCCCGGTTGCGAGGGTTTTCGAGAGAGCCGAAGCGAGGTAGCAGGATTTCATAGATGGGAAGATAACCGCGATAAACCGCAAAACCACCCGCCGACAGCAAGGTGTCGTAAAGAAGATTCGTCCCGGACCGGTGACAACCCATGACGAAGACCGGACGCCGTTTCCGCTCCGTGTCCGCATGATTCTTGCTGTCCGCGGAGGCGCTGCTCTCAGCCGTTCCAGTCATGAGCTCAATTCTTGAAGGTGATTGTAACATCGGCGTATTTCCCTCCTTGGCTGCGCCTGGTCCTGGCTACTCCGCAAGATAAGAAACATCGACGTGGGCGGCAGCTGCACCTCGCATCGGATTGGTTACAACTCAGGCTCGCCTGTCTGTCCTCCGAAATAACGGGACATCCGGGTTCTGAGTTGGATCCCTAGCGGCTCCCGAGTGAGGATGAACCAAAGAACCCCAACCCCATAGGCCGCGACGCCTGCCAGCAGATTCAGAATGAGTTGCGGATAGCGGTGAGCATAAAAGGAGTGCTGCATCAAAATCAGTACAAGAATCATGGGGATGCAAAGGATCACGGGGTAAAAGTAGGCCTCCACCAGGAACTTGCGGACTGGAACACCAAGCTGGCGGCACATGTGGCGGGGCAAGAAGACCAGCGATGTGCAGAGCAGCGGAATTGCTGTGCCGATGGCATCGCCAACAATTCCCAAGGGTCGAACCAGCACGATACTGAGAATTACGTTGGCAATACCCTCCATGAGTACGATATAGGCAAGGGATTTATGCAGACTCATTCCGAATAGGATCCGGTTCGAAGTCGATTGCGCCTGGTATAACGTGGACGGGATCAAGAGGATCAAGAGAACGATATAGCTGGATACATAACGCTGCCCGACCCAGGCTTCGATTACCGATTTGCCCATCACCACCAGCGCGACCGTCATGGGGAACATGACCAGCGCGCACGCCCGATTTCCAGAAATGAAGATCTTGCGAAGCTGGTTGTAGTCTCCGGTGGCATGAAAGTGACTCGACATGGGAGTGAAAATCTGGGCCAGGCTGCTGACCACTTCTCCGGCATAATCGACCAGGCGTGCTCCGATGGAAAAATGTGTGATTGCTGCCGCTGAAAGGAAGGTTCCAATGATGACCGCGTCGGTTTTGAACCGCAGGCGACTGGCCACGATGATCATAAAAGTGACCGAGCCGTAGGTGACGACTTGGCGGAGGGACTCCCGATCTACATACTTCCATCCATACGGAATGACCAGCAGGCGCTGCGCGATCACGGCCCGAACCGCGGCCGCGACCAAAGGCAGAGTCACGGTAATCAGTGCCACGCTGAGCAGCCCAAAACCGTGCCGGAGGACATAAATGATCAGAACCGCGCGCAGCACCGTGGCCGCAATGTTGGTCCAGTTCAGCAGGTAGAAGCGTTGCAGTCCCTCCAGGATGCCGCCCGAGACTCCGAGCGGGAAGCCAAGAGCCAGGGACAATCCCACCATCAGGAAAAGAACCTGGGCATCCCTAAGAAAGCCGGCTGGAATGTGGAAGAGCCGGTCCACATAGAGGCTGCCTAACACCGTCGGCACTACTAAGATCAGGCCGAGGCATGTGTAGGTAAAAAGGCTGGTGTTAACGAGCCGCGCCAGTTGATCTTTGTCGCCGGTGGCCTGGAATTTTGAAACGTAACGCACCAGGGAGGAGCGGATTCCGAAATCGAAGATGCCATAGTAGCCAGTCAGGGAAAAAATCAGGATCCAGAGGCCGGAGGCGTCATCGCCGAGGTGATGCAGGATGAATGGATAGAGGAAAAAGCCGACAGCGACGTTGATGCCCAGGTTCCCCCAGCTCGACGCAACATTCTTCAGGGCCCGGATTTTCAGACTCATTTAACCTTGGTCCGATCTCTGGCAGGATCGCGAAAAAGCTGGCTGGATCACAGCTTGCGCTCGCTCCGGCGTATGCATTTCAGGTTGGCATAAAGCGCAGGCGATGTCCAGATAACCGAGTGGGCGCGTGCTAGAATCGGGGCACTTTCGTTCAATACCTAGCGCGTGGATCGCCCCGGCCGGTATTGCGGAGCCACTCGGATGCCCTCGCCGGTCAGGCCCTTATTGCGTGTAGTGCGGTGGCTGCTAGGCGCAGCCGTGGTGATTGTCCTTGGTGTGATGTGGTGGGGTGGGGACCTCTTAGTCGCCAGCGACGCGCAGCCCCGGCACGTAGATGCGGCGATAGTGCTACAGGGTTCGATTGCCGCGGAAAAAGCCCGGGTTGCCGGAGCCATGGATTTGCTGCGGCGGGATGCGGTTGATCGGGTCTTGCTCAGCGTTCCGAAGGAATCTTACTGGGGACAATCCGTTCCGCCCATGGCCCGGTCATTTCTCGAACGGAACTATGGTAGCGACCTGGCCGCCCGTGTCGATTTCTGCGAGACCCGGGGTGACGTGAACTCCACGGTGCAGGAGGCACAGGCGCTCGTTCCATGCATCAGGGAGCACCGGTGGCAGTCGATCGTGATCGTCACCTCGGACTATCACACGCGCCGGGCAGGAATGCTTTGGAGAAGGACGGCCAGGCAAGACCCGAACCTTCACGTCTGGGTCGAAGGCGTGACCGACCCTGAGTTTCAGCAGCCGTGGTGGCGCCACCGCCAGTCTGCGAAGGTCTGGGTCATGGAAACGTCGAAGCTGGTTTCGGCGATGCTCGGAGGCTAGCCCTCTCACAGAGGTTTCTTGCCCCTGACGCCTACCGCATTGTTACCGATACTTAGATTCTCGAGTCCGCAACTTTCAAACCAGCGGAACACCTGCTCATAAGTGTGTTTTGACTGATACTTGGGCGAATACCAGTCCAGGGTATCGAGGACCCGAATCTCCGCATCTGGATGGCGGTTGACCGGAAAGACGTGATGAATCACTCCCGCTGCCGGCTTGCCAACGAGTGGAACCGCGCGCAGGCCGCGATCGAGCCAATAAAAAAGAGGGACGGCTACGCGAAAAAAAGAATGTAAGGCGCGCGGCGACATCCGGTGGGTAATCTTCCGGTACTGGTCGCTGAAGCGATACCACTTGTTGTAGCCGCTGTACAGCCAAACCGCGAGCGTGCCGCCGGGCTTCAGATATTGAGGCAGAACCTTCACCGCTTTCTCGCAGTCGGGCGTGTGGTGAAGCACGCCCATGCTGTAAATGCAGTCGAAGGTTTCGATGGCGAAGGGCAGCGAGAATACGTCGGCCTGGAATGCGATGAACTCGCGGTCGGCGAGGTTCCTGGCGGCAACCTCGGCGGCGGCGCTGAAGTCGATGCCAACGACGCGGGCGCCCCAGCGAGTTACTACCTCTGCAAACCGGCCCATGCCGCAGCCCACGTCGAGCACCAGTTTTCCCTGCATGTCCTGCGGGGTCAGGCCTGTCTTGCGGATGAAATCCTGCTCCGAAAGATTCTTGTCCGCTTGATCCAATTGGGTGCGGTGAAAGCTCTTCCACTGGTAGCCGAAGCTATCGGCGTAGTTGCCTTGGTCGACAAAACGGAGGACGCCGCGGACCTCGAGGAAGCGCCGGCCGCAAGCGGAGCAACTGAGGCCGCCCTCGCTATTGGCCAGCGAACTCTTGCACGCCGGGCAGCGGAGTAGCGCCAGCAGTTCAGGTGGGGACAGGAACTGAGTCAATTCGTGCTCTCCGAAGATGTGCCGCGATGCGAGTGGCCCGTCATAAACTTGATTCCCGTTGCTAGGTTACCGCAAAAGCGCGGCCGCGCGATGCTGGCGGGAAACACAAAAGTAATCTGACTGGACGTGGTTTGCAGTTTTTGCGGGGCTGGGTGCGGTTCTCACACAGATGTTATGATCGGGTCAAATGCGTCACTCTGGCGTGAGGATTTCCCTCGAAGCGTCCGGTTCCTGGTCTCATCGTGCATTTGCACCGCTGCTCCATCTGTTCTGGACGCGCATTCGGGGTGGTGCATGAGTCAGGCGGCGCTGCGCTTGCTGCAAAGGTGCGGCGTGTTCTCTGCGACCAGAGCGCTCACGGCGGGGATGGCCCGAATCCTGATGTATCATAATTTCTCCGGGCCCGGCGGAACCGATCCTGATGAGCTGAATGTGGAAGGGATCCGCAGCCAGTTTACCTACCTGCGCCAGCACTTCCGGGTTGTGCCTTTGCTGCAACTGGCTGAGCAAGTGGCCTCCGAGCGCAAGATGGACCGTCACCTCGTGGCGTTGACGATTGATGACGGCCGCCGCAGTTGTTATGAGTTCCTGTTTCCGCTGCTTAAAGAATTCGGACTGTCGGCGACATTTTTTGTGGTGAGTTCGTTCATCCGCGGGGAAGATTGGATCTGGACGGACAAGGTGCAGTGGCTGAGTGAGCGTCCCAGGCCCCCGGAAGAGCTTGGGCCGGGCAAGCTCGGAACCGTTTTTCGGGTTCTCAACAGGCTGAGGCCGGAAGAACGAAACGCACGGATTCAAGTGATGGCTGTGAGCGTAGGCGTAAGCATCCCACAGACCGCTCCTGCGAAATACATGCCCTGTACCTGGAGTGAGCTTCGGGAAATGGCGGATTCCGGCTTAATGGAGATTGGTTCGCACACCCTGACGCATCCGATTCTGTCGAGCGTCACGGACGAGGAGTCGTGGGAAGAGCTGACCCGGTCACGCGCGGAGATCGAGGAAGGAATCGGACGTACTGTGAAGTGTTTCTGCTATCCCAACGGCATGGCCGGCGATTACCGTCCCAGTCAGGTGCGGCAGGTGGAGCGGGTGGGATACACTTGCTCGGTGATTGCGGAGCCCGGCCTAGTAAGCACCGGCAGCGACCGCTACCGGCTGCCCCGCATCGGCATGGCGCGCAAGACCAGCCCGGAGCAGATTTCCAAATATCTGGATGGGTTTGCCTATTGTCAGGGAAGGCTGGGAGCAGGGAAATGGTGATTGAATGAGAGTCCTCGACCTCGGCTGCGGGGATGGCCTAACGCCTCAAAAGCTCGGCCTTCCGCTGGGCTGGCAAATCATTGGTGTAGATGTTAAAGCCGAGGCCGTATCCAAAGCGCGTCTCAGTTTTCCGCAGAGAGCCTTTATCTGTTCAGTAGCGGAAGCGTTGCCCTTTGGGCCTGCGAGTTTTGATCGCGTGATTGCTAACGTCGCGTTACCGTACATGAATGTCGCTAAGGCCCTCTCGGAAATCTACCGCGTCCTGAGGCCGGGGGGCATGCTGCTCGCCAGTCTGCACCCGTGGAGCTTTACACTCGCAGAACTGCGCGAAGCTCTGCCGAGACCCAAGCCTGGGCTCTACCGACTTCTTGTTTTCGCCAATGGCATCGCATTCCACGTTGTGGGGTGCAACTTTGGGGAGGCTTTTCAGACCGAGCGCGGCATGAGGATCGCCCTTCGGCGCGCCAACTTCGGCAGCGTTTCGTTCCGGCGCGATGCCAAACGTTGGTTCGTGGAAGCCTCTAAGCCGCTGGAGACTCCCGCTCGCCGGGCCGCATAACCAATCACTTCAATTCCACGATGAACGCGTCCACGCGACATCTTCCGCTGGTTGGGCAGCCCGGATTGTGCGGGTCACTGCCGAGGCTCCAATCCCAATCGCTGCTGAACAGAAAGAATTTGCCATCCTGGGAAACATTACCGATGGCGATCGACATGAAGCATGAGCCATCTTTGGCGCTGGCGTTGCACGCTCCGGTGGCATGGTGATGGGCGAAGCGCCAGACCTTGGGCGGCACCGACGTAGCCGCGCATACGACTTCGCGATCCCATGCCTGCCGATCCGCGATCACCGGGTTGGTGGCGGGATTACGCGTACCGTCTCCCTGCAATCTGGTACTGGATCGTGAGTATGTGCCGCAGACGGGAGTGGAATCCATAGGATCGGCGTTGTTCCATGACCAATGCACATCCATGCTCAGGGGCACACTAATCTCGGGGGGAAGAAGTTGAACGGCGTGGTTGAGATCGGACATAGGGCGCATCAGAAGACTGGCGTTGCTGCCCGGCCCATCCGCGTTAATCAGGTGGGTGTAGCCCAGCACAGTGTGTCCTCCGCAGAAACTGGCAAGCTCAGGGGCGTGGCCCTCGCCGCGAGTCGAGCATGCGGAGATGTTGGTGGTTCCCGGCATCCAGAGGTAAAGAGCCTGCGCGGCCTGCGGGATGATTTTCACGACCTTACCGTCGCGACTTACCCGGGCGTTGTGAACGTCGAACCCGGCAGTGCCCGTCTTGGGCGGGCTGGGCCCCTTGGATAAGGGTGCGGACTGGTTGTAGGAGTTCTGAACCGGAAGAGCCGAGGCCTGCCGCTGCTCCTGACCCGGAGCCGTCCCGATGTACACGCTGTAGCCCTTAATGTTCGTCCGGTATGGGTTATCGATTTCAGGCGGTGAGATTGCGATTCCGCCAGTCGAATTCAGGTGGATGTGAGCTTCCGGAGAGGGCAGGGTTTCCCCCAAGTCGGGGTGCAATAGCGTGTTGATGCTCAACTGCACGTAATAGTCGCCCGCAGGAAGATTTCCAGACGTACTGCTTAGACGGGGAGCGGAGGGTGGAGGCAGCACTCCCTGCTTCACCTGCACGGTAGCCATGTCGGAACCGCCGAGCCTGCCGGTCGCAGTGTCGTACCAGTAGCAGTGATCGCTGGAGCGGTCGTAGAATGTCACCAGGTGTCCCCAGCCTTGCATCTTGCCGCCGGAGTAATTGGCGAACTTGGTATCGTCGCCGCTATTGGAAATCGCTGCGGGATATCCAGAAAGGTCGTCCGGCAGGTTGGAGCACTTATTCAAATCGTAAACAGTGGTCTGCTTGCCGCTGGCTATGTTGTAGGCAGCGATCAGGTTGTTGGAGCCGAAGTGACCGTAGAGCAGTTTGGGATCGACATAACTGAAACTGGGGTCGCCCTGGAGCCTGCACATTTTGAGTCCGCCGCAGTGCGGAGTGACCTGCATGGTCGCGGCATCCATGGAGAATGGCACCACGCCGCCGCCACTGGTGGTGATGTAGAAGTAGTAGCCGCCATTGGGTCCGAGCGACGGATCGAGCTTGCCCCATTCGTTGGCTTCCCCACCTGAGTTCGTGCCGAAGCTGAAGCCGGGGAGGTTGCCGTCGATTCCACTCTCATCGGTGATCCTGATGAGGCGCGATCCGAATTCGGGATCGCGAAAGATCTGGTTCGGCCGCGGAGGTGCGTATACTGTCTCCGGCTTAAATTGCCGGCTGGTGTCGGCGCAGTATGGCCCGGCACAGGCTGCCGGCTTTGCATTCTGCTTATCGGGCGCCTGCGATTGCGCCGGAGCCGATGCGGTGCCGAAAAAGCCGGCAAGCAGCAGGGTCGAGATCATTCGAGACATTGATCCCCGCAGGCCGACATTGCCACGAGCCTCTGGCGCCGGCTGCCGCTTCTCAGAACCAGCCTTTTCAGCGATAGCTGAGTTCATAGACGCGATAAATGTGGTTGGCGTAGGTACAGCGGAATTCGACTCCATCAAGGTTCGCCTGGTTGCAGGCCTGCGGCAGGTTTAGCGAACTGCGCAACGTTCCCTGGTCAGAATACACCAGGAATCGAGGATGCTCGCGATGGATGTACTCCCGCACGTTCACCTCGTTTTGCGCGCTGGCAAGGTAGGCCCGCCTGCCCAGATCGGTGGAGAGTCCGGCAGCACTGGCAACGATGTTTGATTCGACCTTGTAGTCGTCGATCACAACCGCATCGTGGGTCCCCATCTGGGTGCGCAGATATTCGGCTACTCCTGCAATCCTTGGTAGATAGCTCAAGCGGGGTGAAACGGATGCGAATTTGTCCTCATAGCGGTTGGGCAGCTCGCTGAGCGCGAGAATCGCCCCCAGGTTGAGGATTAAGAATGCGATTACGGCGAATCGAGCCAACTCGATTCTACGCGGGAAAAACTTTCTACAGGCTGCTTCGAGTCCGCCTCCGGAGATAACGCACAGCATGGCGCCAAGGATGAGGGAATATCTCGCCAAGGCGAGCAGCCCATGGGAAACGATCTCGTAGTCCTGGACCGCGGCGAAGAAGATGGTCAGCGCGGCAAAGGCCGCGGCCAGCGGGAGGCGGCGCGATCTGGCGATGCCCCACATGGCTCCCGCGAACGCGAGTGGGGAGAGGCTGATAATCAAGACCACGGGTGTGAGCGCGAGTTGGTAGCCTAAAGGACTGGCGACAGTCTCCAGCGTTCGGGTTACGCGCAGGTGATTCAGCGTGACCAGATACATCGGGTCCCCGTAATTGCGCCAGCAATACAGCATCATCATCAGGGGCCAGGCTCCGCCGGTAATCCCGAAGAGGATAAGGGGCATGAGTGCAGAATTCACCGGCCCCCTTCGGATGGGGCTCCAAATCCACAGCCACGGGAAGATGAGAACCAGCGCGCCAAATATGACCCAAGCCTCGTATCGAATCGACCCAGCTACGGATAGCGCGATTCCCGAAACACCCAGGTACCAGGCGGGGGGCGATGTCTCATTGAAATAGGAGAAGAAAAAAAACAACCCAAACAGCAGGAAGAACACACAAGGGACTTCCGACGAGGACGTCGTGCTATAAGCGATATGCATGCTGTAGAGCGTAAATACGGCGAGCGAGAAAATGCCGGCAGCATTGCCGTAGAGAAGGCAGGCTAACTTCCACACGAAGAACAAAGAAGCGATGCCGAGCAGGAGGCTCAAGAGCCGGCCTGCCATGGTGACATCTGGCACCAGTAAGGCCAGGGTTCCGATCAACCAAAAATGGCCCGGTGGATAAACGCCGAAAATAAGCTGCGAGGTTGGATGTTGTAACCAGCGAGCGGTGAGGGCAGCGCGCTGAAGAGCGTCGCCGCCGGTATTCTTCGAAAAAGACAACGACAAGACGCGGAGGACCGCGCCCAGGACAAATAGACCGTAGGCGCCGCCTTGAATCGTGGCTGTCCGCGCAGTGTAATCTTTCGCCATGACCGTGAATCGCCCCGAGTCGACCCGCAAAGACTGCAAACCCAAGGAATTACCACCGGAGCGAGGTTTGGTGAGGCAGACCCGAGGAACTCGACAACTAAGTTAGCATAAACAGCGGCTAAGTGCAGCAGTATCCCCGCCATCGAAGGGAAGTCTCTGGGTAGCCGCTCTGGGGTCGCGTGCGCCGCCCCGAGCCACAGCAAGCTAGCGCAATTCGAACAGCAGGACGTCGGTGCGGCAACCGTTTGTGCCCGTCATTCCGGCGGAGAGGGAATGATCGCAGGTATCCTCATTCAGGCCGTTGCCAAAGCCTTTGTTGAGGTTGTACATCTGGAAATCGGACCCGCAGATGGCGTAGTTCCCCTGCCGTGAGATGGAGCAGCGGGTGGCCCCGTTAAAGCCGCCATAGCCGCTGTCCCAGTGCTTATTGAAACGAATGGTGCGCAGCGAGCCGTTCCAGTTAATGCCCTGGATTTCATCTTCCCAGACCTGGCTGACCGTGGAACCGCCCTGACCCGGTTGCCAAGCCGCTAAGTAGATCAGGTTCTGTCCCTCAGTGGCGTTGGCGTGGGACATATGGACGTCATTTCCCCACTGCCCCATCACGGGCGTTGGATCCACGTCCTGGGTTGGCGCCAGGCTCCCGATCGGCTGGTCTTGCAGGTCATAGCCTGTGCCGGGTCCCATGCCCCAGAAGCACGTACCAAAATCACAAGCCCAGTGGGTCGTGCACTTGACGCAGGTGTCGTCCACCTGGTTTGTGCCCAGAGTCCAGAAGAACTTGTGCTTGAGCGTGGCCACGCCGTGGAGGTCAAGAACGCCGAATGTTCCTCCGCGGTCGATCTGGGCATTGTGGATTCCGCCCACTTGCGTGGGAGTGTTGCCACTGGCCCAGGCGATGTTCACCGGATTACTTAATCCCGTGTTCCAGCCCTTGCTCACCTGCCAGGTTTGCACGTTCATCCACTGACAGCCCTTGGTCGCATTCCAGACCACGTAGTAAGGGTTTTTGTCCTGCTCAGGACCAACCGCCGCAATCACTGTGTTGTCGTCGGAGGACATGGCAGTGGCGGCGATGTACCAAGTGTTGGCGGCGATTTGCCCGTTCAGGCAGGAGGGACTGTCCGGATCAAAATACCCCAGGCCCCCGTTGAAGGTCGGGTCGGCGGAGATGGTCCAATTCGTGGTGTTGATCACGAAGCGGTAGAGCTTCTGCTGGTAGAAACTGTAGAAGGCGCGCTGATCGGCTTCTGTGTAACCGAAATCGAACTCGGTGCCAACGCCCTGGAAGCAGCCGCGGAAGGTTGCGCTGAAGCTCGTCGCGTCGTACTGAAACAGGCAGAGTCCGGTCGCGGAGTGAATCAGGAAAAGACTCTCGTCGTATGAGGTCACGCTCTTTTCGGCGGAAGAGTTGGTGGCGAAGCTCTCGCCGGGATGGGAGGGATCAGTGTTGCCGTCGGTTACGCGCAAGATTCGGTTGTTATTGTAAACGGGGTCGGCGGCTACGATGCCGGCGCCTAGATGTCCGCCGTAATACTGCGGATTCGCGCCGAGGTGCGGTGGCGCCGTGGCAATCAGGAGTTGCGTATCGCTGCGCGAGCAGTTGTAGGCCGGAGGTCCGCAAGTCTGCGAACTCGAAACGAAAATCGAGAGGCTCTGCTGTGAGGTATGGGAGGCCGCATCCGTTCCGCGCACGCTGAAGTTGAAGGTTCCGGTCTGGGTGGCTGAGCCTGACAGCGTTCCGGCACTTGTAAGCTGCAAGCCTAGAGGCAGGGAACCTGAGGCAATGCTCCACTGATAGGGCGGTTGACCACCGGTCGCCTGCAAGGAATCCGAGTACGGTGTCGACCGCACGGCGAACGGCACACTTGAAGTGGTGATGGTAAAGGTCGTGTTGGTGATCGTGACCGATGTACTGGCTCGCGCGGAACTCTGAGCGGCGCTGGTGACCGTTACCGTGATCGGCGCCGCGGCATTCGCTGGGGCCGTAAACAGCCCAGTGCTGGAGATGCTGCCGGCGCTGGCCGTCCAAGTGACGGCCGTCTTGCTGGTGTTACTCACCGTCGCGGCAAACTGCACCTTGCCCGAAGGGGCCACGGAGGGGTCTGCCGGGGAAATCTGCACCGCGACGCAGTTGTCACATACACTGACCGTCAGCGAGTACGCGCGCTCGCCCGAAGCGCCAGTAGGTTCGCCGGTGACCAGGATCGTGAAGCCAAAATGACCCACAACGGTTGGAATTCCGGAGATGCTTCCAGTCGCCGCGTTCAGAGCCAATCCCGCGGGCAACAATCCCTGATTGACGACGAAATGGTAGGGCGCCAGTCCGCCGCTTACGGACAACACCTCATGATAGCCGGCGCCGACATTGGCATTGGGCAGGACGGTCTGTATGGAAATGTGGTGCTCCGACTGGCCCACCGGCAGTGAGGAATGGGAAGCACTCGCGGGCATGGTATTGCAGCCCGCCAACAACATAGTACCGGCAGCAAGCAGAGCCAGAGCCAGGACTAACCTAAGGCTTCGCTTGGGGTTACCTTCCTCGAAAATGAAGGCCGGATTCACAGATAACATGAGCTCTCCCTCGGAAATAAAGTTTTTTGGGGGACCAAGGGTTCAAGTCCGTAAGGAAACTTTAAACAGAGCGGTAACATCCCGACAGATACCTGAAGGACGTGCCCTTGCACAAAGGTGCATGGTCACGATGGTCCAAAGTTCAACGCTGGAGCGTCAGCTAGGCAGGGGCCGAAGGTTCCTGTATGGAAGAAAAAGGAAGGCTCAGCCGCATATGGTTGGCGAGTCGGTTGGGGGGATGACATCCGCTAGAGTGCGGGCAAAGTTCTCTGCTACTTTTTGCCAACTGTAGTTTTCTTGCACCAGAGTTCGCGCTGCGGTGCCCAATCGCTGGCGCTGCTCGGGATCGCGAAAAAGGGCGGCCACAGCGTCGGCAAAGTCGCTGGGCGTGTCGGCCAGAAGGATGTTCTCACCCGGGCTCACGGGCAAACCCTCGGCGCCCACGGTGGTGGAGACGACCGCTTTCCCCATAGCCATGGCTTCGAAAATCTTGAGCCTCGTGCCGCCGCCGATGCGCAGAGGCACAATGCAAACTGAGCCGCGCGCGAGGTACGGCCGTATGTCTTCCACCCAGCCGGTGAGACGAATGCTTTTTTCCGTTTCTGCCAAAGCCAGCAGCTTGCGGGAGGGGCTTCGGCCCACGACTTCGAGAGAAATTCCAGGGCACTGTTTCTTGATCAAGGGCAGGATGGCATCAACAAAGTAAACGATCGCATCTTCGTTGGGAAGCCAGTCCATAGAACCTGTGAATACCAGCGAATCCGGGGTTTCGGCCGCGGGCATGAGCTGGAAATAATCCACGTCTACGCCGGTGGGAATTACGGTCAGCTTTTCAGGTGATAGGAATTGCACGAAGGCGTCACGATCCGTTTCAGACACCGTGAGGACGCGGTCGGCGAGACGGAGATAGCGTCGCTCAGCGCCTTCCATCCTTCGCCACTCCAGCCAGGAGAGAGCCTTCCACACAGGATTGGTCGCAACCTGGTAATGGCGGCGCCAGATGGTGGCCTCGACGTTGTGAGTGAACAAGACTTTTGGAGTGGACCAATCCCAGGGGAGTACGCCTGCTGCGACCATGAAATCACAAACGATGACATCGTAAGTTTCCTGCTTGAGCAACGAGTGCAATCGGCGGCGCACTTCCGCGCGGCAATACTTTGTGATGTTGTACGGCTGGGACGAGAGCAGGCGAACGCCGTAGTCGAGCGCCTCGCCGAAGCTTTTCGGTGCGGGGAGCGAGAGCGGCACGCAGACTACACGGTCGAACACGTTCTTCAGATCTGGGTGCGCGTCATTCTCGTGCGTGGCGTAGAAGGAAAAGAAAGTGACGGAGTGCTGGCGTGCCAGCTCGCGAAGAATGTTGTAGCTGCGGATTTTGCCGCCGGTATCGGGCGGCACCAGGCCGCCGGCTTTTACCCACAGTATCTTCATGGCAGGAATGGGCTACCAGCAAATTCCTTCATAGTCTCCTGTGGTAGCGGGCCGCGACGCGCGTTCGAGGTTCACCAGGTCGATGACCAGGTGGTCCGGGCGCAGGCACCTGCGGAGTTCGTCGTGATTCAGTCCGCGGGTCGCGATGATTACGACCTCGGCCTGTTCAAGAACCTCGGGCAGGCTGGTCGAGAGCAAAGAGCCAATGTGGGGGATCACTTCTTCAATGTACTGGCGGTTGGAGCCGATGAGGCGGCCGAGCGACACGTTGTCGTCCCAGATGCGGATTTGCCGGCCTTCGCCCAGCAAACGCTTTACTAACTGAACTTGCGGGCTCTCGCGCAGGTCGTCGGTGGCGGCTTTAAAGCTCAAGCCGAGCATTCCGATTTTCTTCTTGCCGGTTTCGAGCACCATCTGCACGGCACGATCGAGGTGCTCGGCGTTGCTGGGAAGGATGGACTGAAACAACGGGAGGTTGAGGTCTAGTTCTTTGGCGCGATAATTCAGGGCGCGCACGTCCTTCGGCAGACACGAGCCGCCAAAGGCGAAACCGGGCTTGAGATACGTGGGAGAGATGTTGAGCCGGGTGTCGGAGGTGAATATCTCGACTAGAGCTTCTGCGTCAACGTTTAACTCCTTCGCCAAAGTGCCCATTTCATTGGCAAAAGATACTTTTACCGCATGCCATGCGTTGCAAACGTACTTAACCATTTCCGCGGAGCGGAATGAGGTTTCGAAGATCCGTCCCGGAGCCCACTTGTAGATTTCGCGCAGGATGCCGCTGTGTTTGGAATCGGCTGCGCCGATGACGGTCATGGCGGGCTCGAGAAAATCGGCGACGGCAGTGCCTTCGCGCATGAACTCGGGATTGACGCAGACGCCAAACCCTTGGCCGAGCTTTTTCCCGGTGGACTTTTCCAATGCCGGAACGACGATGGTCTCGGCAGTTCCCGGTAAAACGGTGCTGCGCAGGACGACGAGGTGAAATTCCTTCTTTGTTTTAAGGGCTTGTCCGATTTCCCGGCAAACCGGCTCGATATGACCAAGATCGAGCTTTCCATTTCGCAAACTTGGCGTGCCCACGCAGAGAAAAGAAATCTCACTGTTCAGGACGGCAGATTCGGAGTCTGAAGTGGCGTGCAGCCGACCCGCGGCGTGGCTCTCGGAGATGAGATCTCCCACGCGCGGCTCGACCACGGGACTGCGGCCGGCTTGCATGGCTTCGACCTTGGCTGGGTTGAGGTCGACGCCCATTACGTTGTGTCCCTTGTGCGCCAGGCAGGCCGCGGTGACGGTGCCGACATAGCCTAGCCCGAAGACGCTAATCGATGCCGTTGGACTCATGCGGATACGTTATTTCTTGCCTCTCTGCAACCAAACCGGACACAGGCCAACGAATGAGTTGAGAGCCTGCACCATCCATTCCATACCCAGGGCAGCAAACCACAGATAGTATTTAAACACGTGGGCGCGATCTGCATAGGCCGATGGCAGCACACTGGTAACTAAGCCTAAATTGTTGGATAGCATTATTCTGGGATGGCGTGACTGTGAGCGATAAAACCTCGGCCGATCTCCCAGCCCTGAGAAACGTGGTGCAGAGTCACGCGCCGCGTCCCCTGCGGAAGGTGTTTTACCTGGTGGACTCGCTCAACGTGGGCGGAACCGAATCCCAGGCGGTGGAACTGGCGCGGCGGATTCTGGCGGCTGGGTACGAGGTGACGCTGGGCTGCTTGCGCGCCGAGGGCCCACTTTTGGAACGATTACAAGGGTCAGAAGTCGTAGTGCGGGAATTTCATCCCATGGGTGGTCTCGATACTCCCGCAGGGCTTTACCAGCTGTTGAGGCTAAGCTGGTTCTTGAGACGGGAGAAGTTCGACATCGTGCACACCCACGATTTGTGGTCAAATCTGCTCGGCGTTCCGGCGGCGCGGCTAGCGGGCGTGCCAGCGATCGTTTCCAGCCGGCGCGATCTCGCGCACCTCGACTGGTACCAGGGCAAGCGCCGGGTGTGGCTGCGCAGAATCCAGAATTTGTCGGGCGCGGTGCTGGCCAATTCTAACCGCATACGCGACGCGCTGATTACCGAGGACGGGTTCACTCCCCAAAAGGTGCGGGTGATTCACAATGGAGTTGACATCGAGAAATTTCGGGCTGGGCGGGAAGGCCGCGAGCATCTTTTTCCCCGAGCTGGCGATGGCAAGCTCACCGTGCTGGTCGGCAACATGCACTCGGAGGTGAAGGGGCATCCGTGGCTGATTGCGGCCGCGCCCGCAGTGGTTCGCGAGTTTCCCTCCACGCGATTTGTTCTGGTCGGAGATGGGGAGCAGCGAGGCGCGTTCGAGCGGCAAGTCGCCGAGTTGGGTCTGGAGCGGAACTTTCTGTTTCTGGGCCGCCGCGCCAACGTGCCGGAGATTCTCGCCGGTTGTGATATCGCTGTGCTTCCCTCAAGAGCCGAGGGCCTGCCGAATGCGGTGCTGGAATACATGGCCGCGGGACTGCCCACTATCGTGAGCCGGGTCGGTGGAAATGCCGAACTGGTTGAGGACGGCGTGACCGGGTTGCATGTTCCTCCGGAGGATTCGGCGGCGCTCGCGGCGGCGTTGCTGAAACTGTTGCATGATCCCGCGTTGGCCAGGCAGATAGCGCAAAACGGGCATGAGTTCACGGTGCGAAGTTTCAGTTTCGAGAGGCTGGTGCGCCAGGTGGATGCCCTCTACACGGAACTTCTTCAACGCGGCGGAGGGAATCGCTAGGCGATGGCAAATGCTTCCATAGGGAATCGCCTTGGCCGGGTGGCATCGATGGATCGGCACGAGCTGTTTGACCGCCTCCGGCAATACGTTACGGCTCGCACTGACCTGGTGCGGTATGGTGGCGGTCACAACTTTGCGAGTGAGGTGCAGACCGGACCTGTAGCTGAGGGGAACTTTTTTTTCAAAGGTGCGGACGTACCCTCGCTCGCTGCCTTGCTGAAGCAGGTTTTTCCCGCCCAGGCCGATGTCATCGTGTTGCGGGCAGAAAAGATTTGCCGCCATCGGTTCGAACTGCTGGGCTACGAGAATCTCGATTATGGTGCGGAGATCGACTGGCATTGCGACGTCGTTCACGGAAAGCGCGCGCCGCGCAAACCTTGGTTCAAAGTAAAGTATCTCGACTTCGAGGAGGTTGGAGACTCGAAGGTTACCTGGGAACTGAACCGTCATCAGCACCTCGTCACGCTGGCCAAGGCATACTGGCTCACGGGCGAAGAAGAGTTTGCGCGTGAGATTTTTGCGCAATGGACGCACTGGTGGAAAGAGAATCCGTATCCCACAGGAATCAATTGGGTGAGCAGCCTGGAGGTAGGCTTCCGCACCTTGTCGTGGATTTGGACGTTCTTTCTATTGCAGGAGTGCCCGCTGTTTACGCCTGAGTTGCGAGCCCAATGGAAGGGTGCACTGAGCCTGAATGGCCGCCACATCGAGACTTATCTTTCAACATATTTTTCTCCGAACACACACTTGCTGGGCGAAGCTCTGGCGTTGTTTTCGTTGGGGACTATTTTCCCGAGCCTGCGCGGGGCCGAGCAGTGGCGGCGTCGCGGCTTGGAAATTCTGGAGCGTGAGGCTACGAAGCAAGTTCGGGAAGACGGATTCTATTTCGAGCAATCTACGTATTACCACGTATACGCCGTCGATATTTTCTTGCATGCTCGAATTCTGGCGGGGCTCAACGGACTTGAGGTCTCTTCGGAGTTCGACCAGATTGTGCAACGCATGTTGAATGCCCTCCTGTGGTTGGACCGGGCTGGGGTTCCGCCCATGATCGGCGATGACGACGGTGGAAGGCTGTTCGATCCCCGGCGCAACCGGGCTGAGCACATGCTCGATCCGCTGGCAACGGGCGCGGTTCTTTATGAGCGTGGAGATTTCAAGAGTTCCGCTGGTAGTGCGCGCGAGGAGACACTGTGGCTCTTGGGCAAGCAGGGGCTGGCGGAGTTTGACGCTCTGCCCAGCGCTCCGTCTGCTGGTTCCACGGCTTTACACGATAGCGGCCTCTACCTCATGAGCGACGAAAAATCAGGGGAGCAGTTGCTGATCGATGCCGGGCCGTTGGGAGCGGGGAGTGGGGGCCATGGGCACGCCGATGTATTGAGCATTTGCCTGGTTCGAAACGGACGGAACCTTCTTATTGATCCGGGCACATACGAATATGTCGGCAACAGCGGGGAGCGGGCTCGCCTGCGGGGCACCGGCGCTCATAACACGATGCAGATTGATGGATGCGATCAAACCGAGGGCACGGGTCCGTTTTCGTGGAAGAAGTTTCCTCAGGTCAGAGTCGAGCAGTGGATCACAGGACAGCACTTTGATCTTTTCCAGGGCAGTCATGATGGATATTCGCGGCTGCCGTCTCCCGTCACTCATCGCAGGTGGGTGTTTCACAGGAAGGGAGCGTTTTGGATGGTGTGCGATCGGGCTGAGGGACGCGGGCCGCATCAGCTTGATATCCGGTGGCACCTTGGCGCCACGCTTTCGCCCGCCGCGTCCCAACATCTATTCGCCGATGAGCGTGGGAGCCTGGCATTGCTGACCGCCGAAGGCCATGGCTGGTCGCCGAGCGTGCGCCGTGAATACTGGTCGCCGGCGTACGGCCAAAGAGAACTTGCGAGGGTCGTGAACTTCGGCGGCCAGTTCGAAGTCCCCGCCGATTTTGCGACGCTGGTGATTGCTGGCGAGAACACTATGGCGGATCTCGGACGGCTGGTACGAATCGGTGAAATTACTGGCGGAGCCGTTTGCGGCTATCGCTATACCACCTCGCGGCAAGAACACAGCTTTTTCTTTGCGCATCAACAGCAGCTGGGCTCGTGGACCCTAGGGGCGTGGGCCAGCGATGCGGATTTTCTCTATTGTTCTTGTGATCGCGAGAGAGAGCAGTACACGCTGATTCTGCGCAATGGCTCTTACGCGGATTTCGAATGCCGCCGGGTACTCACCTGTGGCCAGCGGGTGAGCTATGCTGAAGTGTTGAGTTCCGCCACCAAAGTCGCGATTTCGTCGTCCGATCCGGAGCATGTTGTGCTGGAAATGCCTCTTGATCGCGTGTGGGCTGATGGAAATTTAACTGTGCCAGGTAACGGTCCCGAGGGGACGGGCGTTTAGTCATGTGTGGAATCTGTGGTGTTTTCCATTCCGACCGCAATCAGCGAGTCAATCGGGACACGCTGGCGGCGATGAACCGGCAAATCGTCCACCGCGGGCCGGACGATGACGGCTTCTTGGTCGAGGAGAACGTCGGACTGGCGATGCGCCGCCTCAGCATCATCGACATACAGACCGGGCACCAGCCCGTGAGCAATGAAGACGGGAACATTTGGGTCGTCTTCAACGGTGAGATTTATAACCATCAGGACCTACGCAAGGACCTCGAGTCCCGCGGCCACCGCTACCGCACCCGCAGCGACACCGAAAGCATCGTCCATTTGTATGAAGAGTATGGGAGGGACTGCGTCAAGCATTTGCGCGGCATGTTTGCCTTCGCCATCTGGGACCGTACCAAGAGGAGCTTGTTCGTGGCTCGGGATCGTCTGGGCATCAAACCTCTCTACTATCGCTACGACGGCAAGACGCTGTTGTTCGGCTCGGAAATTAAAACCATCCTCGCCCATCCGGGCGTGAAGCGCGAGTTCAATTCCGGCACGTTGGCCGAGTATCTTGCGTTTGGCTACATCACGGGCGAAGAAAGTATGTATGCCCAAATCCGGAAACTGCTGCCCGGCCATCTTCTCACTCTGGATGAGTCTGGCAAATTAGAAACTGCGCTGTATTGGGACTTAGACGTCAAGGCCGACGATGGAAGCCTATCGCACGAACACTACGTGCACCTCTACCGGGAACAATTGGAACAGTGTGTTTCCAGCCACTTGATGAGCGACGTTCCTCTCGGCGTGTTCCTGAGCGGCGGCCTGGATTCCAGCGCGGTGGCTGCCCTCACCACAAAAATCCGTAGAGAGCCGATCGAAACTTTCTCGGTGGGCTACGGTGAAGAGGCCTTTAGCGAACTGCCTTATGCGCGGACCATCGCCGAGCACCTGAAGTCGAAGCACCATGAAGTGCGCCTCAGCCGCGACGAATTTTTCCAGACCCTGCCGCGATTGATCTGGTATGAGGACGAACCCATCGTATGGCCGTCGAGCGTGGCGCTTTATTTTGTGGCGCGGCTGGCGCGAGAACGCGTGACCGTCGTGCTTACGGGCGAGGGCAGCGATGAGACGCTGGGCGGCTACACGCGCTATGCGTGGACTCTGCTGAACTCACGCATGGACCGCGCCTACCGGGGACTAACGCCGGCTGCTCTGCGCCGCATGGTGCGAGGGGGAATCGACGCTCTTCCGCTTTCTGCGGCTTCAAAGAGAAAACTGAAACACACTTTTCTGATGCGCGACGGGTCGTCCTGGTCTTCCTTCTATTTCGACAATTTCTATTCCGCGTTTTCCGCAGAAGAGCAGGATGAGTTGCTGACTCCGGAAGCGAAGCAAATGGCCGGCGACACCTATGCCGGTTCGATGAAGCACTGGAATGATTCGTCGGGCGACCTGCTGCACCGGCTGTTGTACACGGATATCAAGACCTACCTGGTCGAGTTGCTGATGAAGCAAGATCAGATGAGCATGGCCGCTTCCATCGAAAGTCGCGTGCCGTTTCTCGATCATGAACTGGTCGAGTTCACGGCGAGTATCCCGGCCAAGTACGCGACGAAGGGAATGGCGGGAAAGTGCATTCTCAAGGCGGCGGTGGAAGATTTATTGCCGCACTCCATCGTCTACCGGCAGAAGATGGGGTTCCCCACACCCTGGGCCTATTGGCTGGCGGGGCCGTCGCTCAATAGCCTGCGAAGTTTGCTGATGGAACCACGAACGTTGGAACGCGGGCTCTTCCGCACCGAAGCTATCGAGCGGTTGTTCGCCGACCATACGGCAGGCCGCCGCGATCACGGCAATCGCATCTGGCGCCTGCTGAATCTGGAGCTGTGGTTCAGGGTGTGCGTGGAAGGCGATCTGATGGCAGATATGGTGCAGCCGGGCGGCGTGGTGGCGTACCGATGAATACTCTCAGTGTGTTCTGGTCGCGTGCACAGAGTGGAGTTAGAACGGATTGGCGAGAATACTAGTTTTGGATGGACACAGCGCCGCTGCTCTAGCCGTGACTCGATCAGCCGGACAGGCCGGTCATTGGGTCGCAGTCGGCGCCAACCGGGGAATCTTCGCTGCGGCAAAACTTTCCCGCTTCTGCCAGGCCAGTTTCGATTATCCCATTTCCACGGATGATGCAGACGCATTCGCGGAGTCTGTGCTCGAGTTCGTGCGCAAGAACGCCATCGACCTGGTAGTGCCGATTACCGATTGGACTCTGGGTCCGCTTTCAACCCACCGTGATCGATTCGACGGCCGGCTTGCCCTGCCTCCACACAATGCACTACAAGCTGCTGCGGACAAACACCAAACCGTCCAACTGGCTCGATCTCTTGGGATTGAGGTTCCCCGAACCTGGCTGATTGAATCAGTCGAGGATCTCGGGGCTGTCGGGCAATTGTCATTCCCTGTCGTTGTGAAAGACCGCTTCTCGGTGCGTTGGTTTGGCAATAAGGCTGTGTTCGGCTCGGTGACTTACGCATACTCGCAGAGCGATCTCGAAAATGAAGTGCCCAAGCGGCTGCATGCTGCCGGCGACGTGCTGGTCCAGGAATTCGTCAGCGGACTGGGAATCGGTTTCTCTTGCTTTGTCGTGGGCGGAGAGGCATTTCTGCCCTTCGAATGGCAAAGGATTAGGGAAGTGGACCCGCGGGGTTCCGGCAGCAGTTGCAGAAAATCAATCCCACTCGACGAACAACTCGGGTCACTCAGCAGTCGCTTGATCTCGAGCGTCGGCTTTCAAGGGATCGCGATGGTGGAGTACAAGAAGACGAAGGACGGCCGGATGGTCCTGATGGAGATCAACGGCCGGCCCTGGGGATCGATCGCCCTCCCGATTGCCAGCGGGATCGATTATCCGCGGTACCTGATTGACTGGCATCTCAGCGGCCAATCTCCGCCGAAGTACATTGCTTACGACACGGCAATCACTTGTCGACGGATGGTGAGTGAGTTAAGCCATCTAAGTAACCTGCGGGCAGGGAAGCCGGTTCAGTGGCCCGGCGAGTATCCGAGTCTGTGGGGTAGCCTGCTGAGAATCGCTGTGCCGTGGTACCCGGGAATGCGCTACGACGATTTGTGGCTTTCCGATCTCCGTCCCGGAGTCGCTGAGATAAAAAATAGGCTTCGCCGGACGAGGAGCGATTAAGTTGATTGCTTTATCGGGAAGTGCGAGTTGACTCACCGGGGTTGCTACTGGCGGTGGATCCCGCCACTCCATCTTCCAGATCGTATCCAAGCGTAGTCATTACTTTCCCCCAGGCCGCTTGTATGGAAGCTACCGAAGCGGGTGAAAGCACCGACTTCCATCCTCCGGCCGTGGCCGTGCGCACGAAGGGTTTGTCGGGGCGTGTACTTTTGGTTAGAACCCAGTCGGCGCTTTGTTGTTTTTCAAGAGCGCGCATGCGCTCTGGTGAACTTAGCTCAATCGCGCGCTTCAATTTTTCCGGACTCTCATCAATCCGGAAGGATCGCTCGCGCAGGAACCCGGCGATCCGTTCGAGTTCACTCATCGTGTCTCGCTTCATGTCTTCGTAGCGCAGAAACAGGAAATCTGGGTGATTCTGGCGCAGAAGCATCCAACTCTGCACGTGATCGGCCCAGGAGCCCCACTTGGTGTCGAACTCGACATTCATGAAGCGGGGAATGTAATCTTCCATCGGGTAGTTGTCCGGGATGTTTCCGGCTTTGACGTTGTGATGATAAAAAGAGACCGCGACGTCGCGGGGATCGCGCGCGATGTAGATGATGCGGCGATAGTGAGGCTGGAAGCATTCGTGGCTCTTTAGAATTCGGGGCCGCGGCAAGCGGCGCATGCGGTGGTCGGGATTGAAATAGATTTCGGGAATGCGGGACTCAACGTTGATGAAGCTCGGGTCGTTCTCGAAGATGAGGCTGGCGATGAGAAAGCGAGCCCAGGTGTTTCCCGATCGCGGATAAGAAACGAGGAAAACGTCGTCGGGGAAAACGGTCAGGTTTCGTCCAGCAACTTGGCGGCCCGTCAGGACGCGGCCAAGCTGGCCGATGACCCGCATCGTTCTCTTCAAGGTCCCGTCGCTCGGTTGCATGGCGCTCATTCGGGTGAGGCACCCGGGCTCGGCGCCGGCCACATGCTTCTCGCCAGATTGTTTATACAGGCCTGTAGCACGGTGCAGCAGCGGGACATCTCGTCCTGGTCGCCAAAATACGGATCGGCAATGGCCCGGCCCCGCTGCCCGCCCTCTGCATAGCTGCTCAGCAGGAAAATCTTGTCGGCGGCTTGGGGGAACTGGGTCAGCAACTCGGCTTGGTTTTGGAAGTCCATGGCAAAGACCGCGTCGGCGCTGGCTATCATTTCAGCGGTGAGAAGCTTGGAACGGTGGTCGTCCAGACTTAACCCGAATACCGGGGCGGCTGCGCGCGCCCGGGGATGAGCCTCCGTCCCGGGAGTGGCATGGATGCCCGCCGACGCCACCGTGATGCCCTCCTGATGATACTGCGAAAGCGCATGCTTGAGCATGCGCTCGGCCATGGGGCTGCGCATGATGTTCCCGTAGCAGACAAACAGAAAAGCGCGCGCACTTGGCGAGGCAGGGTGCGGTTTTGACGCGCGAATTCCCATAGTATCCAGCACGCGCACCTTGGCGTAGGTTCGTCCCGCATGTCCTAGGCGGAGCACGATATCGCGTTCCTGGCGCAGGCGGTGCGGCACCAGCAGGCCGAAGAATTTTTTCAACGAGAGTGCCATTCTTGCGAGCCTTCAACTCCGCCTGTCACTTTTGATTTCGTCGCCGGGACGGGAAGCAGGCTGAACACTACGCCGATCCCGTGCGGTTCCAGTTCAATTTCCTGTTCGCAAGTCTTGCGCTCAAGATCATACAGCGCGATGTGCGAGGGCTTGTGGCGTTGGGTGTAGCCATTTTTTACCCAGGCCACATTCTCCACGAACTTGGTGGGACGGACGCGCGTGAACCCCACCCACAACCGGCGTTCGTCGAGAGGAAGCACGCCCCGGCACCAGCCCAGCACCTGTCCGGATTGTCCGCTCAACTGATTCAGGTCGATGGTTTCTTCCACCTGTAGGGTTTCCCGGTTGGCAATCACGATGTGGCCATCGACCGTGGTGAAATAGATGCGGCCGCCAAAAATGTAGCCATCGTGAGGTCTCTGCACCGCGATGTCAATACGAGGGCCAGGCGTGGTGAGGCAGATGGCGTCGCGCTGCTGGAAGCGGGTGACCCAGACTTCCTGATCGATTTCAAATACGTGATTGGGGTGCGATTTGTGGGGCTTGGTGGTGGGGACCTTGCGATAGTCCGTCTGCCGGGAGAATCGCGCCCAGGGATCTTCGCCCAAAACGCTCCATTCCCGGACCAAGTCGCCCGTCGTCGCAATCTCCACCACCATATCGAGCCCGGTCACGACAACCAGAAGCGTTCCGCGCTGCGTGGGGGCTACGTGATGAAGATCGTTGAAGCAGGGCAGGGAAATGTAGTGCACGAGCCGAAAACTGGGAAGCTCGTAGACCAACACTTCAGTGGAGGTGCAGGCGTAAAGCTTGTTCCCCTGAAGCGTGGATGATTTGAACAGGATGGCCGGCAGTTCGTGGGGACGGGCTTCGGGAGGGGAAACGTACTCGACGCAGGCGTGAGATTGATTCTTCACCGGGTCGAGTTCGATCACGAGAGCCTGCTCGCACGATTGCCATTCTTCGAGCTTGCGGAAAACCGTGGTTCGCAGCCTTCCCCCAGCCACGTAGAAGCTATTCATCGGCACGTTCTAGTCCTTGGACCCGGGTGCGACGCATAGCCAGGCGATGCGAAAACTTCCTCAGCTGCGCGCGCCGGACTTCAGAATCGCAGGTTCAATATGCTCGCTTACCGCGGCCAGAAGCTGCTCTCGCAAGTATGGTCCTGAGGCCAGCAGGCCGGAAAGCAAGGGGTTCTTGTTGTTGCATCGCAATGGCGTGTTATCGAGCGTGCTGACAAATGCACCGGCGCTCTCTACCAGCGCCGCTCCCGCGACCACGTCCCATTCGTTCTTGGGAGTCAGGGTAAAGGTTACATCCCCCACTCCGGCCGAGACTAGTGCCAGCTTGTACGCCACCGAACCCATGGGGCGGATATTGAGGCCGGTATTCTCAAAGGGCTTCCACTCGCCGCGCCTCACCTCGCTGCGGCTGGCAAGAACCAGTGCGCCTTGGAGAGTCTTGCGCTGGCTAGGCTGGGAAGGCTTGCCGTTGTAGAGGACGCCGGAGTCGATCGATCCCAGGAAGGTTTCGTCGGTGGCGGGGTTGTAGATTCCTCCGGCCACGGGGCGGCCATTCTCGACGAAGCCAATGGAAACACAAAACTCCGGGATGCCCTTGACGAATTCGCGGGTGCCATCGAGCGGATCCACCACCCACACTCGCGAGTGCTGCAGCCGGACGGGATCGTCCACGCTTTCTTCCGACAGCCAGCCTTCTCCATCACACAAAAGCTCTTCGCGCAGAACGGCGTCCAGAGCGCGATCTGCTTCGGTTACAGGATCGTGCCCGATCTTGTATTCGGTTTCAATCGCGCCTGCAGTGAAGCGGGCGAAGACCGCGCGTGAGGCCTCCAGCGCGGATTGAATGCGTTGCAGTATGTCAGCGTAAGATTTCGATTCCATAATCTCTCTTTACTTCGCTTTCAGTTTTCGTTTCTCAGCTTCTATCATAGGCACTTACTGAGAACTGAGAACTGGGAACTGCTCTCAAGCCATTAACATGCGCGCGCCCGTGGCCAGCAACACCGCGCAAAGAATGCGTCTAAGCCACGGAACCGGAACTCGCGTGCTCAAATAAGAACCGAACAGTCCTCCCGGTATCGAGCCCATCACAAGCGCCCCGACCAGGTGAAAATCGACATTCCGTGCAAACATGTGGAGGAGACTGGTTACACCGGTGAGAAGCAGGGCGTGGACGATGTCTGTGCCGACCATAACCTTCGGCTGAAAACTAAAAAATAGCAGCAGCATCATCATCACGATGCTGCCAGATCCCACTGAAGTGATACCCACCAGGAAGCCCGCCACCAGCCCGATGAGCGACATCCAGGCGAACGATTTCATCGTGGGTGGCTTCTGTGCAGCCCGGTCCTCGATCTTCTTCTGGAAGAACAAGAAAGTCGGAATGCAAATCAACAAGGCGCCGACGGCTATGGTGATGAAGTGATTGACGCTATTGCCGTAGACATTGCGCAGGTGAACCAGGAGACTCACGCCCAAATAGGAGCCGGGAGCGCTGCCAATGATTAGCGCCACGACCACCTTGCGCCGAACCGTGCCTTTGCGCAGGTGCACAATACTGGCGCCGATCTTGGTCACGAAGTTGAACAGTGCGTCTGACCCAACGGCGCGCATCGCGGGCACGTGCAAACCGAAAATGAGGATCGGAAGCAGCAGAACGCCGCCTCCGACCCCCGTCATTCCGATAAGGGTCCCAACTCCAAAACCCGCCAAGATCTTGATCAACAGATCCATGAATGTACCGGGGCCGACCGATTAAACCGACTCCGCTGCCGTGCCGATGAAACCTTCCGTCTCCAGATGAAGGATGATTTCCTGCGCCGCTTCTTCCGCGGAAAGTTCGCCGGTGTTGATGGTAACTTCAGCATCGGCCGGAACTTCATACGGATCGGAAATACCGGTGAACTCCTTGAGAATTCCCGCGCGCGCTTTGGCGTACAAGCCCTTGCGGTCGCGTTGCTCGCAGACTTCCACCGTGGTGGCGATGTGCACCAGAATGAACCCGCCGTAGGGCTCAATCAGCTGCCTTACATATTTGCGCGTTGCGTCGTAGGGCGCGATGGGAGCGCAGATCGCAATGCCGCCATTCTTGGTGATTTCCGAAGCCACGTAGCCGATACGCCGGATGTTGATGTCGCGGTGCTCTTTCGAGAACCCAAGTTCGGAAGACAGGTTCTTGCGAACCAGGTCGCCGTCCAGCATGGTGGCCGGACGTCCGCCCATTTCGAGGAACTTCGTCATCAGCACGTTGGCGATGGTCGACTTGCCGGAACCCGATAGCCCGGTGAAGAAAATGGTCACGCCCTGCTTGTGACGGGGCGGGAAACTGCGGCGCAACTCTGCCACAACCTCCGGATAAGTGAACCACGCAGGAATCTCGCGGCCTTCGTTCAAGCGCTGGCGAAGCTCGGTGCCCGAGATATTCAATACACGATCACCGTTTTTCACTTCGTCGTCGGGAACGTATTTGTCCTGGTCCTCGAGGTACACCATCATGTTGAAAGGCACCATGGTGACGCCGATGTCGGCTTCGTGCTTCTTGAAGACTTCTTGCGCCTCGTAGGGACCGTAGAAAGGCTTCTTCGTCGCAGGATCGGATCCCGGACCGGCGTGATCGCGGCCCACAATGAAGTGAGTGATGCCATGATTCTTGCGGATGAGTGCGTGCCAGATGGCCTCGCGCGGTCCGCCCATTCGCATGGCGAGCGGCAGCAACGAAAGCTTGGCGGTCGACTGCGGGAACTTCGACAGCAGAAGTTGATAACAGCGGACTCGGGTGTAGTAATCGACATCGCCGGGCTTGGTCATGCCCACGACCGGATGAATCAGCAAGTTTGCTTCGACTTGCTTGGCAGCGCGGAACGCGAGTTCCACGTGCGCGCGGTGCATAGGGTTGCGAGTCTGAAACGCGACCACCTTCCGCCAGCCGACGCGAGCAAATTCGGCGCGCACTTCGGCAGGAGTCAAGCGCAAGTTGCGAAAATCGTAGTGGGATGGAATCTGCGTCCCTTCAAGCTTGCCTCCGACGTACCAGGGGTTGGATTTGTTGATGGCGTAATCCACTCCGGGATGGGCGGCGCTGGTGCTGGCGAAAACTGCCTCCGCCTCGGCCTTGCGGTCGGCCTGCCAGACTTCCTCGACGTTCAACACCGCCAACATCACGCCTTCCGGATCGCGCAGCGCAACTTTGCTGGAGCCTGGCGTGAGCTTCTTGGCAAATTCCTCGGTTACGTCCAGCGTAATCGGCATGGGCCAGAGCGTGCCATTAGCAAGCCGCATGTTGTGGCAGACGCCTTCGTAGTCGGCGCGCGTCATGAAACCCCGCAGTGGAGAAAATCCGCCCGTGATCAACAACTCAAGATCGCAAAGCTGGCGGCCGGTCAGGTCCCACGACGGCCATTCTTTCGAATGCGCCTTTAGGTCGGCGATGCTTTCGGGTTGAGCGATGAGGTGAACAAGTTCTCCGCCGTGGGGCGGAATGAGATGGCTGGTTGCGGCTGTCAAGTCTTTAAGCCTCCTGGGGGTTACGGTTATATTGTCTACTACGTTTATTGCCCTGGGGGTTACGGTTATATTGTCTACTACGTTTATTGCCTTTGACTGGATTATCTTCCAGACTGCAACGAGGCCGGGGGAAACCGCTTTGCAGGTTTTTAGGGAGAGGAAAATCCCAACGTTACCTCACAGAGTAACACTTCCGGGCGGCACTAAGAAAGCTCGATTTGTGCTCAATGAATAACGTAGGAGTGCAGCAATTAGCAGGCCCTCGAGGTTCAGCCCTGGTCCCACAAGCGAATGAAATGAAAGGCCTTCTCCGGTTTACATGGACGGGAATCTCTCCCCGGCATGGTGAATGTGAAAAGAGTTGCAACCTTGGCTGGCACACTTCCATTCTCCCAAGAGGATGTTGCGCGTTTGTGAAGAACGTCCCGTGCGCCTCAGCCGCCGAGATCTTTCGACCACTCGTTCAGTTTCCAATTCTGGCCCCGGACACAGAGGGCGGCGACGTAGCCAGATCCCGCCGGCACCTCCCGGAGAAGCCATCGTCCTGCCTCTGCACCATCGGGCCGCGTGGCCAGCAGGGCATTTTTCTCTCCGGCCGTCAGAGACACATCGAATTGGCTTAAAGGAAGCGATAAGCCATCGCCAGTTGCCTTCATGTACGCCTCTTTGCGGGTCCAGCAACGGAAGAAAGCTTCAACTTTTTCCTGCGCTGGCAGATCGGCAAGTTGGCTCTGCTCACGTGCGGAGAAGAAGCGGCGGGCGATAGCCTCCAGGTCCGAATCACTGCGAACTTGTTCCACATCGACACCGATCTCGCGCCGGCGTGTAAAGGCAAACAATGCGATTCCGCCGGAATGGGAAAGGTTGAACGTGACCCCGAAACCCGCATTTTCTGGCCCCAGAGAAGGTTTTTCTTTGTTCGAGTAGGAGAAGCTCAAGCTGCCCGGATCCGTTCCGACATAGCTTCCGAGGATCGTCCTCAACAGAGCTCGTGCCGCAACGAAGCGCTGACGATCCCGCGAAAAATGAAAACGGGAAGCGCGTGTCAATTCGTCGGAGGAAAGCACCTTCTGCCACCCGGACTCGCCGGCACGGATCGCCTCCAGATCCACCCTCCAGAGGTGGACTTCGTCTTCGGGCAGCGCGAGAGTCGCTTCAATCTGAAAGCCTGGGTCGGTGATGTTCATGATCTGGCTCATACATCTGGTTTAGCCCTGGGCCCACAGGGCCTAGCATCGGCCATTCCGCATTCTTACAGAGCGTACTAGAAACCACGATGAAGACGGCGTTTCAATTCGCTCCGGTCACCACGCTAGGCACGCATCGTTGTTTCTCCCCGGCAGTTCCCGACAATCAGACATACCCGACGTAACTTGATCAGATCACCATTGGGACAGCCTCCCGACCGAAAACGTGCTCTAATTAAAGAGCATCGGGACGGCCAAGCGGGAGGTTCCTTATGATGAAGCACAAGACTGGATGCTTATTCGCAGTAATTGCCGCCGGGCTTTGTCTGGCAACGGCACAGAACCCTAAGGTGCACTCATCTTCCGCTGAGCCTAAGTCGGGTGCAAAGTCTCACGAAGCTGCGACCAAGCCGTTGACCCCGAAATCCGCAATGCCGCCGGCCCACAAATCGTCGGCCGCGGTTCCGCACACTTCGACAAGCAGTCAAAAGACCAGTGCGGAACTGGCACGCCTGGAGCATCAAAACGTGAAAGGCGCAACTCCTAAGAAACCCGCGAAGGCCGCTTCCGCACCAAAACCCGCGGGCACACCCAACGCGCGGGGATCGGAAATCAACTTTAACTATCAGAAGCCGGCGACGAAGAATTAGGAACTAGTTTGTCGAATCCTAGTCGACAGGGGGCAGCTTGCCCGGTGTTGTGCCCGCCGATAACGCGGTAGCGTCAGCCGGCAGAGTCGCCGTCTGGCGCGCAATGGCAGGTTCGGTGATGCAATACTTCACCAGGCACCAGAGCGCCCGCACGCCATCGTTCCACTGGATTTTCTTGCCCTCTTCATACGTGCGGCCCCAGTAGCTGATGCCAACCTCGTAGATGCGGAGCTTTCGCTTGGCGATCTTCACGGTTATTTCAGGCTCGAATCCAAAGCGCTTTTCTTCCAGAGGAATGGATTGGATGACCTCGCGCCGAAATGCTTTGTAACACGTCTCCATATCACTGAGGTTGATATTGGTGAGCGCGTTGGACAGGAGAGTAAGAATCCAATTGCCGACGGAATGCCAGAAGTAAAGCACGCGATGAGGGCGGCTGGAGAGAAAACGCGAGCCGTAGACGACGTCAGCGCTCCCTTCCATCAGAGGTTCCAGCAGTAACGTGTATTCTGCCGGGTCGTACTCGAGATCAGCGTCCTGGATGAGGACGAAATCCCCCGTCGCTTCCTGAATTCCGCGATGCAGGGCTGCACCCTTCCCCGTGTTCTTGGGCTGAAGCAGAATTCGGATCTGGGAATGCTCCGCCTGCAATTGCGCGAGGATCTCCCGCGAACCGTCGGTGGATCCATCATCCACGCAAATCAGTTCGATCTCCACTGGAACCGCAAGTACTCTTTCAACCACTTGCCGCAGCGTGGCGCGTTCGTTGTACACCGGCATGACGACGGAAAGTTTCATCGTAATGAACCTAACGTAGATGAGGAGTGTAGTGCAAATGCAAATTTGAAGTCCTGACTCATTCGTGGGTTGCCGCTCACGGATGTTCTCGGGCATCTCGGATGCGTGGGAAACATCTGTGGAAATCTGCCCACACCCTGACAAATTTCTCGGATTTCCTCAAAACACGCAGGTGTATGATGATTTCCGACAGGGTCGCCAGAAGTCTGAATGCAGGCTGGCAGAGGGCTGGGATAAGGCTGATGACTCTGAGTGTTGCCTTGCGCTCTAGCACCATGGAGAGAAAATGAACAGGAACCAGGAATGTTTTCTGTGTTTGGGGGTCTCAATTCTCGCGCTGCTAACCTTGTCTCCAGCTTTACCGGGTCAGGTTTTGCCCGACCATAAGAAAGCAGTCGCCGTTACGGACTGGACTCACCACCACGTCGTCTTCTCCAGGCCGGCGACTGCGGAACAGGCCAGGCGCGTCGAGCAGGATCCGCGCTACTGGCAGCAACGGTCTCGCCAGTTGTCGGTGACACGGCCTGAGGCGAAGAAGGATGCCGATCCGTTTGATTTGCAGCCGAGTTCGAATGTCTCGCTCCCCGGCGAGAACCACGTGCTCAAGCGGGACTGGTTGCAGGATATCGGCAACGGTGGGACCGTCGGCGCCACCAACTACCCGGCGAAGTACTCGCTTAACACTACGACTGCCAACTGTGCCGGCGCGCCTCAGCCCGATTTTGTCGCTTACACTACGGGTCTCGTAGGGGGGGCGAGAGCCGACATCGTAGCTTACGACAACCTCTATTCAGGCTGTAGTGGACTTGACTTGGGTACAGCCGCAAACTTCGCAATGCTCGCTTCGTCTACCATCACGAGTACGGGCGCCTCCGTGGTCACGGGCGGTAACATCGGTATCTCCCCGGGCACCAGCCTCACTGGCTTTCCGCCCGGCGTGCTGACTGCTCCTGCGGTAAAGCACCTCGGGGATGTTGTGGCAGCGCAGGCGGAAGCTGACGCCAATACGGCGTACACTTTCTACCAGGGATTGGCCGGCGCGACGACCATTGCGCCCCTTCTGGACGGACTGACTTTCACGCCCGGCCTGTACAACGCCTCCGGTACTCTTACCTTGAGTGCCGGACAAACCGTGACGCTCAATGGAAACGGAACCTACGTCTTCCAGATCGGCAGCACGCTTGAAATCGCTGGCACCGTGGTGTTGTCCGGTGGCGCGACGGCTGGGAACGTGATTTGGCTGGTGGGAAGCTCCGCCACTATCGATGCAACCGGCATTGCAGTCGGGGACATCGTCGCGCTGACCTCGATCACGCTGGATTCCGGCGCTCCGCTTACCGGCAGAGCGATCGCCCTGAACGGGGCCGTGACCATGATCGACAACGCAGTCACCACGGTAGACACGGTGCCCTCGGTGTACTGGGCTTACGATACCGGCGCCGCGATTTTTACCTCTCCGGTGTTTTCCCGCGACGGCACGCAACTTGCGTATGTGCAAAGCAATGGGGTACCGCAAGGGGTCTTGGTCCTGCTGAGATGGGCCGCTTCAACCACTGAAACCATCGCCAGCCCACTCACCCTTCCACATCTGCTTCCTGGTGCCTATCCAGGCTGTATGGCACCTTGCATGACAACCTGGAGACTCACAGATGGGAGTGGGGCGGCAACCAACGACACTAACTCATCCGTTTTCTACGACTATAGCAACGACGTCGCTTACGTCGGAGACGATGCCGGGTGGCTCCATAAATTCACGCCGGTATTCCTCGGGATCCCTGCTGAAGTGAGAACGGGAGGATGGCCGGTGCAGGTCTCTACCACCGCTCTTAACAGCCCGGTTCAGGATTTTGCGACGGGGAATGTGTTTGTCACTGACAACGGCGGTTTCTTGTATCTGGTCGACCCCACAGGCGCAGTTACCATTTCAGGGCAGTTGGATTTCTCACTCACCAACGATCTCGGCCCGGGCATCGTGCAGGGACCAGTCGTCGATTCCACATCTGGATTAGTGTACGTGTACGCTCCGAGCGACGGCACCGGGCTTTGCAACGGTGGGACTGACTGCACGGCGGTTTACCAACTTACCACCAGTTTCGCTTCGGGAGATTTTGGATCAGAGGCAGTGGTCGGAGCCAGCACCCTAACCGGCAACGCGCCTAGTCCTTTGTACATTGGCGCGTTTGACAGCACCTATGTGAACTCCGTGGACGGTACGGGAAATCTTTATGTTTGCGGCAACACGGGAGGCGATCCGGTCCTGTACCAGGTTGCCATGACCGCCGGCGCGTTCGGCACCGTAACCGCAGGTCCGCTCCTTTCGACCAGCTTTACTCCGACGCCGTGCTCTCCCGTGACCGATATTTTGAATCCCAACGTGTCTGGGGGTGCAACGGAATGGATGTTCGCCAGCGTGCAAAACGGCGGAGCCTCCCCGGGGTGCGCAGCAGGCGGATGCGTCTTCAATTTCAAAGATACGCCTTGGCTAGCATCGACCTCATACATTGTGGGTCAGGAAGTCTTGGATAGCAATTTTCAGATTCAGGTGGTCAGTGTGGCCGGCACGTCAGGCCTCACGGCCCCCACTTGGAGTACGACCGCGGGAAACCCCACTGTGGATGGCACCGTGGTCTGGCTGGATCAGGGAGTGCAGTCCGCCTCTACCCCGTCTTGGGCAGCCGCCCATCTATACGCCACTGGTAACAAAATTCTCGACGGCAACAACAATACTCAAGTGGTAACGACCCCCGGTTTTTCCGGCGGCTCGATGCCGACATTCAACCCAACGGCGGGCGGTACCACGATCGACGGCGTCGTCGTCTGGACGAACGTGGGACCGCTCGGCACCGCCGCTCTGGCTGCGGCCGGAGGCACGAGCGGAATTATCATCGACAACACCGTGATCTCGGGAACGCTGGCGGGAACTTCTCAGATTTACTTTTCGACCCTGACTAACGAGGTTTGCGGAACGTCGGGCACTGGCGGGTGCGCAGTGCAAGCATCGCAGCCGGCGTTGCAGTAGCCGCCACCTCGCCGGATTTGGGCCCGGGCTCGAAGGCATTCTTGAGGGTCATGAAGTTGGGACGCGCCCCCACCACGTTCAAAGCCTGATCGTGGGAGTTCCAGGGCAATGCTCGAGTCGACACTTAAGAACTGCTCGCTTGCCTCGGGGTGGGGACGTCGGATCGAGCGGATCGCAACGGCATAGGTGAAAAAACGACAAGCGCCAATGTGAATTGACGGACCACGCTCATGCCGCAACAGTTCCCGTCGAAGCAGGCGTCTTTCCACCGTCTAAGTTCTTCCTTCTGAATCCTTTCAGCGCCCAACGCAAGAACAGCCTCTTTCGGGCCAGCGTGAGTACGAGTACGGGAACCTGAAGCTTGTGTGTAGTCATCGCGGAATCGGTTGCTGATCGGCCTAACGAGTTGCTCTTTCGCTGCCTGACGCGGCTACCTCACTATCACAATGTGGTGGGTCTCTTGGTGGCAGGCGTGGCAGAGTGTAATGAGATTCTCTTCTGAATCATTTCCCGAGTGGCTACGAAATTCTTCGAGATTATACCCTTGACTCAACTAAGGAGTATAATTTCGAACTATGCCTCCGACCATCCTAGCCCGCTTTATTGAGACATTCGCTGGAGGACTGTTGCGAACAACGGGAGAACGATGGTTCGATGGAATTCTTATTGCGGCTGCGGCATTGGTTCCGTGGATGCTTGGGAGGCCACTCGCATTTTGGGAAGGTGTGCTTTTTGCGACGGTCGTAATCTGTCTAGTATTAGCCGTTCACGTAATCATAACCGTGGTAAAGGTGTGGAAGGCAATTAAGGCTCAACCTCTCGGCCATCTCGTAGAGTCTCCGATTTATTTTCCGAACAACAAGAAAGAAAGTACCTACGTTCCCGACCCGCGCCCCAAATATTTTAGGTTGAAATTGATAGTTATCTTAGTCGTGAGCGTGAGTCTGTTAACTTTGCCTCCTGCAATGGTGAAGCGCTACACGCCGTTGGCTCCAAAAGGAGAAGAGGCAAAGCCTACATCTCCTCCACCGCCGCCAATTTCGATTTCTATGGATTGTGAGTTTAGTTATTATCCCCTTACGATTCCACCCAACTCAACGATCCACATAATGCAATTGATGCCGGATATTTTTGAAGCTGCTCAGCGGTTTTCTTCAATAGGAATGGGTGTGATGCACGATGTGAGCACCCATGACAAGCCTCTAAATTGGCCCACTAAAGGTGACGGAGTTCTGCTGTCGCAGAAGGAGTTTATGGAAGAAGCGAAGCAGGGAAGGATTCATACAGCATTCATGTACAAATGTGATTTGAGTACCTTCGGGAATTCAGCAATCGAGGATATCGCAATCCCCCTCTATATAGGCCCAAATAATAAATTTCTAACTGGGCGTACCTACCCAATTGCCTTTGACCCACTAGCACCTGGAGCACACTTCCAGTTTTACATGGTTAACTACTGCGAGAATCAAGACCTCGTTGCTAGGTGGACGGGCACTGTAAACGCTCACTTAGTAGGGGAAGCTCAACCTAGGACATTACCCTTGAAGATCGCCAAGCGTGCTACTCCGGGGGGAGATGAGATGTTTTTCGCGAGGTCTGCCTGCAAGTGGGCAATATTGCACCCGTGTAACTGGCGCTGGTAGCTTATGCTGCGGTCAATTCCTTGTATTCGAGATTGTCCGATGCCAGCAGGCGTACCAAAGTATCGCGGAAAAGGTATTGGTTCTTCCGGTTGTTGAAACGCCACGTCATTTCTTGCAGGTAGGCGGGGAGATGTTTCACAGAGACTTTATGCCACGTCCCAACGACGCCACGCTTGAAAAGCGAGAATGCGGACTCAATCGCATTCGTGGTTACGCACAGCCCACCTTCGTACCGGACGTATTCCTCGGCCTTGTGGTTGACCGTCTTGTGCTTGCCCCGGTACTTCGTGGTCTCAAAGTTGTAGAGCTTCGATTCGTCCGTCATAATTACGTCCACTGTCTTGTCCACATTCCGAGCGATGATTTCGTTGATCTTGTCCTGATTCAGGTTCGCGGCAGAGATGAAGTGCAGGTGTCCACCACGCTCACGGATGCCGACCACTGGCGCGTGTTTCTTCCACTTGTCCGCGTTCTTCGTATGGCCCCCGATGTACATCTCATCAATTTCCACGGTGCCCTTGAGTTTGTGGTCAGATTCTTCCATCGCCTTGCGGATGCGGTGACAGAGGTACCACGCTGTCTTGTAGGAGATGCCGAGCATTCGCTTGATCTGGTTTGCGGAGATGCCCTTGCGCGATTCCGTAATCAGGTAAGTCACAAGAAACCATTTCGTGAGCGGCAGGTGGGAGTCATGGAAGATCGTTCCCACGGTCACGGAGAACTGGTAGCGGCATGAATAGCAGACGTACACTTTCCGGTCGGACACTGGCGCAACGTTCTCGCTCTTGCATTTCAGGCAGCGCACGCCGTCAGGCCAGCGGAGATGTAAAAGAGCTTCGCGGCAGTGCTCGTCTGTGCTATACCGATCAACAAGGGTTGTCAGATTTACGGGAGCGGAAGTCATAGGTTCACCATGAGCAAAGTAAAGTTCAAGAAGCATCCGGCGAAGATGACCAGCGGGGAATTAGCTGAGGGCGTGTTCCATCCCAAGGTGCTAAAAGCTGTGCGCGAACACTTGGAAAAGGACGAATCAGCCAAGAAGCCCGCAAAGTCATCAAAGTAAAGCATGTAAACAAAGTAGCACAGGAAGCACATTGAGTCAAGTACATAATCTCGAAATTCTTTGTGGTGAACCTCAAGGTTCGACATCGAGCCGCACCCTTGGCATCTCCAACCATCGCGACGCAGGACCTGCTGCCGTAGGTTCTCGTAACTAATCGGATCCAGCCGTAAGAGCGGGAATTTAGGGCCAATGGAGCTCATGATGTCTGCTCCTTCAGACCTTCAAGAAATGTCTGCCGTTGCTGGTCGGGAAGAAACCTGAAGAACCTCGTCATCGAGAACAGCAGCATCTCCGGATCTCCATGGTCCAGGTTGGCCCCGGCCAGAAAGTCCGCACAGATCATTTCCAAACAGTAGCCCCGGGAGCGGTCACTTCCGAGCATCAGAGCTGCCGTCTCGATCGCCCGCTCAATGACTGGCGTTTGGCTCCGGTACAGTTTGAAGTAGACGATCTCCCACGGTTCCGTTTCCCGCCCCGTCAGTTCCTTCTCGACCTCCTGCTTGAATTCCTCTTTGGGCATCTGACTGGCTTTGTGCAACCAGGTTGCACAATCGAAGTGCTGCCCGTCCCGCCTGGCCAGTTTGGCAAGCTCGATCCCCTTCGTCCAGCCCACTTCCTTCAGCTGCTTCCTTGCCTGCGGCGGCAGGTGCTCGTGAATCGACATCAGGTAGTAGGCCTTCCGCCGCGACCCTGGGAATCGCCTCTCCAGAAACTCGTCGAAGGACTTCAACTCCTCCAGCCTCCAGAACTGTTCCACCCGAACTTCGCACAGATAGCGTCCAAGCTCGACAAACTTGGTGTCCCGCTCGGTTTCTTTCCGCTGTTCCCAGGCCAGAATCTCGTCGATTTTGCCCAGCACGAACAAGGCGCGGCGGCGATTGAACTTTGGCGGCATGGGCGGATTCTCAGTATGCAAGCTCGTCAAGCCAATCAAGATTGTCTGCTCCTGGACGCCGCACCAAGCGGGCGTCAGCCATTTCCTGTTTTCCAAGACAAAGTCCCACGTACGGACAGCTGCTACAGGGGTTCTGGGGAAAGCGGATGCCGCTATGCGGCAGAAAGTCCGCCGACTCGATTCGACGGATTGTGCTTTCCACCAAGTGGCCAAACTCTTGTCGCTGCTCGTCGGTGATAGTGGTTTGCAAGTACTGAACTTCGACGAGCCGCTTGCGAACGAATACGATCTGGGCGACGTCGGCAATGCCTGTCATCCAGGAGTAGCAGACGAGCTGCGGATCCAGAGACAACAGTCCTTCCGGTTCTTCCGGGTATCGGCTCGAAGACGTTTTCCACTCCAGCAAGCAGCGCTTTCCGTCGAGTTTGCCGATGGCGTCGATGTAG